>CAMCGB010000001.1 GCA_945874355.1 uncultured Bacteroides sp.
GTAGGGACATTCCATGGAACTCGCCATCGTAGAACTTGTATGCAAGAGAGTCCCCTATGGTAACTCCTTTCATCTGCGCTTTGCTTCGTTCTTGCAACTGTAAGGGTCGTCCTAATATGACTATGTCTTTCGTTTTAATCATTATGCATCGTTTTAATATACTATTAAAACGATGCAATAGTATTAAAATAATCTGATTTGACCAAAGGTTTTTCCATTTATTTTGCTTTGTGCAGATAAAGAGCCTACATTCAAAGAATTACAGCTGAACTTTCGGCCAGAGGTCTTCGTCCCAGACTATTTCGCGCACCAGCAGATGGGCCCTTGAAGCGTCGGACATATCATAGCCGTGGAAGAAAAGATAGTCCTTGCCGTCAAAGCTGACGGTTGCGCTGTGACCTACGCCGGCATAGCGTCTGTCTCCCTCGACAACAATCGTCCCTCCACCCTGCATAAGACTCACGCCTTTGTGGTCGTAATAGGGTCCTGTCACCTTGTCCGAGCGTCCCACAACCACCTTGTAGGTGCTCTTCTCTCCGCGGCAGCAAAGGTCGTAAGACACGAACAGGTAGTACCAGTCGCCCTTCTTGAAGATGAACGGGGCCTCCACCGCTCCCTCGCCCGGATCGAAAAGCTCGCCTCTGGGGTCCGGCTTGATTGCAGTGTCCGGCTCATCGTAGGAGGGAAGGGTGCCTTTAGGGCGGAAACACAAGCCGTACCACTCCTCAGGCTGAGCCACCCTCAGAAGGCTCCCGTCCAGTCTGACCAGTTTTATGCCTCCCCAGAACGAGCCGAAAGTCATCCAGGCGCTGCCGTCACTGTCGACAAACACATTGGGGTCGATGGCATTCCAATTGTCCCGTCCGGGAACAGATGCTACCACCTGTCCGTGGTCAACCCATTTGAAATCAGGGCTTCCCGGGTTTAGTGTCTTATTGGTGGCAACACCTATTGCAGAGGAATTCTTGCCGAATGATGAGCAGGAATAATACAGGTACCACAGACCGTCATGATACAGAATGTCCGGAGCCCAGGTGTGGCCCCGGTAGCCCGGAACACTCTCCAGCGCCCACTGCGGAATGGGGTCGAGAGCACTCTTTTCCATCTTCCAGGTCTTCATATCCACGGAAGACATCACTCCCACACCGTATCCGGTAGTAAACAGGTAATACTTGCCCTCACAGAAAGCCACCACAGGGTCGTGAGCCGGAGGGTAGTCGCTCGGTGCGCGGTTCATCCCCGGTCTCTGCCCCAATGCAGAAAGCTGGAAGATGAATAGCAGGGACGCTGACATAAACAGCGCCCCTGCAGATTTGAATTTTCTGAACAACATAATTATTGAAGGAGATTTTCCTTGAACTCCACTTCAACGATACGAAGCTCGTGGCTGGGCTTGTCGGCGTCCTTGGCCTTGAACAGGTCAAGCTCGCCCGCAGCAGGTGCCACAACTTCCACAATACCGCTGAATGCATCCGAATCCATTGATGCTCCCTTGAGCTTGATGGTGATGTTGCGGGTCATCACAGGCTTCACATTGAGGTGAATGTACCCGAGACTCTTCTCGGTATCGCCTTCCCAGATAAGGGTGTCTCCGGCGTAGATCTCAATGGGATAGCTGCGCATTCTCCAGCCTGTTAGCTTGAGGCAAACCTCGTCCACCTGAGCCATACGTCCGAAGTTGTATGTGATCCAGGCTGTATTCAGATTGCCGTCATTGGTCCATTCGCTGAGCTCATTGTCATCGAAGCTCTGGCAGGCTTTCTCGGAGTTTGCTCCTGCGACTGCGCTGACAATCTCCACATCCACAGTCCTGTCGAAGTAAGAAGGACACTGGGGTGTCTCACCTCTTGAAAGACTGCTTTCGAGATGGTCGGCGGGGATATAGGTGCTGAGTCCGCCCTTGACTTCAAAAGGAATGGTCTCCATCTGAACTGTCGCACCCTTGAGGCCTTCGGCGCTGGCAGAAAGGGTAATCTTGCCTGCCTGGGTGGTCGAGCGTATAATGGCTCTGTTCACTCCGCACTCGACAGGGAAGTCCTTGCTCAGAATGAAGTTGTCCTCGCCCTGGGCAAGTCCGCCCCTCCACTCTGCAGGGCCTTCGAGAGTGTAGTGAATCATATCGTTGGCAAGAGGGCATCTGCGGCCCTGAGCATCCACAACTTCAATCTCCACAAGGGCTACATCTGCTCCGTCAGCCTTCCAGCCGCTCGGGTCTTCGATGGTCTTGAGGCGTATTGCATAAGGCTCTCCGGCGGTCTCGAGGCTGTATCTGGCAACTTCCTTACCTCCGGTGAGCGCTACGGCTTCAAGCTTTCCGCTCTCGAAGTGTACGTTCTCAAAGGTATAGAGGAACTCGTATTCTTTCCTGGGAGCGTCAAGTTTGCGGCCGTTAAGATACAGCTCAACCTCATCGGCGGTGCTTACCACATAGACCGGTTTCACGGTCCCTGCAGGATAGTTCCAGTGGCCCACGATATACACTCCTTCAGACTCGATGTCCACCCAGCCGTTCCACATCACCTTGTGGGCATAATAGCTGTCCTTGGGTATGCGAAGGGGATCTACGACTCCGCTGCGGCGGTAATTCTCCACTCCGCGGAAATGGGTGTTGGAGTCGGAGAAGATAATCTTGGCGCCTCCCGAGCTCACTCTCCGGCCGCTTCCGGGCCTCTCGCGCCAGTAGTCATACCATCTGCGCACGTGCTCCACGACAAACTGGTCCTGATTGTGGTTGTAAGGAGCGGCATTGCCCTTGACGCTGGTGTTGCTCGCCGCAGAGTGGAAACTGTTGTTGCCCGCGCCCTCGGGGTGGTAGGGGTATGAATACTCATCCCAGTACTTCCTCAGACCCTCGTCGCGGCAGTACTCCGTAGCCCAGAAAGGATGGTGGGCGCTCTTGTTGATATAGAGCATCTCTCCGCCATACTCAGCCTCGCGTATATCAAGCATCTCGCGGCTTCCGATGGCCCTTCCGCCGTAGAAGTCATACTTGTCCCTGATCTCCTTCATCTCCAGCATGTGCTCGCGGCTGATGGACTCGTTGCCGCACTCGTAGAAGATGATTGAAGGATTGTTGCGGTTGTATATGATGGCGTCCCTCATCAGCTCGGTCCTCTGCCTCCACTGCTCGCCCTTCGCATCCTTCTCGGCATCGCCTGCAGGCATCGCCTGAATCAGACCAACCCTGTCGCAAGACTCCACATCCTGCTTCCAGGGAGTCACATGCATCCATCTGACCAGATTGGCGTTGCACTCTATCATAAGATTGTTGGAGTAGTCGCTGAGCCAGGCCGGAACGCTCATTCCCAGAGCGGGCCATTCGTTGGAGGTGCGCTGTGCAAAGCCCTTCATCTGAAGCACTCTGTCGTTGAGCCATATCTTGCCCTCGGCAAAGCGGGTCTTGCGGAATCCGGTACGGGTGTTAACCTGGTCGATGACCTTCCCGTCGCACACAAGAGAGGTGCGCACGTCGTACAGATATCCGTAGCCCCAGCTCCAGAAGTGCAGGTCTTCGACCTTTGCACTGGCCTTCAGGGTGACGGTCTGCCCGGCAGGAATCTCCTCGGCCTGGCTTTCCCACTCTTTCACAAGGGTTCCGTCGCGCTCCAGAAGCTCCACCTTATAGACGGCGCTGACGCTCTTTTTCGACTCGTTGCGCACTTCCGACTCGGCGTTGATAGTAGCGCTGCGCTCCTTGATGCGCATATCTGACGCATACACATATACACCTGTAGTCTGAAGGTTGGAGTAGAGAGGAAGGGTCTGATATACAGGACCTGTGATGTGCAGCCATACGTTCTTGGGCAGGCCGCCGTAGTTGGCGTTGAAGTTTTTGTTGCTCCACTGGTATTTGACTCCGGTGGTCCTCTCTGCAAAGTCCCAGTTGTTGTCCACCCTTACGGCGATCACATTCTTACCCTGACGGACATAAGGGGTAAGGTCGAAACCGAAGGCCATTACACCGTTCTCGTGGCTTCCCACCTTGGTCCCGTTCACGTACAGGTCCACTCCCTGGCGGGCTCCTTCGAACTCGATGAAAACTTTCCCTCCTTTAGCCGAAGAAGGCAGAGTGAAATGCTTGCGGTACCATACTATCGTATCCGTAAGATCGTGGATATCAACTTTGAAGGCTTCGTCTTCATTGAAGGCGTGGGGCAGGGTGACTTTCTGCCAGTCCTTGTCGTTGAAAGAACTCTTCTGGGCTGAAGGGATGTCCCCGACCTTCATCAGCCAGCCGGGATTGAAATTGTACTTCTCTCTGGCTCCTAGGCTGAGAGCGACAACTGTCAGCAATAGAATTGTCAGCAGTTTTTTTCTCATTGTTCAAATTATAAAGGTAAAACTTCGAGCAGATAAATGGCATCCAGGCTCCATGTAGCAGCGCCGTTGGTGTTAGGCCTGTAGGGGCGGTCTATGCCTCTTCTCATCTCCTCCCAGGTCTTGTTTGCAAAGTCCACATCGTGGTCCTTCCAGGCCGCATAGGCGTTGAGGCGGGAAACCCTGAAGCCGTTGAAGGTATGGTAGCGTCTTGCGTGGTCGAGCCAGGCGGCGTTGAATTCTGGAACATCAACCATCTCCATCATCTCCATCATAATTTCGAAACCTCCCATAATGGTCATAAGATGGTTGGTGCCAATCGAATCGGGATCGCCCTCCCAGCTGAGAACTCCGGTAGCGGGATCGAAGCCCAGAACCTTTACCTTTCCGGTCAGAAGGCCGTTGGGTAGGGCGGCAATGCTCTTCATTCCCGTTACTATCATATCATAATAGTGCTGCTCGCCTGTCCTCTCCCAGCGGGTCATCCAGTTGCCGGCATATCCGAGCCAGTCGGGGCCTATCCTCAAACGGGCGGGAGCCGTGCAGGGAGTCTCGCTGCGGGGAGCCGCAAGTCTCATAGGGTCAATCTCATAGAGCAGCTGCTCTGAGTCTTTGGTCTCATCCATCAAGTCTCCGGACCTTTCGTCGGTGGTCAGATAGTACAGGAAACGGTTCCAGGCTGCCTGGCCGATACGGGCCTCTTTGGCACCGCAACCCCAGTGGGACACATTGTGGCGGCTGCCAAGTCCGGCGTAGGGGCCGATATGATATACGTCCACTTCGGTAGTGTGGCGGCTCATGGCAACGGCCAGATTCCAGATGTCCTCCCTTCCGCTCCTGAGGAACATATACCACAGCCACATATTGGAGGCCAGCTCGGTGTTGTCCCACGCGAATCCTCCGACATCGTAGCGCCATATGCCCCTGACATCGTCCATCGAGTGCATAAAGTCGCCGTAGTTCCAGAAGCCGTACCACTTGAACTCCTCGACCTGCTTCTTGTAAACGTCGATGATTTCGTCGAGCCTGTCCTCAATCTGGGCCCTTTCGGCATTGCTGCGGCTGGGGAGAGACCATATTCCGAATGCGTGCGCATCGTGCAGGTACTCGGGTGTGGGAAGCATCTGGCTGTCCTGCTCGAGCATACGGGCGCTCTCCGCAACCTGCTCCTTTCCGGGGAAAGCTTTCTGGGGAATCAGCACCATGGTGTGGGTCTTCGCAATTCCGTAAGGAGTGCTCATACCTTCCTGGACATCTTCGTAGCTGGCCTCGAGGTCGTGGGCCACGGTATCGTAGTGCCTGAGGTCCATAGGCTCGCTTTCGGGGCTCCAGAGCCATACATTGATGTATGCCTGTTCGCTTCTGGCGTCGCACACCTCAAGGCTTGAAGGGTAGTACTGCCAGAAATACTTCATATCCACAGCCAAGCCTCCGCTCAGGTCTCCGGCAAATACATATCCGGCAGCCCTCTGCCCGGTGACTGTTCCTATCCAGGGACGGTCCTGCTGGGTCTTCTTCCTGATTGAGTATGAATTGTCGGTCAGCTGGCTGAGGCGGAAGCTGTCCCAACTTGCCCAGTTCTTGATGAGGAACTGGCCTTTCTGGTCGAAATACTCGGGCTCGGGCACCCTCTGGCCGTTGTTCTGGTCCACCTGCCAGTTCTTCTGGCTGCGGGGCATTCCAGGCTGGGGAGCCTCGCCCTGGGGCCTGGGCTGAACGGGGTCGGTAAGCACTCTGCGTCCGTGCAGGGGTTGTACGGGTTCGCTCCACACCTGTCCGTCTTCAAGGGCGAAGGCGATGTGGCGGTTGTAGAGCTGCTCGCGCATAGGTACGGCGAAGCGCAGCCCGATTGAAGATATGAAGTCCTTGTCCTGATCTCCGTCGAAAACGAAGCTGTGAACAAGCTTGATCTGGTCAGAATCCTTGAAGAAATACAACCTCACGGTGAAGGGCAGCCAGTCGCGGCCATTCTCTCCGTGGTGCATTCCTTCCACCTTGACGGTGCTGCGTACTTCTCCGTTCTGCTCAAGGCTGACCTTGCTGATGCGTCCTGTGTAGCTGTTGCCTCCTTCCGATGCGATTAGAGTGGCGCTGCCGGCGACTTTCTGCCCGTCCACATACATCGCTTCGATTATATTGTCGCCGGAGGTGGGGATATCCACGCTGACTGCTCCGGTGTTGACGGTAATATGGTCAGGTGTCTGCGTAGCGAGCTTTACACCGGGAGCTTTCTTTGCGTTTTTGCCTTTCTTCTGGGCTTTCACAAGGCTTGCCTGATCGCTTCCTGCGGGGATAACGGCAGCAACTCCCATCCATTTGACAGATCCGTCGGGCCATTTGGCCATGGTCCACTTGTCTGAGGGGATGATGCTGTCACCGACCTTGAGCTCAAGCTCGGTGTTGGAGTCCACCTCCCCCTTCTTGAACGGCACGCCGAAGCTTACAGCCTTGTCGAGCTGGGGAGTCTGTCCTATCCAGTGCAGGGGAGCCTCGCTGAAAGGCTTGGGATCTATGTTCTTGTAGCTGAAGTTCTTGATTGCTGTCCTGGAAAGGGTCGTGCGGAAGCCGAACCAACCTTCGCGGTAGGGCTCGCTGTCCATATAGTCGAAAAGCAGCTCGCCGTCAATCCAGTACTGAACCCTTCCCTGGGAGCACACCAGTTTGATATGATACCAGTGGTTGGGCTTCAGAAGATGTTCAGGGTCGCTGTACTCCTTGATGATGGCGGGACCGGGCTCTCCGGTGTAGCGGCGGAAGCGGGTCGTGGTATTGTGGTTGCCGCCGAATCCTACATAGTAGAGCTGCATCTGGGCGCAGTTTGCAAATACTCCGCCTCTTTGCTTTGCCCTTTTGAATACTGAGCCTTCTTTGGGGTCCGAAGCCATCCAGAAGCAGTTCAGGTCACTGAGCCTGTCGCCTTCCTTTTCCTGATAGACTATGGCGTCGTACTCGATTTCCACGTCGCCCTTCATTTTCTCCTTGTACCAGAGAGTAAGCCCCTTGGGAGCGAGGATTTCGCAAGCCCCGTCTTTGAAGCTGACCTGATAGTCCGGAGATTCGGACTCTACGCTCCAGTATCTGGAAAATTGTTTGGAATTCAGCCCGTCACTCTGGGCTTTTGCCCCGACGCAGAGGAGCGCCAGTGCGATTAGTGTAACAATGCGGTTTTTCATTTTGTAATGAATTTAACGCAAAGGTAGCAATAATCGCAGTGCTTTCAAAATATAGATTTCGCGCGCCTGTACCTTAGTTTTGGCATAGCATTTGCTTTTAGAAAAAGCGTCAGCGTTGCTGCCGTGAGGCACCGATTGCTCAATAGACGAAATCAGGTCTTAAGGTTTGTTAATAGTGTGTTGTAAATTAAGACTTGGCCGGGCTGCTCTGGGAGGGGCAGCCCGTTGCTGTTTTTATGGATCCTACCATAGAATTCCGGTTTTAAAACTTGGTTTGAGTATAAAAGAAAAAAAGCACCCGACAAATTCGGGTGCCTTTGATAGATAGTATGGATTTAACTATTAATATCCGGGATTCTGCATAGCTGCCTTCTCATCTGCTGTAAGAGGCTTGCCATCCTTGGTGATATTGTCAAGGTGAGTCTGAGGGATAGGTCTGAAGTAGTGCTTGCTGGGATTAAAATCTCCACCATAAGTACACTTGTAAGTTGTACCGCTCATATCTGTAGTGCTGCCTGTGATGTCAACAAGAGTGGTGCTGTATGCCTGGTCGTTGAACACAAGCCTCTTTTCGAGAGTTTTGGTTCTGGCCAAATCCATCCATCTGAGGAACTCTCCGTACATCTCTCTACTCTTCTCATTGAGTAGATAGCACATAGCCTTGTCATAATCGCTGGTATAACCGAGTTTATTGATAATCCTCATATCTTCAGCAGGGTAGTTACTTGAAGTAACAGCAGGAAGCACTGAAGCAGTAGCGTTCTTGGCGGCCCTATAGTTCTCATCGTCCCATCCACCGAGTGAATAATAGTAAGAGTTCATAGGATAGAAGGCGCTGATGTTCCTGTACTTTCCGGTAATCATATTGTTGGATGCCAAAGCTGCTCCACCATCTACATACGCATCTCTTGCTTCTCCGGCCTTGAACTGAGCCCTGTCGCGAATAGGCTTCAGGACAGCAAGTCCCTCATTAATCTTACCCTGACGGATAAGAGCCTCTGCCTTGAAGAAATAGTCCTCTGAAGACCTGGCGAGCAGACCGTCGCGGAATCCGTCTCCACGGTTGTTCTTATCTACAGCACCGTCAAGATATTTGCAAAGAGGAGCGTGAGGAGTGTTATAGTCAGGAGTCATAGAAGTGCCGACAATATTTCCGCTCTTATCGTAGATATTGAGTGCCATTATCGTAGGTATCTTCTTGCCTGTCCTATAATCTGTACGGGTAAGGGATATGGTGGTAGGAGCCTTGTCTACATTGACTTCGTCGCTGTAGTACTTCTGACCGTAATCCTCCCTGTTGATGATGTACATTGCGCCCATGTACTTACTGAAGTTCCTGTCGTCTCCAGTATAGTAGTCGTTGACAGCCATCTTGGTTCCGTCGATCTCCACTTCCTTAACCTTCTTTGTGGCGTTGATTGCATATGTGGTCTTGAAGGATTTCCAGAATCTTGAGTCGTTCTCGAGATCGTACAGATAGTATGCATAGGAAGGAGTAGTCTTCATGCGCTGATACTCACGTGCACCGGCAACATCTCTTTCGAGCATGGGGAATCCCTGATACCAGGCAGTGAAAAGGGCAAGTCCCCAGTGAGACTTACGGTAGTTGATGTCAGCATTTGAACTTCCGCTGGAGAATACAATCTCTGAGTTGGTCTCTGTGATTGAAGTGTCGTAATCTACGAAGTTGTTGAAAAGGTCGTTGTACTCATTTACTATAGGATGAGCGGCAATGACTTCGTCAGCATACTTGATGACAGCCTTAAGATCGGCATCCTTGTATGAAGCATTCCAATCGTTGTTGATTTCGGAAGCTCTCCAAAGGTGAGCCTTTGCGAGATAATGGGCTGCAGCGTACTTGGTTGCAATGTTCTTGGTAGCGTCGGCGGGATTGCTGCTGAGAAGACCATAGGCGGCCTCAAGGTCTTTGATAATCTGCTCGTAAACATCCTTTCTGGGAGCTCTGGTGAACTCTCTTTCGGGGGTTGAGATAGCATCAATAACGAGAGGGAGGTCTCCGTACTGCATCACAAGGAACAAATAGTTGAATCCTCTGGTGAAGTAAGCTATACCCAAAGTCTCGTCCTTAAGAGGAGAACCTTCGAGAATATCAGCCTTTGCAATAATCTTGTTTGCTCTCTGAATCCACTGATACAGACTGTTCCAGATTGTGTTGACGTCCTGAGTATTGCTATTGACTCTAGGTGTAACGGTTGATCCGAGTCTTGCATCATATGTGTTCCACATCTCATTGGAACTGTCACCTGCTACCATAAACTCGTCAGTGCCGTAGTTCGTGTAAGCATAGCTTGACTCGTTGGAGAAGAAGTAACCGTAGTTGAGATAAAGGCTTCTTGCCATTGATGCAAGACCTTCCGGCTCATTCAGCCAGTCACTTGACATGGCATCGCGCTTGGTCTCATTGATGAAGTCTTCGCTGCAAGAGGATGTGCCCATGACCAATGCAGCTCCCAATACGATATTGGTTAAGAGAATAAATATCTTTTTCATATCCTTATTATCGCTTTATGTTATTAGAAACCTACATTGACACCGAAAACAAATCCCTTGGTGAATGAGCCGCTCATGAAGTCGCTATCCATCCAGCTTGTTCCCTGATAGATGGAGAAGGGGTTCTTGAGCTGGGCAGATACCTTGATTGAGCTGAGGCCCAAAGCCTTTACAGCCTTCTGGGGAACGAAGTAACCAAGAGAGATCTGTCTTACTTTGAGGAATGAAGCGTCTTTCTGGAGAAGGATGCCTGAGAATGAGTCTCCGCCGGCGGTATTGAAGAAAGGACGCTGGTATTCTGCATTCGCCTTGTTATTCTCATTATAGTAGTTCATTGAGATTACAGGCTCGCGGCCACCCTGATACTGTCCAGTCTGGGCCATAAAGCCGAAGTTTCCGTATATGAAAATAGCAAGCTCAAAGTTCTTCCAGTTGAGGGTGTTTGTGAATCCCATATTCCACAGAGGACGGGTATTGCCAATAATTACACGGTCATAGTTAGACTCAATCTTATGGTCTCCGTTCTGGTCAACAGGCTTAACCATACCGGGCTGGAAGTTATGGCCATTTTTGTTGAATTCTGCCATTTCAGCAAGGTCTTCAGGGGTGTCTTTCCAAAGGCCGGCGCTCTCGTAACCATAGATAACGCCTACAGGCTGTCCGATGAACAGGTTGCTGGAAACCATATCCTCCTGGCCGTTCTGGAGCTCAATAATCTTGTTCTTGTTATAGCTCAGATTCAGGATGCTCTTCCAAGAGAAGTCCTTCTTGCTGATGTTGATTGAGTTCAGAGTGAAGTCAAAGCCGTAGTTGCGTACCTTTCCGACATTGTCCTTTGTGCCGGTTGATCCGGATACTGCAGGAAGAGAAACGTTGAAGATGATACCGTTTGTGTAGTTCTGATATATATCCAATACACCGGAAATGCGGTTCTTCAGAACGCCGAAATCAATGCCGACATTGTACATTGTGGTGACTTCCCAGCCGATTGAGTTGTTGGCAAGAGTGGTAGGGGTGTAGTATTCGGTGGTACCCTTGTCGCCCTGAACTACAATACCTGAGGTAAGTACATCCTTGGTGAAGTATTCGCCCACAGAGTAGTTACCGGTCTTTCCCCAACCTGCTCTGAGTTTGAGCTGATCGAGCCACTGAACATCCTTCATGAAGCCTTCCTGATCTATTCTCCATCCGAGAGCGACTGAAGGGAACATAGCCCATTTGTGTCCGGTACCAAGCTGAGAAGCACCGTCGTAACGCAGGGAAACTGTTGCGATGTACTTGTCCTTGAAGCTATAGTTAACTCTGGCCATGTATGAAGCCATCTGGGCTTCGGTAAGAGAGTTGTAGCTGGGAGAATTGAGGGTGGTAACTGACTTGCTGTTCAATCCCCACCATTTCTGGGTCATTCCGAGAGCAACACCGGTACCGCTCATGCTGTAGAGAGTAGTGCTCATTCTTGACCATGCTTCCTGAAGCAGGGTGACATTCACATAGTGGTCGCCGAAAGCCCTGTTGTAGGAAATCATATTGTCGAGAAGCCAAGAAAAATTCTTTCTGGCATTTGAACTTACATAATCCAGACCCTGGCTTACTCTGTTCACGCAGTCAGCAGACATATACCTGTAGCTCTGGCCGAGTCTGAACTGAGGTCCGAAATTGGTTCTGAAGGTCAAACCCTTGAGAGGCTCCCACATCTTGCCGAAGTCAAGCTCACCGTACAAGCTGGCTGAAAGCTGGTATTCAAGGTTGGAGATTGCAGACTTTCCAACTTCATCAACAACGGTAGGAATGGTGCTGTCGCCACCGGGATAGATGACTCTCTCTCCATCCTTGTCATAAGGAAGTGCATATGTGAAAATGTTCCTTGCCTTGTCGTGAAGTGAACCGGGGATATTGCTTGCAATACCGCCGGAGTTGTCGATACCGTACTCCTGATCTGAGAAGCGGGCATTCATTGATCCGCCCATCTTGAACCATTTTACGGGATTGACGTCAACACTGGTTCTTACAGTGTAACGGGTGTAGTCCTGTCCGACATTGGTACCCTTCTGATTGAGGTATCCGAAAGAAACATAAGCATTCATCTTGTCGTTTCCGCCGCTCGCGCTGAGGGTGTGCTCCTGGGTGATACCTACTCTGTCAGTGAACTGGGTCCAATCGGTAGATGTTACCTTTGAACCGTCCCAAGCGTGCTTGGGGGTAATTCCGGCCTGATTTGCGTTCCACTCGTCCCAAGATACACCATAACCCTTGAGGACGTTTGCCCATGCGGTTTCATCTGCGCCGTATGAAGTGAATAGCTTGCGGTCATTCTGAATAGTGGGTTCGTCGGCACGAGGGCCAAGGCCAGCATAGTAGTAACCCCATCTTCTCCACTCAATGTAGTCAGATGCATTCATCATAGGAACGACATCGTGAATCTTCTCGGTTGTCAGGGTGCCGCTATAGCTGAGGTTTACCCTTCCGCTGTTTCCGCGCTTTGTAGTCACAAGAACTACGCCGTTGCCTCCTCGAGCTCCGTAGATGGCGGTTGCGGACGCATCCTTAAGCACTTCAATGGATTCGATATCCTGAGGGTTCAGCATATCAAGGCCTACAGACTCGCCTACAATACCGTCAATGACTACGAGAGGGTCCTTTCTGGTGGTGGAGTTCACACCGCGGACGGTAATCTTTCCTACAGAACCAGGACGAATACCTGCAGTAGAAATGGATACGCCGGCCGCTTTACCCTGAAGGGCTTCAACGGCATTATTCGCCGGATTTGAAAGTAGTTCCTGAGAGCTGACGCTTACCATTGCTCCGGTAACGTCTTTCTTCCTCATCACACCGTATCCTACGACGACGGTCTCTTCGAGCATCAGATTGTCGTCTTCGAGAACAACAGTCATTCCTGTAGAGGCTGCGACTACCTTGGTAATGTAGCCGATGCAGGATATTTCAAGGTTTTTACCGGGAGCGACATTAATCTGGAACTTTCCGTCGACATCAGTGCTGACACCATTGCTGGTGCTGCCCTGCTCAACAACGAAAGCTCCGATGATTGCTTCTCCCTTAGAATCAACGACTCTACCTGACCCCCCTATACGGGCGTTCTGGGCAAGAGCCTGGCTGCCGGTTAGAGCGGCAGCAAAAGCCACGAGTGCAATCAGCACACGGGACTTAAGTGAAAATGTAGACTTCATCAGGTCTTTGTTTTGTTAATAATATAGTGGTTTTATGACGGCAAATGTAGCAAAAAATCTTAAATGTGTAACGGTACAATCAATTATTTGTGTAAATAATTTGTATATAGTAAAATTCTTTATTAAATAAAAAATCCGACCCTTTCGGGGCCGGATGAATGTAAAACCGTTGAAATCTTAAACTTAGTCCATATGGAAACGCTCGTCCAGGGGAATGGAAACGGGGGAGTTGTCGGGATTGACCTCCATGATGTCGGCCATATAGTCCCACCACTTCTGGACTACCGGGTTGCCTCCCATATCCTGAGAACCTTCGTCTCCCTCGACTTCCTGATAAGCGAACAGGATGTTGGTGTCTTTGTCCCAATAGATGGAGTAATTTCTGACGCCGCTGTCGGAAAGGAGCTTCTTGAGCTCGGGCCAGATGGCGGCGTGCCTGCGCCTGTATTCGTCTTCGAATCCGGGCTTCAGGAACATTTTGAATGCTTCTCTTCGTGCCATTGTTATGTGTTTTGATTTGATAAAGGTATAAAAAATCATTTACTTTGCCAAATAACCCGCAAATCATATACCAATTATCATGAAATTGTATTTATCCTTAATCCCGGCGGCCCTTTCTGTGCTGATTGCCGCCCTTTCGCCTGAAGCTAATGCTCAGGAAAGAACAGTTTTCACCGCTGAGAACAATGCTGTCCAGGAGCCTTTCTGCCTGGATGTACCCGTCGAGGACGGAAATTATCTGGTAAAAGTGATTTTGGGCTCCCGCCGCAGAGCAGGTGATACCTTTATCAAGGCAGAGTCCAGAAGGCTTTTCGCAAACGGGGTCATTACGGCTAAAGGGGAGCAGAAAACAATCAGCTTCGTGGTGAACAAGCGGGACCCCGTCATACGCAACCAGGCAGGGGAGCAGGTCGGAAAGGTGAACCTCAAATCCCGCGAGTACGGAAAACTGAACTGGGACGACTGCCTCAATCTGGAGATTCTGGGCAGCGCTCCGGCAGTGCAGAAAATCACCATAGAGAAAGTGAATGTGCCCACGGTGTTCCTGTGCGGAGACTCGACCGTAGTCGACCAGGACAATGAGCCCTGGGCCAGCTGGGGGCAGATGTTCCCTTACTTCCTGGACGAGGGCATAGCCGTTGCGAACTATGCCGAAAGCGGGGAGAGGACCGATACATTTATAGGAGCAGGACGGCTGGACAAAATCCTGTCGGTGCTCCAGAGCGGAGATTATGTGCTTGTGGAGTTCGGCCACAATGACCAGAAAATCAACTCAAGGCCCGGCGGAGGAGCTTATTACTACTTCGCGACCCAGCTGAAAACCTTCATAGACAGAGTGCGCGCCAAAGGCGGAATCCCTGTGCTGGTATCTCCTACCCACAGGCGTAATTTCGACTCCGAAGGCAAAATCGTCGAGACCCATCTGGACTATCCGGAAGCAATGAAGTGGGTGGCCTCGAGGGAAGGGGTGTGCTTCATCGACCTCCACAGCATGTCGGCTGTCTTCTATGAGGCTCTTGGAGTCGAGGATTCTAAGAAGGCCTTTGTCCACTATCCCGCAGGCTCATATCCCGGAATGACCAAAGATACTGCAGACAATACCCATTTTAATGCTTATGGAGCCTTCGAGCTTGCAAAATGCATGGTCGGAGCCATCCAGCTGAGCGGACTCGGGATTGCAGACCATATAATTAACTTCAGCGGCTTCAATCCCGCCTGTCCCGACAGGGTGGAAGACTTCCGCTGGATTGACTCGCCTTATCGCAATCTGGCCCCTCAGGTCCTGGAGAAGGACGACAAGCCCAGCGCAGCTCCTTCCCGCTGACAGGGAAGGAGCATTTACGGCCGCAGAGCGCAAATGTGCCTAAGGTAAGGTAACGATTTCGTTTCTGTTGCAGACCATCATTCCGGTTCCGGGGTCCAGTTTGAGCTCGGCAATCTGGATGACGGTGCGGTTGGGGTTCGTTCCTTTGCGGATTTCTTCGCCCGAAGCGTGGCAGAAGTAATAAATGAAGGCCCTGCCGTCGTGGACCAGCACATCGCAATGGTCGCCACGGGTGCGGTCGGTGTCGGTGTTGCCGCTTTCCGAGAGGATATTGCCTTCCTGACGTGTCCAGTGCAGGGCATCGTCGCTTCTGAACACGGCAAAGCCCTTCCACTCGTCTGTAACCATCCACCAGCTACCCTTCCAGAAGAACACGCTCGGCCCTTCGCAGCGGCCTATGCCTTCTGTCAGGCCGTTGTCCTTCCAAATGTAGAGATCATCGGAATCGGCGCTCGCAATGAGCTTCCCTCCCGGCTCCTGATTGTACCACATCCTCCATTTCCCGTCGGGAAGCCTTACCACTTCGGCGTCGATGACCTTGTCCGACATAAGCGGAACGACAGACTCGAACTTCCAGTCCAGAAGGTTCTGGCTTGTGAGATGGACAATGTTGCGCGGGTGGTTCCAGTCGCTGAACACTCCGGGGACGTAAGTCAGGAACATATGGTACAGCTTCCCGTCGTCCACTATGCCCGGAGCCCAGTAAGTGGGCTCGGAATCGGGAGCGTAGCCTATTTTTGCGTCCTGCAGATAATTCCAGTGTATAAGGTCGTCAGATACGGCGATGCCAATCGGAGAGCCGTGGACCCACTCGGCACCCTTACCGTCCTTGAGATTGCCCCGGCGTGAGGTGTAGAACATATACCACCTTCCGTCCTGACGGCTGCGAACGATTTTCGGGTCTGTGGGGGCATCGTTCACGGGGTCGAGATACAGGGGCTTGGGAGCTGCCTTGGAGTAATAGTCCAGCAGCTTGTCAAGCACGCTCTCATCCACCTTGAAGGCTGTTCCGTGGCGTATTCCGGCGGGAAGATTCAGCTTTCCGGGCTCTACTTCGCTCCAGCTGTGTCCCCCGTCGTGGCTGATGGAAGCTCCGTAGCGATGGTCGCGGTACATATCGTAATAGACTATCAGCGAGCCGTCTTCGAGGAACAGTGGCGAGGGACCTTCGGCCCAGAAAGGCCCGTGGATGGGCTCGGATACTTCGGTGGGGAAGCCCTTCTTGAGCTTGCGGGTACGCGTCACCCTCAAATTCTTCTCGGCAGGGGCGCTGTTCTCGTTCTTTACGACCATAATGTATTCTTTGGTCCTGGGGTCCCGGACTATCGCTGCGTCAATCACGCTGAACTCGGGATTGAAAAACATAGCCGTGGGGCTGAAAGTCTCGAAATCCCTGGTGGTCGTGTAGTAGATGCGATGGTTGAGGCCCTTTTCGGAGTCTGAAGTCTGCACTTCGGAGTGTCTGCCGGGGATTGTTGTAGCCCAATAGATGTAGAAGAGTTTGGAGGCAGGGTCCCAGGTCACTTCTGGAGCCCAGCAGTTGTGGGCCTCGCTCTCGTGCATCATTACGGGTATGGCCTTCTGCTCGCTCCAGTGGATAAGGTCAGTGGAACTTGCGTACCCTATGATGCGGTCGGTCCAGCTGGAGGTCCAGACCATATGGAAAGTGCCGTCCGGGCCCTGGCAGATGCTGGGGTCGCGCATTAGTTTGTCTTCGCCGATTTCGGGCTTGAGAAGGGGCCGGTTGTCGGCTATCGGGGTCCAGTTGAAGCCGTCCCGGCTGTATGCGAGGTGCAACCCGTCGGACTGTCCGACAAAGAAGGAAAAGATATAGGCTGCGAGTATAGAAAATGCTGTCATATATTTGAGTATAGGAGAGTTGAGTCTTTGATTCTAGATTCCGGGAGCAAAGCCGTTCAGAAGAAATTCCGTGCCTGAAGCATCGAAACTGTCCCAGACCACATTGTCCGTGACCACATTCCTGCAGTTGGTGCTTTCGTTGATGTACTTGTTCACCTTTCCGATGTGGACGTCTTTCAGCAGAACTCCCTGGACAGGGTCGCGCGAGTCTCCGTTGATCCTGTACACGGCATCGGCCTGCTCGCAGTCGGCTCCGATGAGGCTGATGTTGCGTATCCTGGTGATTGCGGTCTCGAAAGTGGGGACGATGTCCCTCCACTGGTAAAGCACGTCAGTGTCGATTTCGAATACCGTCCTGACGCTCTTGCCGGTGACATTTTCCATACAGATATCCTCGATGAAGCCGCCTCTGCGGTGGTTCGTCTTGAGGTAGAACAACCTGTAGGCCGCATCCGAGAGATGGCAGTCGTGCATATACACCCTCCTGACCCCGCCGGCCATCTCACTTCCTATGCCCATCAGGCAGTGGCCCTGGACCACGGTGCAGCGTCTGATTACGATGTCCTCGGTGGGGGTGGCGAGCCTCCAGGCATCCTGGTTGCGGCCGGATTTCAGAACCACGGCATCGTCTCCCTGGTCAAAGACACAGTCCTCGACGACGGCACGGCTGGTCATCTCGATATCGATGCCGTCGTTGTTGTGGCCGTGGGCATACACGTCGAGGCCGTGCACCCAGGCATCCTTGCACAGGTACAGATGAATGGTCCAGAACGGACTTTCCCTGATTTTGAAGCCGTCAAGGGTCACGTTGGTGCAGCGGTTGAACTGGATTAGATGGGGCCTCATATTGGCCTTCCCTTCTTCCATACGCCTATGCTCCACGGCAACTCCGGTCGAGCACATCGCGTAGAGCTGGCGAGTGGCCTGGATATGCTCTTCGGGTCTTGCGAACCACGTGCGCCAGAAGTCCATCTTGGGGGCGATGGTGCCGCTGCCGGCGATGCCCACATTCTTGCATCCGAAAGCATATATGAGGGGCGAGTAGTTCATGCATTCGGTGCCTTCCCAGGAGGTATGGACGGCGGGAAGATACAAAGAAGGGTCGTCTTCGAAAACCAGAGTAGAGCCTTCGCTAAGGTAGAGGAGACAAGAGTCCTTGAAGTGTATTGTCCCTGTAACCCATTCTCCCTGAGGGACTACCACCCTTCCGCCTCCGGCCTTGTTGCAGGCCTGCATTGCCTTTTCGAAAGCTTTCATCGTGGCTTTGGGGTCGTCTTTGCGGGCGCCGTAGCGGGTAATCGGAAAGTCCCTTGCGGGGAAGTCGAACATCTGCAGCGGCTCGAAAGGGAAGGGAGCCTCGTCCGCGCTGACTTCGTGTGCGGAGGCGCCAAGGCCTGCAAACAAAAAGCATAGCGCGGCCAAAAGGAGAGAGCGTTTGTAAAACATAGTGGTATCGTTTGTGTGTTTATGCGGTCAATGATGCTACAAAAATACGAAAAATGTCAAAAATAATCCGTATCTTTGAACTCAAATGACATTATTAACCGATATCCAAGTAATGAAGAAGTTTTTAGCATCATTGAGCATTATCCTGGCCCTGGGTTCAGTCTGCAGGGCGGACGTATGGCCTGACGGCAGCAAGATGGACAAATGGTTTACCTCCAAGGGAGAGAAAGTCAGCGGGAAGCAGGCCCGACGCTTCGTGCTTACCGACTACGGAGTAGTGAAGGACAGCACGCTTCTGCAGACCGAGGCCATCCAGAAAGTCATAGACCTGGCCGCAGAGCAGGGCGGAGGCACTGTCGTGGTTCCCGAGGGAGTTTATCTCACCAGCTCGCTGTTCTTCAAGTCCGGTACCCACCTCTACCTCGAGAAGGGCTCAGTCCTGAAAGGCAGCGACGACGTGTCCGACTATGCAATTGTCCCGGTGCATATTGAAGGCGTAATCCAGCCTTATATCGCCGCCCTTGTGAATGCTTATGATGTGGACGGATTTTCAGTACGCGGAGAGGGCGTGATCGACGGCAACGGTCTGCGCTACTGGAGGGATTTCTGGACCCGCCGCAAGGTGAACCCCAAATGCACGAATCTCGAAGCTCTCCGTCCCAGGCTCTTCTATGCCGCAGGCAGCAACAATGTCACCCTGGAGGGCGTGACCCTTCGCAATCCCGGTTTCTGGACCACCCATTTCTACAAGTGCGACCACGTGAGAATCAAGGACATAGTCATCTTTGCCCCCAAGTCTCCCATACCCGCACCCAGCTCGGACGGAGTTGATGTGGATGCCTGCAACAATGTGCATATCAGCGGCTGCCGCTTCCAGAACTCCGACGACCTGATTGCCATCAAGGGCGGCAAAGGCCCCTGGGCCGACACCGATCCCGACAACGGCACCAACTCCAACATCCTCATCGAGGACTGCTGGTTCGGTCCCGGCTCGGCAATGGTGACTTTCGGAAGCGAATGTGTGGGCGGAAGGAACATCATCCTGCGCAACTGCGTGGGAGCCGGTTCCAGCAGGGTGCTGTGGCTCAAGATGAGGCCCGACACTCCCCAGAAATATGAATATATCCTCGTCGAGAATATTACCGGCACAGTGGGCAATTTCTTCTATGTTCACCCATGGACCCAGTTCTTCGACCTCAAGGGAAGGGAGGACATCCCCATGTCATACGGCGAGCACATCACTATGCGCAACTGCACTGTGACCTGCACCCGCAAGGCGATTGACATAGTGGAGAATCCTGACCAGTACCTTCTCAGCGATATAGTATATGAGAACCTGACCCTTACCGAGACTGAGGAAGCAAAGGCCCAGCAGGCAAGGCCCCAGCACAAGGGAGGAGCATCGCACGAGTGGTCAGGCGGCCCCGAGAACAAGAACAGATAGTAAACATTACGATAAGTATGAACATTTCACTTAAGCAGGGCTGCAAATATGCCCTTCTCGTCCCCACAAGTATGGGACTCAGAATCACTCCCGAAAACGGACAGCCTGTCCAGAGCAGTGACGTATTCCATCTGCAGGCTACAAGTGCAGAGACCAATGTGGCCAGCGTGGCCGCTTATCTGGGCCTGCCCGTCAAGGTGCTTACCACCTTCGTGAAGGGAAGCCCGTTCGCTTCTTTCATCAAGAGCAACCTGCGTTCGAGAGGGATGGACTTCGAAGGTCCTGAAGTGCCTCAGGGAGGCCCCTGGGGATATCGTCATCAGATCAACATAGCCGACAGCGGCTACGGCTCCCGCGGCCCCAGGGTGTGGAACGACCGCGCCGGTGAGGTGGGAAGGACTCTGGACGTGAAGGACTTCGACCTGGACCGCATCTTCGGACAGGAGGGAGTGCAGATAGTCCATCTTTCAGGACTCATCGCGGCTCTCAGCCCGCAGACCAGCAAGTTCTGCCTCGAGATAGCCCGCGCCGCCAAGAAATACGGCACCCGCATCAGCTTCGACCTCAACTACAGGGCTTCTTTCTGGGTCGGAAGGGAGCAGGAGCTGCACGACATCTTCTCTGAAATATGCAGCATCTCCGATATTCTTATCGGCAACGAGGAGGACTTCCAGCTGTGTCTGGGCATCGAAGGTCCCGAGGCCGGCGGAAAGGATATCGCTTCCAAGATTGAAGGCTTCAAGGAGATGATTTCCCGCGTGAAGAAGCAGTATCCCAACGCCCAGGTGTTCGCCACCACTCTGCGTCAGGTGAACAATACCAACAGCCACAACTGGGGAGCCATTATGCTCGAAGGTGAGGACTGGCACGTTGTGGAGCCCCGCGAGATTCACGTGCTCGACCGCATCGGCGGAGGAGACGGCTTCGTGGGAGGAATGCTTTACGCCATCCTCAAGGGTTGGGAGAGCGAGAAGTGGATCCAGTTCGGCTGGGCCAGCGGTGCTCTCGCCACCACTATGCTTACCGACTACGGCCAGCCCGCAGACGAGGAGCAGGTATGGAGCATATGGCAGGGCAACGCCCGAGTTAAAAGATAGTTTTCGGGATGTTATACTACGCCAGAGGTTCAAAAACGGACGTCATCACCCCTGATCAGGTGCGTGACGCCCTGTTTTCGGTGTTTGAGGCTATGGGGCCGAAGAAAAGAGTTATGGCCATCCCTCCGGATTACACCAGACTCAATTCCTTCGCCGGGCCCATCACCGATATGGTTTACGAGTACTACGGGGACAAGCTCACCGATGTGATGCCGGCCCTCGGCACCCACACTCCAATGACCGACGCCCAGATTGCGGATATGTTCCCCGGGACTCCGAGGAGCCTGTTCCGCGACCACGACTGGAGAAATGATGTGCGTACCATAGGAGTGGTACCCTCGTCCTATGTCAGGGAAGTGTCGGAAGGCAAGTTGGACTACGAGATGAACGCCCAGGTGAACAAGCTTCTGCTGGACGATTCGTTCGACCTGATTCTGTCCATAGGCCAGGTTGTGCCCCACGAGGTTATCGGAATGGCCAACTACACCAAGAACATCTTCGTCGGTGTGGGCGGGTCGGACTTTATCAACAAGAGCCACTACATCGGAGCCTGCTACGGGATGGAGCGCATAATGGGAAGGGCCAAATCACCCGTCAGGGATGTGTTTGAGTACGCCAAGGTCCATTACGCTCAGAATATACCTATAGTATATGTGCTCACTGTCAGGGCCAAGGACGAGCAGAGCGGAGAGATGGTCACCCGCGGACTTTTTGTGGGCGACGACTTCGAGTGCTTCCAGAAGGCCGCAGACCTGAGCCTGGAGACCAACTTCATTATGGTTGACCACCAGATCAAAAAGTGCATAGTGTATCTGGATCCCACTGAGTTCAAGAGCACCTGGCTCGGCAACAAGAGCGTGTACCGCACCAGGATGGCGATTGCCGACGGAGGGGAGCTGATTGTTCTCGCTCCCGCCCTGAAGGAGTTCGGAGAGGACAAGACCATCGATGGACTTATCCGCAAATACGGCTATAAGGGTACGCCCCATACCATCGAGTGCACCAATGCCAACAAGGACCTTCAGGACAACCTGGGCGCCTCGGCCCACCTGATCCACGGTTCTTCAGAAGGCCGTTTCAAGATTACCTACTGCCCCGGACCCGCTATGAGCCGGGAGGAAATCGAGATGGTGGGATTCTCCTACGGCTCTCTTGAGGAGACGATGAAAAAGTACGATGTTGATAATCTCAAGGACGGCTGGAACACCGTGAACGGGGAGGAGGTCTATTATATTTCCAATCCGGCACTCGGACTCTGGGCCCATCCTGACAGATTCAAAGACTAGTGAAGATGAAGATAGTTTGCGACGACAAGATTCCTTTTCTTCGCGGAGTGCTCGAGCCTTACGCCGAAGTGGTGTACCTGAGCGGCAAGAAGACTACGCGCGAAGATGTCAGGGATGCTGATGCCATCATCACCCGCACCCGTACTATATGCAACCGCGAGCTGCTGGAAGGCTCCTCGGTGAAGGTTATTGCGACAGCTACCATAGGCTTCGACCATATTGATACCCAGTGGGTTGAGAGCAATGGCATAGTTTGGCGCAACGCTCCGGGCTGCAACTCCTGGTCCGTCAAGCAGTATATGGGCTCGGTGCTCTGTACCCTTGCCGCAAAATACGGCTTCGACCTCTCGAAGATGACTCTCGGAGTGGTGGGAGTAGGCAATGTGGGCAGCAAGGTGGCCTGTGCCGCTTCCGCTCTGGGGATGAAAGTCCTTCTGAACGACCCTCCAAGGGCCCGTAAAGAGGGTGCCGAAGGCTTTGTGAGTCTCGATGAGATTATACGCTCGTGTGACATAATCACCGTTCACGTGCCTCTCAACAAGGAAGGCGAAGACAGAACAGTGCACCTTTTCGATGAGGGCAGGATTGCTTCAATGCGTTCTGACCAGATACTCTGCAACTCTTCAAGGGGACAGGTCGTGGACAACAAAGCCCTCAAGCAGGCCCTCAAGGAGGGAAGGCTGAAAGGCGGCGTGCTGGACGTATGGGAAGGCGAGCCGGACCTGGACAGGGAACTGATTTCGCTGCTGGACATCACTACGGCCCATATCGCCGGCTACAGCGCTGACGGCAAGGCCAACGGAACGATTGCCAGCGTGAGAACGGTTTCCGAGATTCTTGGCCTGCCTCTTGCAGACTGGAAACCCTCTCAGATGCCCGCTCCCGAGCAGAGTCTGGATTTCAGTATCGATGCCGTGGGGAAGACTTTCCAGCAGGTTCTGAGTGAAGCCATACTCCACACCTATGAGGTGGAGCAGGACAGCTTCAGGCTGAGGGAGCATCCCGAGCTCTTTGAGACCCTGAGGGGAGACTATCAGATAAGGCGCGAACCTTCGGCCTTCACGCTTCATCTCAAAGCAGGCACTGCCGAAATGGAAAAGGCGCTTCGGCAGCTTGACTTTAATGTCGTAACAGATTAAGAAACAAATAATAATACCAACAAACAATGGAACCAATTTCTGATATCGGACTTATCGGTCTTGCCGTGATGGGCGAGAACCTGGTCCTCAACATGGAGAGCAAAGGCTTCCATGTAAGCGTTTACAACCGTACCGTGGAGAAGGTGGACAAGTTCATCAACGGCCGCGGGAAGGACAAGAACATCTACGGAGCCCACTCTCTTGAGGACTTCGTCGCTTCACTTAAGAGCCCGAGGAAGGTCTTCCTTATGGTCAAGGCCGGTCAGGCAGTCGATGACTTCATCGATAAGCTCATCCCCGTGCTTGATAAGGGTGACATCATCATCGACGGCGGCAATACCCACTTCCCCGACACCGCACGCCGCACCGCTTACGTGGAGAGCAAGGGTCTGCTCTATATAGGCACCGGAGTATCAGGCGGAGAGGAAGGCGCCCTGAAGGGACCTTCAATGATGCCAGGAGGATCGCCTGCCGCATGGCCTTACGTAAAGCCCATTTTCCAGGGCATCTGCGCCAAGGTTGCCGACGGTTCACCCTGCTGCGACTGGGTGGGAGAAGGCGGAGCCGGCCACTTTGTAAAGATGGTGCACAACGGCATCGAGTACGGTGACATCCAGCTCATCTGCGAGTGCTATCAGATAATGAAGGACATACTCGGAATGAGCAACGAAGAGATGCACGAGGTATTCGCCGAGTGGAACAAGGGCGATCTGGACAGCTATCTGGTGGAGATTACCCGCGACATTCTTGCCAAGAAGGACGAGGACGGCAAGTATGTGCTTGACTATATCCTCGATACTGCAGGCCAGAAGGGTACCGGCAAGTGGACTGCAATTTCAGCCCTTGACCAGGGTGTGCCCCTAACCCTTATCGGAGAGTCCGTATTCGCCCGCTGCCTGTCAGCCCAGAAGGACGAGAGAGTTGCCGCTTCCAAGATACTCCAGGGTCCCAAGCCCGCAGAGTTCAAGGGCGACAAGAAGGCTTTCCTCGAGGACCTGCGCAAGGCCCTGTTCGCCGCCAAGGTCGTTTCATACGCCCAGGGCTATGCCCTTATGAGAGCTGCAGCCAAGGAGTACGGCTGGAACCTGAACTATGGTGGAATCGCCCTTATGTGGAGAGGCGGCTGCATCATCCGCAGCGTCTTCCTCGGCAAGATCAAGGAGGCATTCGACAATAATCCCGAGATTGCAAACATACTTCTCGACCCTTACTTCAGCGGCAAGCTCGCCGAGGCTCAGCAGGGCTGGAGAAACGTACTCGCAACAGCCATCACCAGCGGAGTTCCTGCTCCCTGCCTGAGCGCCGCCCTCGAGTACTATGACGGCTACCGCTGCGAGAGGCTCCCGGCCAACCTGCTTCAGGCCCAGAGAGACTTCTTCGGAGCCCATACCTACGAGCGCACCGACCGCCCGAGAGGAGAGTTCTTCCACACCAACTGGACAGGACACGGCGGAGACACCGTTGCCGGTACTTACATTGCATAACCAACTAATACCAATACAACAATGATGACAATAGGAAAATACTCATTCGGTATAGGCGACCGTTTCGCCCACGAGGGAGTAAACCAGCTCAAGGCCCTTCTCAAGGTTGAACAGGAGTATGGCGTTCATTTCGTCCCCGTATGGAACAAGTCCAACCGCGAGCACACCATCGTAGGAACCGTTCCTATGGAGACCCGCGAGGAGGCTGATGCAGCCGTTGCCGCCCTCGGTTATAAGGATCAGTACTTCGTTGATGCTGACCACATCAACCTCAACAATGTAGACAAGTTCATCGATGCCTGTGACTTCTTCACCATCGACGTTGCCGACTACATCGGAAAGGAAGGCTCGCTGGAAGAGCGTTTCCTGCCCGCTATCAAGGAAGCCGGCAAGATTTACCGTCATATCTGCGAGAAGAAGGGCGAAGGCAACTTCGTGACTGAGGTTTCTATGGACGAGGTTGACGTGGCCCAGACTCCCGAGGAGCTCCGCTACATCCTGCGCGAGATTGCCCGCGAAGGCATCCCCGCCCAGACCATCGCTCCCAAGTTCACCGGAAGGTTCAACAAGGGTGTTGACTATCAGGGCGACCTTGCCCAGTTCGAGAAGGAGTTCGAGGAGGACCTGCAGGTCATCAACGAGTGCATCAAGGAGTACGGACTGCCCGAGAACCTGAAGCTCTCAATCCACTCCGGAAGCGACAAGTTCTCCATCTATCCCATTATGGGCAAGCTTCTCAAGAAGTACGACAGGGGCATCCACATCAAGACAGCAGGTACCACCTGGCTTGAGGAGATCATCGGTCTTTCTGTAGCCGATGCCGACGCTCTTGCACTTGCCAAGAAGATTTACCGTCAGGCTCTCGGCCGTATGGATGAGCTGACAGTTCCCTACGCTACCGTAATCGACGTTCACGTAGATGAGCTTCCCGATCCCGACGAGGTTGACAAGTGGGATGCAGACAAGTTCGCAAGGGCCCTGCGCCACAACGAGTCAGACCCTCTCTACAATCCTTCTATGCGTCAGCTCCTCCACGTCAGCTTCAAGATTGCCGCCGAGCTCAAGGACGAGTACATCCCCGCTCTCGAGAAGCACGCCGACGTGATTGGAAAGCAGATTGCAGACAACCTGGGCGAGAGGCACGTGAAGATCCTGTTCAACAAATAATCCGGCTGCGATGAAATACTCTTTTGAAGATCTGAAAGGACGCAACTGCGTCATCACAGGTGGATTCGGAATCCTCGGAATGGCTCTGACAAGGGGTCTGGCCGAGGCCGGAGTGAACCTCGCAGTCATCAGCCGCAGCGCTGACAACCCCGCAAAGGGAGAGGCCATCGCAAAGGAATTCGGCATCAAGTGCATAGGCATCTCTGCCAGCACCACCGACAAACAGGCCCTGCTCGAGGCCCGCGACCTGATTCACGAGAAGCTCGGAAAGATTGACATCCTCATCAACTGCGCCGGCGGAAACTCTCCCAAGGCTACCTGCAAGGTTGAGCAGATGAGCAAGGACGACGACCTGGCCGATACTTTCTACGGTCTTGATATGGACGGTTTTCAGTTCGTTTACGACCTCAATTTCAAGGGCACCCTGCTTGCCACTATGGTGTTCACCACCGATATGATCGAGGCCGGCAAGGGCAATGTGCTGAACATCTCTTCGATGAACTCAATCCGCCCCCTGACCAAGATTCCCGCCTACTCCGCAGCCAAGGGTTCAATCAACAATTTCACCCAGTGGTATGCAGTGCACGTTGCCCAGATGGGTATACGCTGCAACGCCATCGCTCCCGGCTTCTTCCTCACCGACCAGAACCGCTTCCTGCTTACAGATGAGCAGACCGGTGAGCTGAAGCCCCGCGGAAAGAAGATTATAGCAAATACTCCGACCCACAAATTCGGTGAGCCGGAGGATCTGGTAGGCACTATGCTTTATCTGCTTAGTGATATTTCTTCTTTCGTTACCGGTATCGTCATCCCTGTGGACGGCGGATACAGCGCATTCGGCGGAGTTTAAAGTATCACCGCGCTCTTCCCTTCGGAAGCGCAAATACGCTTGATAAGGCCCTGGAGTACTGCTCCGGGGCCTAGTTCTTTGAACTCTACGGCTCCGTTAGCGAGCATATTCTTGACTGTCTGGGTCCACTTCACGGGAGAAGTCAGCTGTTTGAGAAGATTCTCCTTTATTCTTGCGGGGTCGGTCTCTGCCTGGGCGGTAACATTCTGATAGATAGGGCAGAACGGCTCCCTTACCTCGGTCTTTTCTATGGCTTTTGCAAGCTCTTCGGCGGCGGGCTCCATAAGAGGGGAGTGGAAAGCTCCGCTCACGCTCAGCTCGAGCGCCCTCTTGGCACCGGCCTCCTTCATCAGCACGCAGGCTCTGGCCACGGCTTCTTTCTGGCCTGAAATAACCACCTGCCCGTCGCAGTTGTAGTTTGCAGGAATCACTATCCCTTCAGCCTCGCGGCATACTCTCTCGACTTCTTCGTTGCTCAGGCCTATCACAGCCGCCATAGTGCCTGGAACAGCCTCGCAGCAGAGCTGCATCTGGGCGGCGCGCACGGCAACAAGCCTCAGTGCATCTTCGAAGCTGACCGCCCCGCAAGCCACAAGGGCCGAGAATTCGCCAAGCGAGTGGCCTCCCACCATATCGGGCTTAGGAAGCTCGGGACTGCACAGGGCGAGGCATACTGAGTGCAGGAAGATAGCAGGCTGGGTGACGTTGGTGGCCCTGAGCTGCTCGTCGCTGCCTTCAAACATCACATCGGTAAGCCTGAAGCCGAGGATGTCGTTGGCCTTTTCCATCATTTCGCGGGCCTTGTCGCTGCTTTGGTATAGGTCTTTGCCCATTCCGGAAAACTGGGCACCCTGTCCGGGGAATACATAAGCTCTTTTCATACTATCAAAAATTTTTACATTTATAAAAATTTTGTGAGAGTATGATAGCCGTTCGCTATCGCTCACTCTCACGATGAAAATCATTTGATATCGCCCTTGGGCGAAAATATATCAAAGATTTTCATGTTCGGTTTCATATTTTAATTTGTATATTTTTACAAAAGTACGTAAATTTTCGGTATATTTGCCATTCGGTTCCGCCCCCTTAGTTTAATGGATAAAATTTAGGATTCCGGTTCCTACGATAGGCGTTCGATTCGCCTAGGGGGTACAATGGATAAACTTGAAGACATCAGAAAGAGCATTTCGGAGATAGATGCCGCTCTGGCTTCGCTTTTTGAGAGGCGTATGACGGAGTGTGCCAAAGTGGCTCAGTATAAGAAGGAAAGAGGCCTTTGCGTAGAGGATCCCAGCCGGGAGGCCGAGCTCATCAGCAAGGGCTGCGCTCTGGTTAAGGACGATGCGATAAGGGAGTATTACCCCCTTTTCCAGCAGAGTATGATGGACATCTCCAAAAAGTACCAGTATTCCCTGATGGACGGTCTGAGGATAGCCTGCTGCACCGATTCCAAGGCTATGGCCTCAGAGATGTATCCCGGAGCTGAGATTGTCGAATATCCTGATTATCAGCAGGCTTATGCTTCCTGTGAGAACGGGGGGAGCGACGTTGCCGTGCTGCCACTGGAGGACAGCCGCAGTGGAGAGGTCAGCGCCGTGCTCGACCTTATGTTCGCCGGAAGCCTGTACATCAACCGTATCACGGAGCAGGAGGACGGGCGTTCGACCTTGCGTTATGCAGCTTTCAGCCGCTCGATGAACAGTGACAGCAGCCGTTCAAGACGCAAGTCTTCGCGTTTCATCCTGATGTTCACAGTCTGCAACGAAGCCGGAAGCCTTGCCAAGACCCTGAATATTATAGGTGCGCACGGCTACAATATGTCCTGCCTGCGTTCCCGCCCTATGAAGGGCCTTAAGTGGAACTATTATTTTTATCTCGAGCTGGATGGCAATATCTACTCTGAAGACGGCGATTGCATGCTGCGGGAGCTTGGTACCCTCTGTGACAAACTCAAACTCGCCGGTTCGTTCTGATGAAGAACTCCATTGGCAATAGCGTGATACTCACCATTTTCGGGGAGAGCCACGGGCCTTTTGTAGGTGCCGTGCTGGACGGGCTTGCGCCTGGCCTTGTAGTGGACGAAGGCTTTATCGCGGAGTGCCTGAAGAAAAGAAGGCCTTCCGGAAGGGGAGAGAGCGCGAGGGTCGAGAAGGACGACTTCAGGATAGTAAGCGGAGTGAAGGACGGCCTTGCGACCGGGACGCCCCTTGCAGTTCTGATACCCAACGAAAACGTGCGCAGCACCGACTATCAGTTCGGCCCCGCCCGCCCGTCTCATGCCGACCTCACGGCCCAGATGAAGTATCACGGCTTCCAGGACCCCAGAGGCGGAGGACATTTCTCCGGAAGGGTTACTGCGGCTATCGTCGCAGCAGGTGCCATCTGCCTTGACGCCCTGAGAAGAAAGGGCATACTGATAGGCTCCCATATACTCTCCTGCGGACCTGTAAATGACCGCCCTTTCGGCCCAGATGTGGCAGGGGACCTCTCGAGCCTTTCCCAAAGGCTTTTCCCCGTGCTTGACGCTCAGGCCGGCGAAAGGATGCAGGACCATATACTCTCCTGCGCCTCGGAAGGGGATTCTGCCGGAGGCGTCATCCAGACAGCCGTATGCGGTATGCCCCAGGGAGTTGGCGAGCCCTGGTTCGATTCGCTGGAAGGCGACATTTCCCGCGCCATGTTCGCTCTTGGCGGAGTGAAGGGAATAGAGTTCGGGAGCGGATTCGCGCTCTGCGCTATGAAAGGTTCCGAGGCGAACGATCCTCTGCGTTACACTGAAGATGGCTCGATAGTGAGCCTGAGCAACCATAACGGGGGCATAAACGGCGGCATCAGCAACGGATCTCCCATAGTGTTCAGCCTTGCAGTAAAACCTACACCTTCCATATTCAAGCCCCAGCAGAGTGTGGATTTCATAAAAGAGGAGAATATTGACCTGAGTCTCAAGGGAAGGCACGACCCAGCAATAGTGCGCAGGATATGTCCCGTAGTCGATGCCCTGCTCTCTATTGTGCTATGCGACTGCCTCGCCCAGCGGTTCGGAACTGACTATCTTAAATAAAGAAGGCGCGAATATGAACATGATATTCAAACGCAAGCTCATCATCCCCCAGGAAATCAAGGAGATGTATCCGATTTCCGAGGCAGGGGCCGCTTGCAAGAAGGCAAACGACGAAGAGATAAAGAAGATTTTCACTTCGCAGAGCGACAAGTTTCTCCTCATCATCGGACCTTGTTCTGCGGACAGGGAGGATGCGGTTCTGGATTATATCGCGCGCCTTCGGGAAGTACAGGAGAAGGTGTCCGACAAAGTGCTGATAGTTCCCAGAATCTATACAAACAAACCCCGTACTACAGGCATAGGCTACAAGGGAATGCTCCACCAGCCTGACCCCCACGCCGATTCGGATATGCTCAAGGGCTTGATTTCGATACGCAAGCTGCATATGAAAGCCATCAACCAGACCGGCTTTTCGTGCGCTGACGAGATGCTCTACCCCGAGAACCACAAATACCTCTCCGACCTGCTTTCATACGTGGCAGTAGGTGCCCGCTCGGTGGAGAACCAGCAGCACCGCCTGACTGCGAGCGGACTGGATATCCCCGTGGGGATGAAGAATCCTACGGGAGGCAGCTTGTCCGTTATGATGAATGCCCTGCAGGCGGCGCAGAGCCCCCATACCTTCATCTACCGCAACTGGGAGGTGGAGAGCAAGGGCAATCCTCTGAGCCACGCCATTCTCCGGGGCTATGTGGACTCCCGAGGAGTGTCCCATCCCAACTATCACTACGAGAACCTCGCCGAGCTCTCGGATCTGTACAGCTCCGGCCACTTCCAGAATCCTGCCGTGATAGTGGATACGAACCACTCCAACTCAGGCAAAAAGTATCTTGAGCAGATAAGGATAAGCAAGGAGATACTTCACAGCAGAAGTCTGAACGCGGACATAAAGCGTTTGGTAAAAGGCTTGATGATAGAGTCTTACATAGAAGACGGCTGCCAGAAGGCTGGAGAGAACGTCTATGGAAGGAGCATCACTGACCCTTGTCTTGGCTGGGAGAAGACCGAAAGGCTGATTTACGATATAGCCGAACTGCTGTAGCGCCCCGCCCGCCTGCTCCTGTTCCTCAATTGCTGAACTTACTGATTTGCCTCTCCCGGAGCCTTCGTCTCTTTAGGCTCCCCGGGGCGGAATATCTTGTATCCGATGGCCGCCACCAGCAGGCTCATCAGAGGGCTGATGATGTTGAAAAAGCAGAAAGGAAGGTAGGTGAGCGTAGGAACCCCGAGCACCGTGGCCTGGGTCATACCGCAACTGCTCCAGGGGAAGAGCACCGAAGTGATGCTGGCAGAGTCTTCTACGCTGCGGCTGAGCAGTCTGGGCTCATAACCCCGTTTCTTGTAAATATCCTTGAACAGATTGGAAGTCAATATGATGGCAAGGTACTGGTCGGATACTATTCCGTTCAGCGCGGTGCCGGAAAGAACGGTTGAAGCCACCAGCCCGAACCTGCCCCTGCAGAAGGGCAGAAGGAGAGAAGTCAGGTGGCGAAGCATTCCGCTGGCTTTCATAGCACCGCCGAAGCACATTGCGCATATTATCAGGTACACCGTGTTGAGCATACCCACCATGCCCCGGGAGGCAACCAGGGAGTCGACATCGCTGTTGCCGGTGCTGAGATTTACGCTGTCAAATACAGAAGAGACCACTCCGGCGAATTTCACTTTCCACTCGGGCCCGTCCGTTACTACTGTAGAGCCTATCTCGCTGATAATGTGAGGCTGGGCTATCAGCGATGCGATGGCCGCCGTGATGGCCGACAAGGTGAGGACGATAGGGGCGGGGAGCCGTTTGGCAATCAGAAGGGCCGTGATCAGAGGTACTATGAGCAACCACAGGGATATGTTGAACTTGGAGCTCAGTACATCTGAGTACACCGCTATGCTCTCGCTGTGCTCTCCTCCCTGCAATAGCCCCAGAACCAGAAAGATGACCAGGGTGATGAGCATCGAAGGAACGGTGGTCAGCATCATATAGCGTATGTGGGAGAACAGCGGCACGGAGTTCAGCGAGGAGGCCATAACCGTGGTGTCTGACAGGGGCGATATCTTGTCCCCGAAATAAGCCCCGGATATGATGGCCCCGGCAATCATCGCGTCGCTGAAACCTTCAGCCCGCCCTATGCCCAGAAGGGCCACGCCAATAGTGGCGATAGTGGTCCAGCTGCTGCCTATCATTACCGATACGGCCGCAGAGATAAGGCAGGCGGACACGAGGAAAAAGCGGGGCGATATGATTCTCATCCCGTAGTAGATGAAAGTCGGGATGACTCCGCTCTCTGTCCAGGTGCCGGAAATGGCACCGATGAGGAAGAGAATCAGGATGGCTGAAGTCACGTCTGCTACATTCTCCCTTATGGCTTGCTCGAAAGAGCTCCAGGGGATTTTGAAAAAGAGCATTGAGAGAGCGATGCATAGCGCCGAGCTCAGCAGCAGAACCACCTGGCTCGCTCCGAGTATGGAATCGCTCCCGTAAATGCCTATGTTGACAGCAAGAAGAGCAATCAGGAAAATAATCGGAATGAGTGATACAGTTGTGCGTATGCGCGTAATTCTCTTCATCTCCGACTACTGCTTTTTCTGCTTTTCATAGAGGAAACGCTTGATTTTATGGGTGGCTGTCTTGATGAAAGGCTCCTTCTGGACTTCGACCGATTTGATGTTCGAAAATTTGCTCACTCTTGCGTTCACAAACTCCATTATGGCCTTCTTCTTGGCTTCCAGCTCTTCTATGAACTTGTCCTCGCCTTCAAGGTTCCAGTCCAGGATGTTGTCGTTGAACTGCACCAGAGCCACCAGCTTTCCGTCCCTTTCCACTACCAGGGATTCTGCTATACCTTCAATCGAATTGACGACCGCTTCGATTTCCTCGGGGTAGATGTTCTCTCCCGATGCGCTGAGTATCATATTCTTGAGTCTTCCCTTGATGTATATTCTACCCTTTTTGTCAGCGCAGGCAAGGTCTCCGGTGTGGAACCATCCGTCCAGGCTCATTACCGACATTGTCCTTTCGTAGTCTTTGTAATAACCCTGCATTACGATGGGGCCCTTAACCGTCAGTTCTCCCTCACCGGTAGCGGGGTTTACATTGTCCAGACGAATCTGGATGCCGGGCACGGGATGTCCGGTGGATCCGACCTTGGTCTTGGAGGGAGCGGCGGCGCAGATGAGGGGAGCAGTCTCCGTAAGGCCGTAGCCAATGGCATAGGGGAAGCCTGCTTTCTTGAGGAACTCTTCGACGGTAGGGTCAAGTTTCGCACCTCCCACACCGAAGAACTTGAGCCTTCCACCGAAGGTCTTTTTGAGCTTTATGCCGACAAGCAGGTGCAGCAGCCACTGGATATGGTCGTTAAGGAAAGTGAGGAACTTGCTCTTGTTTATGGTGGGAACTATGCTGGACTTATACACCTTCTCGATAATCAGAGGCACTGAAAGCATAGCGGTGGGTCTTACCTTCTTCAGGGAAGCCATCAGTATGCTGGGCGTAGGTGCTTTCTGGATGTACTGTACGCTTGCTCCTGTCGCAAAGGGATAGAGCAGTCCTATGCTCATCTCATATGTGTGGGCCATAGGAAGGATGGAGAGCATCACGTCCCTGCGGCCGATTTTGTGGCAGTAGTACGAAGAGAGCACATTGGCGCAGAAATTCCTGTGCGAGAGCATTACGCCCTTTGCCTTGCCTGTGGTTCCGCTGGTGTAGATGATGGCCGCGGTGTCCAAAGCGGCGGGAATGCTGACCTTTCCGTCACAGGTGTAGGAACTGTCCTCGGCCTTGATGAAGGTGAAAGTCTCTATGTCTATGACCAGATTGAGCCTCTGGAGAGTCTGCTCGCTCAGCTTGGGAAGCTGCTTTTTGGAGACGAATATTGCTTTTGCCTCGGAGTGCGAAAGGATGTTCTCGACTTCGTCGTGCGAGAGCTCGGGGAGCATCGGCACGGCCACTCTTCCGAAAGAAACTATAGAGAAAAAGGCGATGCTCCAATGGGGCATGTTTTCGGAAAGTATGGCGACTTTGTCGTTGGCGCCTATTCCGAAGGTGGAAAGGATGCGGGAGAGATTGTCGCAACTCTCCCTGAACTGGGCAAAGGTATAGCTTTGGCCTCCGTCGACGAAGCGCACCGCCGGCCTTTTGGCAAAGCGGGCAGTGGAGCTCTCGTAGAGCTCGGCCAAGGTTTTGAAATCAGGTTTCATGATTCAGGTTTTAGTACAATTGTGCTATCGGCTCTGAAGGTACTGCTCGAGTCCCAGAGCGAGGGTGTTGATAGCCTTTTCGAGCTCTCCCACCTCCAGTACATAGGCCACCCTGACCTGATTCTTGCCCTCTCCGGGGGTCTTGTAGAATGCGGCGGCAGGGGTTACCATAGTGGTCGCCCCGTCGTGGCTGAACTCCGCGAGCATCCAGCGGCAGAAGTCCTCGGCATTGTCTATGGGCAGCTCGGCTATGGTGTAGAAGGCTCCGTAGGGCATTGAGGCCTTGACTCCCGGGATGGCATTAAGCATCCTTACGGCGCAGTCCCTGCGGGCTATGTATTCTTTCTTGACTTCGTCGAAGTAGGACTGCGGGGTGTCCAGCGCTCCGATTGCGGCATACTGGCCCAGCACCGGCGGGCAGAGCCTGCTCTGAGCGAACTTCAAGGCGGCGGCCATCACCTCCTTGTTGTGCGAGATGATGCAGCCGATGCGGGCTCCGCACAGGTTGTATCTTTTTGATACTGAATCGACAAGAATAACGTTCTGCTCGCAGCCGGGGATGTTCATCGCGCTGAAGTGAGGCTCGTCTGTATAACAGAACTCCCTGTACACTTCGTCCGAGATAAGGAAGAGGTCGTGCCTTTTGCAGAAATCCCCGATTTTGAGCATTTCCTCTTTTGTGAAGAGCTTGCCGGAGGGGTTGCAGGGGTTGCTTATCAGTACGGCGCGGGTGCGGTCAGTGACCAGAGCCTCGAACTCGGAGATGTCGGGGATGGCAAAGTCGTTCTCTATGCTGGTATGTACGGCCTTGAGAGTGATGCCATTCAGGTATGCAAATGTCTGATAATTGGTGTAGTACGGCTCTATTACTATGATTTCGTCACCGCGGTCGGCGGCTATCTGCATAGCGGATGCGAAGGCTTCGCTGCCGGCCACTTCCACCAGCAGTTCGCTCACTTCGATGTCGATGCCTATTTTGCGGTAGTACTTCTCGACAAGGTCCCTGCGCAGCTGAATCAGACCAGCTGAGTTGGTGTAGGAGAGATGGTGCATACCTGCGCAACGCTCCATTACCGCATTTATTGCGCAATCGGGGGATTTGATGTCGGGGGCTCCGACGTTGAGGTGATACACTTTGATGCCTTTCGCTTCGGCGGCATCGGACAGGGGTACGAGCTTTCTGATTGCAGATGAAGGCATCAGGGCCGTTTTCTCTGAGATATGCAGTGACATATTCTTATTTCTTTTTATTAAAATAGAGTACAAAGGTACTCAATATTAAGCAATTTAAAAAGAGCCTTCTACCGGCCTGAGTCTTCGGGAGGGAAGGCGGCTTTTACTGTCCTGAGAGCCGGGTCGAGGCTCATCTGAGAGGGATTGGTGCCGTCTTCGCCCTGGGGGACCTTCTCGCCCAGACGCTCGAACAGCTGCTCCCAATATATGGGCATCTCTCCGTTCCCGTCCTTGAAGTTCATTTTCAGGGACGGAAAGATGAAGCTGCCGTCAGGCCGCAGGTAACTGTTTTGTACCAGTTCGCTGCAGTACATCATTCCGTTGCCTGATTTGAAGTACAGGTCATATCCCTGTCCGAGATACTGCCTGGCGTTGAGAACGAACTGCCCGGCATTCTTTTGCAGTGACCTGTCTTTCAGGCGCTTGACTTCAAACTCCGGAAGGCTGCCGTCCTTTAGCGTGAAGTCCTTGAGGAAGGTGTCCAGAGGGTGCCTGTCCACATTGTGGCTGATGGTGGCATCGATGATCCACGGCTTCCCGTCTTCCATTTCGAGAATCGCGACGTGGATTACGTTCATCTCATTCTCCCCGGAGGTGGCTTCTCCTATAGCCTGGGCCATAGAATCTTCTTCCAGATTGTATTCAACGGGAATCTTTACAAATACAAGGTCCCCTGTCTTGAGCTTTTCTTTTTGAGCGCAGGAGCTCAATAGAAGGGTAGCGGCAAATGATGCAAGCAGCAGTGACTTGGTGTATTTCATTACTTTTATTTTTATCGTGTAAATATATGAACTTTCCTTAACAATCTTCTTTTTATTTCGTCTATTGGGCAAACGGACAACAAAAATCAGTATAATTGTAAAACATAAGAATTGAACATGAAAAAGTATTTGTTTGCACTTTTTGCCTTGCTGCTGCTCTTCTCCTATTCTGAGCTGCTCGCCAAAAGGCCTCCTGTAGAGTCCCTGAAGAGTCTGTGCCAGGAGTATAAGGGGAAGGAAGGCTTCGAGGTGGTCAATCTCGGCCCTATGGCTATGTCTCTGATGCGCACGGCTGCAAAGATGGAGGCTGATCCGGACGACCGCCAGGCCATCAATATCCTCAAAGGCATAAAGAGGATGATGGTGGTGGATTATGAAGACAGCCGCAAGGCTGACCGTGACTCTTTCAATGCCAAGGTCGAACAAGTGCTCAAAAGTATGGAGCTCCTGATGTCGGTAAAGGACGAAGGGGAGACGGTGGAAATATACGGAGATTATGACGAGGGTAGCGCCCTGCTTGGAAATGTAGTTGTATTTATGCCTTCTGAAGGTGGGCTGGTTGCTTTCAGCGGCTCTATCAGGATGGAAGATGTAGCTGCTCTGGTAGCCGAGGCAAAATGAATTCCGAACGCTTCATAAAGGAGATTCTGCCCTTCCAGGACACTCTGTACAAGGTTGCGCTGTACATTCTTGAGTCCGAGAGTGACGCCTCCGATGCCCTTCAGGATGTGTATCTGAAGCTGTGGAAGATGGGTTCGGATGCACTGCTTTCGCTTTCCAATCCCAGGGCTTATTGCATCAGCGTGATGAGAAATCATTGTCTGGATGTGCTCAGAAGCAGGAAAACCCATAGTGAAGCTCGAATGGAAGAGAGCCCTGAGGCTTTGGCGCCGGTATCGGATGAGCCGCAGAGCCGTTATGAAGCCTGCGAGTATTCGAGGCTTGTTCGCTCTCTGCTGAAGATTCTCTCTCCCGGCGAAAGGCAGGTGCTGGTCCTCAGGGCTTTTGAGGGAAGAGATTATAAAGAAATCGAGACTTTGTGCGGGATGAGCTCCCTCTCAGTGCGGGTGCATTTGAGCAATGCGAGAAGAAAAATCAGAAAAGCTTTGAAATCAATGGAGGTGTAATTATGGCACGAATCGAAGATATTGAAAGAATGAGCCTTGAAGAGCTCGAAGAGCGCAGCTCGGCCTGTCCCTCTGCTTCAGAGGAAGTGAAAGCGGCGCTCGAGCAGAGTCTTGCGGTCTTCAGCGAGGCGGAAAGGCTCGGAACACTCGGAAGGGAGCGCCGAAGGACTCTGAAGTTTGCCGCTCCTGTCTGTGCCGCACTGGCTTTGTCTCTTGCTGCGGTCTTTGTTTTACGGCCGGCAGGCCCGAAGGACAGTTTCTCGAGTCCCGAGGAGGCCTACGCAGAACTTCAGCGGACCCTGAATTATATGGGAGGCAAAATGGACAAGGGCCTGAGTATGGCAAAGGATGGGGGAGAGAAGGTCGGAAAGCCTCTTGATATTATGGAAACAATAATGAATAAATAGTTAAGTATGAAAAGGATAGTTTTAAGCATTATGGCAGTGTTGCTGCCGCTGGCGGCTTTTTCCCAGAGCGGAAAGAGCATCTACAACAAGTATTCGGATTGCGAAGGGGTGAGCGCAGTGTATATCTCACCTGCCATGTTCAGGATGATGGGCAGCCTGCCTTCGCTGGGCGATGCGGCGGAAGGTGTGGATGTGACGAAGCTGGTGCAGTCTCTGGATGTGATGTATGTGCTTGAATGCGAGACTCCTGCAATAGCTGCGGAGATGGAGAAGGAGGTAAGGAAGATGGTCTCTTCGGGGAAGTACGAGCTTATGATGGAAGCAAAGGACGACGGGGAGAAGGTGAGCATCTATACCGTCAAGAAAGGCACGCAGATTGAGAGTTTTGTATTTCTGTGCGCGGAAAAGGACGGCGAGCTTTCGTTCATTGCAATCGACGGCAACATCTCCGAGTCAGAGCTCGACAAGCTGATTGCCTCGATGTCGGATTGATTATGGGGTAAAACTGTTTTGAAGTCTGAAGCTTTTTTTCTACCTTTGCTCCCTACGGGCGGGCGTGTTGAAATTGGTAGACAAGCCAGACTTAGGATCTGGTGCCTCGTGCGTATGGGTTCGAGTCCCTTCGCCCGCACTGAAAGCAGCATCTTCGGATGCTGTCTTTTTTTTACTGCCCTCAGCAGGCAGGCTGCCTACCCCTGTCATAGCAGTCGTTTTTGTTCGAGCAAATCACCTTGAATAAGCCATTATTGATTATCAAGGAGTTAGCGATAAAGCTGTGCGAGGTGGCAACAATTTGTCCTCACCTTACATAGGGCAGATTGCCATCTTGTTTATAGTCAGTGATTTCGTAAACTTCCCCGTGCGAGGTGATTTGCACGAGGGACCAGGTGACTAGCGCCACTACTCCATTTGTCATTTCGACCAAGCGAAGCGCGCGGAGAAATCTCTTTAGCACGGCGGCAGCTGCGGCAAGCTGTATGCTTTATCTCGCAGCGCATCGCCTTGTCATTTCTTTTTCTATGACCAAGCGAAGCGCGTGGAGAAATCTATTCCGATGCGCTGCATCCTTAAAGATTCTGGGCGGCCATAATTCGGAATATTGAAATCATTCCTTATCTTTATTAAGAAATAGAGTCCTGCCTTTCTGCTGGACTTATTTTTTACACTTGAATTCAGCAGGCAGGAAGAGCCAGTGGCGGTATGGGGAAAAGATTTTTTGAAAAGAGCGGAAGAATAAGTATATTTGGAAAGCATTAAACCTATCGCATTATGGCTTTTGACAAAAGAGTACTGATGGAAGACGAGTACATCGTGGCCCGGGCAAAGAAGAGCAATATGTTCCTTATGCCCCCTTTCTTTTGGATTATCGTGGCCCTTGTTCTTTTTATCGGCTGGAATTCGTGGTTTGAAAGTGACGAGTCCAGGCCATATGTAGTGGGAGCTTTCGCGGCAGTCTGGGCCCTGGGTTTTGTCAATCGCCTGCTACATCAACTATGCACTGAACTTGTCCTGACTAACAAAAGGGTCATAAAGCAGTTCGGAGTGCTGAGAAGAGATGTTGTCGATGTAAGGCTTCTTAAGTGCGGAGGGGCAGTTTCGAACCAGTCCTGGATAGGGCGGATGTTCAACTACGGAACAGTAAGCGTGCTCGGCGCCGGTTTCAGCTTGGGCGTATCCTTTATCGACGACCCGTTCGAGTTCTCGAAGGCTGTGACTAAGCAGCTGGAGGTCAGCCAATCCGGCTTCGCCCTCGACCCGCAGTCAAATGAGAATATATAAGCTATTCACAGCCAAGGCCGCATAACTTATTGAATTTTTAACGAACTAATGCATTTACGTATGAAACGATTAACCAAATTGGCTCTGGCACTTAGTATGATTTGCGTCTGTCTAAGTTGCTCGAAGGATGATGTTGATGCAATTTTCGATCCGGCAAACAAGGACGCGATTATGCCGTTGGATGTCAGCGTGGTATATGGGTCACAGTTGACAGAAGCCTTCAATGACATGAGTGTGGCGGGCGCAATCTTTTCAAGACTATCGGGAGGCAAGGTTAGTGCTCCTACCGCGTATGTTCTTAATGACCAGAATTTGCTGAGTGGTATCCAGAATAAGGAGGGTGTAGAAATCAGCTGGCCAGAATCAATGCTTTCCAATTATTCTTTGGTAGTATGCTGTATGTCTGGAGGTACTCGTTCTTTCGTGAACGATCAGCGTATTATTGTTAATAAGGGTAAAGCCACACTATATATAGACTTCAAACGGTCTGTATTCCAAGATGTCCGCGTGTTTTATAATGCATATTTATTCCCCAAGTTGCCTGATGGACAAGTGGATGTTGTTGTCCGGGAGAATTAACATTAGATGATTAATAAAGCGAAAAATAACCTGCTGAATTTCAGCAGGTTATTTTTAGTTGCTCCCCTTGTAGGACTTGAACCTACGACCCCCTGATTAACAGTCAGGTGCTCTAACCAACTGAGCTAAAGAGGATTGTTACCCGTACTTGCGTTTCGGGATTGCAAATATACAAGTAATATTTGTATCTGCAAAATTTTTTTAAATTTTTTTCAATAGTTGCAGGTTTTATTACGAAGATAGCGCCGTCAGTTGTTCACTTTTCGCGATATGGCCCGGCTCAGGCACGGGATGAAGCGCTTGATATAGGCTGTGGCAAGCTCGAAGCCGCCCACCAGCACTTCCTTTCTGCCGCGAAGTATAGAGCGAACAATCTTCTTTGCTGCCTTCTCGGCGCTGATCCCGTTTTTCTGCCCTGGATCCATAACATTGTGCGCCTTCCCGTCTGCCTCAAGGGCGGATAGCGAAATGGGGGTCTGAACCCTGCCGGGGATAATGACTGTGGTCTTGATGCCTTTGTCGTAGTACTCCGCATCGATCGTCTCGTACAGCCTCTGAAGCGCCGCCTTCGATCCGCAATACGCGCTCCTGTGCCGGCTTCCGAAGAGTCCTGCAATGCTGCATGTGCACGCAAGTTGTCCTCCTCCGTTGCCCAGCATTTTCCCCAGGATTGTTTTGGTAAGGATGTATGGCGAGAAATAGTCCACCTCGAAAATCCGTCTTACGGTCTCAAGGTCCGCCTCCGCCACATCGCAGCGCTGGCTGATGCCTGCGTTGCAAAAGAAGATGTCAAGTCCTCCGAATGCATCCCAAGCCTTCTGGGCCGCACTCTCGAGAGAGTCTTTGTCGCTAAGGTCAAAAGCGAGCACTTCCACCTTTTCGGCACCCAGCTTGAGGCACTCCTCGGCCCTGAGATTCAGTTCGCTTTTGCGCCTTGCCGACAGGACCAGCGAAAATCCTCTGCGGGCAAACTCGCGGGCACAGGCGGCGCCTATTCCGCTGCTTGCCCCGGTTATCCAAACTCTTGACATACTCTAGAACTTAACCCTGAACAGCCCCATCAGCCGCAGCATAATCTTCGGAAGAGCCTTGTCGCGCTTGCGTGCGAGCATATCTATATATATGTGCGGCTTTTTGAGAATCGTGATCTTGTGGGCTTCGACAAACTCGATTAGAGTCCCGTCAGCGTCCTCGATGTAGGTGAAGTGGCCGCTGGCCTCTCCCATATCGAACTTCTCTCCGTTGGGACAGCTGTCCACGGTGAAGGGGTATCCGGCCTCGCGGCAAGCCTTCTCGAGAGCACGCATATCTGTCACGTCAAAGCACAGCTGGATGAAGCCGGGGTCGCCCCAGTAGCGGCCTTCGTAAATCTTTCTGGGTTCTCTTTCCAAAGACTGCACGAGCTCTATGGTGCTCGCTCCGTATACGGGAGCCAAAGCGCCTTTCCTCTCCTCTGAGCAGGCGAGCAACACACGGCGGAAAGTCCCGTCGCCGCCTTTCATAAAGCCGAGGTCGTCGAACTTCCCCTGCACATCATATAATACTTTGTCGTAGCCAAGAACCCGGGTGTAGAGCGGCATCAGGGCATCGATATCCCTGGTTCCCACAAGAGCTCCTACAACTCCTCCGCATAATTTGTGGTCTTCGATATAGATTGACTTGTCTTCTACAATCTGGAATGTGTTGCCCCAGGGGTCAGTCAGAAGAAAGCAGGGCGTGCCGTCAGGCAGGGAAGAAAGCGGCCCCACTTTATCGTATTTCTTAAGGGTAAGTTCCCTGAAAGCGGCTACGTCGCGGCTCTTTATTTTCGCGGCGAACACACCAAGGTCAGCAACCTGTACCTCGAACGGACAGGTCTGAGGCTTTCTCTGGGAGTATTGCCAGATTTCGAATCCGCCGCCTCCTTGAAGATTGAGGGCTATGCAGGCGTGACGCTTCTGCGGAACCCCTCCGGTATAGGGGAGCATACGCTCTGCAACTGTGTCGTCTTCCAGTACGCGCACATCAACTCCGAAAATGTTGATGTACCATTTCCAGGCCTCGGTGAAATTTTCTACACCTATACCGACCTGCTGTATTCCTGATATCAGATATCCCATATTTTAATTTGTTGATTTTCCTATAATCTTACAAAGATAAACTATTTGCTCTAAAGAACGCTTCTTTTTTTGGGGAGAATGAATAGATTTCTCGACTCGCTTCGCTCGCTCTCTTAGACAGGGGGAAGACTTCGCTCGCTCGAAATGACAGGGGAAGGAAGACTTGGTCGAAATGACAGAGGGAGGCAGCCGCAAAGGCAGGCGGATGGTATGTTCCGAACGGGACTTTGCAAGCGCTATACGAGCCGTAGGCGAGCAAAAGCGGTCCCTGAGGAACATATCTCCGATGCCGCAGCTGCCGCCGTGCTAAAGAGATTTCTCCGCGCGCTTCGCTTGGTCGAAATGACAGTGGGAAGGCTTGGCCTGCTCGAAAGGACAGGTGGAGGTGCTTTGGTCGAAATTATAGGACAGGCTGGCTTTTAAAATCAAGCTTATGACATTAACAGAGCTTAACTATAACTCTACAAAAACTCTATATAAGCAATTTTGTCCATAAATCAATGCCATCATTAAATGATTGAACAATAATAAAATAAGGCCCAAAATACTGCATTGTTGTGCCATTGTTACAAAATCTTAATAACTCTACAATGCGATTTTTGGTATATTTGTGATATGAAATGACAGAAAAAATGTTCGGAAGAAAGAAAACAGACAAACTAATCCAGGATATAGACCGCTACTTCGATCTGATGGACCAACAGCTTCTCGTTTTCAAAGAAGGTGTCCGCAACTACCTTTATGACGGACAGCAGGCCTTCAACCAAAAGCTAAGCAGCATGGCTGAACTCCAGGCCGAAATAGAGGTCCTGCGCCGCTCTCTCGAAAACTCCCTGTACACCCAAACCGTGCTGGAACGCTCGCGCGCCGACATAATGCGCCTTTTCGAGAAGACCCGCACCATAACCGACACCCTCAACGATTCCCTGACCCAGTTCGAGATTGAAACACCCTTTGTCCCTTCCGAACTGAATTCCGATTTCCTGAAGCTCACTGAACTTTCTTGCAATGCCGCCCAGGCAGTCGTACCTGCCGCCAAAGCATACTTCAAACTTCCTGAAAGCGTTCCCGACAAGATACAGCGCAGCTACTATTATGAAAAAGAGGCCATCAAGCAGTCCCAGGCCATCAAACGTACTGTGTTCCACAAAATGACTTCGCTCAAGCTCAGTGAGCGTTTCCATCTGCGCTACTTCGCCCTTCATATCGAAACTCTGTCCAAACAGGCTGCCAATGTCGCCGACCAGCTCGCCGTTATGACCATACGCAGAGCCCTATAATATATATGGATTACCTGTTGCTCATATTTGTCCTTTCCGCCGCATCGGTATGCTTCTTTTCTTCAGAGCTTTCCGAACTGCTTTCCGTTTTTATGCCGGGAAGCATAAGCCGCAACAGGTTCTTTATCATCTTATGCTTTACCCTGATGCTTGTCTGCGCCCTTTTCTTCCCTTCCGCGCGAGTGGAGGGTGGTGCGGCTAGTTTGATAGATGGTACGGACAGCGTCTATGAGATACTGATTTCCTGCCTTATATCTCTGATAGTCATTCTTTCGTCCGCCCATTTCGGCGTTCGTCCGGGATTTGCCTACTGCTTCCTCTCTTCCTGCCTGGCACTGAATGCTACTTCGCTGCTATCCTCCTCTCTTCCAGGCTTTTTCGCAACCATCATAGCATCAGCAGTCCTGAGCTTTAGCCTAGGCGCGCTGGCCGCCTTCCTATTGAAAATCACTCTCAAGGGTCGCGCAATTCACCTTCTCAAACTTTCTTTGTTTGCAAGGGCTTCCCTTTGGGTACTTATGCCTTTATGTGCCCTCGGTTTGGGAGTCAATTGGGGCGGATTGGTCAGCTCGCTGGAACTCAATTCTGCTTTGGACGGGACCACTTCGCGCATAATTGCCGTTTCAGTGGCCCTCCTTTCTGCCGCCATATTGGGCAGGACCATTTTGCGCAAAGCTTCCCGCTCCAGCGCCCAATGGGACGACAACTCAGCTTATTGCACCCTTTCCGTTGCCTTTGCAGTGGCGCTTACCCTCATTTTGCTGTCCTTTATCCCGCTTCCCGCTCCGATGATTACCCTTCCGCTCGCTGTCGCTTCCCTTATCACAGCTTCCCGTGAGGGAGCATCCCTGGTCCTTGGAGAGGGACATTCAAGCCAGGCTATGCTGCGTGGAGTGTATGCTTTCCTGCTTTGCCCGTTGGCCAGCTACCTGTTGACCTTCCTTACCCGCATCCAGGGCCCTTACGCGGCAGCCCCGCAGTCGACCAGCTATACCGTTCTGACCATCGTAGCCATAGCCTTTGCAGCCCTTTGTCTTGTCTATTTCACCAGGTCTTCACGCCTTTAGAAGAGGCGGACGGAGCAGCTGCTTGAGTCCCAAAGGCAACAGATATACGAAAGTGCAAGGGAGCTTAACAATATGGAACTCAATCTGATACTGGCAGAGAACCAGGCTCTTCACGATAATCTTGAGAAAAAGAAGACCGAGGTTATGAACATTGCCCTGAGCATATGCGAACAGCGGGATTATCTGGAAAGCCTCCAGCGCCTGTGCAGGGAACTTTCCGAGAGCGAGGATGAGTCCAGGACAAAAGAACTGCTGGCCGAGCTGGATGCCAACATCAAAAACCGGCTGTCCTACGAGAGGGATGTGGATACCTCCTATTTCTACGCCCAGGCCGAATCCCTGCACGAGGATTTCAACGCCAAGCTCACGGAGGCCTTCCCCTCCCTTACCCCTCAGGAGCGAAGGCTGGCCACATTGCTCCGACTGGGCTTCTCCAGCAAATATATAGCTACCCTTATGAATATAACCCCCAAAAGCGTCGAGATCAGCCGCTACCGCCTCCGTCAGAAGCTGGGTTTGGGCAAAGGGGACAATCTTGTAACTTATATACAGTCAATATAAAATAATCACAACACAATGAAAAAGTTATTCCTTATTACTCTTGCAGCGCTTGCGGCCCTGAACCTTCAGGCACAGAGCAGCGAAGAAGTGCAGACCGATGTGAACCAGTACGGACAGGTAGTGACTTCCGTTCCGGTAAACGCCACTCTTCAGGATGGTATCCTGGTATTACAGAACAAGAAGCAGAACTACAAAATGTGGTTCGATGTCCGCGTCCAGGGAGATGCCGCCGTATATTTCGGTTACGACAAGAACCTCGTCCAGATCGGTAACGGTATGAGCATGCGCCGCACCCGTTTTGCAGTCAAGGCACAGCTCGACAAGAACTGGTACGGAGAGATCGACACCGACTGGACCAGCGGTACCCCCGAGCTGAAGGATGCCATTCTGGAGTACACCGGAGTTGACCGTCTGTCCATCAAGATGGGTAATTTCAAAGAGAACTTCTCCATCCAGCGCAACACCACCTCCCGCTACCTCCAGTTCATGGAGCGCCCTATGGTCACCGCCCTTGCTCCTTCACGTCATCTCGGTGTAGCGGTAACTTATTCTCTTCCTTATCTTTGGACGAGCGCCGGAGTGTTCGGGCCCGAGCTTAAGGGCAGCGAAGAGATGACCGCAATGGAAGACGGCAACAAGGACTACGGTCTGAACGAGGGACTTTCCTACACCGCCAAAATCGTAGGTCGTCCCCTCTATAAAATGGACAATGCATCGCTTCACATCGGAGCTGCCGTTTCTTACCGCGAGCCCAAACTGACCTCTACCGACGGCTACAACGCCATCCGTTACTCTTCACGCAACTCCACAAGCATCAACCGCAAGAAATTCCTCGACACCGACGCCATCAAGGGTCTGGACCACGAGTTGGCCTACACCTTTGAGATGGCAGGCCACTGGAACGGACTGCGTTACGAGGGAGCTTACATTGCCCGCAGTGCATACCTCGATCCTGCCAAAACCGTCATCCCCGCCGCCGACCTCAAGCCCCAGACCGCCCAGGGATATTACGTACAGGCAGGCTGGCTGCTCTTCGGAGGCAAGCAGAACTACGATGCTGACGGAGCAAAATACACCCGCATCAATCCCGGCAGGAGCTGGGGAGATCTGGAGCTTTGCGCCCGTTATGAGTATGCCGACTTCAACTGCTCGAAGTACTATGCCGGAGGTTCCGCCCACGCTTTCACCCTCGGAATCAACTACTACCCGACCAAGAACGTGAAGTTTGTCATCAACTATCAGTACAACATGAATGACAAGTACGCCAACGGAAAGGGTTCCAACGACGGTACCGATGAGGCTGCCAAATGGTTTGTCGGATACGACAAGAACGGCGTCAAGAGCAAGGTTCCTGCCGATATCGTAGGCAACAAGGGCATCTGCTACCATATGATAGCCTGCCGTTTCCAGGTTGCATTCTAATCTAACAAAATAAAACAATCAAATCATTTAAAAATCAAAAAAGTATGAAAAAGTATCTTGCACTTGCAGCAATGGCTGCACTCGTTCTGGTTTCCTGCGAGAAAGGATTCGGAACCGACGGAAAGGGCGATGAAGGCGACGGCGCAAAGGTGAGCGGCATCGTGTTCAACGAGATTGACGCCAACAATAAAGCCATAGAGCTTTACAACACCACTGACGCCGAAGTGTCTCTGAAGGGTATCTACATCGTGAAGTACGATGCTTCCAAGGAAGGAGGAAAGAGCACAACCTGGACTGCCGCCGACCTTAAGCTCAAGGCAAAGTCCTGGATGTACATCGAAAGCTCAGACCTTGCTGACGAGGTGGAGGGCGGTGACCCCAATTACAAGTACCAGAGCGAAGACCACATCTTCAAGGGAGGTCTTTCAGGAAAGAAGAACGTCAAGCTCGAGCTCTATGCCGCTGACGGCAGCCTTCTCGACACATTCGTACGCGGAGAGGAAGGCGCAGGCTGGAACCAGGTTTCAGGTTATGACAACGACAAGAATCATTCATTCAGCCGCTGCCCTGACGGAAACGGTAAGTGGGCTTATGCTGACTCCAGCCTCGGAAAGAAGAACGGAGAGAAAGTAGCTGACATCAACCACTCTAACATTTAATCTTCCGGACAATGGCAGAACTTAAAATTGGAGAAATCTCGAAACCCCGCTTCGAATTCCGCTCATTCGGCCAGTGCTTCTGTGAGGCCCACAAGAGGATGGCCCGCCTGTCTGTCCCCGTGCCCGAGAAGGTATGGGAGAGGGAAAGCGACGAGATTTATATCATCTCCCGCAAGAACGACATCAACAATACCAAAATCCGCAACGGCAAAATGGACATCAAGACCTATGTGCAGACCGTTGACGGACTTGAGCAGTGGAATCCCCTCATGAAGGGCGAGTTCCCCATCTCAAAAGAAGTGCTCGAGAAGGAAGTCTTCCCCGCATTCATGGTCGAAATGCCCTCCCTTGACAAGGATACCTACACCTACGAGGAGTTCATCGCAATGGTGAAAGCCAATCCTGACCTCGCCGCAGTAAGGGTGCACAAGCAGAGATTCGGCTATATGGTGAACGACACCATCTGCGAGGTCGGAAACGTGCTCATCAACGGTGCCAAGGTAGTGACAATCAACTCCGAGTCCACCGAAATCGAGGACATCAAGAAGACCATCGCTGACTGCGGACTTGAGGGTGTGGAGAATATCAACTATCTCCAGGCCATCAAGAGAGTCATCGGAATGTCGGACAAACCCCTTGCAAACGAATAAGGCTATGGCACAGGAAATCGAAAAGAAATTTTTGGTCGCAGGCGACTTCAAGCCGTTTGCAAAAAAGGCCACCCGCATCACTCAGGGCTATCTCAGCTCTGTTCCCGAGCGCACGGTACGCGTGAGGGTGAAGGGTGAGAAAGGCTACATCACCATCAAGGGTATAGGCAACCAGAGCGGAGCCAGCCGTTTCGAGTGGGAGAAGGAAATCCCCGTCGAGGAGGTTCAGGAGCTTTTGAAGATTTGCGAACCCGGTGTGATTGACAAAACCCGTTATCTGGTGGATGCAGGAGAGCATACCTACGAGGTGGACGAGTTCTACGGTGACAATGACGGACTTACCGTTGCCGAAGTTGAGCTCTCAAGCGAGGACGAGGCCTTCGTAAAGCCCGAGTGGCTCGGCGAAGAGGTCACCGGAGACGTGAAGTACTACAACTCTATGCTGATGAAGAATCCGTACAAGAACTGGAAGAAATAAGCATTATATCGAACGTCTGCCGCCGCCTGACCGCGACGGCAGGTGCAAATGGACACTAAAACAGAACTTATGACAGACACGAGCTACAACGACAGGCATTTCGACCCCCTGGATATGAACAACTACAAGGTCGAAAAACTGCCCAAAATGCAGAAGTCAAAATTTGAGAGGATAATGGCTATGTGCGGGGCTCCGCTCGCCATTCTGGTCTTCATCCTTTTCAATTGGGTTATTGATATCAGTTTTCTTCCTTCTGCGGCAGAAAAATCCATGCTGGCAATCTTTCTTGCCGGCTTGATTCTGTGGATGACAGAGGCTATTCCGAATTACCTTACTTCCCTGATAATCATACTGTTGATAGTGCTTACAGGGGTCATCGGCCAAAAGGAGGCCTTTGCCCAGCTGGGCCATCCTGTGATGTGGCTGAACATACTCTCTTTCGTGCTGGCGAGCATGCTCGTAAAGACCCGTGTGGCCAAAAGATTCGCCCTGTGGTTTGTGCTGAAGTTCGGCCGGAGCGCCCAGGGCATCTTCTTCAGTTTTATGATTATCAACATAGTACTGTCCGCCTTCATCTCTGCAACTACAGCCAAGGCCACCATCCTGCTTCCTATCTTTATGGTGGTATGTGCGATTTACGGAGCGGCAGACGGCAACAGGAATAATTTCGGCCGCAACCTGGTGCTGCAGAACCTTTTCCAGATCAATGTCGCCGCTACCGGTTTTATGACAGGCTCGGGAGCCCATCTGCTGGCCATATCCCTGTTTATGGGAGCTTACGGCTCGACAATAGGCTACAGCGACTGGTTCGTGGCCTGTTTCCCGATGACTATAGTAATCATCCTTCTGGGCTGGATCATAGGAGTGAAACTCATCTTCCCTATGAAAAAGGAGGAGCAGAAACCCCAGATTGAGGGAGGTATGGAAAGGCTTCGCGGCGAGCTCGAATCTATGGGCAGGATGAGCTTCGAAGAGTACAAGGCTATAGCCATTTTTGTGGGCGTACTGATAATGTGGGCTACTGACAAGCTGCACGGTCTGGATGCTACGACCGTGGCATTTATCGGAGCCGTCATCGCCCTGCTTCCCGGCATAGGAGTGGTGAAGTGGAACGACGTCGATATCCCCTGGCACCTGATGCTCTTCTCTGCCGGTGCTTACACCCTGGGTGCCGGACTTGAATCCACCAAGCTCCCCGAAACCCTTGTAAACCAGTTCTTCGACTCGCTCGGAGTGACTGCCGATACTCCTTTTTGGGTGCTGTACGTGGCTCTGACTTTTATGATGATGTTCAGCGGTCTGATATTCGAGTCCAAGACTATGAGGACCCTGATTTTCGTGCCCATAGCCCTCAGCGTCGAGCAGAAGTTCGCCTTCCCGCCTCTGAGTCTGGCCTTCCCCGTGGCGATGCTCATCGAGCACGTGTATGTCCTTCCCTTCAACAGCAAACCTGCGGCCCTGCTGTACAACACCAACCAGTACAGCTGGTCTGACACCTTCAAGTTCGGAATCACTATGATGGTCATCTCCTGGCTGCTCATCCTGCTTTGGGGCGGCACGGTGCTCAAATGGTTGGGCTATACTCCCGGCCTATGGTAAGCGTTCACGCCAAGAAGCACGACAATTTTTCTGTTGAGTTCAAGTTTTCGTTCGAGGCAAGCGATGCCCTGAAAGAGAACGACTTTGCGGTCAACAGCTGGATTTTCGTGCCCGGAAGCGTTGGCATCAGCCCTGAGACCTACGGTAAGGACCAGTTCTACCGGGACGTCAAGTCGAACATAAGGCTCATCACCCCAAAATACTCTCTTGCGCAGCTTTCCGACCCTGAGGCCCTTCCTATGGCCTCGCTGCGCTCTTCAATCGAAAATGTGGCCGGAAATCCCAGAAAAGAGGCGCTTGAAGACTATATCTACCATCTGAAGATGTTCGCCGCCATTTTCAAGAGTGCGGCAAGGGATTCCGAGCACAGGCTGAAGGGCTCTAAAGCGAGCGACAAACAAAAGGGGATAATTGGGGATTATTGCCGCTTCTGTTCTCTTATCGCGCGGAATTACAGGAGTTTGGAGGCTTTGGTACGAGGCTTGGGAAATGAGCGGGAGCAGGTTCTCAAATATTTCCGCCTCGTGGATGAGTTCATAAGCCATATCATCGAGATGCGGGCCTTGAGGATGCTGCGCAAGATAGACGGTCTCAAGAATTCTCAGGAGCTGAAAGAGCAAAGGGAGGCTCTGGTCGGTCTGGTCGAGGGGGAGAAGAAATACAATATCCGCAAGCACTACCTGTCCCTGAATGAAGACCAGGAACATAACCGCCAGGTGGTGTACCATCACGGAATGCTCAAAAAATTTGTCGAGAGCGACCTTTATATCAATCTGGACAAGAAAAAGGACGGAGTGGCCGTGGAGCAGATTTACTACAGTCTCGCGGCCGGAGTGGCGATGATATTTGCGACGGCAGTGGGATGGATGACCCAGCTCAAGTTCGGGAACATCACCTGGCCCCTTTTCATCGTGCTGGTAATCAGCTATATGATGAAGGACCGCATAAAGGAACTGATGCGATTCTACTTCGCCCACAAACTGGGCAACAAATACTTCGACAAGAAGGCCAAAATCTCTATAGGCAAGCGCAACATTGGGGAAGTGAAAGAAGGTTTCGACTTCATCTCATACGACAAGGCTCCCGAAAAGGTGCTTTCGATGCGCAATTTCGCGGCCACCATCAACGATGCGGGACGCATATTCGAAGAGAAGATCATGCTCTACCGCAAACGGGTCTGCATCTCGTCGCGGGAGTTGCACGAAGGGAATGAATATCCCCTGAACGGCATCAATGAGATAATGAGGCTCCACCTGGTGCGCTTTACCCAGAAGATGGACAATCCCGAAGTCCCGGTCAATACTCTTGATGAAGACGGGAGTGTGAAACCGGTCAAAGTGCAGAAAATCTATTATGTAAATATTATCCTCCAGCTGCGAAGCGCCGACCAACAGGCCCAGTACCGCCATTTCAGGGTTGTAATGACCCGTGACGGCATCATCAGGGTGGAGGATCTGCAGGGCTGATTCCATTTTCGGGATTGTAATATGGGCAAGTTTTATTAAATTTGTACCCATTCTTCAATTTTTATGGATATCGCCTTGCTCTCAAAGATGCTTCTGCGTCTTCTCCAGGATCACGACAGTGTTTCGCTGCCGGGACTTGGGGCTTTCGTCGTGAAGCAGGAGCCGGCCTGGTTTTCCGATAAAGGCTACACCATCAACCCTCCCGCAAAGAGGCTTTCTTTTGTCGCCTCAGAGGAGGACGATGGCCTGCTGGTGGACTACTATGCCGCCAGCAACGGCATAGAGCGAGCTGTGGCAGAGGATTATATCCGCCGTTTTGCCTGCGAAATGCTGGAAGTGCTCAAGCGCAAAAAGACCCTCGCATTGGAGGGGCTCGGCCGTCTCAGGGCTACCCGTGAGAATGCGGTCTTTTTTGTGGCGGATCCCGATCTGAATCTCGAGAGTGAAAGCATACCGCTGCGCAGTGTGTCCCTGAAGAGTCTGGTCAACGAAGAGAGCGTGGAGATTTCGGTGCCTCTGCGCAGGCCCGAGCCTGCTGTGGAAACTGCGCCCGAGCCTGCTGCCGAAGAAACCGAAACAGTCGCCGAAGAAACCGAAACAGTCGCCGAAGAAACTGACGCAGTCACCGAAGGAAAAGAAGCCGTCACCGCAGCAACTGATGCAGTCCCCGAAGAAACCGACGCTGTCGCTGAAGAAAAAGAAGCAGTAGCCGAAGCACCGGAAGTTGTCGAAGAGGAGCCAGCAGTCAAAGAAGAGTCTGCTGCCGTTGAAGAAGAGCCTGCCGCCGAGGTGGAAACTGTCTCCGAAGAGCAGGGCGGGCAGAGAAAAGGCAGGAAAAAGATTTCGAAAGCCTGGTATATCATACCGATTGTTCTTGTGTGCCTGGCTATTGTCTGCCTTGCCGTATTCCTGGTTCTGTGCGATGTGGCCCCCGATTTCGTGGACAGCCTTCTTTATACTCCTGAAGAACTGAAGATTATCAACTATTAAGCCCTTTTGAAATGCTTGACCTTGTCTATCCTCCTTCTACGGCACCCCTGCTGAAAGGATGCGCCAGAGCGCGTTCCAGCGAGATGCTGCCCATAGTGGACGAGAACGGAGTCGTCTATGCACAGGCCCCGAGACAGTACTGCCATAACGGAGTCGCAAAACCTCTGCACCCCGTCGTGCACCTGCACATAATCAATAGGGAAGGGGAGATCTATCTTCAGAGGCGCAGCGAGAGGAAGGACCTGCTGCCCCTTCGCTGGGACACAGCCGTGGGCGGACACGTCAGCTATGGCGAGTACCTGCTCGAAGCTCTGTACAGGGAGGCCTACGAAGAGCTTAAAATGATCAATTTCAATCCCATCAGGCTGCTCAGCTATGTCTTTGAGTCCGGCAGCGAAAGAGAACTGGTGAATGTCTTTGCCACAGTGGGCAATTTTACCCCTGCTCCTGACGGGGATGAAGTTCTGGAAGGCCGTTACTGGAGTCCCGGACAGATAGAACAGACTATGGGAAAGGAAGTCTTTACGCCAAACTTCGAGTCCGAATACCGCCGAGTGTCAAATATGCTTCAAGCCCTGTTGTAATGAAGGAATTACAGAAATTCATAAAGGACCAGCTCTCGGTGTGGCCTTTCGCTTCGGCCAATTTCAGGGCGCTCAAGTCCTGCAAAAGCCGTCCGATGAAGGTTGCCGGGCTGGACTGCCGCCTGCAGTTCAATCCCCAAAGGGAGATTTCGACCACTGCCGACACTTCAGCCGAGGCCATCAAGGCCCGCAAATGCTTCCTTTGCGAAGAGAATGCCCCCAAAGAGCAGACCCGCCTCAAGTTCGAGGGCCGCAAAGGCAGAAATTACAATATCCAGCTGAACCCATACCCGATTTTCCCCCGCCATCTGGTTGTGGTGCGCCGGGAGCATATTCCCCAGAGTATATGGCACCACTTCCCGGATATGCTTGACTTCGCCTTCAAGTATAGGGATTACCTGGTGTTCTATAACGGACCCCTTTCAGGTGCTTCTGCTCCGGACCATCTTCATTTTCAGGCAGTTCCTAGGCAGTCTCTCCCCCTTGAGCAGGCTGTGGACAAGTTCCTGGATTCCTCTCCCGAGCCTCTTTCCAGCGTAAAGGATGCCACACTGTACCACTACCCGGACTATATCAACGGAGTCTTTGCGCTGAAGGCTGCGACCAGCAAGTCTATGGCCAAGCTCTTCTATCGTCTTCTGGACTGCACCTCCAGGCAGGAAGGGGAGAGCGAGCCCAAGTTCAACCTCTACGCCTACTGCAAAGGAGCTGAGTATAGAGCCTTTGTGGTGCTCCGAAGCGCCAAGCGCTCCAGCCATTATTACAGCGATGGGGCGGATGGGCTGAAAATCAGTCCGGGAGCCGCCGATATGGCGGGAGTCTTTGTGAGCGTATATAAAGAAGACTATGAGAAGGCCACTCCCGCCCTTTTGGAACAGATGCTGCGCGAAGTGAGCATAAGCAAAAAAGAAGAGGAGATGATAAAATGGAGGCTGACGAGAAAGGAAAAAAAGATAAGCGTAGGTCTTCTGAGCGCGGAGAGCATTACCTTCGAAATCATATCCGACGGAGCCGGTCCCCAGCAGGTCAGCTGGTTCGACGGGAAAATTGCCTATAACGGGATGCTCTACGACGAGCTGTATTTCGACTCCATAACCCGCTCGACCCTTTTCGCCGAGCCTTCGTTCGTGCTCTACGACGTGGTCATAGGCATTGATTTCCACTGGCAGCAGAAGCGCACTCTCAAGTTTGCCGGTGGGCTGAAATTCGTCCCTGAAGGGGGCAAGGTAACAGCCATCAACTGCGTCGGAGAGGAGAACTACCTTCTGAGCGTCATTTCGTCCGAGATGAAGTCCAGTTCCGGGCTGGAACTGCTCAAGGCCCACGCGGTCATTTCGCGCAGCTGGCTGGAAACTAGGCTGCTGGACAGGAAAGAGGGCAGGAGCTGCCCGCACGAGCTGTACGATGTGTGCGCAGACGACCATTGCCAGAGATACCAGGGTCTTACGATGGCTCTCGGCGACAAGGTACGAGACGCCATAGACCAGACCTGGGGACAGGTCCTCAAGTACGGTTCCGGAATCTGCGATGCCCGATACTCAAAGTGCTGCGGAGGCCGTACAGAGCTTTTCAGCAGCTGTTGGGAAGATGTGGATTATCCTTATCTTCAGAGCGTTGAGGACCCCTGGTGCGATTGCGGGGATTCCGAAGTGCTCGCCCAGGTGCTCAATGACTACGACCTTCAGACCCGCGACTTCCACGATTGGAAGGTGGAGTACACTACAGAAGAGCTTTCTTCTCTGCTTTCGCGCCGCACAGGGCTTGACCTTGGAGAGATAAAAGAACTCAGGCCCCTTAAAACCGGACCGTCGGGCAGGATTATATCGCTTCAGCTTGAGGGCACGAAGGGCAGCACCGTCCTTTCCAAAGAGCTTGCCATCAGAAGGGCTCTGAGCGAAAGCCACCTCAAAAGCTCCGCCTTCAGCGTGGAGAAGACCCCTCAGGGTTTCATCTTCAGGGGCAAGGGCTGGGGCCACGGGGTTGGGCTCTGCCAGATAGGTGCCGCCGTGATGGCTTCAAAGGGCTACGACTACATTCAGATACTTTCACACTACTATGAAGGAGCGAGGGTTGAAACATTGTAGCCCCTGGGCCTGGGTACCCAGCCTCTATTTTGTAGAGGGCCTGCCGTACTTCATCGTCAACACCATATCGGTGGTGATGTTCAAGGATATGGGCATGGACAACGGTACTCTCGCCCTGATTACCAGCCTTATAGGACTGCCCTGGATGATAAAGCCCCTTTGGAGCCCGTTCGTGGACATATTCCGGAGCAAGCGCTGGTGGATTGTCTCCATGCAGCTGCTGATGGCCCTCACTGTCGCCCTTATCGGGTTGAGCGCAGGGCTTTCCACCTTCACCCTTTCGCTGATTCTGTTCACCATTGCCGCTTTTGCTTCCGCGACCCACGACATCGCCGCGGACGGTTTTTATATGATTGCGCTCGACCCCCGAAGGCAGTCCGCTTTCGTCGGCATACGCAATACTTTCTACCGCATAGCGATGGTGTTCGGCCAGGGAGTTCTGGTGATGCTTGCGGGACTGCTTCAGAGGCGCAGCGGAAGTGCCGTTGCGGCCTGGAGGGGGACTCTTCTTGCAGCTGCCGCCATACTTGCCGTTCTCACCCTGTGGCACTCCCTGACTCTTCCCCGCAGTGAAAAGAAGGAAAATTCTCCTTCTGGAGCAAAAGGGACTCTGAAGGAGTTTGCCGGGGCTTTTGTCTCGTTCTTTACCAAGAAGGGAGTTTGGATGGCGGTCGCCTTTATGCTGCTCTACCGTCTGCCTGAAGCCCTGTCCGTGAAGATGCTCTATCCTTTTTTCAGCGATTGTGCAGAGTTGGGCGGTTTGGGCTTCGATAAGCAGGCCTATGGCCTGGTTTACGGGACAGCGGGCGTTGTGGCCCTTCTTGCAGGAGGCATACTCGGGGGCTGGCACATATCCCGTAAGGGGCTGAAAGCCTGTATGATGCCTATGGCCCTGAGCCTTGCCCTGCCCTGCGTAGTGTATCTTCTTATGGCCCTGTTCAAACCTTCATCGCTGCTGGTTGTCGGTGCTATGATAGTGCTGGACCAGTTCGGCTACGGCTATGGTTTCACTGCCTACACCGTCTATATGATGCGTTTTGCTGAAGGTCCCCTGAAAACCTCCCATTATGCCATATGCACCGGTTTTATGGCTCTGTCTATGATTCTTCCGGGAGCTGTTGCGGGCTATCTGCAGCAGGCCCTCGGCTATGTCGGATTCTTTATACTTGTAATGATATGCTGTTTGGTAACCATATCCGTTTCGCTGCTTGCGCGGCGGCGCTGCTGATACCTTTCCTGCTGAACGCCAGGGTGAAACCCGGCATCGAGGTCCTGCGCGAAAGCGGCTTTGAATCCCTGAAAGGAAAGAGGGTGGCCCTGGTCACGAACCCCTCGGGAGTTGATTCGGAGCTAAAATCAACAGTTGACATCCTCTTCGAAGCCCCCGGGGTGAACCTGGTGGCCCTTTTCGCGCCGGAGCACGGCATCAGGGGTGACATCTATGCCGGCGGGAAAGTCGAGTCCGGCATAGACAGCAGAACCGGTCTTCCTGTGCATTCCCTTTACGGAGCTACCCGTGAGCCTACGCCGAAGATGCTCGAGGGAGTGGATATTGTCCTGTACGATATCCAGGATGTGGGCTGCCGCTCATATACCTTCATCTCCACCCTCGGGCTCGTGATGCGCGCCTGCGCCCGTCTCGAAATCCCGGTAATGGTGCTTGACAGGCCCAATCCCCTGGGCGGCCGAAAAGTGGAGGGCGCCCTGGTGCGCGATGGTTTCCATTCTTTTGTAAGTCAGTACAAAATCCCTTATATCTACGGCCTTACGGTGGGTGAGCTGGCTATGCTGATAAACGAACAGGGGCTGAACTGCTCGCAGGACGGAAAGCAGCCGAGCCTTAAATGCGAGCTGCTGGTGGTGCCGATGCAGGGTTGGGAAAGAGATATGCTCTACATCGACACAGGCCTTCCCTGGGTGGCCCCTTCGCCCAATATCCCGTATCCGCAGAGCGCAATCTGCTACCCTTCGGCCGGGATGGCAGGAGAGCTGTACAACTATCTTAATATCGGCATAGGATATACCCTTCCTTTTGCTGTCTTTGCTGAGGAATGGATTGATGCCGATGAGCTTAAAAGCACCCTGGACTCCTATAATGTTCCGGGCGTGGCCTGGAGGACAGTGCATTTCAAGCCCAGCTCCGGCCGTCTTGCAGGAAAGCTCGTTCACGGTGTCCAGTACTACTACACCGATTATGAGACCGCCGAGATTACACTCACCCAGTTCTACGTGATGCAGGCCGTGTGGGAACTCTACTCCCGCAACCCCTTCAAGGACCAGCAGCAGTCGAACCTGACGATGTTCAATAAAGTTTGTGGCACTGATTTTGTCTCTTCAATCTTTTCAAAGACTATGAAGGTAGCCGACATCTACGATTACTGGACCGCGGATGAGGCACGGTTCAAGCAGATGTCGCAGGACTACTACCTTTATTAAACCAATTAAAACCACAGAGTTATGAAAAGAATTATGACTATCGCCGCTCTTGCCGCCCTTCTTTTTGCGGCCCAAAGCGCGCCCTGCCTTGCGCAGCAGAATTCGTCCCAGTCCAAACAACGCGCCCGCACGACGGCTACTGCTCCCTCCAATAACAAACAGGCTGCATCCCGGAGCAACGCTTCATCCGAACCCAAGTCAGATGTAAAGAGCAATCAGAATAAGCAGAACGCCCAGAAGCCTTCGCAGCCCTCGGCCCAGCGCCCTCAGCAAGGTGCCCAGCGCCCCAGGCAAGGAGCACAAAAGCCTCAGCAAGGTGCCCAGCGCCCTCAGCAAGGCTCCCAAAGACCTCAGCAGCCCTCCGCACAGCGTCCCGGGCAAGGAGCACAGAAGCCCCAGCAGGGAGCCCAAAGGCCTCAGCAGCCTTCGGCCCAGCGCCCGCCACAGCAGCGGCCCGGCCCACAGCAGGGAGAGCCTGCACCGAGGCGTCCGATTGCAGGGCCGCAGAACCGCAATCCGCGTCCTCATCCTGCCCGGATGGAGCCTATCAGGCACGACAGGCCTTCGCGTTTCTATGACCCCGGACGTCACTACTTCGGCTATCCGGTAGCCCAGCTGCCGCCTCATTGCCACAGGAAAGTTGTCTATGGTGTGCCCTATTATTTCTGCGACGGGATTTACTACCGCCTCATAAACGGCAGATACTATGTCAGCCGTCCTCCTTTCGGAGTGGCCTTCAACGCCGCTGTTGCAAACCTTCGCCACAACCTCTGCGCCTTCGCATACTATGCCGACACTTACCGCGCGTACAGTACAATCAACCGCAACGCCAGAATCATAATGAAGCAGAACGAGCAGATAGCCCGCAACAACGCCATCCTTGCCCGCAACAATGCCTCAATGAGCCTGAACAGCGCCCGTGCCCTTAGTTCATACAGACTTGCTGACAGGCTTGGGCTCGTGCAGAGCTATGCCGACGCTTCGGTGAACTACTACTACGACGACGGAGTGTTCTTCGTCCTCGCCGCTAACGGCGAATATGTGACCATAGTGCCTCCGGCCGGAGCCATAGTTGCAGACCTCCCGGACGACTATGATATCATAGAGATGGATTCAGAAGAGTACTATCTTGTTGATTATACGGTCTATAGGATAGTAGTTGTGGAAGGCAGGCCCTACTTCGAGGTGCTGGGCCAGATTACGGACGATACTCTGATCTATTGACTTCAGGATATCCGGCAAGAAGAGTAGAATAAGCTTTCTGCAGCTTTTCGGGGTCTGCAGATGTGTAAAGCGAAATGTCGGCTTCGCCTCCGCTGGCGAGGCCGATATTGTTTTGGACAAGCACGTCTTTCAGGTGCAGGGCCACTCTCGGCGCGGGGTCTATGAACTCGACTCCGCTCCCGGCGCATTTTTTCAGACTGTCCATTAGGAAAGGGTAGTGGGTGCATCCGAGCACTATGGTGTCGGCTCCCTGTTCTAGAAGGGGGGTCAGGCTCTGCGAAATGGTTCTCTCGCACTCCTCTCCCCGAAGACAGGTGTTCTCCACCAGCTCCACGAAGCCCCTTCCGACGCTCTCCACTATCCGTGTCCCTCCTTCGTAGCGGTTCTTGATTCCGAGGTATTTCTCGCCATTGAGGGTGCCTGCGGTCGCGAGCACTCCGACCACTCCGCTGCGGGTCAGTCCGACCGCCGGCTTGACTGCCGGCTCCATACCCACAAAGGGGACGGAAAAATGGCTGCGAAGGTCTGCTATGGCGGCGGAAGTGGCAGTGTTGCAGGCTATTACAATGGCCTCGGCGCCTTCCTCTATCATCATCGAGACTATATGGAAACAGCGCTCGCGTATCTGATCCCTGCTCTTTTCTCCGTAGGGGCAATGGGCGCTGTCGGCATAGTAGATATAACGCTCCGAGGGGAGAATGTCGAGCATCCTCCTCAGCACCGAGAGCCCTCCCAGGCCTGAATCCATAACCCCTATTGTTGCCATAAAGCAAAATTACTCCATCCTTTGAAGAAATCAAAAGGATAAATCAAAATAGTTTCGTAATTTTGTAGAATGATAACACAGGAACAGATAAAAGACCTGCAGGGCAGGCTCTCCACCCTCAGAGAGTGCCTTGGCATCGAGTCCAAGCGTAAAGAACTCTCCGACAAGCAGGCCCTCTCCCAGGATGCCGCTTTGTGGAATGACCCCAAGGCGGCCGAGACTCTGCTCAAACAGATAGGCTCCCTGAAGGCTTCAATTCTCTCTTTTGATTCCGCCGCCACTTCGGTCGAGGACCTGGAAGTGCTTGCCGAACTGGGCGCTGAAGGGCAGGAACTGGACCAGAGTTATGCCCAGGCGGTAAAAATGCTCGAAGATTTGGAGCTTCGCAGCATGCTGGGCGAAGAAGGGGACAGTCTGGGCGCTGTGCTTACCATCAATTCCGGAGCCGGCGGCACCGAGGCCAATGACTGGAGCGCAATGCTGATGAGGATGTATATGCGCTGGGGCGAGAGAAACGGTTACAAGATGACTGTTACCGAGCAGCAGGACGGGGATGAAACCGGCATCAAGAGCGCTACGGTCCAGTTTGAAGGGGACTATGCCTACGGCTATCTGAAAGCCGAGTCGGGAGTGCACCGTCTGGTGAGGATTTCTCCTTTCAATGCCCAGGGCAAGCGTCAGACCACTTTCAGCTCAGTGTTTGTCTATCCGCTCGTGGATGATACCATCAATATCGAGATCAATCCTTCCGACATAGAGTGGGACACTTTCCGCTCCGGAGGCCACGGAGGGCAGAATGTGAACAAAGTCGAAACGGGCGTCCGCGTAAGACACATACCTACCGGAATCATGGTCGAGAACACCGAGACCAGAAGCCAGCAGGACAACCGCCAGAATGCTTTGCGCATCCTCAAGTCCAGGCTTTATGACATCGAGCTCAAGAAGCGCCAGGAGAAGCAGGCCGAGCTCGAAGGCCAGAAGAAGAAAATCGAATGGGGTTCGCAGATCCGCTCCTATGTGCTGCATCCTTACAGAATGGTCAAGGACCTCAGGACCGGGTATGAAACTGCTGATACTCAAGGAGTTCTGGACGGGGACCTGAACGAGTTCATGAAAGTTTTTCTGATGAAGCAATAACAACTAAGATATGGAATTCAAATACGCACCTATGTTTCAGCTTGGTGAAGACAAGACTGAATACTACAAGATTCCGGGCTCCGAGAAGCTCGTGGAGACCACCTCCTTTGAAGGTCATAAGATACTGAAAGTAAGCAAGGAGGCCCTGACCTTGATGTCCAATGCGGCTTTCCGCGACGTAAGCTTCCTGCTCCGCCGCTCCCACAATGCCCAGGTCGCTTCCATCCTTTCAGACCCCGAGGCTTCGGACAACGACAAGTATGTTGCCCTGACCTTCCTGCGCAATGCCGAGATAGCCTGCCGCGGCAAGCTTCCCATCTGCCAGGACACCGGTACCGCCATCGTGCACGGCGAGAAGGGCCAGCAGGTGTGGACCGGTTTCTGCGACGAGGAGGCCCTCAGCCTGGGCGTGTATAAGACCTACACCGAAGAGAATCTCCGCTACTCCCAGAATGCTCCTCTGGATATGTACAATGAGGTCAATACCAAGTGCAATCTGCCTGCCCAGATAGACATCGAAGCCTGTGAGGGCGACGAATACCGTTTCCTTTGCGTGACCAAGGGCGGCGGAAGCGCCAACAAGACCTATCTCTATCAGGAGACCAAGGCCAGAATCCAGAATCCCGGCACCCTGGTTCCCTTCCTAGTTGAAAAGATGAAGACTCTGGGCACGGCCGCCTGCCCTCCCTACCATATCGCCATCGTAGTCGGCGGCACTTCGGCCGAGAAGAATCTTCTCACAGTCAAGCTCGCTTCGACCCACTACTATGACTCCCTGCCCACCAGCGGTGACGAGACCGGAAGGGCTTTCCGTGACGTGGAACTGGAGAAGGAACTCCTGGAGCAGACGCGCAAGATAGGTCTCGGAGCCCAGTTCGGAGGCAAGTATTTCGCTCACGATGTGAGAGTTGTAAGGCTTCCCAGACACGGCGCCAGCTGCCCTATCGGACTCGGTGTCAGCTGCTCTGCCGACCGTAATATCAAAGCCAAAATCAACTCCGACGGAGTGTGGATCGAGAAGATGGACGACAAGCCTTATGAGCTGATTCCCGAGAACCTGCGCAATGCGGGAGAGGGCGATGCAGTAAAGGTGGATCTGGACCGTCCTATGAGCGAGATTCTCGCCCAGCTGTCGCAGTATCCTGTCAGCACCCGTTTGAGCCTCAACGGAACCATCATCGTGGCCCGTGACATCGCTCACGCAAAAATCAAGGCACGCCTTGACAATGGCGAGGGTATGCCCCAGTACTTCAAGGACCATCCCGTTTATTACGCCGGTCCCGCAAAGACTCCGGCCGGTATGCCTTGCGGCTCCCTGGGCCCCACCACAGCAGGCCGAATGGACCCTTATGTGGATGAGTTCCAGTCATATGGAGGAAGTATGGTAATGCTCGCCAAGGGTAACAGAAGCCAGGCAGTGACCGATGCCTGCAAGAAGTGGGGCGGATTCTATCTCGGCTCCATCGGAGGACCCGCCGCAGTGCTTGCCCAGGAGAACATCAAATCCATCGAGTGCGTCGAATATCCCGAACTCGGAATGGAAGCCGTATGGAAGATCAGGGTCGAGAACTTCCCTGCCTTCATCCTGGTGGACGATAAGGGTAATGACTTCTTCAAGACCATAGGTCTGTGAAAAGAAAGAAGCTTCTAAAGACATTACTTATAATAATAGGGCTGTTTGCCGGGATACTTTGCCTTCTGCAGACAGCCCTTAATTCCCGTTATGCCAGTTCCCGCCTGAAGTCACTTGCTGCAGAATATGTAGAAGGAGGGGTGGATTTTTCGCGTCTGCACTTTTCGCTTTTCCGCCGCTTCCCTGCGGTGAGCGTTGAGGTAAAGGATTTCAGCATAGGACTCGACAGGCCTGATACACTTGCCCGCTTCAATTCCCTGAAGGCGAGTCTGAACCCGTTTTCGCTTCTGAGCGGCAGAATCAATGTCCCCGGTTTGGAGCTCAAAGGCCTGACGGGCAAGCTGCACGCTTACCCTTCAGGAGAGTATGCCGATAATTGGAGCATTTTCCGTTTCCCTTCTGATACGGCTGATACACAGGAAGATACGCTCTTTTCCCTGCCCCGTATCCGAGTTACCAAAGTCAAGATTGACTCTCTTTTCCTGTCTTACACCGCGCCGGGTGATACTTTGAGCTATGACCTTTCGTCTTTAAGTCTGACTGCCCGCAGAAGCGGAAAGGGGAGAGTTGCTCTGAGTTCTCTCGGACGCTGGGATTCGTATCAGTACGGCAGCCTACTGCTGCCTGTTGACATTGAGGGTGGTTTCACTCTCAAGTCTCTTCGGGACAGCCTCCTGCTGGACCTTGACTCTCTTCACTGCTCTCTTGCCTACCTTCCTTTCAGGCTGGACGGGCAGTGGGGTCTGTCCGGGAGGGGCAACAGGTTCGATATGAATCTCAGTGTACCGTCCTGCCCCCTGGATTCGATGCTGCGCTCCTATGCCGACCACTTCAACTCTCTGACCGCGGATTTCCGCACGACTGCCTGCCTGCAGACAGAGCTGAGCGCAAAAGGCTGGCTTACAGACTCTTCTATTCCTGAGCTCGAGGCCTGTATCAGAATCCCCGGCTCGCAGACCCGCTATCTCCCCCGCTCCCTGGATGTTGATCATGAGATTGACATTGACCTCAAGATGGACAGCTCAGGCGTGCTGGATGCTGATGTGGCGGCTTTTTCGCTTTCGCTTGACGGGCTTGAGGCAAACCTTGAAGGCAGGGCCTTTGACCTCCTGGGTTCTGACCCGCGTTTCCGTCTCAGCTCACGTCTGAGTTCTGACCTTTCGGCGCTGATAGAAACTTTCCCCGAGCTTTCGCCTGTCCGCAATTCGTCCGGAGTGCTGAATGCCAGCCTCAGGGCCGATACCCGCAGCAGTGAGCTCAAGGACTTCCGTTTCCTCAATTCTACGATTGAAGGCTCGCTTCATTCGGACGGGCTGAATCTTTGTGTGGACTCAGACAGCCTCAAAGTGAATCTTTTCCGTCCCGATGTCATTGTGACTTCCAATCCGCAGGGATTCAGCATATGCTTTGCTTTCGACAGCCTGTATTTCACCAAGGGACACGCCCTTACGGCAAGAGCAAGGAAGATGGACAACGATGCTTCCCTGACTAAAGTCAAGCTGGATTCCGCCTATGCTCCGCAGCTTGCCGTCAGGAGCATAAGCGAGAGGCTGTTTCTGCGTTCAGGCTCTTACCGTTTCGGCCTCAGGGGGCTGGATGTCAGTGCCGAGGCCCTGCAGAAAGTCCGCAGGCAAAAACGGGCCCGCAGGATAGCGCCGGAACTGCTCAAAGAAAAGGATTTCGAAAAGGCAGATCTGGACATCTCGCTAGATTCTACTTTGGCTTCGACTCTGGATAAGTGGTCTCTTAAAGCCCACGCCGAGATCTCTTCGGGCTTTTTCGCCTCGCCCCGTCTGCCTTTGCGCTCCCGTCTGTCGGCCTTCCACGCCGATTTTATGCGCAACACCCTGATTGTCGATACCCTGGCCGTTTCGTGCGGCACTTCAGACCTGGAGATGAAGGGTAGTGTCCGGGGGCTCAAAACCTCGCTTGTGCGTAAGGACAGGCTCATAGGGGATATTGACCTGAAGTCCGACAGGCTGAATGTCAATGAGTTGCTTTCTGCCTGGATGCTCGGTCAGAAAGATGAAAACGAGGTCAGCGTCCAGGACGAAAATGACGAGAGCTTCGTCACTGACACTCTCTCCGACGCCAGTGTCACTGTAGAACACCTTCCCCTTATCGTCGTCCCCGGCAATCTGGATATGAATGTCAGCCTCGCCATCAACCATATCGATTACGCCAATGTCGACATAGGTCCTCTGACTACTGGACTAAAGCTGAAAGACCGCACAGCCCAGCTGACAAAAACTTCCATAAGCGCTCCTTTTGCCAAAGCAGGTCTGGACGCGTTTTATTCGACAAAGACCAAAAAGGATATCTCGGCAGGTGTGAACCTCTCGCTTGAGAATGTCACTGCCCGGGGCGTGAGCGCCGTCATCCCCCAGATAGACGAGCTTATGCCCGAGCTCAAGCACTTTGACGGCAGACTCTCATGCAGCCTTAGCGCCACCAGCCAGCTGGACACCAATATGAATGTCCTCATTCCCACGCTCGAAGGAGTGCTTCGTATAAAGGGAGATGATCTTGCAGTGCACCAGAGTGCCTCGATGGGCAAGCTCTGCGATATGCTGCTGTTCCGCCGCCGCGAGAGCATACCCATCGACTCTCTCAGGGCAGATGCCGTAATCCACGACAGCAAGCTGGAGATTTTCCCCTTCGAGCTGGGCACAGGCCGTCTCAAACTCGCGCTCAGGGGTACCCAGAATTTTGACAAGAGTATGTACTACCATCTGTCAGTTCTCCGCTCTCCTCTGCTTGTGCGCTTCGGGGTCAACATCTACGGCTCTCTTGACGATGTGCATTTCTCTCTCGGAAGGGCCAAGTACCGCGAAGGCCACCTGCCTGCCTTTACTCGTCAGCTTGACACCGTGCAGATCAATCTGGCCCGCTCTATATCGAACATTTTCCGCTCCAGCGTTGATGAAGTGATGCGCTACAATGCCGGTGCGGTTGGGAGGATAGACAGGACTTCGTCCTTCCACAAAAGCGAGCTTGACCGCGAGGACTCGCAGGACGACCAGGCCCGGGAGGAATACGCCCAGATGTACGACGCCCTGACATACGAGCGGGAACTGGAAGATCAGACCGAGCAGATTCTGAAGGAAGTTGACCTTACCCTGGAAGAGACTTTCCCCGATATGGAATCCCTGATGAAATCATACGAAGACCAGATTTACGACAAGAAGATGATCCGGCGTATGGAGAGGCAGAAGAAAAAGGACCAAAGAAAAAGCAAATAACAGCAAATGAGCTAAAGAAAGCCCTGCGCCAGCGGGACTATAAAGGAATCCTCGAGTTTGCGCAGTATGTTTCCCCTTCAGGGTGCTTGAGAGCATTCCGACAGACACTTGGGATGTAAAAATGGATAAACTGTATTACTGAAAGAGCATTTTTGTTATATTTGCCTTCAAACAAACCGCATAATGAAACCATTAAACCTGTTTTTTACGGCCTTGTGCCTTGTGGCCCTTGGCTCCTGCGCGCCGAAAAGCGCCCAAGAAAATTTCTATACCCTGAAGAACGAAGCGGGTATGCAAGTCACCATCACTCCCTTTGGAGGGAGAATCAGTTCTATCCTCGTTCCCGACAGGAACGCAAAGCTGATAGATGTAGTTCTGGGCTTTGAAAAGATGGAGGATTATTATCCCGGGAACAATCAGACCGACTTCGGTGCCAGCATAGGCAGGTACGCCAACCGTATCGCCCAGGGCCGTTTCACCCTTGACGGAGTGGAGTACGACCTGCCGAAGAACAATTTCGGACATTGCCTTCACGGAGGTCCGAGCGGCTGGCAGTATCAGCTCTACGAAGTGGTCGAGGCCGACTCCCGACATCTCAAACTGAAGATAGTTTCGCCCGACGGCGACAACGGCTTCCCCGGAGAGGTGACTGCCTATACAACCTATACCCTGACCGAAGGCAATGCTATCGAAATCTCTTACGAGGCTGTGACTACCGCTCCCACCGTCATCAATATGACCAACCATTCGTATTTCAACTTGAGCGGCGACCCGGCGCATCACAGCGTCTGCGATGACCTTCTTTATGTGAACGCCTCCGCTTTCACTCCTGTCGACAGCACCTATATGACTACCGGAGAAATCCGTCCGGTGGAGTCCACTCCTTTTGATTTCCGCGAGCCCAGGCTCATTGGCGAGAGAATCGGTGCCGACGACACTCAGATACGCAACGGCAACGGATACGACCACAACTGGGTGCTTGATACCAAAGGAGATATGACAGAGATAGCAGTAAGCCTGGTATGCCCCGAGAGCGGAGTGAAGCTGGACGTTTATACCGACGAGCCCGGCATCCAGATTTACAGCGGCAACTTCCTCGACGGCAGCATCACCGGCAAGGGCGGCGTGAAGTACTCCCAGAGGAGCGGCATATGCTTTGAAACACAGAAATATCCGGATACCCCCAACAAACCCCAGTGGCCTTCTGCAGTTCTAAGGCCGGGAGAGACGTACCGCAGCCACTGCACCTTCGCTTTCTCCACTGTAGCTGAAAGTAAAACCGAATAATACTGTATCTAATGATCAACTCTCTTCCCCTTCAGGCCGCTGACCTGAACCGTATCAGTCTCGCATCCTGGGACTGGATGGTCATAGGCCTTTTCTTCCTCGCAATGATTTGGATTGTGTGGGATGTATCAAGAAAGAAAAAAGAAACCTCGGGAGACTATTTCCTAAGCGGCAGAAGTGCCACCTGGCTCGCCATAGGCGCTTCAATCTTCGCTTCCAACATAGGCTCTGAGCACCTCATCGGACTTGCCGGTGCCGGTGCCACTTCCGGTATGGCCCAGGCCCACTGGGAGATTCAGGGCTGGATGATTCTTATTCTCGGCTGGGTCTTCGTGCCTTTCTATGAGCGCAGTATGGTGTACACTATGCCCGAGTTCCTGGAGAAGCGCTACAACAAGCAGAGCCGCAGCATCCTTACCTACCTCTCGCTTGCCAGCTACGTGCTTACCAAGGTCAGCGTGACAGTTATGGCAGGCGGTCTTGCTCTCCAGACCCTTCTGGGCATCAATTTCTGGGTTGCCGCCATTGCCCTGGTAGTCATCACCGCTATCTATACAGTCATCGGCGGTATGGAAAGTGTGCTCAAGACATCTGTCCTCCAGACCCCCATCCTTCTGCTTGGCTCGCTTGTAATCCTCTATCTCGGACTCAAGGAGCTCGGCGGCTGGGGCGTGATGATGGATACCTGTTCGGCCCAGAGCGTAAACGAATACGGCGACACGATGACCACCCTTATGAGGGACTCGCACGACAAGGCCTTCCCCTGGTACGGAGCCCTTTTCGGCTCGGCCATCATAGGCTTCTGGTACTGGTGTACTGACCAGTTCATAGTCCAGAGAGTCCTCTCCGGCAAGGACCAGAAGCAGGCCAGGCGCGGAACCATATTCGGAGCCTACCTCAAGCTCCTCCCCGTGTTCCTCTTCCTCATCCCCGGAATGATCGCTTTCGCTCTTACCAAGAAGCCCGACTCCGTGATAGGGCAGCAGCTTAGCGCCGCCCTTCTCCCCGATGCCAGCGGAGCTTTGCAAAATCCCGACCTTGCCTTCCCTATGCTTGTGAACACTCTCCTTCCCGTGGGACTTAAGGGAGTAGTGATCTGCGGCATCCTGGCAGCCCTTATGAGTTCTCTTGCCTCCCTATACAACTCATCCGCAATGCTCTATACCATAGACATCTACAAGCGCAAGCATCCGGACGTGAGCGAGCAGAAACTCGTGAGCATAGGAAGGATTGCCACAATCGTAGTGGTGGTTCTGGGTGTGCTTTGGATTTTTGTCATCCAGGCTATGGGCAAGAGCCTGTACGATTATATACAGAGCATCCAGAGTCTGCTGGCACCTGCCATCGCGTCCGTCTTCCTGCTGGGCGTCGCCTGGAAGAAGACCACTCCGAAGGCCGGCATGTGGACTTTGATTGTCGGCCTCGTGCTCGGATTCACCCGTCTTATAGTGATGATTCTCGATCCTCAGGGCGACAATCTGTTCTGCTATCTGTTCAACGAGATGAACGTATATGCCTTCTGCGTTTGGATGTTCCTCTTCTGCATAGTGCTCGCGATTGTCATCAGCCTGTTCACCAAGAAGCCGGAACAGGCTCAGATCCAGGGCCTTGTAATGGGTACAGCGACGCCTGAGCAAAAGGCCGAGACCAGGGCCTCGTGGTCAAAGTGGGATATCATCAATTCCTGCATCATTCTTGCTATCACTGTAGCATTCTACATTTATTTCTGGTAATAGATTGTTTGAGTTATGCTTGAAGAACTTAAAGAAAAAGTCTGCCGGGCCAATCTGGACCTTGTCCGTCACGGCCTTGTCATATTTACCTGGGGCAATGTCTCGGCTATCGACCGTCAGAGCGGCCTTGTGGTCATAAAGCCCTCGGGAGTGTCGTACGACAATATGAAGCCTTCCGATATGGTGGTTGTGGACCTGGACGGAAAGGTTGTGGAAGGGGACCTGAACCCTTCTTCCGATACCCCGACCCATCTGGTTCTCTACAAAGCCTTCCCTGAGATTGGGGGAGTGGTCCATACCCATTCCACCTATGCTACAGCCTGGGCCCAGGCGGGGATTGACCTTCCCAACATCGGCACCACCCACGCCGATTATTTCCACGATGCAGTACCCTGCACTGCGGATATGAGCCGCCCTCAGGTGGAAGGGGAGTACGAACTCGAGACTGGCAATGTCATAGTGGAGCGCTTCAAAGGCCTGAATCCCGTGCACACCCCGGGAGTGCTGGTGAAGAACCACGGCCCCTTTACCTGGGGAAAGGACGCCTTCGAGGCCGTTCACAATGCGGTGGTGCTTGAGCAGGTGGCCAAGATGGCTTTCATCTCCTTCAGCGTCAATCCTTCGCTCACGATGAACCCCCTTCTTGTGGAAAAGCATTTCAGCCGCAAGCACGGGCCCAATGCCTATTACGGACAGAAAAAGAAACAGTAAAATATAAACAGTTATGATAAAAGCATTTGAAAATCTTGAAGTTTGGTTTGTCACCGGAGCACAGCTCCTGTATGGTGGCGACGCAGTAGTCCAGGTGGACGGACATTCCCAGAAGATGGTGGACGGGATGAACGCTTCGGGCCTGCTTCCTGTAAAGATAGTATATAAAGGTACGGCCAACTCTTCTGCCGAGGTTTCCGACGTGATGGGAAGAGCCGAAGCTGACAGCAGGTGCATCGGAGTCATCACCTGGATGCATACTTTCTCTCCTGCCAAGATGTGGATTCACGGAATGCAGAAACTGCGCAAGCCTCTGCTTCACCTGCATACCCAGTACAATGAGCAGATTCCCTGGGAGGAGATCGATATGGATTTCATGAATCTCAACCAGAGCGCACACGGCGACCGCGAGTTCGGCCACATTCTCTCGCGCATGAGAAAGAACCACAAGACCGTTGTAGGTTACTGGAAGGACCCCAAGACTCTCGGACATATTGCCGTGTGGGAGAGGGTGGCTGCCGCCTGGGCCGACGCCCAGGATTGCCGCATCATCCGTTTCGGCGACCAGATGAACAACGTTGCAGTGACAGACGGCGACAAGGTTGAGGCCGAGCTCAGACTTGGCTATCACGTCGATTATATGGCATTCAGCGATGTGATTCCCTTCTTTGAGGCCGTCAAGGATGCCGACGTGGACGCACTTGTGGCCGAATATTTCTCTCTTTACGAGCACAAGAGTGAGCTTGAGGACCGCAGCAGCGTGGAATACAGGAAGATATGGAACTCTGCCAAGGCTGAGCTCACTTTGCGCGCAGTCCTGAAGGCAACCGGCGCAAAGGCCTTCACCACCAACTTCGACGACCTCGGAGATGCCGATGTGGAGAAGACCGGCCGCGGATTCGACCAGATTCCCGGACTTGCCTCCCAGCGTCTGATGGCCGAGGGCTACGGCTTCGGCGCAGAAGGAGACTGGAAGACCGCCGCTCTCTACCGCACCGTCTGGTATATGACCCAGGGACTTGAGAATGGCTGTTCTTTCCTTGAGGACTACACTTTGAACTTCGACGGGCAGAACTCTTCCATCCTCCAGGCACATATGCTTGAGGTCTGCCCTCTGATTGCCGCTGCAAAGCCCAGGCTTGAAGTACATCATCTGGGCATAGGCATACGCAAGACCCCTACTGCACGTCTGGTGTTCACCAGTAAGGTGGGCCGCGGTATGGCCGCCACCATAGTGGATATGGGCAACCGCTTCCGTCTGATTGCCGCCGATGTGGAGTGCATAGAACCCCGTGAGCTGCCCAAGCTTCCCGTGGCTTCCGCCCTGTGGATTCCCAAGCCCGATTTCGAGATCGGCGCCGGCGCCTGGATTCTTGCCGGAGGCACTCACCACTCCGCCTTCTCTTATGACATAACTCCCGAGTATTGGGAAGATTATGCTGAGATTGCCGATATCGAGATGCTTCATATCAGCGATTCCACCACCATCGAGTCCTTCAAGAAGGACCTCAGGGTGAACGAAGTTTACTATATGCTCAACAAAGCTCTTAAATAGTATGTCCGGGAAGCAAACCATAACTTCAGGCCTCGCTTCGCTCGGTATCGAGTTCGGCTCTACCCGCATAAAGGCAGTGCTAGTCGACAGGAAATGCAATCCCATCGCGCTGGGGACTTATGAGTGGGAGAACAAGCTCGAGAACGGACTGTGGACCTATTCCGAAGAGGACATCAAAACGGGACTGAGAGAGTGCTACGGGAGCTTGAGGGAAGATGTCTTCGAGCGCTATGGAGTTGAAATAGAGACTCTTGCATCTATAGGTATAAGCGCTATGATGCATGGCTATCTTGCCTTTGACAAGGACGGAAAGCTGCTTGTCCCCTTCAGGACCTGGCGCAATACCAACACCGCCGAGGCCGCTTCGAAGCTCTCCGCCCTGTTTGACTTCAACATCCCTCTCCGCTGGAGCATTTCGCACCTGTATCAGGCTATACTCAATAAGGAGGAGCACGTCAGCAGTATCGCCTCCATCAATACCCTTGCAGGTTTTGTGCACACGCTCCTGACATCTGAAAAGGTGCTGGGAGTAGGTGATGCATCGGGTATGCTCCCTGTAGAAGGACTGAGTTACCGCTCTGATATGATAGAGAAGTTCTCCTCTCTGGATGAGGTTAAGGGCCGTTTCGACTGGAGCCTCGAAGAGATACTTCCCCGCATCCTTTCTGCCGGTTCCCCTGCGGGAAGGCTCACCGAAGAAGGTGCCGCACTGCTTGACGACAGCGGAAAGTTGCGCCCCGGCGTTCCCTTCTGCCCTCCTGAAGGAGATGCGGGCACCGGTATGGTTGCGACCAATGCTGTAAGGGTCCGCACGGGCAATGTATCGGCCGGAACTTCTTCCTTCTCGATGATAGTCCTCGAAAAGCCTTTGTCCCGCCCCTATGAGATGATTGATATGGTCACTACTCCTGACGGAGCTCCGGTGGCAATGGTGCACTGCAATAACTGCACTTCCGAGCTTAACGCCTGGGTGGGGCTTTTCAGGGAGTTTGCTTCGCTCTACACGGACAAAGAGGCGGACGTGAACCGCATCTATTCCCTGCTATACAACAACTCCATCGAAAAAGGCGATGCTGACTGCGGAGGGCTGGTGTCGTACAACTACCTCTCGGGCGAGCCTGTGACAGGATTCGCCCAGGGAAGGCCCCTGTTTGTCAAGTCTGCTACGGACAGTTTCAGCCTGGCCAATTTCTTCCGCTGCCAGCTGTATGCTTCGGTCGCTGTGCTCAAGTACGGCAACGACATACTCTTCGGAGCTGAAGGCGTGAAAGTGGACAGGATTACTGCCCACGGAGGGCTCTTCAAAACCAGGGGTGTAGGCCAGAGGGTGCTCTCTGCCGCGATGTCGTCGCCCATTTCAGTGATGGAGACCGCATCCGAGGGCGGTGCGTGGGGTATTGCCGTGCTTGCCGCCTATATGCTTGACGGCCAGGGCCTGAGCCTTGCCGACTACCTGGACTCCAAGGTCTTTGCGGACGCCAAAGTCGAGACCCTTTGCGCCAGCGGGGAGGAAATCCGGGGCTTCGAAGAGTATATGCGCAACTACAATGCCTGCCTTGCAGTCGAAAGGGCGGCTGTAGAAAACAAAGCATAGATGCTGCTATGGATACCGTTTGGGATCCTCTCAGAAAGAAACAAGTCGCTGCCACACCCGAAGAACGGGTGCGGCAGTGGTTCATTATGCAGCTCAACCAGACCTTCGGGGTGCCTATGCATATGATGCGCAGCGAGGTGGGACTTGAAGGTGCCGCGAAATCATACAGGGCTGATATTGTGGTCTTTTCCCGCAGCGGAAAGCCCCTTGCGGTAGTGGAGTGCAAGAAGCCCGATGTCCGTATCGACAGCTCGGTGTCGGACCAGGCCCTGCGTTACGCCGCCCCTCTCGGCGTGCAGTTTCTTATGCTGACAAACGGAAAAAAGACTTATATTTACACTTTGGAAGAGGGTCGCTTTGTCCCCTGCGACCACATCCCTTCCTACGAAGAAATGATATGCCGACAGTAGTTCCACAGTTCCTTTCAAAACCGGTTTTCAGCCACGTATCAGATGTCGCCGAGTCACTCGGGGTTCGAGCCTTCGTCATCGGAGGCTATGTCCGGGATTGTTTCCTCGGGAGACAATGCAATGATATTGACATAGTTGTCGAAGGAAGCGGGCTTGATTTCGCCAAAGAGCTCGGCGCCGCCCTCGGCCGCCACGTGTCGTATTTTCCCAATTTCGGCACGGCAATGCTGCGTTATCAGGGTGACGAGATTGAGTTTGTCGGAGCCCGCAGGGAGTCCTACCGCAGGGAGTCCCGCAAGCCTATCGTCGAGAACGGCACTCTGGAAGACGACCAGAAAAGACGCGATTTTACTATCAACGCTATGGCCTTCAGCCTCCAGAAAGACTCGTTCGGAGAGCTGGTGGACCCTTTCGGCGGGATGAAGGACCTGAGCGACGGCATAATCCGTACGCCCCTGGATCCGGATACCACCTACTCGGACGACCCTCTGCGCATGCTCCGCGCTGTCCGCTTTGCCGCCAAGCTCTCGACTCCCGAAAGGAAGTTCCGAATCGTTGAAGAGTCGATGGAATCGATGCGCAGAATGGCTCCCAGGCTTGATATCCTGTCGCGGGAGAGGATTGCCGACGAGCTCTGCAAGATGCTCGTGTGCGACACTCCTTCCATTGCGTTCCGCCTTATGGACCGCGCCGGACTGCTCCATTACATCCTTCCCGAACTTGAGGCACTGAAAGGGGTGCAGACTGTTGACGGAAAAGGTCATAAGGATAACTTCGAGCACAGTTTGACCGTGCTTGACAATATACGCCGGGAGGATGTCGGGCCCCAGGAAGGCAGGGACCATCTTCTCTGGCTCCGCTGGGCCGCCCTGCTGCACGATATAGGCAAGGCTTCCAGCAAGCGCTTTGACCCTTCCGTGGGCTGGACTTTCCACGGCCACGAGGTCGTAGGTGCCCGAATGGTGCCCAAAATCTTCTCCCGTCTTCGGCTTTCGATGGACGAGATGAAGTATGTACAGAAGCTCGTGCGCCTGCATTTGAGGCCGATTGCCCTTGTGGATGAGGAAGTTACAGATTCCGCCGTGAGAAGGCTCCTGTTTGACGCCTCCGACGATATCGATGACCTGATGCTGCTCTGCAACGCCGACATCACCTCCAAGAACGAAGCCAAGGTGGCCCGCATAAAGGCGAACTTTGCCCTGGTAAAGAGCAAACTTGTGGAGGTGGAAGCAAAGGATGCCATACGCAACTTCAAGAACCCCATCGACGGGGAGTATGTTATGAAAGTGTACGGAATCCCTCCCTGCCAGCAGATAGGTCAGCTCAAGGAGATGGTAAAGGAGGCCATACTCGACGGCAAGATAGGCAATAACTTCGAGCAGGCGGACGCCTATATGCGTCAGTGTGCCCCGCTGCTGGGGCTGAAGGAGGTCTGAAATGGTCTGCGATGACTATATCGATTACCTGCGCTCGATCAGGCGCTACTCTGAGCGGACTTGCATTCTCTACCGTAAAAGCATCGAAGACTACCTTAAGTTCTGCTCTTACAGTGAGTCCGGGCCCCTGGAAGAGTATCTGTCGGTCCAGCTTCTGCGTTCCTATCAGGTGGAGCTGCTCGACGCCCGCAAGCAGAGCAGCGCAAGCGTCAACCTTGCAATGAGCTCTCTGAGCGGATGGTGCCGCTATCTGATGAAGCAGGGCGTCCTGTCTTCCAATCCTGTACGTTCGCTCAAGAAGCCGTCCGCTCCGAAAAGGCTTCCGGAGTTCTTCAGGGAGGACGCCCTGCAGGAGTACTTCGATTCCACCAAGGGAGTTATGCAGTGGGGCAGCCACTCTCAGAAGATGAGCCGCATCATCATCTCGCTGCTCTATTCGACGGGCATAAGGCGCTCCGAACTTATAGCTCTCAAGCGCTCGAGCGTGGATTTGTCCAGAAAAGTCCTGCTTGTGCACGGTAAAGGCGACAAAATGCGCGAAATTCCCTTGACAGATACTTTAAGTGAAGAAATTTTGTTATATTTACAATCGCAGGATTCTTTGAAATATGCGTCAGTAGAGCCTGACTCGCCTCTGGTCCAGACAGAAAAGGGATTGAAGCTTTATCCTATGCTCGTTGAAAGGACGGTCCGCAAGGAGCTGGGCAATCTGTCGACGGCAGGGGGCAGGAAGTCGCCTCACGTTCTGAGGCACAGCATTGCCACCGAACTGCTCTCGCAGGGCGCCGATATCAACTCCATAAAGGAGATGCTCGGACACTCTTCCCTTGCGGCGACCCAGGTCTACACGCACACTTCAATTGAGCGCCTGCAAAAAGTATATGAATCAGCCCATCCAAGGGCAAAAAACGGAGGTAAAAATGGAGATTAAAGTCAAAGCTCTGAAATTCGACGCCGACGAGAAGCTCGTTGCGTTCGTCGAGAAGAAGACGGCTCGTCTTGCAAAATTCTTTGAAGGCGTGACCCAGGAAGCGGAAGTCTCCCTTGAGGACATCAAGGAAGGCAAGAAAGCCAAGATTCAGATCAACATTCCGGGTGATACTCTGATAATAGAGCGCACCGCAGACACCTTTGAGAACGCCATCACAGGCTGCGTTGACGCTATGAAGGAGAAACTCACCCGCGCCAAGGAGAAAAAGTACGAAAAGTAGAAATCCCCTATAGATTCAAAATCTTCGAAATGAGCTCTGTGAAGAGCTCATTTTGCGTTACAGGGCTGCCTCCTTTGCCCAGATAGTCGTATTCGCACAGCAGCGAGATGGCCTGCATACACTTCACTTTGGGGTAGTTGCGTACAGCCACATCGTAATCCTTCCAGAAATAGGGATTCACTCCCTGCAGGGCCTTTGCCTTCTGCTCCGGAGAAGGCCTGGGGTTCTTCTCCAGAACTATGGCATAGCGCAGCACTTTGTTGAAATTGCTGTAGAGCATTGCGGTTGCTGTCGGAAGGGAGAACCTCGCTCCGGAGCCCATAATGCTTGCCGTCCTCAGGGCCTTGACCCTGTCTTTCGAATTCAGCAGACGATTGAGCTCGAACACCGAGTACTCGCGCGAGATGCCTATGTTCTGCTCTATGTCGCTGATGCTTATGGACTTCTTCCCGTCGTCAAGCCCCTTGGCCAGCTTCTCCGCCTGCTCGGAGAGAGTCGACAGGTCGGTGCCGCAGAACTCGCCAAGGAGCTGGGCGGCCGCGGGGTCGATGTCCAGCCCCCTGGAGCTGAAATGCTCGCTTATCCACGAAGGTATCTCATAGTCTCTCAGCGGATTCGACTCCACCACGGCCCCATTCGCGCTGATGGCCTTGTAGAGGGCTGTCCTTTTGTCCAGCTTGGAAGAGCGGAAAAGCAGCACCAGCACCGTGGTGTCAAGAGGGGAGGCACAGTAGCTGCTGAGTTTGTCCAGATTCTGGACCGCCTGGGCGTCCCGGACCACCACCAGCTGCCTTGGAGACATCATAGGGAAACGCATTGCTTCGGAAATGATGCTGTCAACCGTAGTTTCAGAGCCGTAAAGTATGCTCTGGTTGAAATCCCTGTCTTCCTCGGCTATGCAGCGGCTGATAATCTCGTTGCACACAAGGGTGGGGTAGTAACTCTCCTCGCCCATAAGCAAATAACAGCGTTCGAACTGTCCCTGACGCATGCGGGAGATAAGTTGCGAGCAGAGCTCGCCGGTTTTTGGGGAAGTCTTGGCCATAACGGCACGAAATTAATGAAAAATATCTAAATTTGTAAACTTTGTGTTTGACCAAAACCACAAAACAAATATCATATGAAGCTCTCAAAAACCATCTCGGCAGTTGTTGCCGTTTTCTGCGCAGTCACTCTTTACTCGCAGGATGCAACTATCCGGATTCACGATGAAGGCACCGGCAATACCATTCCCAAGGAAATCTACGGACAATTCTCGGAGCACCTCGGAAGGTGCATCTATGGGGGACTTTGGGTAGGCAAGGACTCTGAAGTGCCGAATATCGAAGGCTACCGCAAGGATGTGTTCGATGCCCTCAAGGCCCTCAAAGTGCCTGTAATGCGCTGGCCCGGAGGATGTTTTGCTGACGATTATCACTGGATGGACGGCATAGGACCCCAGGAGCAGAGAGCCTACATCTCCAACAACAACTGGGGCGGAACCTTGGAGGACAACAGCTTCGGAACCCACGAGTTCCTGAATCTCTGCGAAATGCTCGGCATCGAGCCCTATATCAGCGGCAACGTGGGCAGCGGAAGCGTCGAGGAGATGTCCGACTGGGTGGAGTATATGACTTCCGATGCGAAGAGCAGTATGGCTGACCTCAGAAGGGCCAACGGCCGCGAGGAGCCCTGGAAGGTAAAGTACTTCGGCATCGGCAACGAGGCCTGGGGCTGCGGAGGCAATATGACTCCCGAGTACTACTCCGACCTTTTCCGCCGCTATGGCACCTACCTTCGCAACTACGGCGACAACCGTCTGTACAAAGTGGCCTCCGGAGCTTCTGACTACGACTACAACTGGACCAAGGTGCTTATGCAGAATCTCACCCGCAAGGGTATGAACGGCATTTCCCTGCACTACTATACAGTCATCGACTGGAGCAGGAAGGGAGCGGCTACTTCATTCAGCGACAAGGAGTATTACAACATCCTTTCGAAGGCCATTGAGGTTGAAGACGTGCTCCGCCGTCATATCGAAGTAATGGACCAGTATGACCCCCAGGGCAGGGTTGACCTGCTTCTGGACGAGTGGGGAACCTGGTTTGAAGTTGAACCCGGCACCAACCCCGGTCATCTCTATCAGCAAAGCACTATGAGGGACGCTATGGTGGCCGCCCTGAGTTTCGACATTTTCCACAAATATACCAGAAGGCTCAAGATGGCGAATATCGCCCAGGTGGTGAATGTGCTCCAGTCTATGATCCTGACCGACGAAACCCGTATGGTGCTGACTCCCACATACCACGTCTTCGAGATGTACAATGTGCATCAGGATGCCGAGTATCTCGCCTCTGACTGCATCAGCGCCAAGACTAAATGCGACCGCAAGATTGCCGTTCCCGAGGTGGATGTAACTGCTTCCCGCAAGGACGGAGTTGTGAACATCTCTCTTGTCAACACCAGCCTGAAGGACTCCCGCAAGGTCCTCGTCAGCTTCGACTCCGTAAAGGCATTCACCAAAGTCGCCTCCGCCCGTGTGCTGACTTCAGCGGATGTCCACGACTTCAATGACTTCGACCATCCCGAGAGCGTGAAACCTGCCGAGTTCAAGGACTACAAGTTTACAAAGGCAGGACTGGAGGTGACCCTTCCTCCCTGCTCTATAGTATGCATCAGCGGCAAATGATGCCTCTGGAATAACAGTACAAATAAATGACAAACGAAACACCTATCATTCAAGCCGTAGGGGTGAGCAAGTCCTTCGGCGAGAAGGTGGCTCTGGACAATGTCAGCCTCTCGATTCCCGAAGGCGGCATTTTCGGCCTGCTAGGTCCCAACGGAGCCGGTAAGACCACCCTTATCCGTATCATCAACAAGATTCTCATTCCCAATTCCGGTCAGATACTGTTCAATGGCCGCCCCATCACCCGCGAGGACGTGGCTTCCATAGGCTATATGCCTGAAGAAAGGGGGCTGTACCGCAAGATGAAGGTCGGAGACCAGGCCGTGTACCTAGCCCGCCTGAAGGGTATGAGCTCCGCACAGGCCCGCTCTGAGCTCAAGAACTGGTTCGAGCGCTTCGGAATCCAGGACTGGTGGAACAAAAAGGTGGAGGAGCTCTCAAAGGGTATGGCCCAGAAGCTTCAGTTCATCACCACGGTCGTGCACAAACCCTCCCTTATGATTCTGGACGAGCCTTTCTCCGGCTTTGACCCTGTGAATGCAGAGATAGTGCGCCAGGAGATCCTGCGTCTTCGTGACGGGGGTGCCACCATCATCCTTTCGACCCACAATATGGAATCCGTCGAGGAACTGTGCGACAACATAGCCCTTATCAATCATTCGCATCTGGTGGTAAGCGCAGGGGTGGAGGAGCTTCGCCGCTCCTACGGGAACAATAACGTGGAACTGGTATATACCGATTCCGAAGGCTCCCATACTGTCGTGCTCCCCAGGGAGGAGAATGGAACCAGCACACTCAAGTCATTCATCGACAAGGGCGTCCAGATTAATTCATACAGGGAGCTGATGCCCAGGATGAATGATATTTTCATCAAATTGGTAACACAAGAAGAGCAGGAGGAAAACAAATGAAAGCCAGTGTAATAGGTATTGTGATCGGGAGAGAGTATTCGACCCGCGTGAAGAAGAAGAGTTTCCTTCTGACCACCTTCCTCGTCCCCATCCTCTTCGCAGCGATGTGCATTCTTCCCGCCCTGATTATGGTCGGGATGAAAGAAGAATCGAAATCGGTAGCCGTAATAGACGAGTCTTCGATAATCCTTCCCAAGCTGGTTGATTCCGAAGCTGTGCGTTTTGCCGACCTGTCTTCGACTCCTCTTGACAGTGTGAAGAATTCCCTCGAGGCCCTGGGATATGATGCCGTGCTGAGAATCTCACCCCTTGACGAGAAGACAAAGAGCCTGAGCGCCGAGGTGTACTCAGTCAAGCCTCTGGGAATGGAGCTTACCGAGAACCTGAATTCGAGGATCAACTCCGGCATCCAGGATTACCGCATCGCTTCCTACGGAATCGACGGTCTCGAGCAGATTATGCAGGACGTCAAGTCCGATGTGAGGATCACCTCCTACACCATAGGCGAGGACGGCAAGGAGTCCGTGTCCGAGTCGGGGGTATATATGATGGTTTCTATGGTGCTCGGCATCATCATCTATATGTTCATCGCAATGTTCGGCGGAATGGTGATGTCTTCGGTCATCGAAGAGAAGTCCAGCCGCGTGGTTGAGGTGCTGGTCAGCTCGGTGAAGGCCACCGAACTGATGTTCGGCAAGATAATCGGTATCGCCCTTGTGGCCCTGACCCAGTTCCTGCTCTGGATTGTCCTTACTTTCGCCATCGTTTCCGTAGCCGGAGCCATAGCCGGGCCCGAGCTGATGGGTGGCGCCGACCCGGTTGAGCTGGCTACACAGATGGGAGGTGAGCAGGCTGCCGAGGCTCTGTCCTCAGCCCAGTCGAGCGACCTTGGAGTGATAGTTTCCTCTCTTGCCAATATGCCCATCGGAAAGATACTCATCTGTTTTGTGGTCTTCTTTGTCCTTGGCTATATGCTCTATGCGTCCCTGTTTGCCGCAGTGGGCTCAGCAGTTGAGAACGAGGGCGACTCCAATCAGCTGCAGATGCCTTTGACCATCCCCATACTGCTGGGATTCTTCATTGCCATCTATGCCTTCAAGGCCCCTGACAGCCCTCTTGTATTCTGGGGTTCGATGATTCCTTTCACCTCTCCGATTGTGATGCTTGCAAGGCTGCCCTTCGGTGTCCCGGGATGGGAACTGATTCTCTCGATTGTGCTTCTTGCCCTGACCTTTGTGCTTTGCGCCTGGTTCTCGGCCAAGATTTACAGGGTCGGAATCCTTATGTTCGGAAAGAAAGCTACTTGGAAAGATCTTTGGAAATGGTTCAGACAAAAGTAATTATTTCGGCAGCCCTGATTGCGGGGCTGCTTTCTTCGTGTGCGTCCCGCTCCTTCAGCTGGACCTGCCACGATGTTGATGCCGGCCGCACAGGAGTTACGGCTCCCAATGCCGACAATGTCCCTCAGGCCCTGGGACAGCTGACGGACAGCTGCTACATCAGTCCTTCCGGAAGGGTCTTCCCTTCTTCGTCCTGCACATATGCTACGGCAAGGGACCTGATTGCCGCCCAGCCCGCCATGAAGCACCTCAAGCAGGTCATCGGTTATTCGACAGAAGAAATGCGCCGGGGCGGAGTGAATACCAAACTCTCGAACTGGATAGTTGACCATCTGATGGAAGACGTGCAGCAGATAACTTCACGCCGCTGCGATGTGGGCCTTATCAATAAGGGTGGGATCAGGGTGGATATGCCTCAGGGAGAAGTGATTATGGACGATATCGTCTCCATGCTCCCTTTCCGCAACCACCTCTGTTATGTGGCCTTGAAGGGAAAGGACCTCAAGCTGCTGTTCGATACTCTTGCTGCGGGCGGCATGCAGCCGGTTTCAGGTGTCAAGGTAGTCGTCCGGGACGACAGGGTGGAGAGCCTTCTTGTGGGCGGAGAGAGTGTGGATGACGACAAGGTTTATGGAGTTGCGACTGTGGACTTCCTTCTGGACGGCGGCGACAGAATCAATGTCGCAAAGAATGCCCTGGAGGTCATTATCACCGACAAGATGGTCATCGATTCAATGCTTCCGTATGCGATGTCCTATGCCCAGGAGGGGAAGAACATAGAGTATTTCACTGATGACAGAATCGTTTTCGAGAAGGAGGACAAACAATGAAAAAGAGCTTTATTGTACTGCTGATTCTCTCGCTTCTTTCCGTGTCGTGCCAGAGGCAGCCCCGTCTTGTTATTCTGCATACCAACGACACCCACAGCCACTTTGAGCCTATACGCAGCGGTGAATACGCATGTAAGGGTGGAGTCATAGAAAGGGCGGCCCTGATAGATTCGGTCCGCAATGTATATGGAGAGGACAAGGTTCTGCTGCTGGATGCCGGGGACTTTAGCCAGGGCTCGAGCTACTTCTCCGAGTTGGGTGGAGAGCTTGAGATTGCCATACTGAACGATATGAAGTATGACTGCGTGACCCTGGGGAATCACGAGTTCGACAACAACATCGAGGCTCTGGAACAGAGGCTTGCAAAGCTGGAAGGGACTAAAGTGGTCAGCGCCAACATAGACCTTTCGCAGTTCCCGATATCGAAGTACGTCAGTCCCTATACAGTAATAGAAAGAGCCGGGATGAAGATAGGCATCATAGGGCTGGAGTCGAACCTTGCCGCGAATGTCAGCGCCGCAGTTTCGGACCGCATCCCCCAGTTGGCCAACCTTGAGGTCACCAACAGCAATGCTGCTATCCTTAAAGACACTCTCGGCTGCGATATGGTCATTCTGCTGTCGCATATCGGATACGAAGAGGACCTCGCGCTGATTCCCGAGACCCGCAACATAGACCTTGTCATCGGTGGACATTCCCACACTTTCGTTGACGATATCGTTTATGTCCGGGACCTTGACGGCCGCAAGGTGCCCGTCATTACCGACGGATGCTGGGGCCTGCAGCTCGGCGAAATCAAAATCTGGTAACTTTCTTCATTTGAAGCTTTTGCGTCTGAGATTGAAGATTCTGGTCCGGGTGCGGATGAAACAGAAGTCAAAGCAGCAGCACAGGTCGTGGCCGGTGGTGCTTTTGCTGCAGGATGTCAGATAGTAGGGGTCGAAGCCGAGCCCGAGCAGTTCGTCCATCTTCGCGCTGTCCCTCCCGTCATTTATAAGGCTTGTAAGGATTTCAGTATTCCTTGCAAGCTTTTTCATTACTGCGCCGCGGTAGAGCCTGATTTCGTGGTTGATCTGGTTATGGTAGCTGTTTTTGCATTCCAGGCTGCAGAACTTCTTGCCCTTCCGCCCGCTCAAGGCCGATCCGCACTGCAGGCAGCAGCCCCCGCTCTTCTTTTTGATGATGTATGCCATGTGGTCTGGTCTGTCTGATTGTCGGCAAATATTGCAATGCGCATTCTTTTGAGCAAGGATTCATAAAAAACGGGAATCACTTTTTTACGTTTCTTTAGTTTCCCTGTCATTGCCCTGGCGGCAGTTCAAATTTTGGGACGGTTTTTTCTGTTTTTTATCTTCCTTTTTTACATTTTTAAACTTCTGTCAGGGAAAAGAAGCGTTTCTTTGCCGTCGGAATCATCGATGAAATCCTGAACTAATATTAAAGAAAAACTTTATGGAACAACTTAACAGAATCGAACTGAGGGGATCGGTCGGAACCGTAAAAACCCAGACCTACACCGATGCGGTGGTAGCCCGTCTGACCGTGGCTACAAACTATGCCTATAAAGACAAGAGCGGCAATGCCGTCATCGAAACCGCCTGGCATAATGTAATTGCGCGCGAGGGCAAGTATATCCAGGGACTGGAAGACTTGAAAAGAGGAGACAAGGTCTATGTCACCGGCAGATTGAGATACTCAAAATACACAGGCTCGGACGGAGTGGAGAGAGTTGCCTGCGATGTGGTAGCCAATAGGCTTGTTATTCTGGATGAAGCTGAGAGCCTGCAGAATGAGATGTAGCCTGTCCCTGTTTGCTGTGGGGCTCTCTGCCTTTCTGGTCCTCACGGGAGGCTGCTCCTCATACCGGAAGCTGTCTTCCCTGAAGACCGGAGAACTTAAGGCCGCTCTGGAGCTTTCTGAAGAGCAGGCTCCGGCCGGCCTGATGGCTCAAAACTATGAGGAAGACCTGGAGGGAGAGGAGGATACATTGAAGGTTCTGGATCCGGAGGGCAGGGAGATATTCCTGATGAGGGCGGTCAAAGACGAGAAGACCGGGGAGATGGTGGCCAATGAGCGCATAAAGGCCGCTGTGGTGACCGCCCGTTTCAGGAATGTTGCCGAGAGAGGCGGAAAGGTGAATCTGGGCTTCCGTATAACGGTTCCCGCTGATATGCTGGAATCCGGCTGGCAGCTTAGGCTCTATCCCTATCTGGTCATTCAGGATGACACTCTTCGGCTCGAAAGGGTGTATCTGACCGGCAAGGGATTCCGCAGCCGCCAGTTGAGGGGCTACGAGCACTACGCCAGGTTCGTCTCCCGTATAGTCACGGATACGACCCTGTTTCTGGACCGCCGTGCTTTTGAGCTTTTTCTGCAGCGCAACTATCCGGCCGTATATGCCTTCGGCTCCGACAGCTCTTTTGTCAGCGAAGAAGAGTTCAGCAGGGCCCTGAGCTTTACCGGGGTAAGTGCCCGCGAGGCTATGGACCACTATCTGGACAAGTTCAGACTGGAGCTGAACCGCTCAAGGGCGCAAAGACAGCAGGAGGTGTTCAGAAAGAGTGTAAGAGTCCCAATGGGAGAGGAAGGTGTGAGGCTGGACAGCCTGATTTCGGATACGGGGCAAGGTTTTGAATATGACTATTTCCAGAGTGTGGCTATGAGGCCGGGGCTCAAGAAAATCAAGGCAGGCTTTGAAGGGGCGGTTTACGACCAGGACAGGATGCTCTGCGCCCTGGAGAAGGTCCCGGAGTTGGACTATTATGTCAGTACTCCCGCTTCGCTTGCGGATATGAGCGAGAAGTATCTCCAAAAGGTCGTTCTCCGCTCCGAAAAGAGAAGGTACTCCGCCCGTATAGCCTTCCGCTCCGGCTCATTCAGCCTGGAGGAAGACTTCCTGGAGAACAGAGAGGAGATTGACCGTACGGAAGGCATACTACGGAGTCTGATGGGCTCGGATACTTTCAGTCTGGACTCGGTGTCGGTCTGCTCCTCAGCCTCGCCCGAAGGGAATTTCGGCACCAACCGGACCCTGTCCCGGCAGAGAGCGGAGACTATAGCCCGGCATTTTGAACGCTTCTGTGCCAGGGTTGCCGATTCGCTTGAAGCCCAGGCCGGAGTGATGATTGAGCTTGACGATTCGGTAAAGCAGACCTCTGTGCGCAAGAGCCTTGAAGTTAAGCGTCTGACTTTCACTCCTGTAAGTTTTGGAGAGAACTGGGCCCTGCTGGATTCTCTGGTATGCTCGGATACCCTTCTGTCCCTCGGCCAGAAAGAACACTATCATTCGCTCTCGGCTTTGGATGCCGACCGTAGGGAAGAGCTGATGCAGAAGGCGGACTATTATCCGCTCGTAAGGCAAAGCTACTATCCTGAGCTTCGCAGGGTGGATATGGAATTCTTCCTTTCGCGAAAGGGGATGCTGAGGGACACTCTCATCACCACTACTGTCGACACTCTGTATATGAGAGGAGCCCAGTGTCTGAGGGACAGTGACTACGAGGGAGCTCTGGAGATTCTTGCGCCTTACTCTGACTTCAATGCTGCTCTGGCCTATCTTTCGATGGACCGCAACCGCAATGCCCTGCTGATACTGTCTTCGCTCCAGGACAGCGCCGCGGTGGAGTATCTGCGTTCAATTGCCTATATGAGGCTTGGTGACGAGAAAAGGGCGGTCGAAGAGTTTCTGAAAGCCTGCCGCAAGGACAGAAAATATATATCCCGGGGCAATCTGGACCCGGAAATATCCACTCTTGTGGACAAATATTCAATCAGTTTTGACAACGAAATCTTTTAATCAATAATCATTTAACATTAATTCAGTTATGAAGAACTTCTTTCTTTCAGCCGGAATCCTTCTGGCTTCCCTGTCTGTGCTTTCATCATGCCAGAAAAACATGCTCGGCCTCTCGGAAGAGGTGGATGCCAAGGTATGTCAGCTCTCGGTATGTCTGGGTCCCCAAACCAAGGTCGTGGACCAGACAGAAAGCGCCGAAAAGATGATAAACGACGTGCAGGTGTTTGTCTTCAATAAAGCCACCGGCAAACTGGATGCCTCTGTGCATAATGCCGCTGTGTCAGCTACCGGGACTTACCGTCTTCCCGAAGCCTTGAGCTGCACCAGGGGCCCAAGGGAAGTGTGGGCTGTAGTCAACGCTCCGGTAAACTATGTGGACGGAGCGGATGCCGACAGGGTCACTTCTTTGAATCAGCTCAAAGCCATCACAACTTCCCTGACAGACAATTCTCCCTCAAACCTTATTATGGTGGGCTATGCCGACAAGGAACTCACCCAGGCCAGCGAAGCCATCACTGTGGATGTGAAAAGAATATGTGCCGCCGTGGTGCTCAAGAGTGTGAAAAATGAGATGGCAGTACCTGCCTATTCTGTGGACGGAGCGGTGAAGATTACCGGCGCCTACCTGCTGAATGTCCCTTCTGAGCAGAACTATGCTCTGGGAATTGCCTCCTCGACACTTGGCCAGGCAAAATGGATTTCTTCATCCTCGAAAACTGCCGATGCCGCCGCAAAAGCTCTTACGGTCGATTCTTATGCCCCTGAAATTCAGACAGTCAACAAAGGCGGAACTTTCCCGAAGGTGAGCACCTTCTATGCTTATCCCAATTCCTGCCCCGATCTGCCTGTCAATGTATGGAGGCCTTCTGTAACTACCCTTGTGGTGGAAGCTACGGTGGCTGGCCAGGACTGCATATATCCTATCAGATTGGGAGAGCTCAAAAGCAATTATAAATATGAAGTCAGCCTGACCCTCAAACATATAGGCGGGGACCCTTCGAATCCCTGGAAGAAGGTTGAATTTACCGACCTGGGCGCCAGCATTACTGTGGTTGACTGGACTAGCGGCACTCCAGTGAGCGAGACAATCTGACAAAACGGTCCGGAGATGAGAGAGAAGAACAGAATGCCGCCTCTCCTAGTCCTTCTGTGCTTATTACTTCTTTCCTGCAGCGTAAAGGAGGATAGGGGAGAGTGCCCGGTGTATATCAACATCAATTTCGATGAAGTCATCCGTAAGGATCTCTTCAGAAAGAGCCTTGTCTGCCATCAGTCGGCTTCTGTTTTCGGCAGCGACAATCTGGAACTCCTGGAATATGAAGGCACCGGCTATGATGTGACTGCTTCCCGGGGTGTGGTAAGACTCTCTGCCGCGTTCGGACATCAGGCCTGTTCTTTCCGTTCGGATACCCTCCTCGTGCAGGAGGGTGCCGAAATCGGAAAGCTGTTCGTCTGGTCGGATATGGCGGTATGCGAAGACGATATGTATTGCGTCAGCGCCCGCCCCCACAAGCAGTATTGCACGATGAACGTAATCGTGTGCGGAGAACTCCCGTGGCAGGATGCGGACTTCGACCTGAGGCTGAAGGCGAACTGCAACTCGTTGAGCCTGTTCGATATGGCGCCTCTGGAAGGAAATTATACAGCTCTACTGGAGCGAAAGAATGCTTCGGGCTACGAAATCAGGATTCCCCGCCAGAAAACGAGCGATGTGATAATCGAACTTTTGGAAAAAAACGTTAGGGGAATCTATTCGGAAGAGGACCTCATCGGAGTTGTCAATGTGGGGCAGGAACTGTCTGCAGGAGGATATGACTGGAATAAAGAGGACCTGGATGATGTGTATGTGACTGTGGACTTTGCCAGATGCAGTGCGAGTATTGAAATCGTCCCGTGGAATCCCGAAACAATAGATGTACAAATTTGAAACTATGAAACCATTTGAGATACAGCTTTTTGCCTTTCTCCTTGCCGCTCTTGTTCTGTCGTCCTGCAGTCCCGACGGGTTCAGAACTTCATTCGGCAACGCATCTTCTGACCGTGTTACGGTAAGTCTTACGCTGGGGGACGGCCTGATGTCCCCAGGGATGAAGTCTTCAATGCTCCAGGGCTGTGAGCAGGTTTTCAGCGGGGCGGAAGTGTTCATTTTCTATGCCGATAACGGCCTGCTCGATTCCGCCCAAAGCATCCCTGCTTCTGCATTTGATGCTGCGACGCTTACAGCTACTGCCGCTATTTCTTTCCCTGCAGGACGTAAGGTGAGGGTCTATGTGAGCGGAAATCTGTGGGCTATAAACAAGCAGGACTCTACACCCCGAAGCCTTGCCGACGCTTTGGGAAAGGATTTCCCTCCCGACGAGACTTCTTTCAAGGATATGAGTTATACTTTCGGCTCCCGCCCGATAGGGGAGAAGTACCGGAGCGAGGACTTCAGTGAAGTGGGGCGCTTCGGCATACCGTTTTCGGCGTCGGTGCCGGAAGCGGTCTATGCCGAGGGCGGCAGCCTGAATGTCCAATGTACCAGGCTGTTTGCCCGTATCCGACTTACAATAGACCATTCGGGGCTTACCGACGAGGCGTCGAAGGATTGTTTTCTGAATTCCAAACTGCATGTCCGTCAGGCTAATATGCGTCTGATGCCCTTCAGCCCGGCTCCAGTAAAGGCTCTCGGACCGGAAGATGTGGCGGACGGGGATTGCGACCTTTCAATGATTAACTCCCAAGTCGGGGTCTTTGATTTTTATGTGCCGGAGAATATGCAGGGAGACCTTCTGCCTTCGAATTCGCTCCCTTCCGAAAAGACTTACGAAAGCATAGTTTCTGCTTATGATGCCCAGAAGGCCTCGCTTCTTACCTATATGGAGTTTGTCGCTTCAATCGATGCATCCAAGGTCGGCTACGGAGGAGAGGTAAGCTATCGCTTCTATCTTGGCGGGGATAATCATTCGAACTTCGACGTCTGCAGGGGCCGAGGCTATGATGTGACTCTGGGTTTCACGATGGGCTCGCTTTTCAATCCGAGTTGGAAAGTGACCCCGGACCTGACGGATTCCAGAAGCCTTTCCTTAAGCGTGGATCCGGCTTACCAGTATACTCTTCCGAAGGGACAGATGGTCGCTGTCCGTCCCTCAAGAAGCGGGAGGTTCTATGTCGGAGTCTCGCTCGGGGGCTCGGATTATAGGCGGCCGACGGGACTGAAAGCTCCGTCGGACCAGCCGTCAAGCCTTGCGGACTGCAGTATAACTGCTTCTTTTGCAGACGGGGCCAATGCCGAGCTGTCTGCGCTTGGTATAAGTGCAAGTTATAATGCCGAAACGGCTTTGATGGAATTCACGGTGACCGACGGGGCCCTCTTTGTCCCCGGAAGGGAAATTCCGCTTGAAATAGGTCTTCTTCCGCAAGGGGACCGGTTCAACTTCACCCTGAAAACCTTCGAGGACCTGTCAATCAGCTGGGACAGGGCATATGAGGAGGTCTTCGTGCCCGGAATGAGCCGCACGGCCACATTCAAGGGTTATAGTTCCCCGGTCTATTACCGCAGCTGCGGCCACTACTTTGCCGACCGTCCCGAATGCTGCGAATCTGCCTTGATCCCTATCTCATATACGGATCAGAGGGTGGTTCAGGACGATAAGCTCAAGTTCTATATCTTCGGCACCTGCAGAAGAGGGTCCCTGTTTTTCAGGCCCTCGGACGAGTTCAACGACGGCAACAGGGACGGGGTGCTCGACAGCGGGGACGAGAGGGAGGAATACACCTGGGTCAACTCTCCAGTGCTGGAATTTGTGGGCAAGGAAACATCCGGGTGGGACAAGTGCTACTATCTGGATATGGCAGGGACAGGGCAGGAGTTCTGCCTCAGACTTAGGGCTCTGGATACTACACCTCCCCGTACGGTGGGCACCCTTACGCCCAAGTTCGACATCCCCTTCGACCTTCTGGATCCCGAGATAGCAGATATAGTCTATACTCCCAAATTCCATTTCTCAAATGCCGGTTTCTCGACTACTGAAGATGCCCTGGGCAATACCGTCTATGCACCTTCAGATGGGTCCGAGTCCTGCATTGCCGTCCGAAATACAGGAGAGCTGACTTCTCAGGGCAATCAGAAATACTTGATATTCAGGAATAAGATTGGCTCGGACTATTTCAGCCGCGAGGACAAAAGGCGGGCCGGAAGCTTTACTATGTATTATGGTCCGCATCCGAGAAAGGAGGGGAGTTTCTTCTATACCAATTCCACTTATTTCGACTCTTCGGCGGCGAATCCTAACTATATCTATTTCCTGCCCTTCCTCTCAAAGTACTTTGAGCCCTCGTTCGAGAGCATTTATGACGACTATTCCCTTCTGAATGGCGAGCGGCTGGACACTGACTACAGCACGAAACTGAGTTTTGACGTGGGAGCGGCGTCGCGCTCAAATCTGGATTACAGCCTTCTGGATACTTCGAGCCTGACGCTTTATGCCCTTCCACACTCAGCTTCTGAGCAGCCTTACACTTACGAAGGAGGGAAAGCTGGAGCTTTTACTCTGACTCCATATCCGGAACAGGAGAAGATTTCTCTCGATTTCTTGTCTTCGCCCACCCGGATGCATACGGCTGGGATGCACGATGTGTATGCCCAGGTGACGAACATCCATTCGGGAGAGATCCGAAGCGAGAAAATCGGAAGCTTCGGGGTCCGTGTGCATATGCTGGTAGGGCTTGATTTTGAGGCTGAGGCAATGAGTAATGATTCGGATGCCGGGACGGTGAATGTATTCGCCAGGATTATGTCGGACTACAGCCTTACAAGTTTTGATACAAACTTCGAATATCATATCCCGGAGGTGTTTACTTCTACAATAGGTCCATTGTCTTACTTCAATACCTTCAACCCTACCGATATCTACATCGAGTTCTTCCCCGAATCGGGCCACATCAATGCCCCCGCAGGGGCGAAGAAAGCCTACGGACTTGACTATGGAGGGTACGATACTCTCGTGGAGTTCAGCGCTAAAGCCCACATAGTGGATGGCGACAACTACTCAACTGCCTACAATTTTATGGATGACATCAGCAGCCCAGAGAGCAAATGGAGGTTCTGCTCTCTGTTCGGACCTTCGACTATGGGTTTGAGGTTCAAAAGCCAGGGCAATACTTCCTACGGGGCTGAGTTGTGGGACGATGTCGTGTTCGAATCCCTGGGCTACACCGACACGGACGGAAAAACAAAGGGGTATCATCAGTTCCATCTCTTGGGCAACGAGAGGCGCGATTGCTACAACTGGATACCCCTTTACAGAAAACGGACAGAGTAAAAGGACGCACCTGCGTCCTGCTACTCGCCCAGCTTCTTGAATCTCCCGTAAAGCTCGCAAGTGGCGCTTCTGCTGATGCTGGCCTGGGAGACTTCAGAGCAGTCGAGAGCGAAAGTCAGGCGGCAGAGGAAGCAGGGCCCGAAGACCAGACATCCGGCCTTCCGGCCCTGAACCTCTGACCAGTCGAGATTGCGCAATGCTTCGCCGGGCAGATAATTGCCGCTATAGTCCCAGATCTGCATCCCCTTCGGCCATTCGCTTCCGAGGTCTTTGTAGGCGTTATAGAACCGGTTGCTGTTGTACAGTTCTGAGCCGAAGGCCAGCAGGTAGCGGAACGAGGCGTTCTCCGGCACCAGCTCCAAGAGCTCCAGCTCGCCCCAGGCGCTCAGGTAGTCCTTGCCGAAATCGAAGGCCGCATCGAAAACAGTATAGGGAGCATTCTCGTCAATGGGCGGGATGCTTCCCTTGCGCGCTTTCAGTATCAGCTCCTGCTGCTCGATGCGGACTTTGACCCCTTCAAGCTCGATTTTATCGGTGCTGTTCAGTCTGATTGTCTTTTCGACCTGCCCGGCGCTCGCCCTGATGGTTACGTCTTCGGCGTCGGAAATCCTCCTTAGCCTGCAGGAGTAATCGTCAATCTTCTCGATGCGGATAGCCTCCGGAGCATCGGAGCTGAAGTTTACCCCGTCAAAAGCGGCTTCTTCGCTGAAAGCCCGCAATGTGCATTCGTTCCAGTCCGTGAGCCAGACTTCGCGCAGGCTCTGCTCCCCGCACACTGCCCCCGAAGAGTCAAAATGCCACAGGAAAGTGTGCGAGAGCCGCTTTTCCGAAAGCTCGAGAGAAAATTCTGCACTCCGGTGCGGAACTGCTTCGGGGTTGAGGTCCTTTTCGCAACTGCTTGTAAGAAGACTGAGCGCGGCCGCAGAAACAAAGGCCGCATAGCGTGAAATTGAGTTTGTTCTCATAGTAAAGTTATTTGTTATACTCCGCTAATATAGCACATATTTCGGGATTAATATTCCAATTTACTTGCTAATTTTGCATTAATTTGTTTCGAAAGCTCTCCCGGACTTGCTTCCCGGGGTGCAGCTTTGCCTGCAAAACTTGAGTGTACTGATTATAAAAACTGATAATGATGAATGACTCCAGAATACCGGTACTCCTTCTGACAGGATACCTCGGAAGCGGCAAGACCACCCTCGTAAACCGCATACTCTCCAACCGTAAAGGCATACGCTTCGCTGTGATTGTCAATGATATAGGCGAGGTGAACATAGATGCCTCCCTGATTGCGAAGGAGGGGATAGTCGGAAGTCGCGACGAGAGCCTTGTGGCCCTTCAGAACGGCTGCATCTGCTGCACTCTGAAAATGGACCTGGTGGAGCAGCTCAGGGACTTGTGCATGGCCGGGAAATTCGACTACATCGTAATTGAGGCAAGCGGTATATGCGAGCCCGCTCCCATAGCCCAGACCATATGCTCAGTGCCCCAGATTACGGGCGGCGGCTTCCCCCTTCCGGTCCTGGACAATATCGTGACCGTAGTGGATGCGCTCCGCCTCAGCTCTGAATTCGGATGCGGCGCGAGCCTTGAAAAGGAAGAGCTTGAGGATGACGACATTGAAAGGCTGCTGATAGAACAGATCGAGTTCTGCAACACCATACTCATCAACAAGGCTTCCCTTGTCAAACCTGACGAACTGAAGCAGATACGCAGTATCATCAAGGCGCTTCAACCCAAGGCGCGCATCCTTGAATGCGACTGGTGCGACGTCCCCCTTGAGAGGCTTCTTGACACAAACGAATTCGACTTCGAGAAAGTAGCCCTTTCAGCTGCCTGGATCGATGCAATCGAGGGCGAAGGCCACGACAGTCACGCTTCTGAGCACGAGCATCACCACCACGAAGACGAGGGGGAAGCTCTGGAATATGGCATTGACACCTTTGTGTACTACCGCCGGCTGCCTTTTGATATGAACAGGTTCGACTACATCCTGGAGCGCCGCTGGCCTTCTTCCATAATCCGCGCCAAGGGTATGTGCTACTTCTCCAACGAGCCGGACCGCTGTTACCTTTTCGAGCAGGCCGGAGTCCAGAAGTCCATCAGGGACGCCGGACTATGGTTTGCGACTATGAGCAGGGAAGAACTGGCGGAGGAGATGCTCCGCAATCCCGCGCTCGCCGCCGACTGGGACGACGAGTATGGCGACAGGATGATAAAAATAGTCATCATCGGCCGCAACATGGACCGCCAGGCTATTTGCGACGCTCTCGATTCTGCTCTTTATCAGCAATACTAAGAGTATTGAGCACAAGTACGGTGGTATCGTTGAGCCTGAGTTTCAACAGCTCCGTCATCCTTTCAAGGCTCTGCTGATCCAGCACCCTGTCACTCTCGGCGACTACGAGCATCCTGTTCCCGACATTCAGCGAGTCAAGACTCACCTCTGCTCCGCGGCTTATGGTCAGCTTGCGTATCTGAGGGTAGAGGCTTGACACCTCGCGGCTGACCTGCAGGTAAGGGATTTCCTCCTGGCGGTATTTCATCAGCTCGCTCTCCAGAGCGCGTATCTGGGCTTCCTTCTTGCTGATTTCCGAGTCGGTGCGCTCGAACAGGCCTTTCATTAGCTTGTCGGCGGATTCATCCTCGTCCGGGCCGATTTTGTGCTCGAAGAACTCCAGTCTGCTCTCGTCTATGCCGTGGTTCTTGGCAGCGAGGAGTATCTTCTCGCGGTCAGAATCCTGAAGGGCACTGCCTGCAATGTATAGCGAGATTTTGCCTCCCTTATGGGTATCCACCTCGTAATTGTAGATGTAGCCGTTGCTCAGGGTGCGGATCTCCGATATCATTTCCTGGGCATTCTGAGTAAATTTGTTGGCCTTGATCATATTCACTGCAGACCAAATGCTGGGCACCATAACCAATATCATTACAACAGTGACAAAGGTTCTGGTGCGCTTGGCTGTGCGTGCGTCCTGGAATGATATCTCCTTGAAGCCCAGAATCTTGGACATCAGGTATGAGGCTATTATGATGAATACTCCGTTGATGATGAAGAGCAGCAGCGCTCCGAGGAAGTATTGCATCTTCAGGCTTGCCAGTCCATAGCCCGCAGTGCAGAGAGGGGGCATAAGGGCTGTTGCGATGGCTACTCCCGAGAGCACGGTGCCCTTGTCCTTGCGGCTTATTTCCAGCATTCCTGCAGCTCCGCCGAATAGGGCAATCAGCACATCGTAGATTGTGGGGTTTGTCCTGGCGAGAAGCTCAGTCGGATTGGCCAGCTTTAGGGGTGTCAGCAGGAAATACAGCAAAGAGGCAAGCAGGGAGATGCTTACCATCACGAACAGGTTCTTGAGGGCATCCTTGATGAGGGTGGTATCGTTCACTCCCAAGCCCAGACCTATACCTATGATAGGGCCCATCAGGGGAGAAATCAGCATCGCACCGATGATGACGGCTGTAGAGTTTACGTTCAGGCCGACAGATGCGATGATTATCGAGAATGCGAGAATCCAGACGTTGGGCCCGCGGAAGGCTATGTTGCCGCGTATGTTTCTTGCCGCGGCTTCGGTGTCGATGTGGTCGGAGATGTTGGCTATGGTCCTGAGCTCCGCCTTGAGTTTGGTGAAGAACGACATATCCTTTTCCTATTTCAATTGTCTGTTTTTGTAAGAATCTATGCAGGCCGGGATTATCCTTTTATAGTCCTCGCTGTGGAAGAGGGGAGAGGCTATGATATAGTCGGCCGTACTGCGGTTCGTGGCGAAGGGAACATTGTAAAGGGAAGCCAGACGGACAAGTCCCATTACATCGTTCTGGTGGCCCTGCATAATGAGGTTGTCGCAGAAAAAGACCAGCATATCTATTTTTCCTTCCGCTATCATCGCGCCAATCTCGAAATCGCCTCCGAGGGGGCCGCTCAACAGGCAGTTGACTTCCAGAGTTGCGGCTTTATCCCCAAGAGTCTTTGACAGAGTATCCTTTACCAGCCTGCCTGTGGTTCCGGTGCAGAACAGAGTACATTTGCTGAGGGTCTCAGCGTTGAATTTTACCCAACTCATCAATTCCGCCTTGCGTGAATCGTGAGCAACAAGTGCAATATTCTTTATCATATAAGTGTCATATTTTCTGCGAAAGTACACAAAAAAGTTCATATACTGCTCGCTTGCCGGAAGTACTTAGAAATTAATTAACATTTCAAAATATTAAAAAGACTGCAACGAAAACCCTGATACTGGCATCTACATTCCGGATTATGCCTATGATAGGCACTAAAGTTATTAGCATGAAAAAGATTATTACTGTAATCGCGCTTGCCGCAGCGCTTTGTTTTACGGCAAAGGCCCAGTACAGTGTAGGAGCCGGTTACCTCAATCAGGTAACCAAAACCAATGTTTCCAATTCATCATCAAGCTCTTCAGCTGACGGTCTTTATGTAGGAGTGGATGCCGCCTACAATCTCGGTGCAGGATTCAGCGTAGCTCCGGGACTCTACTATTCTTACCTGGGCAGCAAGTCAGGCAGTGACCTGCTCAAGGGAAAGACTGACGCCCACTACCTTTCAATTCCCGTCAACGCAATGTTCTCCTTCCCCATTGCTGATGTCTTCCGCGTATTCGCTTTCGCAGGTCCCCAGTTCAACATCGGCCTCTCTTCCAAGACCACTCTCGACGCTGCCGGCCTTGTGCAGACAACTGTTGACAATTATGGCGAGGATGCACTTCTGAAGCGTTTCGATCTGGGCATCAATCTCGGACTGGGCTTTGATGTTGCAGAACTTGTCAGAATCAAGTTCGCATATCAGTTCGGCCTTCTTGACATCGATACCCTCGACAACAGCAAGACCAACTGCAACTACCTGAGTGTAGGCGCCGCCTTCCTCTTCTAGTGCATTGACCAACACAACAACGGAGGCTGACTAAAAAGTCTGTCATTTCGAGCGAAGCGCGAAGTGCGTAGTCGAGAAATCTCGCTTCGCTCAGTCGAAATGACAACAAGAAGACTTTTTAGTCAGCCTCGCTTCGTTATCCGCTTGTGCTCGGGGAAATGCCTCAGTCGTCAGTGGAGTAGATGTAGTTGAAAGCAGGGGAGTCGTAGTCGAAATAGTCCTCCGCGCTGAAAAAGCGGTCGAGTTCCGTCCTGGCATTCTCTACGCTGTCGGACGCGTGTACGATGTTCTCCAGAAGGCTCATGCTGTAGTCGCCCCGGATTGTGCCGGCGGGGGCTTTCCTGCCGTTGGTGCATCCGGTCATGGAGCGGACAACCTCCACGCAGTCAACTCCTTCCAGGCACATCAGAATCACCGGGGAAGCCGTCATCGAGGCCTCGATGGTGGGGTAGAAACTCTTGCCGGTAAGATGGCTGTAATGCCTGGCGCACATTTCAGGGGTGAAGCGGTACATTTTCATAGCTGTTATCTTCAGCCCCTTTTTCTCAAATCTTGATATAATTTCCCCGCAAAGCCCTCTCTGCAGAGCGCTGGGTTTCAGAATTACAAGTGTCCTTTCCATATGTATGTGGTTTAGTATCCGACAAATGTAATGATAAATAATCTCTTATCCAATCTTCTGAAACCGAATTTCGTTGTTTATCATTTCTCTTACCTGATCTGCTTTCAGCCCCCATCGCGGAGCAAGCAGCAGCGAAGGGGGAGCCTCGCTCACAAAGCGGTCCAAAGCAATGTCCGGCCGCAGCCTGAGAATGAATGAAGCCACAAGACGGGCGTACTCCGCGGCCGAAAACAGTTTTACCGAGCCGGGATCCCGCTCCCATTCTCCCGCCAGGGCAGTGCCCTTGATGATCTGGAGCTGATGAAGTTTCAGAGTCTTTATCGGAAGCCCGGACAGAGCGTCAGCGTGGGAGAGGAAGTCCTTTTCGTCCTCGCCCGGAAGCCCCAGAATCAGATGCGCCCCGACATCTATCCCCCGAGCCGCCAGCTCCAGGGCCGCTTTCTTCGAGCAGGCGAAGTCGTGACCCCGGTTTATTCTTTTGAGCGTGGAGTCGAGGGTGGACTCAATGCCCAGCTCGACCAGAAGGTAGGGGTGGGGCTCAGGAGCCGCGGATCCGAAGCGGGAAGCGAAATAATCCAGCAGTGCTCCGCTCAAACAGTCCGGGCGGGTAGCGACCACTATTCCGCCTATCGCAGGGTGGCCGAGAGCCTGCTCAAAAGCACCGATTACTTCCTGCAGAGGTGCAAATGTAGGTGTAAATGATTGGAAATAAGCAAGCTTTATGGGGCTTTCGTGCCCGCGGAAAAACTCCAGCCCCCGCTCAATCTGAGCCCTTATGTCCTTTCCTCCTTCCAGATGATATCCGGGACTGAATGCGGCGTTGTTGCAATAGATGCACCCGGGTGTCAGCGGACAGCGCTGCGTCAGGCTCAAAGGGATTTTCTGTGCCTTTGCGCCCAGAGTCTGCACGAAATAGTCGCTGACTGTCCTGTATAATTCTTTCCCGGAGTGTATGTCCATAGGATAAATATAGTGAAAATTTGAAAAAAGTTGCTATATTTGCTCTCCCAAGCAGGATTAGCACATCGGTAGTGCATTGGCTTCCCAAGCCAAGGAGGCGGGTCCGACTCCCGTATCCTGCTCACAATGAAGGGCTGACAATCTTTTTGCCAGCCCTTCTTTTGGGTCTTAAGCTATTCTCTTTTCGTGCAGCGCTCTACTTGCGGTAGCCGCACTTGGGGCATACTCCGTTTTCGTCCAGGGAGATTCCGCACAGAGGGCAGCGGTCGATGCTCTTCCTGCTCTCGAACTCTGCACTTGCGGCATTCACGCCTGAAGTGAAAGTCAGCTTGACGATATTCAGCTTGTCCTTCAGCAGGTCGTAGACAATCTTGATCATGCCCTCTACGGTCATGGTCTCCTTGGTCACAACGAGGCGGCAGTCAGGGTAGGCAGTTGCAAGTTCGGTCTTGAAAGCCTCTCCCTTCATAGTATTCCTGGGATGACCGTTCTTGATGCCCTGCTTCTCATAAACGTCGAGAATGGCTGGAAGAAGGGGATCGTCCTCCCTGAGAACAAGGGCGTGGTCAAAATTCTTCAGCACATCCCATGCAACTTTCTTGATCTCGTTGCAGGGATAAACCATATTCACGCCGTCATTGACGCTGTCCTCCACCTCGATGGTGAGGACTCCGGTGTGTCCGTGAAGGTACTGGGCTTCGCCCTGGAACCCGTAGAAACGGTGTGCATACTGCAGATCCAATGTGGTAATGCTTCTCATAACAGTTACTTTTTTATCGTTGTTGTTTGTGTTTCGCGGATACAAATTAAATTATAATAATTCAAAATTACAAATAATTTCGGATAATTTTGAGTTCAAACTCAAAGGTTCTTCGCAATATGATGTTTCCAAAAATCGTTATCTGCAATTGATAAACCACAGCGAAATGGCTATCTTTGCAATATGCTAGACTATTCCTATCTCAAACCTCTTTTTAGCGGCAAACTCGGCAAGACCCTTATGACAGCCTTGTACTATGCCGTAGATTTTGATTCCGATAGAAGACGCAGCGCCTTCAAATACCTTAACAAGACTTCACAGACTTTCCAGCACGAAATAGATGAGCTGAGACGTAAGGGCGTTTTGGATGTGGAGTACTCCTATTCTTACTACGGCTATACCTATGATGTCAGTCCCGAGCAGTTCTTCCCTCTTGCCGTGGCTGCCCTGCAACTGGACCGCTCCGGGATGGAGAAGATGGCTTCTGCTCTTGCGAAAGGCAAAAAGAGAAGCTCATACGCTGAGTTCCTTTGGGTCATAGCATACAAACTATTTGAAGGCGAGAAGGATATAACGTCGAAGGTGGCGGGGAAGTTCCGCGATGGGGAGTGTGCGCTGTATCTGCAGAATATGAGCCCTGACTGCGGTCTTGAAGGCTACTTTATGCGTCTTGACAATGATGAAATCAAGAATTATATCTCAGAGCAGTCAAACTGTATAGTTTATTACAACCAGCCTAAGTTTGACACCTTCGACACCCTGCGCTCCCTGTTTGACCGCTATTGTGACGCTCACAAAGAATTGACAGCTGGTGATAAGAGTCAGGTTTACAGTCACCTGGAGGCCATGCGTTTCCTTATGACCGCAGAGACTAAGGCTCTTCCCCTAGGCCTTAAGGAAGACTACCCGCTGATAGCTGTAAGGGCTATAAAGAGTCTCTATGCTGGGCAGAACGAGAAAGCTGTGCAGGAATTTGAGGAAAGTCTGAAGAAACGAAACAAACTCTTCAAAGACAAGAATGTATATTCCAATCCCGTGTTTGCTTTCTACCTTATCCTTGCTTATAAAAAATGCGCAGATGAGAAAAGCAAGACTAAGATTGCCCAGTATCTGAACAAAAAAGTCATCAGGGAGTCTAACTTACAGTATCCCTCCCGCCTTGTTGCGACATATCTTTGCGGTGAAGAGTCTGAGGAGAAGATTGAGTCCGGAGTCAAATGGTTGTGCGACGAAAGGCTCCTTCCTGTGCTGAATGTTTTAGGTGCCATTATAGGATGCTACTACTCCGTCAAATGCTCTTGCCCACCGTCCAATTCGGTGTTGCTCGCCCTGGAACTCGCTTCGGTAAGTGGAGTTGAAGGGGAAGATGTTTCCAGGCTGGAGGCGCTCTGCGGCGGCAAGGCTCTTCTTCCCTCCTTCCGCAGAATCGAGCCTTGGGAAGTGATGCTTAACGATATGGAATCGCTGCTGAAAAGGTCAGAGCCCGGAAATGGGAGCGATGGCGAAGAGCAGGACAACAGGAGGGAGAGGATAGGCTATTTTATGGGGAACAGGAAGTATAATGGTGAGTACACTGTGGAGCCAAGAATCCAGACCCGCTTGAAAAGCGGTCTTTGGGGAGCTGGCAGGAGAGCCCCCCAGTGGGATTACTATTACGGCAAGATTCCCTGTATGGACGATACCGACAAACAGATTGCCGCGGCTAATCTTTCCGACGGCTTTTATAGTGATTTGAAATCTTCCCGGGTGCTCCCTTATCTTATCGGAAGCGACAGGGTTTATGGTGGCACTTCTGCCCCTTATTACAATATCGAAGTCGTGTCGGCTCTGCCCTATGTATCTGTAAAAAAGGAAGGTGGAGTCTATAAGATCAGCTCCAATTTCCCTTTGGGTGAGCTGCGTTCCGGCAAAAACGCATCCTGCACATTGCTCTCCAAGCACAAGGCGGAAGTAATCTCCCTGACAGAAATCCAAAAGCAGCTTCTTTCTACCATAAGTCGTCTTCCAAGCATTCCGCTTAATGCTACCGATAGGCTTCAACCCCTGCTTGAATCCATTTCAAAGCATATTGAGGTCCATTCCGACCTTCTGGAAGGAGGCTCCTCGCTTGAGAATCTGAAGGGTAACTCTGTAGTAAGACTTAAATTGAACCCCTGCAACAACGGGGATTATGAACTGCATGTCTGTGTGCGGCCCCTGGACGGAGGCGACCAGGAGTTCTTCCCGGCTCATGGCGCCAAGGTTATTTATGACCAGAGAGATGGCAAACGTTATCAGGTAAGCCGCATTCTGAGCGCTGAGCGAAGGAATCTGGAAACGCTGTCGGACTTCTTTTCGGATGAGTTAGACCTGGATGTGAGCGAGTTGATGACCCTTTCTCCGCTTCAGATGCTTTCTTTGACCCAATGGACTCAAACTCAGGAGAATGTCGTAGCTATGGAGTGGCCCCATGGGAAAAAGATCAAGGTTAGGAACATGGCCTCTTCACGGCTTGGTATCCACTGCTCAAGCGGAGAGCAATGGTTCGAAGCAGAGGGAGAAATCAATTTCAGCGATGGGGGAGAGATACTGCCCCTGGAGACACTTCTTGCCTTGGTGGGAGAGGGAAAACTCAACGGTAACTATGTCCAGCTGGACGAGCAGACCTATGTCTGTCTGACCGATGTGCTGAAAAAGCAGATTTCCAAACTGGAAGCCGTATGCCAGAAAGGAAAAGGGGGAGTGAGGATTTCGCGCTTCAATGTAGGAGTGCTTGCCGATGTGTTGAGGTCAGGTTCAATGGATGTGGAAGCAGACAGCTCACTGGAAAGTCTGGAAAGGAAAATCAATGAGTCACAGAGTCTTGAAGTCAGTGTTCCCAAAGAGATGAATGCTGTATTGAGGGATTATCAGCTTCAGGGTTTCAGATGGATGGTAAGGCTTGATCATTGGGGAGCGGGGGCCTGTCTAGCCGACGATATGGGACTGGGGAAAACCTTGCAGGCCATAGCCTTCCTGCTGTACAAAAAGACCGCCGGGGCGTCGCTTGTCGTTTGTCCTGCTTCTGTAGTTATGAACTGGCGCAGCGAGCTCGCCCGTTTCGCTCCGTCCCTTAATGTATATGTGCTTAATTCCGAGGCCAACCGTAAGGAAGTGATTGATAATGCCGCGGAAGGAGATGTGGTGCTGTCGTCCTACGGGCTTCTTGCCTACGAAGACCAGGCTCTGCTGTCGAAAGACTGGAATGTGGTATGCCTGGATGAGGCCCATACAATCAAGAACCGTCAGACCCGCACTTCGGCTTCCGCAATGCAGCTCAGGGCCGGCTCCCGTATCATCCTGACGGGAACTCCGGTGCAGAACTATCTCGGCGAGCTGTGGAATCTGATGCAGTTCCTCAATCCGGGTCTTCTGGGGACATTCGAGAGTTTCAGGACCCGCTATATGGGTGAGGGCGACAACATCGAGAATCTCAAACGCATAGTCCAGCCTTTTGTCCTGAGGCGCACCAAGGCTGAAGTGCTCTCCGAACTGCCGGACAAGACCGAAATCGTCCGTATGGTGCAGCTCACGGATGCTGAGATGCTGCTCTATGAGTCTATGCGTCAGAAGGTAAATGACCAGCTGCAGACAGAGACAAAGATGAATGTGAGTGTTCTCTCGCAGATAACCCGCCTGCGCCAGGCGGCCTGCTCAATGGCCTTGATAGACAAGAACTGGAGCGGAGCGACAAGCAAGCTCTCCGAGCTCTCTTCCTTGCTTGAAGAAATCCTGTCGGGAGGGAACAGAGTGCTGATTTTCAGCCAGTTCACCAGTTTCCTGGATTTGGTGAACGCTAGTCTCGCATCCAGCGGAACAGACTATTATTATTTGAACGGTTCTACCCCAATCCCCGAGCGCGAGAAGATGGTGCGGGAGTTCCAGAAGGGTAAGAAGAGCGTCTTTGTGGTCAGTCTCAAGGCCGGCGGTCTTGGACTGAATCTGACCGGAGCCAATTATGTGATCCACCTTGACCCCTGGTGGAATCCTGCGATCGAGCAGCAGGCCACAGACCGCGCCTACCGCATAGGGCAGAGGCAGAATGTGACTGTATATCATCTGATTGCAGCCCATACGATAGAGGAGAAGATTCTTCGACTGCACGACAGGAAGAAGCAGCTGTCCGAGTCTTTCCTGGAAGGAACTGATATCGCCAAGACCATAAGCCTGCAGGACCTGAGGGACCTCTGCGCCGACTGACGGATTGAGTCTATATTGAAAGAATAACTGAGAAGATATGCAGATTCTGCTTGCAAGTGCGAAATTGATGAGGGAGTCGTCTGCCGAGACCGGACTTCCGCTTTCCAGGCCCCGATTCCAGGACCAGGCTGAGTCGTTTGCCCGCGAATTGGGCCGATTCAGCGTGGAGCATCTGGGCGAGCTATTCTCGTGCAGCGGGAAGATTGCCGCCCTGAACAAAAGCCGCTTTCAGATTTTCGGCACCGACGAGGCGGAGCTGATGCCGGCGATATTGGCTTATAACGGACAGGCCTACAAGCATTTGAGGGCTGACATTATGACAAGGGAAGACCTTCTTTGGGCAAATGCCCATCTGTTCATTTCTTCTTGTATGTACGGGCTTCTGAGGCCTCTTGATGTCATCAACCAGTACAGGATGGACGGAAGTTTTGCTCTTGCTGCCTGTGGTGATAAAGCTGATTCTGCACCCGTCAGGAAGGTCAATGAGTTCTGGCGCCCTTTACTGACAGATGTGCTGATAGAAGAAGTCAGAAGAGATGACGGAGTGCTGCTTTACCTTGACACCGAGGAGTTCCGCTCGCTTTTTGACTGGAAAAGAGTAAGCGGAGAGCTTCACATAATCGAGCCCTCTTTCCATATCGCCAAAACAGATTCTTCCTCCGGCGTTCTTCGCGTTACGACCCCTTCCGTCTGGGCGAAGACCTGCCGCGGGGCTATGGCCCGTTATGTCATCTGCGAAAGGATTTCCAATCCTGCCCTCCTGGAAGCATTCTCCTACGAGGGCTTCGGCTTTGACTCCGGCCTTTCAACGGAAGGTCATCCCGTATTTGTCCGCAAGCAGGAAGCCTTTTAGGGCTCAGACGCAAGACGGTCGGTATAGAGTATGCCGTCGAGATGGTCACATTCGTGCTGGAAAATGACTGCGGTGAATCCCCGGACTGTCTCGCAGGTGTCGCGTACGCCTGTTTTGGGGTCCACTATGCTGTAGCGTATATCTATCTCCATGAATCTCAGCACTTCGCCCCTTCTTCCCGGGATGCTGAGGCAGCCTTCCGGCCCGCACAGCTTCTCGCCCCTCATATCTGTAATGCGGATGTTCGGGTACACTTCGAAGGGCTCCGAGCTCTTGTCGAAGCGCTGCACGGCCACCATTCTTCTAGAAATGCCCACCTGGGGTGCAGCCAGCCCGACTCCGTCCTGCTCGGGTGAAGTCACTGTCGCAACCATCTTGGATGCAAGACGGGCATACTCCTCGCTGAGCAGCATCTCCGCTCTCAGGGTGTCGGCGTTCAGTCTCAGGAACAACGAATCCTGAAGTTTATCCACGCTCAGGACTCTCATAATGGAGGAACTATCCCGGATAAGGGCCAGCTCTTCGGCCTTCCAGGGGCTTTTTGAAGAGCAGCCGGAAAAAAGAAGCGCCATCAGAAACAGCGCGGCGGCAGAAATTTTGATTCTCATAACAATACTCAAGTGTCGCAAGGCAAGCAATAATGCTCCGGACAGAGCGAAGCGGGGCAAATGTAACAAAAAATTGCTAAATTAGCATTTTGGTATGCGTTGAAGATTGCGCGGGAAAATCCGGACCCCCCATAACTTGCAATCCTTGAGAAAAACTATACAAAACTATGCTTGAATACAATGTAAACCTTAACGGGAAGACCGTCCTCGTGACAGGAGCGGCCGGTTTTATCGGCAGTAACCTCGTCAAGAGGCTGTTTTCTGATTATGAAGATATCAGGATAGTCGGAATCGACTCGATAACTGACTATTACGACGTGGGAATCAAACAGGCCAGGCTTGATGAAATCAACTCTCTCGGCCGCGATTGGGAATTTGTGCACGAGAGTATAGCCAATCGCGAGGCAGTGGAGAAGATATTCACTGACAACAGGGTAGCAGTAGTGGTTAATCTGGCCGCACAGGCCGGGGTCCGCTACTCCATCACCAATCCGGACGCCTATGTGGAGAGCAATCTGATTGGATTCTACAATATTCTGGAGGCCTGCCGCCACCACGAGGTGGAGCATCTGGTCTATGCTTCTTCGAGCTCGGTGTACGGGTCCAACAAAAAGGTCCCTTATTCGACCGACGACAAGGTGGATAATCCGGTGAGCCTTTATGCCGCCACAAAAAAGAGCAACGAACTTATGGCCCACGCCTACAGCAAGCTCTACAACATCCCTTCGACCGGGCTCCGTTTCTTTACGGTGTACGGCCCCGCCGGACGGCCCGATATGGCCTATTTCGGCTTCACCGACAAGCTGCGTCAGGGCAAGACCATACAGATTTTCAACTACGGCCACTGCAAGAGGGACTTTACTTACATTGACGATATAGTCGAAGGCGTAGTGAGGGTAATGCAGCACGCTCCCGAAAAGAAGAACGGGGAGGACGGACTTCCACTGCCTCCGTATGCGGTTTACAACATCGGCAACAATTCGCCTGAGAATCTTCTCGATTTCGTGACCATACTCCAGGAGGAGCTGATTGCCGCAGGTGTGCTGCCCGCTGATTATGATTTTGAGGCCCACAAGCAGCTGGTGCCTATGCAGCCGGGTGATGTGCCCGTGACTTATGCTGATACGACTCCGCTCGAGAGGGATTTTGGCTTCAAGCCTTCGACCCCTCTGCGTGACGGTCTCCGCTCCTTTGCACGCTGGTACGCTTCTTATTACGGAAAGGCCGAGTAGGGCTCAGTCCATACAGATAGTATTAACTTGCGAAACTTGAGAATAGAATGAAAAAGATTATGCTCCTCGGCTCCGGAGAGCTGGGAAAGGAATTTGTGATTGCCGCCAAAAGACTGGGGCAGTATGTGATAGCCTGCGACCGCTATGCCGGTGCGCCTGCTATGCAGGTGGCCGACTGCTGCGAGGTGTTCCCGATGCTGGATGCCGACGCTTTAAGCGCAGCAGTGCTCAAGCATAAGCCCGATATCATAGTCCCCGAGATTGAAGCGATACGCACCGAGAAACTCCTCGAGTTCGAGAAGCAGGGCATACAGGTGGCCCCTTCAGCGAGGGCAGTGAATTTCACGATGAACCGCAAGGCAATACGCGATCTGGCAGCCAAAGACCTGGGGCTTAGAACTGCCAAGTACTTCTATGCCAAGACTTTCGAGCAGCTTAAGGAAGCAGCCCTCTCACTTGGTTTTCCTTGTGTCGTGAAGCCTCTGATGTCTTCTTCTGGTCACGGCCAGAGCGTGGTGCGCGGCGAACAGGACCTTCAGAAGGCTTTCGACGAGGCGATGAGCGGCAGCCGCGGAGACATTCGCGAAGTGATAGTTGAGGAGTTCATCAATTTCAAGTCTGAATTTACCCTCCTTACCGTTACCCAGAAAAACGGCCCGACCCTGTTCTGCCCTCCCATCGGACACGTGCAGAAGGGCGGCGACTACCGCGAGTCCTGGCAGCCGTATGAGATTAGCCCGGAGGAGCTTCTGAGTGCGCAGGATATGGCCCGCAAGATTACAGCGGCCCTGACCGGAGCGGGCATCTGGGGTGTGGAGTTTTTCCTTACCGACGACGGAGTGGTCTTCTCGGAGCTGAGCCCGAGGCCGCACGACACGGGTATGGTAACCCTTGGTCACACTACTTCGCTTTCTGAGTTCGAGCTGCACCTTCGCGCTGTGCTCGGCCTTCCCATACCCGGGATTACTCTCGACAGGGCCGGCGCGAGTGCCGTGGTCCTTTCCAAGACCGAGTCCGACAAGCCTCTGGACTATAAGCTGGACAAGGCACTTGCCGAGGAGCGTACCGTTGTGCGCATTTTCGGCAAACCCGAGGCCCATGTCGGCAGAAGGATGGGAGTGGTGGTATGCTACGATGCTCCCGACGCTGACGTCAATGCCCTTCGCGACAAGGCCAAAGCCCTAGCCGCCACCATCCTCTAGCCTGTCCCTTCCCGAGTATCAGCCCTAGCCCCTGCTTTGATGACAAAAGCGCAAAAATCAGCTCAATTATTGCTAAAATCGCTTCAAAATCAATAAAATAGCAAAATTCTTCCCGAAAATTGCTAAAATTTCTGCTTCCCGTGGAGTACAGTCAAATAATATAGATTTCTCCACGCGCTACGCTTGGTCGAAATGACAAAGGATGCCGCAGCGCCGGGCCTATTTCGCGCCCTGGATGGGCTTCAGCTCCTCAGGGTTGTCCTTCGTAAACATATCCACACGCGGCGTAGGCTTCGTGAACAGGTCGCGTATCAGACTGATATCCAAATCGTACTCCGGCCTGAAAGCATCACTACCCATATACTCCACTATCGAACGCCTCATCTGCCTGCGCTCGGGATAGCGCTCCTCCAGATTCTCCGAAGCGATAGGAAGGGTAGTCACCATCAGACGGCCCTTCCCTATACGCGCTTCGAACAGCATACCTATCTTGCGGCTCAGGAACCAGGTATCGATGCTCTGTACTATAGGCTGGAAATCAGCGGGGAAATCGCTCAGCAGCATCACCTGATGGCGGTTCACAAGACTCCACCATTGCAGGTCGCTGTACGAATCAGTAGGGAAAAGCCTGAGCGAAGGATGCATATTCCTGATATACAGACCAGTAGTATGGGGAGGGCGCATCTTGAACCAGCTCGTGTTCCAGAACACCGGAGTAAACATCTGGCTGATGTCAGAGCCGTAACTAATCTTTCCGTCAGCAGTAATCAGCACCTTCCCGCCCCTGGACAGAATCTTTTCCGCCTTCTGGTCCAGAGTAGAACAAATATATATGTCCCCTTCTTCGGCCTCATCCTGCACTTCAGGATAAACCCAGAAATCCCAATGGTTGGTGCTCGTGACCTTCTGCCTGTCCTTTCCGCAAACAGCTTCAAGGCTGGTCCTCAAAGTGTACTTGCGCGCCTTGTCGCAGGGAAGCGCAGGCCAGAATATTTCACCCGCAGTGAACGAATTGCCCACCGGAATGATGGCATCGCGAAGAAGTGTCCCACGGCTGTATTCCTTCCCCAGGTCGTCTGTGATGACATAGCGGACAGTGGCCTCTTGCAGTGCTCCCTTGGCAAACTGGGCCACCTGGACCCCTGCCCTGAAACTCTCCGAAGAATTGAAAGTAAACTTCGGAATCCTGGCCAGCAGGGTCACAGGCGAGCAGAACTCGCGCATCTGCTCCGCGCTGATATACTCCTTGGGGTCGTAGAAGACATCCGTCAGACCTACTATCGCCGAGCCCTGGCCGCTGTAGTCGTTGAGCGCGAGAAGCTGGAAACCGTCGTAACCCGGAGTGCGCAGGGTCTTTTCTATCTCGTACTTATAGCACAGAGCCTGAAGCTTGCCCGACGAATTCAGGAAACGCGCCGATAGCTCTCCCATCCCGTTCTCAGTGAGTATGTCCCTGAAAAGCTCGAAGTTACGGGCCTTGCTCACTCCCGTGTACTTGTCAGTCTCGTCCAGATTAGGGAACACGCACCACTGCCCGGTCTCGTGCGAAACGAAGGGCTGGCGCACAGTGTCAATCTTCTCGCTGAAATCATCCATACTCTGAGGCGCAGACCTCTTCCAGGCATCAAGCCCGCGGGCGCCTGCCTTGACGTGGTACTCGCTTCTGGGCTGCCACTGCCAGCCACCGCCTACCGATGCTCCCGTATATACGTGCCTGCTGTCATTCTCCTTCCACCAGTCCACAAAATCACTCACCCACTCAACCCACCTGCCGGCAGGCTCATTTCCGCAGGCCAGCATACAGAACGAAGCGTGGTTGCCGTACTCCTTGTTCATCCTCACCGTCTCCTCCATAAGGAAGCGGTCTATGCTCATCCCGTTGCCCAGACGTATGTTGTAGTTGGGCCAGCTCGGCCCCTCGGGCTGGAGGTAGAAGCCCACCAGGTCGGCGGCTTTGAATGCGGCCTCGGGAGGACACCAGGAGTGGAAGCGCATATGATTCAGGCCGTAAGCGCGGCAGGTGCGGAATATCTTCTCCCAACTGTCCACATCCATAGGAGGGTAACCCGTAAGCGGGAATATGCAGCTCTCGACAGTGCCGCGAAGGAAGGTCTCCCGTCCGTTGACAAGGAAACGCTTGCCCTCGACCCGGAAGTCACGCATACCGAAATCCACCGACTCCTCGTGTATCCCGTATTTGCTTTCTACCTGGACATCAAGATGATAAAGGGCAGGGGAGAACTCGTCCCAGAGCTGCATCTTATCGCCGAACTCCAGCGTTAGGACTCCCTGGGCGCAACCGTCCTTGAGAGAAAGCTGGAGCTCCTTGTCTTCCAGAATGTGGCTTACCGCAGAGTTGAAGCTTTGCGTGTGAAGGCGTATGGTAGCCTTATCCCGGCCTTTTGATAGACTGCGTACTGCCACTTCCACCCTGGCGCTGCGGCTTTTGATGTCGGGATATACCTGAATGTCATCAGCCCAGATAAGGGGAGTGCTCTCCAGGCACAGCTCGCCCACCAGGCCGTTCCAGTTGCCCTGGGTCTGGTCGGAAACGCTGTGGGAGTTGTCGCCTACCGCAACCCTGTCAGTGCGGTTGTCCACCTTTATGCTTATAAGGTTGCTCCGGCCGTAATTCAAAACACGGGTGATGTCGTAGCTGTGCTCTACGCAAAGGCTGCTGTCCCTTCCGGCGGCCTTGCCGTTAATCCATATATCTGTATGAATATGAGGCCTTTCGAGCTTGAGGACCACTCTTCTGCCTTTCCAGTCTGCGGGCACCTGTACCTCGCGGCTGTACCAAGCCGGTCCCACATAATGACGGTCGGGAGTAAGGAAGAAGGGCGGCTTGAAATTGTCCGCCGTGCGGTATTTTGCCAGCGCCGGATTATGGAAGAAACTGCTGTCGTACACCGAACCCGTCCATAAAGTGTGCTCGTCGGGGATGTTGCCCTTCAGCCGCTCTGGCATGCTGCCCGGCAGGAGTATGGTCTCTGCGGAGTTGGGGTCAGACTTTTCTCCGGTAGAGAACTTCCACTCGCCCTCAAGACTTATTTTTCTGATGGGTTTGGCAGGGGAGGCGCCGTATGCCTGGGGTAAAACAAATATTGCTGAAATCAGGAGTGCGGCTGCAATTTTTCGTGTCATAATCATTAGCGGTATGTTAATGTTCAAAGGTAAGCATATTTTTCGTAACTTGCCGTCCGGATTGCAGGTTATTCTGCCATAATGTCAGGCACAGGCTTTGCAGATTACCGGTAACGTTCCGCAGGAGCGGAATTCAAGTCAGAAACAAAACAGAAACGGATATGAACATTTGGGTAATAATGATAGCAGTGATGGTGCTCTCGTACATCATCCAGGCTATGCTTAACAGCAAATTCAACAAGTACTCCAGGGTCCCCTCTCCCCACGGACTGACAGGGGCCGATATAGCGAGACTGATGCTCAAGCAGAACGGCATCAATGACGTGGACGTTGTCAGCACTCCGGGGCGTCTGACGGACCATTACAACCCTGCCGACAAGACCGTCAATCTCAGCGAAGGAGTGTATTCGAGCGCATCCATCGCAGCCTGTGCCGTTGCGGCCCACGAAACCGGACACGCCATCCAGGACGCCCAGGGCTATGCCCCTCTGCGTCTGCGCTCGGCCCTGGTGCCCGTAGTCACTTTTGCCAACAACACCGTCCAGTGGGTGCTTCTTCTCGGAGTGCTGCTGATCAATATTTTCCCTGCCTTGCTGTGGATAGGTATAGCACTTTTTGCAATGACCACTCTTTTCAGCCTTGTGACCCTGCCCGTAGAGATTAATGCCAGCACAAGGGCAGTTGCATGGCTCGAAGGTTCGGGAGTAGTGGATGCCCAGACCAAACCTATGGCAGCTGATGCCCTCAAGTGGGCCGCATATACTTATGTGATTGCAGCAGTAGGTTCTCTGGCTACCCTGTTCTATTATATAGGTATAGCAAATGACCGCAGGTAGGGGAGTCCTACGCTGCGGCCATCTTTATTCTACCGTCACTGATTTTGCCAGGTTTCGTGGCTGGTCCACGTCGCGCCCCTTGGCGATTGCTATGTGATAGGCAAGGAGCTGCAGGGGAATCACGCTCAGAATCGGAGTCAGGCACTCTTCGGTGTCGGGAATCTCCAGCGCGAAGTCCGATATCTTCTTGATGTCAGTATCCCCCTCGGTCACTATGCTGATGATTCTGCCTTTTCGGGCTTTTATCTCCTGGACATTGCTCAGAATCTTATCGTAATGGCCTCTCTTCGGGGCAATTACGACCGTAGGCATCTCATCGTCGATAAGCGCAATCGGGCCGTGCTTCATCTCCGCTGCAGGGTAACCTTCAGCGTGTATGTAGGAGATTTCCTTCAGCTTCAAGGCACCTTCCAGGGCTACAGGGTAGTTGTATCCGCGTCCAAGGTAGAGGAAGTTGCGGGCGTAGGTGAAGGTCTTCGCAAGAGAGGCTATCTGCTCGTCGTGCTCTAGAATCTTTTCAATCTTGTCGGGAATGGTCTGCAGCTCTGCTGTGAGAGTTTTCTTGCGCTCTTCCGAGATAGTTCCCAGCTCTTCCGCGATGCTGATGGCAATCAGGGTGAGAGTCGTAACCTGAGCGGTGAAAGCCTTGGTGGAGGCAACTCCGATTTCCGGCCCTATATGGGTGTAACATCCTGTATCAGTGGCTCTTGCTATGGAAGACCCCACTACATTGCAGATTCCGAACAGGAAAGCTCCGGCCTCTTTGGCCAGCTGAATTGCCGCCAGAGTGTCGGCTGTCTCGCCGCTCTGGGAAATCGCAATCACCACATCGTCTTTCAGAATCACAGGCTTGCGGTAGCGGAACTCTGACGAGTATTCTACCTCCACAGGTATGCGGGTGAGCTCCTCTATGATGTATTTCCCTATCAGTCCTGCGTGCCAAGAGGTGCCGCAGGCGCAGATGATGAACCTTTTGGCCTTCAGCAGCCTTTCGCGGTTGTCTATGATTCCGGACAGCTTCACTCCCGAGAGCTCTGGGTGCAGTCTACCCTTCATCGATGCCTTCAGGGTGCGGGGCTGCTCGAAAATTTCCTTGAGCATGAAGTGGGGATAGCCACCCTTCTCGATTTCGCTCAGGCTCAGCTCCAGCTCCTTCACTACTGCGGTCTGCTTTACGCTCTTAAGGTCGGTAATCCTGAGAGGCTCCCCCTTTTTGATGAATGCAATCTGCTCCTCTTCGAGATACACCACCTTGTTGGTGAATTCCACAATGGGAGTGGCGTCCGATCCGACGAAGTACTCTTCATTTCCCACGCCGATTACCAGCGGACTTCCTTTGCGGGCCGCTATCATAGACTCGGGATTGTTCTTGTCTATGACCACCAGGGCGTAGGCGCCGACAACATTTCTGAGTGCGAGGGGCACGGCTTCCTCCAGAGAGATGGAATGGGAATCCATTATGTACTGGATGAGCTGGATGACCACCTCGGTGTCGGTCTGGCTCTGGAAATGATAGCCCAGCTTCAAGAGTTCCTCCTTGAGCGAGAGATAGTTCTCGATGATGCCGTTGTGGATGAGGGCCAGGTTACGGTTCTCCGAATAATGGGGATGGGCGTTCACATCGCTGGGTTCGCCGTGGGTGGCCCATCTTGTGTGGGCTATTCCGGTGCTTCCGCTGATGTCTTTGTCCTTGCAGACAGCTTCAAGGTTGCTGACTTTGCCTTTGGTCTTATAGACCACGAGGTCGCCGCCTTCGTTTATCAGCGCTACACCGGCGCTGTCATAGCCTCTGTACTCAAGTCTTTTGAGGCCTTTGATCAGAATGGGATAGGCTTGCCTTGAGCCTACATATCCAACAATTCCGCACATAGTTTATAAGGTTTACAATTAATCTTCCAAAGCGTCGAGAAGCGACTCCAGTGCGCGGCGGTCTTTCTTTGTGGGGCGCCCGCTTCCCTTGTCCCTCTGAAGTATGATGGTCTCCCGAGGAGCACGGAGCTTTTCGATCTCGCTCTCGGGCGTGGTGTTGAGGGCGAAATCACCCACCAGTTGGGCTCCCATACGGCTTTCGCTCAGCTTCAGCACCGTATAGCTGAACAGGGCCGAGTGCTTCCTTACCTCGATCCTGTCTCCGGGTTTTACCGGTTTGGATGCTTTGGCGTTGACTCCGTTCAGCTTGACCTTGTTGCCGTTGCAGGCATCGGCCGCCTCGCTGCGGGTTTTGAACACCCGTATGGCCCAGAGATATTTGTCCAGTCTGACGCTTTCCATCGCTTAGTCCAGATACAGGGCGTGGCGCACTTTTGCCGCAGCCTCTCCGCCTTTGAGATACTCCAGAATCTTAAGACCGAAAGTAAAAGCGTGGCCCGCGCTGCGTCCGGTGATGATGCGTCCGCTGACTACTGCGCTTTCGGGCCTGAATATCGCCCCGAGCATTTCAAGATGCTTCTCGAAACCTTCGAAGCAGGTGAACTCGACTCCGTTCAGGGAGCAGCCAAGCTCCTTTAGCACCAGGCCGGGTGCCGCGCATATAGCGGCTACGCTTCCTCCGCGCAGGTAATGCTCGCGAAGCTCTCTTGTAAGAGGAGCGCAGGCTGCAAGCCTTTCCGACCCGGGCATACCTCCGGGGAAAATCATAAAATCGTCCTTCGTCTCAGAGCCTGAAGTCCTTCTTTCAAGGGCTTGGGCGAGATTCATCTCGGCTTTGACTGTGACAGAGTGGCTGGAAGTGACTTCCAGGCTGTCTTCTATACTTACCAGCGTCACTTCCACTCCGCCCCTTCGCAGGACATCGCTCACGCCGAGGGCCTCGACATCTTCAAAGCCCTGGGCCAGAAATATATAGCATCCTTTCATAATGTTATTCGTCTTCAGGAAGACGGGCCGCAACCGAAGGGTTGATATAGCTGTCTTTCTCTTTTCTTAAATTGGTGATTTCAAGCAAACTGCTGTCTTTGACAAGACCCTGCGCCACAAAGTCTCCGCACTCGGCGGGAATGAGCAGCAGCTCGCCCCTCTCAAGGCTCCAGTCGAACTTCATGCCATCCTGCTCAAGCGAGATTTGGGCTCTGCCACTCTCGCACACAAAAAGTATGAAGGAGTCGAAGTCGGATTTGTTGCACTTGAGACTCTGCCTCAGCTCAAGGCGCTGGATGTTGAACTGCGGAATATCGGCCAGCACATTCCCCTTGGTTACGGCCGGATTGGAGGCCTTGTAGTCTATAATGTCAAGGGCTTCAGTGAGACTGAGCGCAGGGTCGAACTCATCGGTGCAGACCGTCTGGCCGCGTCCCGAAAGGCAGAAGTCCATAGGGGAGGACTCGCTGATTTCAAGCAGCTTGAGCTTCCCTGAAGCGCAGTGGGGAGTCCCGCTCGGAATCAGAAGGCTCATACCTTTATATGGAGCAATGCCGCAGAGCAGGCTGTCCTGGGTCCCTTCTTCGCAGGCGGCGAAGAGCTCCGAAGCGTCGCAATCCTTCTTGAAGCCCGAGTAGATGATGGATCCGGGGCTGCATTCGAGTACCAGCCAGAGCTTGTCCTTGCCCAGAAAATCGTAGCGCTCTTCAGCGGTGGTGTCATCGGGGTGTACTACAAGCGGAAGGTCGCCATCGAGCTCGATGTACTTCACGCAGATTGGGAACTGCCTTCCGTAATAGTCATACACGTCCTCTCCAACCACTTTGTCGATATACGTATCCATAAGCTCTGAGATGCTGTTGCCGGCGAGCCAACCCTCCTTGACAAGAGAGTCCCGCCAGCCTAGGTCTGCGAGCCTGTATTCTTCCGCACCCCAGCTCCATTCGTCGCGCAGGGTGCAGAACTTTATCGGATATAGAGGTTTTTCTTCCATCGGATAAAAAAGTCTATTAACTTTTCAAACTTTCAAATATACAAAAATAATTTTTAACGCTTCCCGCTGCTGTTTTCCTGACTTAAGCCTCTGGTACTCAGAGTGGCTATCAACAGGCCTATCAGACCTATCGTCAACAGAGAGAGAAGCACATCCTGCCACTGCAAGATTACGGGATAGGCTTCAAGCAGGAAATTCCCGGGCATCTTGACCAGCCCGAAGTGCTGCTGCAGGGCGGCAAGGGTGCAGCCTGCCACCAGCCCTACACAAAGCCCGAGCAGGGAAATCATCCACCCTTCAAGGGTGAAAATGCTGCGTATGGTCCTGTCGGTAGCGCCGAATGCCGAGAGCATTTTTATGTCTTCGCCCTTCTCGACGTGCAGCATGGACAGGGTGCCGAATATGTTGAAAGCTATGATGCTGACAGCGAAGATGATGATAAGGTAGATGGAGAACTTTTCCATCTTCATCATTGTATAAACGCTGCTGTTCGCCTCTTTCCTGTCCAAAGTCTTCAGGCTCCCGTCCAGCAGGGCTTCAATTGCTTTCCTCTCTTTATTTGTGAAATCAGAACCGTCATACTTCCTCAGTTCAAGCCGTGTCACGCTGCCCTCTTCCGCGCCAAGAAGGTTTCTGAGTTCCCGGATCGGAAGTACTACCGAGGAGGCGTCGAATGCAGCGCTGACGCTGATTATTGAGCTGACTCCCAGTTTGGTACCGGAGATCATCCCGGCGGCACCGGCAAGGGGAACTGTGCTCTTCGAGGACGGAAAGTGCAGCTTGAGCTTCTCAAGAAAGCGGGGATTGATGCCCATTGAGCGTGCAAGACCGCTGCCGACGCAACATTTGGGCAGGCCGCCGTCGTGGAGAATCAAAGCTCCGTCCGGCGAGCTGCTGTGCTTCCCCAGAGGGGAGAGTGCCTCGTAAGTGCTGTCTACACCTATGGCAACGGCGAGACTCTGGGCGTCAGCATAGCTTGCAAAGACGTTCTCCTGCAATACGCCGCACACATACCCCCGGCCTTCCATCGTCTCTTCGAGGGCTTCCAGCAGCGAAGGCGAAGATGTGAAACGGGAACCATCCCGACTGACCACGCTGAGCGGAGCATCGGTGTCGCTGAGGTTAGCTTCGATGATGCTGTCAAAACCATTGCAGACCGACAGTATCAGTATGAGGGCGGCAGTACCTATGGCTATGCCGGCGGCACTGATTGCCGAGATCACATTGATGACATTGTGGCTCTTTTTGGCAAACAGGTACCTGAGCGCTATGAACAGATTGACTTTCAAGCTTTATTTTTTCAGCAACTCTTCTATGTGCTCTGCATAGTCAAGGCTCGAATCAAGATACCAGTCCAGCTCCGGGACTATCCTCAGCTGGGAGGCTACCTTGCGTCCGAGCTCTCCGCGTATGGCTTTCGTGTCCTCGCGGAGTTTCTTCATTGCCCCTTCGGCCTTGTCGGAAGGGAAAATGCTCACATAGACCTTTGCTATGCTCAAATCGGGGCTGATCCGGACCTCGCTCACAGTCACCATAGCGCCTGAGAACACGGCCATGCCCTTGCTCCGTATGATTTCTGCCAGATCCCTCTGAATCTCCCTTGCGACCTTGAGCTGGCGGGTGCTTGCGCCTTTGTTATCCATTGATGATTATTATATAGTAGTCCTTCTTTCCTTTCTGGGCAAGTATGTATTTGCCGTCTATGATATCCTCTTCGCCAAGAAGCCTTGCGGGATCGGTGACCTTTTCCTTGTTGAGGCTGAAACCGTTCTGCTGAATCATCTTGCGGGCTTCTCCCTTGGAGGGGAAGATGGGAGTCTGCACGGCAAGGGCGTCCAGCATCCCCAAGGGGAGCTTGCTCCTTTCGATGCTGAAGGTCGGAACTCCGTCAAACACGGCGAGGAAGGTCTTCTCGTCCAGCGAGCGAAGGTCCTCGGCGGTAGCCTTTCCGAACAGCATCTGGGAGGCCTTGAGGGCGGTCTCGTACTCCTTCTGGCCGTGAACCATTACGGTCACCTCCTTTGCGAGCAGCTTCTGGAGCTCCCTTCTTTCGGGGCACTGCCTGTGCTCTTCAATGGCCCTGGTGATGGTCTCGCGGTCCAGCATAGTGAATATTTTGATGTAGCGCTCCGCGTCCTCGTCGCTGACATTGAGCCAGAACTGATAGAACTGATAGGGCGAGGTCCTCTCGGCATCAAGCCAGATATTGCCTTTCTCGGTCTTTCCGAACTTGCCTCCGTCGGCTTTGGTGATAAGAGGGCAGGTCAGGGCAAAGGCCTCTCCCTGACAGGTGCGGCGTATGAGTTCGGTTCCGGTGGTGATGTTGCCCCACTGGTCGGCGCCTCCGAGCTGCAGTTTGACTCCGTAGTGCTGGTAGAGATACAGGAAGTCATAGCCCTGGAGGAGCTGGTAGGTGAACTCCGTGAAAGACATTCCCTCGGAAGAGTCACGGCTGAGTCTCTTTTTCACAGAGTCCTTGCTCATCATATAGTTGACTGTTATGAGCTTGCCTATGTCACGGGTGAAGTTGATGAATGTGTAGTCCTTCATCCAGTCGTAGTTGTTTACAAGCTCGGCCTTGTTCGGGGCGTCGGAGCCGAAGTCCAGGAAGCGGGAGAGCTGGGCCTTGATGCACTCCACATTGTGCTCGAGGGTCTTTTCGTCCAGAAGGTTCCTTTCCTGGCTTTTCATAGACGGGTCGCCTATCATTCCGGTGGCTCCTCCAACCAGGGCATACGGCTTATGTCCGCAGGCCTGGAAGTGCTTGAGTATCATTATGCTGACAAGGTGTCCTATGTGCAGCGAGTCGCCTGTGGGGTCGATGCCGACATAAGCGGCGGCGGGGCCTTTGAGCAGTTCCTCCTCTGTACCGGGCATGATGTCGTGGATCATTCCTCTCCACTTGAGTTCTTCTACAAAATTCTTCATATCGTTGTCTGTTTGAAATCTTAAAAACTAAAAACTTACGAAGATAGTTAATATCGGTGAATATGTCAAATGGAATATTTTGCATTTGAACGAAAAAATTGCGAAATTCGCAACCCGGAAATTATTAAACAACCATATCATTATGAGAAAGAATATCGTTGCAGGCAACTGGAAGATGAACACCACCAAAGTGGACGGTGTCGCTCTTGCCCAGGAAGTTGCCGCCCTGTCAGAGCAGACCCCTGCAGAAGTCGGTCTTATCGTTGCCCCTCCTTTTACTCATCTTTGCGCCGTAGGCAAGGCTCTTGCTGGTTCCAAGGTTGAGCTTTCCGCCCAAAACTGCGCCGACCACGTGAAAGGTGCATACACCGGAGAAGTGTCTGTTGATATGCTCAAGGCTGTAGGATGCCAGTGGACCATACTCGGCCACTCTGAGCGCCGCGAGTATTACGGAGAGACCGATGAGAAGCTCGTCGAGAAGACCAGGCTCGCTCTCGAGGCAGGTCTCGGAGTGATTCTCTGCGTAGGCGAAAGACTCGAGGAAAGAGAGGCAGGCAAGCATTTCGACGTTTGCGCTTCCCAGATTGAGAACGTGCTCTACAAGTTCAGCGCCGAGGATATGAAGAAGGTCATCATCGCCTACGAGCCTGTATGGGCTATCGGCACAGGCAAGACCGCTACCGCAGAGCAGGCTGAGGAAATCCACGCCTTCATCCGCAGCCGCATCGCCGCCAAGTTCGGAGACGAGGTAGCCGAGGATATGACCATACTCTACGGCGGTTCCTGCAAGCCTTCCAACGCCAGGGAGCTTTTCGCCCAGAAGGACATCGACGGTGGCCTTATCGGTGGCGCAGCCCTCAAGGCAGCTGACTTTATCGAGATTGCAAAGTCTTTCTAATCAAGAATCTGGATGCTGAGCCCGATTCGGGCCGACTTGCTCCATAACCATATAGTCCCGCCTTCGGTCCTTACGACTTCGAAGGCGAGATTTTTTCTTGTAAGTATGTCTGTTTCCGTGGTCCATTCCAGGTCGGCGTTCACTATGTCTCCCATCTGCTCGGGAAGCGTTTCAAAGACTACTTGATAATAGTCGGACATATTGTCGGAATGGACTCTGAAACTCTTTCTTTCGCGGTTGAAACTCTTCTGGCAAGTCAGCCCTTCGTAACTTATCTGCACCTTGCCTCCAACCTGCAGACACAGGTTCTCGCTCTGGATGAAGGCATTCTGGTAACGGGTGTCCTGGCAGGACGTGGCCAAGGCGGCCAGGCCCGGCAGGAGTAGGAAGAGTATGGCGTTGCGTGCAGCAGGTCTCATTTTACTGTGATTCTTTTGGTTATAACCTCGGTACTCATATCGTCGTAATGGATGACGGCTTTCAGCTCGCCGCTCCTTTCGAGAGTAAAGAAGCCATCTGCGTCGGCCTTGATGCTTTTGCCCTCGAAGAACCATTCCGTGCCCAGAGCGTCAGGGGCGTTGTATATGCTCAACTCAATCTTCGAACCCACGAAGAAGGCTCCGTCGTCGTGACGCAGGCTGCCGCTCAAATAAATATAAGGGTATGTGCCCTCGTGGTAGTATTTGGTGACAAAAGAGCTGTTGAGAGTGTATTGCCCGCTCTCGCAAATGAGCTTGAGGCTTACTTTGTATCGGCTTCTGGGCCTGAGGTTCTCGATTGTGAAGCTTCTGCAGTCAGGGCCCAGGCTGCGTACTGAAGACACCCCGTCTGAATCCTCCCATCCGATTTCTATGCCGCTGATTCCGTTAATTTCGGGGTCTACACTCCATCTTAGTATGACACTTGTCTGGAAAATGCTTTGGGATTTTATCCTGATAGGCTCCAGAACGCTGAACGAAGCTCTTCCCTGGGAGTCCATACCATTGAAACAGATTGCAAGAGAGCCGCTGCTTGAGTCCCAGAAATTCAGGAAGGCTTCCTTCCGGTCCGTCTGCCCGCTCAGCACCGAGGAAATGTATGCGCAAGGGTGGGCGGGGTTATTGTTTATCTGCATATATTCCCACCTTTGGCTTGCGCTCAGATTGGAGTTGTAGTAGTCGGACCAGAGGGCGTTGTTGGAGGACTTGTCAATGTGGTAGATGACCAGGCCGTCGATGCCCAGAGGAGAGTCCCAGTCCCTGGAAGATCGGCATTCAAGCAGGAAGTACTCGCCTTCCACATCCCCGTCTATCCTGAAATATTCGTGGCTGCGGTCAATGCTCTGAAGCAGATAATCGCCCTTTTCGAGTGTCCTGCAACTGCCCAAAGAGAGAAGCTCGTGGTCTATGGCGTTGAAATTGGGAGGAGTCTCTCCGCCGCCGTTGTAGCAGCCCATATCCATCAGCGAAGTACTCCGCAGTCCTTCCGACTCTCCTCCGCTGAGGCTCAGGTCCGTGTCGTACATATCCACAAGGCCGAAAGAGTGGGCCAGCTCGTGGCAGAATAATCCCACTCCGCTCCAGTTCCCCTTGCCGTCCATCTCCGTGCAGACCGTGTATGAATCTATGTGCTTGCCGTCCACCATCAGACTTGCCCTCTCCTGGCCCAGATGCCGGTGGGCGGGCCAAATATGGTCCGGAGACCCTCCTGATGCCTCATTCGTGCCGGCCACTATCAGGCAGACATTGTCCACCGCGCCGTCGCCGTCGTTGTCATACAGCGAGAAGTCGATTTCCGGATTGAGCTGCTCGCAGGCCTCTTTAAGGGCTTCAGACAGCAGCACATCCTTTCTCTCCGAATAGTTGGAGCCGTAGTAAGCGATTCCTTTTGACAGGGTTACGGTACGCGTAAGGTCGAAATGGAAACTCCCATCGGGAGAGAACTGGTGCTCAAAATACTTCTGGGCCCGGACGCATAAAGAAGTAAGCTGTTCTTCGCCGCTTTGCAGCTTAACGTCGTCAAATTGAACAGGAATGACAACGAAGCGCATCAGGGCAAGAAATATGAAACTCAGGCAAGAGGAGAGCATACAAGTCGTTTTACAGTGCAGAGATAAGCAAAAAAAACGAAAAAACAAAGGGCCGGAAAACCTCACGGCTGTCCAACCCTTAGACTTGTACTAAAACCTAAACCTATTGCATAGATGCAGGGTTCAGGCCGTTTGTTGCATAATTTTCAAAAAAAAGTAAAAAATTATTTCTTTGCTTCTTCAACTGACACCTTGCGGAACTCCTTGAGGTCCTTCATAAGCTCGAGAGCTGCCTTGCGGGCTCTTGCTCCGGCTGCCTTGTTGTTCTTAGATACCTGTGCGTCAGCGTTGGCTACGAAGAGATCGATGTTCTCCTTGATTTTTTTGACGAGATCTTCCATTTTGTTAAGATTTAAGAATTGTTTATGGTTTGTGTTGTACTTGTCTTTGTTAACTCGTTGCAAGATAGCAAGAAAATGACAAAAACGAAATTTTTTTTGAATTTTCGTGCAAAAATTTCGTTTTTCCCGTACATCTCCTGTATGGCGTTGAATCTGAACAGGTAGTGACTGCCGTGTTATGGCGTTATGACAATATTGAATCCTTCGCCGATAAGATCGCCCACAAGTTCGCGCATCCTCTCGGCGCTGAATTTTTCCAGGCCCTGCATAGGGGTGGGACGGGCTATAGTGTAGACCATTATCTCGCGCGGGCGGAGCCTTCTTACTATACTTTTCCAGCCTTCCAGGACATCCCTGGAGGAAGAATCGAAGTCCGGGCTCCGGAGAAACATAGTCTGTAGGATAAAATCCCCCTCGAACTTTTCCAGGCTTTCGACAACCCTTTCAAGCTCGTATCCCGGTGCGGGACGGTTTATTCTTGAGGCGAGGTCCGTCGTAGGGGCATCTATCTTGAGTATGGGGCTGTCCACCTTCTTCAGGGCTTCGAAAACCTCTGGGATATGGACCCTTGTGGCGTTCGAGAGCACCGACACCTTTGCCCCGGGAAGATACCTGTCCCTAAGCATCAGGGTGTCGTCTATTATCCCGGGGAATTCGGGATTCAGGGTAGGCTCCCCGTCGCCCGAGAAAGTGATCGAATCCACCTTCGTGCCTTCTTTGCTTATTCTGATAAGGGCCTCTTCGAGCCGGAGGCGGACTTCATCCCTTGAGGGGATCTCCTTGTCCAGCTTTCCGTCCCTATTCCATCCGCACTCGCAGTAGATGCAGTCGAAATTACATATCTTGCCTTTTGTGGGCAGCAGGTTGATGCCCAGCGACTGCCCCAGACGACGGCTGAAAATGGGGCCGAATACTGTATCTTCCCGTAACATCAGAACTTCCCGTCTTTATTGGCTTCCTCTATGCTCTGGTACAGGTAGGTGGGGTAGTTCCCGTTGAAGCAGGCAAGGCACAATTCCTCCCTTTTTCCCGCTTCGTACAGGGCCTGCTCCGAGAGGAAGGCAATCGAATCGACATCGAGCATCTGTTTGACTTCCTCCAGGCTCTTGTGGGCGCAGAGCAGCTCCTCGTAAGTGGAGATGTCCACTCCGTAGAAGCAGGGCCTCTTAATCTGGGGACTGGCTATCCTCAGGTGCACTTCCTTTGCCCCTGCTTCGCGCAGCATCTTCACTATCCTGCGGGAAGTGGTGCCCCTTACCACCGAGTCGTCAATCAGTACCACCCGCTTGCCGCTCACTATGGTTTTGACTGCCGAAACCTTCATCTTGACTCCCTTTTCCCTGAGCTCCTGGGAAGGCTGGATGAAGGTGCGGCCAATGTATTTGTTCTTTATCAGACCCATTTCATAGGGAAGACCGCTGGCTTCGGCATATCCCATAGCGGCACTCAGGCTCGAGTCGGGCACACCTACTACTATATCGGCGTCCGCAGGCGCTTCCTTATATAGGAGTCGTCCCGTGGTCTTGCGGAAGTTGTGGACGTTGCACTGCTCTATGTCGCTGTCCGGGCGGGCGAAATAGATATACTCCATAGCGCACATATAATTGTGGCGGAAGTCGGAGTAGAAGTTGGACCTCAGGCCCTGATGGTCTATGGTCACAATTTCTCCCGGCAGGATGTCGCGCACGAAAGTGGCTCCAATCACATCCAGCGCGCAGGTCTCGCTGCTGACAACATACCCGTCACCCAGTCTGCCTATCGAGAGGGGCCTGAGGCCGTGCTTGTCGCGGCAGGCATAGATGCGGTTTTTGGTCATGATCAGGAAGGCGAAGGCCCCCTCAATCATATTGAGCGCTTCCTTGATGGCTAGTATCCTGGGCCTCTTTCTCTCTTTGGGGTCCTTTCGTATAAGGTGGGCGAGAATTTCGCTGTCGGAAGAGGACTGGAAAAGGCTGCCCCTGTCCTCGAGATAACGGCGCAGCTGCATTGAGTTCACCAGATTGCCGTTGTGCGCAAGGGCGAAATCCCCCGTGTTGTGCTGGAAGAGGAAGGGCTGTACGTTCTCGATGCCTCCACCTCCGGTGGTGGAGTAGCGCACATGCCCGATGGCCATATTGCCTTCGAGGGTGGCGAGCTTGCCGGACGTGATGACCTCAGTCACAAGGCCCTCGCCCTTTACTCTTTTGAGTGTTCCTTCGCTTGTTCGGGAGACGATTCCGCAACCTTCCTGTCCGCGGTGCTGAAGGGAATGAAGACCATAATACACAAGTCCGGCCGCGTCCGGAACCCCGTAGATGCCGAAAACTCCGCACTCTTCGTGGATTTCTCTGTCTAGACAATTCATAACGCTTGCGAAGATACTAAAAAAAGACTTAACTTTGCGCCGGATTCTGCCCGTCGGGGCATCAAATTGTATTAATTTATGAAAGCGCTTACAAGTACTGATTTCCATTTTGAGGGCCAAACCGCCAAGTATCAAGGCAAGGTCCGCGATGTGTACAGCATCGGAGAGGATTATCTGATTATGGTTGCCACCGACCGCATTTCGGCCTTCGATGTGGTCCTGCCCGAGGGGATACCTTATAAAGGCCAGGTGCTCAATCAGATAGCTTCCCTGTTCCTGGATGCCACATCTGACATCATTCCCAACTGGAAGATAGAGAGTGTCGATCCTATGGTTACCGCGGGCTGGCGCTGCGAGCCCTTCAAGGTGGAGATGGTCATAAGGGGCTGCCTTACCGGGCACGCCTGGAGGGAGTACAAGGCCGGCAAGAGGACTCTCTGCGGAGTGAGCCTTCCCGAAGGAATGGTGGAGAACCAGAAGTTCCCTTCTCCCATCATCACCCCTACCACCAAGGCTGACGAAGGTCACGACGAGGACATCAGCCGCGAGGAAATCATCGCCCGCGGAATAGTCTCCGAGCAGGACTATGTGCAGCTTGAGGATTATACCCGCCGCCTTTTCGAGCGCGGAAGCAAGATGGCCGCAGAGCGCGGACTCTTATTGGTGGACACCAAGTACGAGTTCGGCAAGAGGAACGGACAGATTATTCTGATGGATGAGATCCATACTCCCGATTCGTCACGCTATTTCTACGCTGACGGCTATGAGGAAAGGCTCCAAAGGGGCGAAAGGCAGAAGCAGCTCAGCAAGGAGTTCGTGCGCGAGTGGCTTATGTCCTGCGGCTTCCAGGGCAGGGAAGGGGAGCAGATACCGGAGATGACCCCCGAAGTGGTTAATGGTATATCTTACAGATACATAGAGCTTTATGAGCAGGTTACAGGCCAGAAGTTCGCTCCTGCCCAGTCCTGCGACGCTCTTAAGCGGATTGAAAAGAACATCGAAGGCTTCCTCAAGGGCCTCAAATAATCCTGTAAAATATGATAGAGAGATATTCGCGTAAAGTGATGAGGGATGTCTGGACCGAGGAGAACAAGTTCAGCGCCTATCTTAAAGTTGAGATTCTTTCGTGTGAAGCCTGGAGCAAGCTGGGCGTGATTCCCGCTCAGGATGTGGAGAAAATCGCAGAGAAGGCCACATTCAGCGTGGACAGGATCAGGGAAATCGAAGAGCAGACCCGCCACGACGTGGTGGCGTTCACCCGCGCCGTGTCCGAGAGCCTGGGTGAGGAGAAGAAGTGGGTGCACTACGGACTGACCTCTACCGACGTGGTTGACACCGCCAACGGATACCTGCTCAAGCAGGCCGACGCCATTCTTCTCAAAGACCTCGAGGAGTTCCTGGAAGTGCTCAAAAAGAGGGCTCTCGAGTTCCGCGCCACTCCCTGCATAGGCCGCACTCACGGCATTCACGCCGACATCACTTCGTTCGGCCTCAAGTGGGCTCTGTGGTACGAAGAGATGAAAAGGAATCTGGAGAGGTTCAAATATGCCTGCAAGGGAGTTGAGGCTGGCAAGATGAGCGGCGCCGTGGGCAATTTCGCTAACATTCCTCCTTTTATCCAGGACTATGTCTGTGAGAAGCTGGGCATAGAGTCCGCCAATATCTCAACCCAGGTGCTCCAGCGTGACCGTCACGCCTATTATATTGCCACTCTGGCTGTTATCGCTTCCACTTTGGAGCAGATGGCTTTCGAGGTCCGCAATCTGCAGAGGACGGAGGTGCGCGAGGCCGAGGAGGCTTTCCGCAAGGGCCAGAAGGGTTCTTCTGCAATGCCCCACAAGCGCAATCCTATAAGTTCGGAGAACATTTGCGGCTGCGCCAGGGTTATGAGGGGCTATATGAGCGCAAGCTGCGAGAATGTGGCTCTGTGGCACGAGAGGGATATCTCCCACTCCAGCACCGAGCGCATCATTCTGCCCGATGCCACCGAGCTGCTGGATTATATGCTCGTCCGTTTCAAGGGCATTCTTGAGAACCTGACCGTATATCCCGAGAGGATGATGTCCAATATCTACGCAACCCGCGGGGTGATTTTCGCTCAGAGAGTGATGAACGCCCTCATCGGCAAGGGACTCTCGAGGGAGGAAGCCTACGACACGGTTCAGCCCATCGCAATGAGGGCCTGGAGCGAAGCCCTTGATTACAAGACGCTTCTTCAGGCCGACGCGAAGGTGGGCTCGCTTCTTGCAAAAGAAGAACTCGAGGATTGTTTCACCCTCGAGTACTACTTTAAGAATGTTGACTATATCTTCCGCCGTGTAGGCATCCTCGACGCGGAATAATATGGAAGAAGACTATCTGATGACCGTCTCGCTTCTGTCGGGTCCCACTGAGACTATCTTGACAGGGCAGGCGGTCTCTTTTTCGATGAATGCGATGTAGTCCTTCAGCTCTGCGGGGAAGTCTTCGTAGCTGCGCACTCCCTTGAGGCTGCATTTCCAGCCCTTGAACTCCTTATAGACAGGCTCGAGCTTCTCTGCGCTCTCGAAGGGGAAGTAGTCGATGGTCTTGCCTGCCAGAGTGTAGCCTGTGCAGACCTTAATGGTGTCGAAATCGTCGAGCACGTCTGACTTCATCATTATGAGGGCTGTGGCGCCGTTCATCATCACCGCGTACTTGAGCGCTACCAAATCGAGCCAGCCGCAGCGGCGGGGCCTTCCTGTGGTGGCACCGTACTCGTGGCCGATGGCGCGAATCTTCTCCCCGTCCTCATCGAAAAGCTCGGTCGGGAAGGGGCCGCTGCCCACTCTGGTGCAGTAAGCCTTGAAGATTCCGTAAACCTCACCTATGCGGCTGGGAGCAATTCCAAGTCCTGTGCAGGCGCCTGCCGCCATAGTGTTGGATGAGGTGACGAAGGGGTATGTTCCGAAGTCTATGTCCAGCATCGAACCCTGGGCTCCTTCGGCCAGGATGCTCTTGCCTTCCGAGAGCATGCGGTTGATCTCCACCTCGCTCTCTATGAAGCTGAACTTGCGCAGCCTTTCCACGGCCTTGAGCCACTTGCTCTCGTACTCGCTGATGTCGAAGCTGAAGTCATACTGGGAGAGCAATCCCAGGTGCTTTGCCTTCAGGGCTTCGTAGCGGGCAGCGAATTCGTCTGAAAGTATATCACCCACTCTCAGTCCGTTACGCCCCGTCTTGTCCATATAGGCAGGACCTATGCCCTTGAGGGTTGAGCCGATTTTGCCCTTGCCTTTGGCGGCCTCGGAAGCGGCGTCAAGCATTCTGTGGGTGGGAAGAATCAGGTGTGCCTTCTTCGAAATCAGCAGGCGGGAGGTGATGTCTCCCTGTATGGCCTCGATGGCATCGACCTCTTCCATCAGGATAACGGGGTCGATTACCACTCCGTTTCCTATGACATTGACTGCGTCTTTCCTGAATATTCCCGAGGGAACCGTGTGGAGTACGAAATTCTCATCTCCGAACTTGAGTGAGTGTCCGGCATTCGGACCACCCTGGAAACGCGCGATAACATTATAGGAAGGAGTGAGAACATCCACAACCTTGCCTTTTCCCTCGTCGCCCCACTGGAGCCCGAGAACCACATCTACTTTTTGCATAAACGAATTATATATATTAGTTCTACCGGAGCGTAAAAGTAGCAAGATTATTTGATATGAGCAAAAAAAGAATGGCTGTTGATAAGTTGTTGATAACTTCAGCCACCTTTGTCTGCATATCAAGTCCAATATGTCTAAATTTGTTCCCCAAGTGGATAATTGCCTTTTGACTTATTTTTAAAGTTTTAAAGTTTAAATAAGTAGTAACTGATTAAAAATAAACAAGATATATGGATGTACGTAAAACCAACGGCTCTATAGAAGAGTTCGATAAAGCCAAACTTGCCAGAGGCATACATCAGGCCTACAAAACCGCCAAGGAGTACTGCGACGATGCCATAGTGGTCTCCATCATAAACAACCTCTATATATACGAAGGCATCACCAGTGCCGAAATCCGCCGCCAGGTGGAGGAGTCGCTGATGTCCATCAACAAGAAAGTGGCCCTGGCCTACATCGAAAAGTTCGATGCCGACCTCGACCTGAGGAAGAAGAGGGACTTCATCAAGGACTACATCGCCGCTTCGAACGCCGCCACCGGAAGCAAGTTCGACTCGAACGCCAATGTGACCCGCAAGAACATCGTCACCCTGGGCAACGAGCTCTACAAGGAGAACAACATCAAGCAGAACCGCTACATTATGTGCGACAAGATAAAGACCCTGTACGGCAAGTCCCTGGCTGACCAGTACCTGAAGGATCTGGATTCGCACATCCTTTACAAGCACGACGAGAGCGGCACCCCCGGCTTCCCCTACTGCGTCGCCATCACGATGTATCCCTTCCTTGTGAGCGGACTCAAGGAGCTGGGCGGCGTGAGTGTGGCCCCGACCGACCTGAAGTCGTTCTGCGGCGAGTTCATCAACCTTGTATATTCGATTTCATCACAGTTTATGGGAGCCGTCGCCACCCCCGAGTTCCTTATGTATATGGATTACTTCATCCGCAAGGACTACGGCGACGACTACCTTGACCACCTGAATGATGTGGTGGAGCTGAACGTGAAGAAGAGGACCCTTGTCAAGGTAATCGACAACTACTTCCAGCAGGTCATCCACTCGATGAATATGCCTGCCGGCAACAGGGGCTACCAGACCGTCTTCTGGAATATCAGCTATTTCGACAAGAACTACTTCCAGGGAGTGTTCGGCGACTTCCGCTTCCCTGACGGAAGCGCCCCCAAGTGGGAGACCCTCGACTGGCTGCAGAAGCATTTCATGAACTGGTTCAATGAGGAGAGAAACCACTACATCCTCACCTTCCCTGTAGAGACTATGGCTCTGCTCACTGACGGAGGCGATGACTACTCCGACAAGGACTACGCCGATTTCACGGCTGAGATGTGGGCCAAGGGACACAGCTTCTTCTGCTATATTTCCAACAGTCCCGACTCCCTGTCCAGCTGCTGCCGCCTGCGCAACAGCCTCACCGACCTTGCCGACAAGGCAGACAACTCACATAACCACACCACCCACCAGTATTCGATGGGAACTGCCTCAGTGGCAACAGGTTCCAAGTCTGTGATGACCATCAATCTGAACCGCCTCATCCAGGATGCGGTGCGCAAGTACTTCGCTGAGCGCAGGGGAGTAACTCTTCCTGCAGGCAAGCCCCTGGACTTGAGAGCCCATTTCTACGACAAGCAGGACCTGTATGTCAACTACATCGACAAGGCCATCACAGAGATGACCGAGAGGGTGCACAAGTACCAGATTGCCTTCAACGAGATCATCAAGGACTTCTTCAAGGCTGATATGCTGGATGTGTACAATGCCGGCTTCATCGATATGAAGAAGCAGTATCTGACTGTGGGTGTGAACGGTCTTACCGAGGCCGCAGAGTTCCTCGGACTGGAAATCTCGCCCAACCCTGCCTACGAGGAGTTCGTGAACACCGTCCTCGAGACCATCAACATCTCGAACCGCAAGGACCGCACGAGCGAGGCTATGTTCAACACCGAGTTCGTGCCCGCCGAGAATCTGGCCGCAAAGAACTACAAGTGGGACGCCAAGGACGGCTATTTCGTCTCTTCAAAGCATAATCTTTACAGCTCATACTTCTACAATCCCGAGGACAAGAGCCTATCGATTGTGGACAAATTCAAGCTGCACGGAGAAGAGTATGTGAAGTATCTTGACGGCGGTTCGGCCCTGCACATGAATCTGGATGAGCACCTGAGCCAGGACCAGTACAGGCAGCTTCTGAATGTGGCCGCACATTACGGGACCAACTACTTCACTTTCAATGTGCGCAATACGGTCTGCAATGAGTGCGGATACATCACCAAGGACACCTTGACCAAATGCCCCAAGTGCGGTAGCGAGAACATCGACTACCTGACCCGTGTAATCGGCTACCTCAAGAGGGTGTCGTCGTTTGCCGAGCCCCGTCAGAAGGAGGCCGAAAAGCGTTACTACGCTGAACCCAAGAGAATGAGTGAGTAAGGAAAAAGGCTTATGATAAAATATGTTCCGGAGCTCACGGATGTGGTGCTCGAGGAGATACCTGATAGAGTTACCCTGGCAGTTGAGATTTCCAACTGTCAGGGCAATTGCATTGGCTGTCACTCTCCTTTTCTGAAAAAGGACCTGGGAAAGGAGTTGACTCCGGAAGTGATTGACGCCCTTCTGAAGGATAATTTCGGAGTGAACTGCTTCCTCCTGCTGGGGGAGGGCTCTGACCCTGAGGCGCTTCGCGCTGTAGGGCGTTATCTTGAAAGCGCCTACCCGAAGCTCGAGCGGGCCTTGTACTCCGGAAGAGAAGAGGTGGAGGACGACCTGATGAGCCTTTTTGACTATGTGAAAGTGGGTCCTTACAAAAAGGAGTTCGGGCCTCTCAATGAACGGACCACCAACCAGAGGCTCTATTACCACAGGGAGGACATCACTTCCCGCTTCTGGAGAAAATGAATTTGAAATTAACCGCATATTATGAAACACCGCATCTTATTGACCTCTTTGGCTCTGATTCTTCTCGTCAGCTGCACTGAGAAGATAGACCGCCCTGCGCTTGTGCAGCGCAATAATCCCCATCTCACTCAAATCGACACTTTGGCCAGCCTAACTGTGGGCAACGGCCATTTTGCCTTTACTGCCGATGTGACCGGTCTTCAGAGCTTTCCGGAACTTTATTCAAAGGGAGTTCCTCTCGGGACTATGTCCGACTGGGGCTGGCATTCTTTCCCCAACACGGAGGATTACCGTCCTGAAGAGTATCTGAAGTCTTTCGATTTCGGTCACGGCCACGAAGAGGTCTATGCCTGCCAGCTCAAAGACCCCCGCGGCAAGGGCGCGTCGGACTATTTCCGTGTCAATCCCCACAGGCTCCATCTGGGAGTCATAGGTTTTGAGGGTCTTGAGGCATCCTCTCTGGAGAGTATTGACCAGACGCTAGATATGTACGATGGCGTGCTCAGCAGCCGCTTTGAGTATGAAGGCACTGAGGTCCAGGTGCTTTCTTCCTGCGATTCCGGGCGTGATATGCTTGCTTTCAGCATCGATAACCCTGCCCATACCCCGGTTGCCCTTCGTTTCCCTTATCCTACGGGAGCGCACGCCGATGATGCTATGGACTGGACCAGGGATGAGCTGCATCAGGTGGAAGTCCTCAGCGACGGGGGCGGAGTCGCGCTTCTTCGCCACAGCCTGGAGCAGAGCTGCTACTATGTGAAGCTGAGCTATCAGGGTGCCAGCCTGAGCAGGAGCGGAAGGAACGCGGTACGCCTTGTGCCTCAGGTGGACAGCTGGTCGTTCTGTGCCGAGTTCAGCCTCGAGCGCCCTCTGTGTATGGAGAGTTCCGATGTGCCCGCCTCGCGCAATGCATCGAAGGAGTATTGGAACAAGTTCTGGAACGAAGGCGGGGTAGTGGATTTCAGCCGATGCACCGACCCCAGGGCCCCTGAACTCGAGAGAAGGGTTGTACTCAGCCAGTATCTGCTTGCCGTAAACTGCTGCGGCAGCAATCCTCCCCAAGAGACCGGCCTGACTTATAACTCCTGGTACGGACGCCCCCATATGGAGATGATATGGTGGCATCAGGCCCAGTTCGCTCTTTGGGGGCACGAGGACTTGCTGGAGCGCACTCTTCCCTGGTATGAGAGCGTGGAGCCTATTGCCCGCGGCATTGCTGAACGCCAGGGATTCAAAGGTGTAAGATGGATGAAGATGACTGACCCCTGGGGTGGAGAGGCTCCCTCAAATGTGGGCTCATTCCTTATATGGCAGCAGCCGCACGTCATCTATCTTGCTGAGCTTCTGTACCGCGCCAAGGGGGATAAGGCGGTGATAGAGAGATATTTCCCTCTCATTCAGAGCACTGCCGAGTTTATGGCTGATTATGTCAGCTATGATGCTGATAATGACCGATATATACTTAAAGGCTGCATAGCCGCCCAGGAGACCCTGAAGGCCGACAAGACTGTCAATCCGCCTTTCGAGCTGTCCTACTGGCACTTCGGCTTGAGCACGGCACAGCTCTGGAGGGAGCGTATGGGCCTGGAAAGGGATGCTAATTGGGATGAAATCATATCAAAGCTTTCTCCTCTTGCCCAGAAGGATTCGCTTTATCTGGCAGCGGAGAGCGAGCCTGACACCTACAGCACCCTGTCGATGTATTCCGACCATATGGCTGTTCTGGCCGCAATGGGTGTTCTGCCCAAGACTGCCCAGATGGATGAGGCGATAATGCGCAATACTCTCGACTGGGTGTGCGATAACTGGAACTGGGACAAGACCTGGGGCTGGGATTTCCCGACGACCTGTATGAATGCAGTCCGCCTCGGAGAGAGGGAAAAAGCCATAGAGGCTATTCTGATGCCGCAGAGGACCAATACTTATCTGCCCAACGGACACAACTATCAGGACGCCCGTCTGAGGTGCTATCTGCCTGGTAACGGAGGCTTGCTGACTGCCGTAGCCCTGATGTGCGCAGGCTGGGACGGCTGCACTGAACGCAATCCCGGTTTCCCCAAGGACGGCACCTGGGATGTGCGCTGGGAAGGCCTCAAGCCCCTGCCCTGATGCCCTTCGGAGCCGCCATCTGGCACAGACATAAGCGCTAACACATTGATAATCAACAATGGCTTGTGCGAGGTGATTTGCCTCGGGGACCCCGCGAGCGACAGAGAAGTGGGGTGAAGGCTGCAGTGCATCCCACTTTGTCATTTCGAGCGGAGCACGCAGTGCGTAGTCGAGAAATCTGTTGATTCAGCATTCTATCTAGATTTCTCCACGCGCTTCGCTTGGTCGAAATGACAGGGAAGAGAGCTTGGCTGGGATGACACGGGAAGGCGCTGCTGCAGTGCCTACCTGCTGAAAAGAATTGATTTCCCAACGGTCAACAGTAAGTGGCAAAAAGAAAGCCGGTCCCGCAAAGGACCGGCTTGAATTGTATTGAGTAAATCTTCCTAACCGATGAGGTAGGGCAGGAAGATGCTGAAAATCAGCACGGCAAGACCGCCGAGAAGCACTGCAATAGTCTTCTTTGAGCAGCCCTTCCACTCCTTGAGTATGATGCCCCAAACATTTGAGAAGATGACATTCAGACTCATAAGGATACACCAGCTGAAGGTCAGAAGCACAGGTGAAGCCACCAGGAAGCCCTTTCCGAGGCTGAGGCCGAAGAACTGGCTGTACCAGAGCAGACCTGCGAGGGCACAGAAGATGGCATTGTTGAGCCAGAGGCTGCCCTGCTTGTAGTCGCTGAAGGTCTTGTTCTTGTTGTTCTGGTAGAGGCAGTAAACGGCATTGGTGATGAAACCTCCGAAGGTCACAAGCATAGTTGCGGGCAGAGTCTTGAAAATCTCCTTCGAGCCTTCAATATAGATATCCTGGCCGAAGCTCAGACCGATATTGAAGCAGGCGCTCATAAGTCCGCAGATGATCGCAATCACAATACCCTTGCCGAAGTTGAAGTCCTTTACGGCCTTCTTTCTCTCCTCCTCGGGAAGCGAAGCGGCTTTCATCGCACCGGCAACTCCGATGATGGCAATACCGACGATGGTCACAATCACACCGATGATCACTGCCATAGTAAGGCTTGCTGCCTGTCCGGTGAGCACGGGGCCGAGTATGGCGCCGAGACCTGAACACAAGCCGAGGCCTATGCTCTGTCCGAGGGCCACGCCAAGGTAGCGCATCGCAAGTCCGAAGGTAAGTCCGCCCACACCCCAGAGAGCTCCGAAGAGAATGGTCAGACCCGTGGCCTTGGGATTGGCGCCCATCATTGCGAACAGCTCACCGAAACTGTGTCCTGCGGGAACTGAAAGCCAGGCTCCCAGGATAGGGAAAACCAGCCACGCGAAGATGCCCTGGATGAGCCAGTAGCTCTCCCAGCTCCACTTCTTGATCTTGTTGATAGGAACATAGCAGCTGGACTGACAAAATGCTCCAACTGCTATGATCAGAAGTCCTATAAGTATGGCTCCCATCTAATTATCTCTTAGAGGTTACTTCCTTCTCATACTTGAGAACGTCAGCCATATAAGCCTCTCCTACAGGCACATCGTTGCGTACGCAGAACTCGTCGTAAACGGCATTCCAAGGAAGGGCCTTGCACTCCTCAACAAGGGCGAGGGTCTCGAAGGTGCGTCCCTCAAGCTCGTACTTGCTGATGGTCTCCTTCGGCTCGAGCAGGGCCTTGAGCATGCACTTCTGGGCTGCGCGGGAACCGATGACATAAGCACCGATACGGTTGATCGATCCGTCGAAATAGTCGAGACCGTAGTGAACGCGGTCAAGAGCATTTGCGCGAACAATCTCGGAGAAGAGTTCCTGGGTCATGTCATCCATAATTGTCACGTGGTCAGAGTCCCAACGGATAGGGCGTGAAACGTGGAGCATGAGTTCGGGAACGAATGCGAGAACGCCGGAAACCTTGTCGGCAGGAACCTCGGTGGGATGATAGTGACCGGTGTCGATGGTCAGAATCTTGTTGTTCTTGGCGGCGTAGGCGGTGTAGAAGTCGTGGGAACCTACAGTGAAGCTCTCAAGACCGATACCGAATACCTTACCCTCGATGCAGTCCTTCATATACTTTTTATCCTCGGCGAAAATCTCGTCAAGGCTCTTCTTCAGGGTTTCGCGATAGAGCATATGGTTGACAGACACGTCCTTGCATCCGTCGTGAACCCATACGTTCATGATGCAGGGGTCGTCCTGGGCCTTACCCATAGCGTCGGCGATGTCGCGGCAGCGCTTGGTATGCTCAACCCAGAACTTGCGGATGTCCTCATTGGGGTTGGCAAGAGAGAGATTACCGCTCTTGGGATGAGAGAAAGATGAAGAGTTGAAGTCGAGCTTGGTGTTGTTCTCCTTTGCCCAGTCAATCCAGCTCTGGAAGTACTCCACGGTAACCTCGTCGCGGTCAACTACCTTGCCCTGGAAATCTCCGTAAATCTCGTGAAGGTTCAGACGGTGGGTACCGGGGATGAGGCTCTTTGCCTTGAGTATGTCAGAGCGGAGCTCATCGATGTTGCGTGCGGCTCCGGGATAGTTTCCGGTAGACTGGATACCTCCTGAGAGGGCTCCTGCCTGAACCTCGAATCCCTTTACGTCGTCTGCCTGCCAGCAGTGCATTGAAAGGTGGAAATTCTGGAGCTGCTCGAGAACTTTCTCGGTGTCGACGCCGATGGCGGCATAGCGCTCTTTGGCGATAGCATACGCTTTGTTAACTGATTCTTTCATTGTAGATTATTTGTTTGAAGGATAATATTCTTTGAGTTCGACGGAGTTCGCCACGATGGCTCTCATCTCGGGAAGGGTCTTTACCAGACCTTCGCTCTTGATCTGGAGCAGGACGTTGCCAAGGGCGGTGCCTTCGGTAGGGCCGCAGATTACGGGCATTCCGAGGGCGTCGGCAGTAAACTGCATAAGGTGCTTGTTCTTTGAGCCGCCGCCGATTACGTGCAGCCTCTTGATGGGGTGGGGTGACATCTCCTGGAGGAGGTTAATGATGGTGGTGTAGCGGTGCGCAAGGCTCTTGTAGATGCACCTGATGTACTCTGCAGGGGTCTTGGGCGCTATCTGTCCGGTCTTCTCGCAGTACTCGTCGATGGCCTTGGTCATGGAAACGGGGTGGGCGAACGAAGGATCGTCAGGGTTGATGATGGAAGCGAAATTGGTAGTCTCGCACAGGGCGGTAAGGGGTCCTATCTCCTCGGGAACATCCTTGAACTCCTTGCGGCTCTGCTCGAAGAGCCACAGTCCGCAGATGTTCTTCAGGAATCGGGTAGTGCCCTCGATGCCTCCTTCATTGGTGAAGTTCTGGCGGAAGCTCTCGTCGGTGATGATGGGAACTTTGGACTCGATACCCATAAGGGACCAGGTGCCGCAGCTCAGGTATGCAAACTCCTCGTCTTCGGCGGGCACTGCGGCCACGGCCGATGCGGTGTCGTGGGCGGCGATGGCAACCACCTTCACATCCTCACCTATGCCTGTCTGCTCCCTAATCTGCTCGGTCAGAGAACCGATAACCGTGCCGGGCTGGGTCATGGGGCCGAACTGCTCCCTCTTGAGACCAATGCTCATCAGAAGGTCCTTGTCCAGGTCGCCCGTATTGGGGTTGAGCATCTGGGAAGTGGAAGCCACGGTGTACTCGCATATAGCCTTGCCGGTGAGCATATAAATCAGGGCGTCCGGGATGAAGAGAATCTTGTCGGCGTGCTCGAATGCCGTGCATCCGTTGTGCCTGAGGGTGTCGAGCTGGAAGAGGGAGTTGAAATCCATAAACTGGATGCCGGTCTTGTCATAGACCTCCCTTTTGTCGTGCATCTTCATATAACGGTCGATGGCGCCGTCGGTGTGGGGGTCGCGGTAGCAGTAAGGCAGACTCAGCAGCTGTCCGTCCTTGCCGAAGAATGCGAAGTCGCAGCCCCAGGTGTCTATTCCGATGGACTCGATTTTGATGCCTTCGTCAACAGTCTTCTTGATGGCTGTGATGATTTCGTTGTACAGGGCGGGCAGGTCCCAGAAAAGATGGCCTCCGAGAGGAATCATCGGGTTCTTGAATCTGGTGAGCTCGTTCATCTCGACCTTTGTGCCGTCATAGGAAGCCACTATGGTCCTTCCGCTGGTAGCGCCCAGATCGACTGCTAGATAGTTCTTGATAGACATTTGCGATTGTTATTTTAGTGTTTTACTCGTATGCAAGTGCATTTCTACAAAAATACTCAAAATTCTTTATATTTGCAGTGCTATGGTACAAAATTATTTTTCTGCAGTCGCAGCCGCCGCAGTGCTGCTGCTCTGTTCAAATGCTGCCGCCCAGAGTGCGAGCAGCCTTTTCTGGCGCGCTGACAGCGTGCAGGTCAAGGAGATAGTCTCCGACAAGGCTGTCCAATACAATTTCGTCGGCCATCACGGTCCCGCAGTAGAGAACTCGCACTGCGCCCTGAGGCTTTATTTCAATGACAGCGGGGCCATCGATGTGTATTCGAAGAGCGGAAAGCAGATGGAGCTGCTCAAGTATCTGTGGTATCCTACCGAGAAACAGCAGCAGGAAGAGGGCGCGGGCTGCGACGAATATCTTGTGGGCAGGACAGTCGGCCTCGGAGGAATTGCCCTCTGGGATGGGGAGAAGGAAGTCAAGCTGGTCGCCACAAAGGGCCGCACAGCCAGAGTGGGGCAGACCAAGGGCGGAAGCTATGCCGAAATCATCGCCTATGGAGTTGAGTATATGGGAGATTTGGTAGATGTGTCGATTCGCGTGGACGTGTCCGACAAGAGCCGCGTGGCTACCGTAAGCGCCAGGGAGCTGAACGGGAAGAAGGTGCAGTTCCTCACCGGAGTCAATTTCCAGAAGGGAGAGGAGGTGATTTACGGCAAGAAGTATATCGCCGTCTGGGGAGTGCATCCCGCAGATGTATCCGCTTCACCTTCACCCCTGGGAGCGGGAATGTGGTTCAAACCTTCCAAGTTCGAGAGCGTTGAAAAGACAGGCGATATGGTAAGAATCATCAGCAAGAAGGCTTCATCGATATCAACCAGGATCGTCGCTGCATCTACAAAAGAAGAAGAACTTGACACCAGGGACAAGTTCTTCGAGTATATGAGATAGAGTTTTATTCCAGAATCAGCACGGCTCCGTCGTCTTTCGGGATGACGAGCCGTTTTTCTTTGCCGCTGGAGTTCTTGAGACTGCCTTTCTCCGTGTAGAGAGCAGTCGTGACAGAGGCTCCGACAGCCTTTTCTATCTGTTTGATTTCCAGCGTTAAACCCTCATTGCCGGCATTGATGGCTCCAATATACCATTTATCTCCCGAACGCCTTGCGATGACGGCCCACTTGCCGGGGTAGCCTCCAAGGCAGCGTACGTCGTCCCAGAGGGTCGGGACTTCTTTCATAAAGCTGATTGCCTGACTTGGAGCGTCTTCGAGATTATTCGGAGCGAGGGCGAAGTTCTGTACCGGATTCTGGAACACGACCGCCGTCGCGAGCTGGAATGCGTCGCTGGTGCGTCTGATGCTGCCCCTTACCTTTCCCTTAGAGTCTGGCATCTCATTGCTTCTGGAGAGCCTCTTGTTCAGGAATGTGCCTCCGAACTCCATGCATCCGACAGCGTTCCGTATAAACGGATGAAGACAGGCGCTCTGAGCCTCTATGTCGCAGTCGTACTGGTTGAACACCAGGTTCTCGCTTGCCCTGACAGCCTCGCTTCCGACATAATTGGGATACATCTTCTCCCAGCCTCTGGGTAGGGTGCAGCCGTGGAAAATGACCATCAGTCCGTGGTCGTCCGCGTCGCTCAGTATGCTCTCGTACAGGCGTATAGTCTCCTGCTTGTCTCCGCCGAAAAAGTCCACCTTGATGCCTTTGACCCCTATGCTCCGAAGCCAGCGCATCTCCTTTTTGCGTTTGATGGGGTCGCACATTATGTCCGTGGGGCTTTGCTCGATGTCGTTCCACCAGCCGCTCGAAGAGTACCACATAAACAGATTCACTCCTTTCGACGCTGCGTAGGAGCTCAGAACCTCGATTCTTTCCCGGCCTATGGTCTTGTCCCAGAATGCATCCACCAGGCAGTAGGGATATCCCAGCTCTGAAGCCAGATCCACAAAAGCCACCTGGTCGTCGTAGTTGATGCTGGCGTCCTGCCAGAGTATCCAGCTCCAGGTGCTTTTGCCCGGAGCGTAATCGCAGTTGGCGGGGTATTTCTGCTCCGGAAGGTCGAAAGTTATGGTACTTTGGGCTATAGAACTGATATCAGGGCTCACGGTGAGCGTTCTCCAGGGAGTGCTTCCGGGCAGAGCGAAGGCGGGCTCAACTGTGCCGTTGCCGTTGTTCTCTTCCATCATAGGGAAGGCGATACTGTAGCTTCCGTCTTGATAGTCAGACAGATGGCTCCCGCAGTACGAGCCGTCCACGCCGGTCTCGCTCACCAGGACCCATACTCCGGAACCTGTTCTGAAAAGGCAGGGGAAAGTGAAGCCGTGGCCGAATTCGGAGCCCGTACCCACTTTGGCTTCAAGAGAGTAGAACTCCTCGTAACTGGGTTTTGTGCGTTTCCAGCCGACCATCGCATCGCTCTGCGGGCAGAGCCAGCTCAGGCTCCCTTTAGGGAAACTGAAAGAGCTCAGCTCCTGCATCACCCTGATGCTGCCCCTCTCCTTGAACCTTTGAACAGTGTAGCGGAAGGCCGCGTCGGTGTTCGAAAGCTGCCATTCGATATCCATCTTTGCCCCTTCATTATTCTGAAAATGAAGAATATAGCGCTTTGCCTGGTAGTCAACTTCAGACTTCTTGATGGTTTTCAGGGAGTAGTTTACCATTACATCTTTCTGCTCTGATCCGAGGAATTCCAGGGTGCTGAAATCGGTAAAGTCAGCTTTGAGGCCAAGGCGGCTGAAAGGCATCACCTCTGCGTTGTCATAGCTGATGCTGTAGCCTGTGAAGCCTTCAGAAGAAGTCTCTATGTTCACATTGAGCCTGCCGTCAGGACTGCTCAATACGGCAAGCGAAACAAGTAGGGAAAACAGAAGATTCATATCGCTGTCAGTTTAAATTGTCAAGCAACCAGAGGCACTGCCGGTAAACCGTCGTCTCGCTGGCCCAATGCTCGTTTATGGGAGCTATCAGGCTCTCTTTGGGGCAGTTGAGTGTGTTCCATACCGCATACGAGGTGGTGGGAGGGCAGGTGTCGTCGTTGTAGCCCCAGGTCATATAGACTTTTGCAGTGATGTGACGGGCAAAGTTGACGACATCGTAGTATTCAAGAGTCCTTACAACTTCGTCAGTCAGCCTGTCTGCGCTAGTCTCTTTGAAAGGATAGCCTCCTGTTCTCCCCTTTACCCTGTAGGCCGCCATATCGGCCAGCGCCGGATAATTGACTATGCAGTGGGTCACCCTGCTGTCGAGACCTGAAGCCACCAGGCTGAGTGCGCCTCCCTGGCTTCCGCCCTGCATCACAACATTCTTTCCGTCCCATTCGGGAAGGGAAGTAAGCATATCAAGAGCTTTGATCAGGGACACATACACGTGCTTCATATAGTAGGAATCCTTATCCTCAATGCCATTGTAAAGGTAACCGTTCACAGCATCGCCGAAGGCCGCAGAAATGTCCGAGTAGGTCTTCTCGTCAAGCCTCGGATCCAGACCGTGAATCTCCATCTCGAAGCGTATGCAGCCGTTCTCCGGGTAGAAGCGGAACCTGAGGGGGTTCCTTATGGGCTTGATGCCGGCTCCAGGAGGGCAAAGCACCACCGGGCAGGAGCCTTTCTTTGCGTTCTTGGGGTAGGAAAGATAGCCGTACACGCTGTGGGTGCGGTCTACCGAGAGTTTTACCAGATAGCAGTCGATTTTGTCGCTGCTCAGCTCGGGAACATACTCTTTGGTATAGTTCAGGGGATATTTTTCGGCCTCTTTGATGTTCCGCTGCCAGAAAGAAAGGAAGTCCGAAGGCTCTTTTACCAGAGGCTCGATTCTGTCCACTCCGAATCCGAGCTTGATGTGATGGCGGTAGCTTGTCCCGTCCACTACGGTCTTGAGCCTGAGGTCCCTGAAACCGGGAGTTTTCTTTGTCCCGATATCGAGTGTAGCCCTTCCGCCGCGAAGCTGAAGTTTGCCCTTGCGGTCGGCTTCGAGCATATCGTTCGCTATCTCGTATTCTACTTCGGCATCGCGCGGAATGCCATACTTGTAAAACTGGATTTCAACCTTCGCTCTCTCGGAGCACTCATATAGCCAGTCGGGGTGGTCGGGAACCGTAACCCACAGATAATCCGCCTTGTCGGGGTAGTTGCCCGCAGTGAGGGCTATCGCGCTCAGAGCGGCACAGAGAATGGTTATCAGCTTTTTCATAGTTGCGAATATAGTAAAAAAAGCTAAATTTGCGGACGCACAATAACCGACAATAACTATACTATTTCCGAAATGAAACGCAGTATTATTCTTTCACTGGCCCTTGCGGCTCTTTGTCCTGTTTTTGCTTTGGCCCAGGAATTCATCCCGAGCCAGTGGCAGGGCCGCAGGGTTGCATTCCTCGGGGACTCGATTACGGACCAGAGGCAGATAGGCTCGACCAATAATATCTATTGGAATGACCTTCAGAAGATTCTGGGCATAGAGCCTTATGTGTACGGCATCAGCGGCCACAGGATGAACCAGATTATAGGTCAGGCCGAAAAACTGGAAGCCGAGCACGGGCAGGATGTGGATGCCATAATAGTATTCATAGGCACCAACGACTATAACGGGTCCATACCTATGGGGGAGTGGTACACCCTTTCCGAGCAGACCACCATCGATGACGGCCCGAGGGAAGTGGTCCGCCTGCACAGGGAGTTCAACTACGATATGAATACCTTCAAAGGCAGGGCCAACAACGTGATGCGCCACCTCAAGACCCATTATCCCGACAAGCAGATCATATTTATGACCCCCATCCACAGGGGCTATGCCCGCTTCAGCGACAAGAACATCCAGCCTCCCGAGTCCTTTGCCAACGAGTGCGGCCTGTTTATCGACGATTATGTCCAGGCCATTAGGGAGATGTCTTCAATATGGTCAGTGCCCCTTATTGACCTTTACTCCGACAGCGGACTGTATCCTGTGCTCGATGAGCATACCAGGTACTTCCGCAAGGCGGATACCGACCGTCTCCACCCCAACACTGCAGGCCAGTTGAGGATGGCCTATACAATTGCCTATAAGCTGCTTACGCTCCCCGCCTACTTCCCCAAGTATATAGCTCTCAGCTTCGACGACGGTCCTTCAGAAACAACGGAAAAGATACTCGACGTTCTGGAAGACAACTCCGTCAGGGCATCCTTCTTCGTGTTGGGCAAGAATATTGACCGCAAGGGAGAGAAGATCCTTTCAAGGGCCGTGTCCCTGGGCTGCGACCTTGAGAACCATTCGACTTCACACAAACATATGTCCACTCTGGGCAAAGAGGAACTCCTGTCCGAAATCGAAACCACATCGGACAAGATTGAAAAGATATCCGGTACGCGTCCCCTGTTCTTCCGTCCTCCCTATATCGACCACAATCCCCTTATGCACGAAAGCATAGAGCAGGTGTTCATCTCGGGGCGCAGCTGCCAGGACTGGAAAAAGGAAGTCAGCGCTGAGCAAAGGCTTGAGACTCTGCTCGGAACGGTGCAGGACGGAGACATTATCCTGCTTCACGACTTCGGGGGCAATGATGCCACTGTCGAGGCCCTGCAGAAGTTCATCCCCGCAATGAAGGCAAGGGGTTTCGAGTTCGTTACCGTGCCTGAGCTGTTCGAGCGAAGGGGATATATACCTGCCGCCCACAACGGAAAGGTGTACAGGAACGTATATGAAATACAATAGCTATACAAAACAAATAACCGCAAATGAAAAAGTATCTTTTAACTGTCATCCTGACTCTGACCGCGATAGGCGCCGGAGCCAAGGTTTACAATGTGCGGGACTTCGGTGCCGCAGGTGACGGGGTGAGCATAGACTCCCCGGCCATCAATGCCGCCATAGAGCAGGCTGCATCCAAGGGTGGGGGAGTGGTTCTATTCCCTGCCGGAGTTTACTCCAGCTACTCCATCCGGCTTAAAGACAATATTACCCTCAGGCTCGAAGAGGGTGCAGTCATAAAGGCCGCCAAGCCCACCCGGAGCCAGGGCTACGACGAGGCTGAGCCCAATGAATGGGATATGTACCAGGACTTCGGCCACAGCCATTGGCAGAATTCCCTGATATGGGGAATAGGCCTGAAGAACCTCAGAATCGAAGGCAAGGGGCTGATAGACGGCACCGACGCCCTGTCCAGAGGTCTTGGCCGGAAGGGCCCTGTCGCCGAAGCCAACAAGGCTCTGGCCCTGAAGAACTGCCAGAACGTCACAATCAAGGGAGTTTCATTCCTTCAGTGCGGACATTTCGCCCTGCTGCTTACCGGAGTGGACAACCTTCTCATCGACGGAGTGCTTGCCGACACCAACCGCGACGCCTTCGATATCGATTGCTGCGAGAATGTGAAGATACGCAACTGCAGGGTCAACAGCCTCAATGACGACGCGATTGTCCTGAAGTGCTCCTACGCGCTCGGCTACCCCAAGCCCACAAAGAATGTACTTGTGGAGAACTGCGAGGTGTCAGGCTACGATCCGGGCAGCGTTTACAACGGTACTTTCCTTACGAACATCACCGCCGCTCCCGACCGTGACGGCCCCACCGGACGAGTAAAACTGGGAACCGAGAGCAACGGAGGATTCATAAACATCACTGTCCGCAACTGCCGCTTCAAGCGTTGCCGCGGGCTCGCGCTCGAAACCGTGGACGGAGCCCCGATGGAAAATATCATTGTGGACGGCCTGGAGATGGAGGATATATGGAACTCTCCCATTTACATACGTGTCGGTAACAGAAACCGCGGCCCCGAGAGCCTTCCCGCTTCCAGCGCGAAGAACATCACCATCTCGAACGTGAACGTGAAGGGCTGCGACAGCCGCTATGCCCTTCTGATTGTGGGACTTGAGGACAGTCCGGTAGAGAATGTCACCCTCAAGAACATACACATACAGTATAAGGGAGGCCTTACCCTGCAGGATGTAAGGACCCAGAAAGGCTCCAATCCTTTCTTCTTCGGCCGCAACGGAGGCTATCCTGAGCCTTCTGCCCACGGAATCCAGCCTGCCTGGGGAGTATCCATCAGCCACGCCAGGAACATACAATTCAAAAACGTCACTATGGAACTTCTGTCTCCCGATGAGAGGGAAAAGGTGTTCCTCAGTGACGTTGAAAACTTCGTCTGGAGGTAGCAGGTCTATTTCAGGCTGAAGATGTAGATGTTGAAGCTGTAAGGCTCACAAATCAGATCCGAACCCGGAGTGTACTCGAACGGTTTTCTTACCGGAGAGTATTTCTCCGGGTTTTTGAGGTCGTTGTCGGAGTACAGGTCATCGGAGCGCAGCTGGACCATTTCTACGGCCCTGGGCTCTGCGGCCTTTCTTTTCTTCTTGAAATTAAGACAGATGTTTGAAGCCTTGTCGGTAGTGTTGACCACCTTTACATATATCTTGTCGCCATCCTGGACTGCACTGGCAAACAGCCCGTCCTGGCCTTCGGCGCCGCAAAGGGGAGAGCCGTCGCTAAGAGTCTTCAGTACACTTTCTCCGCAGTAGTCAGAGTACAGCTTCTGCACCTGGTAACTTGCTGTCCTGTAGGAGTTGAGATTGTCGTACCAGATAAGGTCGGGTCTCCACTGCCAGCCTTCCACGTGGGCGAACAGGGGAGCGTAAGTGGCCATATGCACCACATCGGCGTTCCTTTCAATGCCTGTCATAAAGGCTGCTTCCAGAAGTGAAGCGTAGAAGTGATTGTATTTCTTGCCCTTGGCGTGGCAGGCGTACTCGCCGGCGAAGACCTTGGGGCCCTTGCGTGAGTAGGAGTCATATCTTGCACCCTGGGAGAGGAACCAGTCGTAAGGCCTGTAGAAGTGCTCGTCCACAAGGTCAGCCCCTATCCTTCTCATCTCAGGCCAGAGGTAGTCGAACTGCTCGCCTTCGCTGTTGGGCCCTGACGATCCTACAATCTTCACATCCGGCCAGGCTTCACGGATGGCCTTTACAAAAGGTTCGAGCCTCTCGGGGTATTCGCTGCCCCACTGCTCGTTGCCTACACCTAAATATTTGAGATTGAAGCTCTCGGGATGTCCCATAGAGGCTCTGACGGAACCCCATTTGCTGTCGGGGCTGCCATTTGCGAACTCAATCAAATCAAGGGCGTCCTGGATGTAGGAACCCAGCTCGTCAAGGGAGGCGTGGGCGTCGGGGGAGTCGTTCTGGTACTGGCAGGCAAGTCCGCAGTTGACAATCGGAAGCGGTTCGCTGCCAATGTCTTCGCAGAGCTGGAAGAACTCGTAGAATCCGAGCCCGTAGCTCTGGAAATAATCAGGATAGAACCGGTACTGGAAAGTGTACTCCCACCGATTCTGGTTCAGAGGTCTGTTCTCCACGGGGCCGACAGTGTTCTTCCAGTTGTAGCGGGTCTCGAGCTCGCTGCCTTCGACTATGCATCCTCCGGGGAAGCGGAACACTCCGGGGTGAAGGTCTGCGAGGGCCTGGGCCAGGTCCTTGCGAAGGCCTCCGGGGCGGCCTTTCCAGGTGTCAACCGGGAAAAGCGAAATGTGCTCGAGGTCCACCGGGGTTGCGCTTGTCTCAAGGAATATCCTCAAAGTGGCCTTGGGGTCGGTGCGGTCCGAATGCAGGATGACCTCATACTTCTGCCACTCTGTGGAAGCAATCTCTATCTTTTTCTGTGCGAAATACTGCTTCTCGGCAGGGGACGCGGTCTGGACCAGTTCCACGCGGATCTTCCCGGTGCCTCCTTTCGGGGCTCTCGCCCATACGCTGAAACGGTAGTCTCCGCCTTCCTTGACGGCTACTCCGAACAGTCCTGAGTTGTCGAGTCCGCTCCTTTTGTGGGCGTGTCCCGGGTCGGAGAGTCTTACATAATGGGGGTTCTTCTCGAACGGACCGTCATCCAGAACGGTGACATTTCCGAAGCTCTTCCATCCCTGAAGCGGGTTGGGGTATTCGAAGGAACGGTTCATCACCGCTTCGGCGTAAAGTCCTCCGTCGGCGGCGAAGTTGATGTCTTCGAAGAAGATGCCCCACATCGTGGGCTGGATAGGAGCAACGCTTTTGGTGATGTCCACCTCCAGACTCCTGCCGTTTTGGGCAAAACTAAGGCCGCTTGCAAGCACAAGGGCCAGAGTGCAGGCTGTCAATCTGTGTGTCATATGCAGTTGTGTTTCTTTTTGGGCGCAAGTTAGCGAAAAACTGCGAAATTTGGCGTATATTTGAAAACCTGAAATACATATATTATGGAAATATCACAAAGAGCCCTGAACATGCCGTATTCTCCCATACGCAAGCTTGCTCCCTATGCAGATGAAGCGAAGCGTAACGGCGTTCACGTATATCATCTGAACATAGGCCAGCCTGACATCAAGACTCCCGAGTGTGCCCTCGAAGCCCTCAAGAACATAGACAGGGAGATACTTGAGTACAGCCCTTCGGACGGCTACCTGAGCCTGCGTACCAAAATGGTCAACTATTACGCCGGTTATGGTATCTACCTCTCTCCGGACGAAATCATCATCACCGCAGGAGGCTCCGAGGCTGTGCTCTTTGCTTTCCTTGCCTGCCTTTCCCCGGGCGATGAGGTGATAGTCACTGACCCCTTCTATGCCAATTATATGGCCTTCGCCATCTCTGTGGGTGCTGTCATCAAGAGCGTCAAGACCAATATCGAAGACGGCTTCAGGCTCCCTTCAGTAGAGCAGTTCGAGGCCCAGATCACTCCCCGCACCAAGGCCATCCTGATCTGCAACCCCAACAATCCCACCGGCTATCTGTACACCCGCAGGGAGATGCAGCAGCTCAGGGACATAGTCAAAAAACACGACCTGTTCCTGTTCAGCGACGAAGTCTATAGGGAATTCATCTATACCGGTATGCCCTATATCTCAGCCTTCCATCTTGAAGGCATAGAGGAAAATGTAGTGCTGTTCGACTCGGTATCGAAGCGCTACTCCGAGTGCGGAACCAGAATAGGCTGCCTGTGCACCAAGAACCGGCAGGTGCACGATGCGGTAATGAAATTCTGCCAGGCAAGACTCTCGCCCCCTCTTATCGGACAGATTGTGGCAGAGGCCTCGATTGATGTGGGCGTAGAATACACCAGGGCGGTGTACGAAGAGTATCTTGACAGACGCAACTTCCTGATTGACGGCCTGAACAAGATTCCGGGCGTGTATTCTCCCATACCTATGGGCGCGTTCTATACTATGGCCCGTCTGCCCGTGGATGATGCCGAGAAGTTCTGCATCTGGGCTCTGAGCGAGTTCAGCTATGAAGGCTCTACGGTGATGCTCGCCCCCGCCTCCGGGTTCTACACCGAGCCGGGAGAAGGACGCCAGGAGGTCAGAATCGCCTATGTGCTTTGCAAAGAGGACCTTGCCAAGGCTCTGAAAGTGCTTGAGAAGGCCCTGGAAGCATATCCTGGCAGAGTTGAGGGCTGATTTCTATCTGTACACCGTCAGCTTTATCGAAGCGCTACGCCCGTCCATCGACAGCTCCTCTTCCCTTACTTTGAGGTGGAGTTGTGCCGCTTTGAGGCTCAATGCCATCACCACTTTGCCCAGGTCGTAAACGGAAGGGGCGCTGAGACGTATTTCTGCTGCCAGAGGGCCGGGATTGGCACTGAACTCGACTCCCGGCAGGCAGGCGCTTCTCAGAAGGGCGTCGGTCTGGGCCTGTTTGACCTCATAGCCTTCGTCCTTCTCTTCCTTGTCCTGCAGTCTTTTCAGAAGCGTATCAAGCGTAGGAGTCTGATTCACAATCCTTTTCGTCCCTTCCTGCAGTTCGCTGTATCTTTTTTCCAAATAATTGTCTGCCATATCTTTATTTTTGCGAAAGTAACGTTTTTTTTGCCTATATTCGCAAAATTAACGTTATTTGTTTTGATGGAGTTTCGCAAGCGCGGAATTTAAGTTGGTAATCGAGCTGTTTATGAAGAGCCGTCTGTTAGTCTTTATTATGATCCTGCTGCCCTGCGTTGCGCTGCGGGCTCAGTTCACCGATAGCTCCACCGGCCTTCTGCAAAGCCCTACCGCCCTTATGAAAAGCGAAGGTACCTTTATGATTACCAATAACTTCCTCAATACGCATTCGTTGCCTTCTTCCGGGTGGGGATACAACACCTTCGGCTACGGGGTGAACATAACTTTCTGGAGCCGCTTGGAAGTAGGCTATGTCTGCACGATATTCGATGGCAAGCGCAAGCCCAACCCCACTGACAGGGACCTTATAATGTTCAATCAGGACAGGCATTTTACGGGTAAGTTCCAGCTTCTCAAGGAAGGGGAGTTCGGACTGAAATGGATGCCCGCTTTGGCCGTGGGTATAAGCGACCCTACGACCGGATCCTCCGAGAACGGTTATATAGATGCCAATGTCACGGGCACAGGCAATGGATACTTCAACAGGATGTATGTCGCGCTCTCAAAAAGTTTCGATACCCCTTGGGGATATCTGGGAGCCCATCTCGGATATCAGTACAATAGGAGAAGCGACTATCCCATAAACGCTCCCTTTGCCGGAGTGAACTTCAGGCCGAAGTGGGTGCAGGATTTTTACTATCTTGATTATCTGGATCTTATCGCCGAGTTTGATTCGAGGACGTTCAATGTCGGTATGATAGCCTCGGTGTGGGAAAACCGCTTTGAGCTTATGTTTGAGCTCCAGAATCTCAGGTGGATCAATTTCGGTGCCAGATTTCTTCTGAAACTTAAAAACACTTAATACAAACTCTATGAAAAGAATAGCTATTATTGCCGCCGCGCTGCTTTCTTTTGCTGTCAGCACATCTGCACAGCAGGCTTTCCAGAACCTTTCCATCGGTTTTGAGGCCGGAACCACCGGTCTGGGAGTGGAACTTGCCCTCCCGGTCATCAGCAACCACGTTGTACTCAAGGGCGGTCTGACTCTTCCTTCCCTCTCGCTTGCAAGGGATTTCAGTCTTGATGCTTCTCCTCTGAACTCCTGCATCGACGATGCGAACCAGGCCCTTATGGATGCTGGAGTGGATGACAGGATCAACACCCGTTTCTCTTCCATAGGTGTCAAGGGAGATGCCCTTCTGAATTTCACCGCAGCACGTGTGCTTCTTGAATTCTATCCTTTCAAGAAGAGCGGACTGCACATCACGGCCGGAGCTTATTTCGGAATGGGAGACAGCTTTTTGAGCGCAAATCTTCAGACAACCGACACGTTCTTCTCTGAGTACAAGGCGGTTGAGGCTGAATTCGATGCCATAAACCAAAAATATGCCGACCTCGCCGGCTACGAGCAGGTCAACCTGGACTCTCCCAAGTTCAATCTTGACGGCAAGACTTATCAGCTAGCAATGGAAGAGGACAGGGCTTATGTTTCCGCCCGTCTTCAGATGGCAAAAATCCGTCCTTATCTCGGAATCGGTTTCGGGCGAAGCATTCCCAAGGGTCATCTCGGCTTCCAGTTCGACCTCGGCGTATGGTATCACGGAGTGCCTTCCATCGAGAGTGACCAGCAGGTTGAGTTCGATTCTTCTGCAACCGAAGTTTACGGGGAAATCCCCTATATGGACCAGGCCATTGTTTATCCTCACGTGAGCCTGAGGCTGATTTATAAAATATTCTAGTTGTTCTTATGACATTTTCCGGTCTGGCCCTCGCCTGCATCTTGCTTTCCTCTGCCCCCGCGGCACCGGAAGCATATTTCTGTACCACCGAGGGCCGGACTCTGCGTTACGAAAGGCGCTGGGCTGATTCTTCACGGCGTGACGGCTCCCTTAAATGGACCCATATTCTGAGCATCGATAAAGTCAGCCGCAAGGACGGGAAGACCCTGGTTGACTACAGCTCCACTTTCCGCACTCCGGACGGGAAGCTTATGTACGGAGGCCCCATACTTTTGCGCTCCGAAGTGAGCAGGGAGGGAGATGTCGTAGTTGACCTTGCCTCGAGCACTGCTTCGGCCCTGTCTTCCACCCTCGGGCTGAAGGCTGAGAGCGAGCCCTGCCCGTCAGTGCTGCCTGCCGGTATGAACGCTTCGACGCTGCTTGAGAACGCCTCGTTCCAGGTCAAGTGCGGTCCATTGAAGTATAGGGTCGTCGTAGATGGGCGTAAAGTTGAGGGAAGACAGACCCTGAAGCTCTCCTGCGGAACTTTCGACTGCATTGTGGTCAGTGAGCACAAGGTCGAGAAAGGCCCGGGGCGCAACCGCGAGACTTATTCCAGGACCTGGTATGCAAAAGGTGTAGGTATGGTGCGTCACGATACCTTCGATGCCTCGCACCGACTTCAGACGAGTGAACTCTTGGTTCAGATAACGGATTGATTATGAGACGTGTTTTGTTTAAGAGAGTGTTGGTCTGCCTGGTCGTGGCAGCCGTTTCAATCGTCAGATGCGCCGCGCAGGTCGAAGCTTCTGATCCGTTGAGCGTGGAGGATGCCGAACGGCTTCTGATCCGGGAAGGCTTCGCCAATATCCGTACTCTTGAGGAGGAATCGCGTCTTGTGTTTACCCTGGAGTGCGACTCCTACAAACTGCCTTCCGAAGGCTTTTCAGTAGCCAGAAAAATAGTCGAAAGGATTGCCGGGAGCTCTGAAATGGAGCTGAAAATCATAGGATTGGACAGAGGCATCCCGCAGGTGACAATGACACGCGATAAGGGAGCGGAGAGCTGGCATACCACTCGGAAGCTGGATTCGGGCTGGGATGAAGTGAAGAAGCTTAAGCCCAAAGAGAGCCTTACAGGGAAAGTGGATATAGTAGTCTATCCGCAAGTCTCCCTTATGAACTTGATAATCAATCAGGTATATCAATCCCTGTGGCAGCTCAGCCCCGCACTTGAAGTGAGCCTGTGGAAAGGGATGAAATTCTCCTATCAAGTAAAAATTCCTGTTTTCAATGACGGGTACGGCGATCTTGAATCCAAAGTTCATCCCGGAATAGTCTCGCTTTCACAGAGTTTCAGAGATCCCTGGAAGTTGAATCTGCAAGGTAAAGTCACTATAGGCGCCTTCGCGGGGAACCGGTATGGCGCCGCCCTGGAGGCGAGCTGGTACCTGCCTGGTGACCAGGTATGGTTTGATACCCAGCTGGGATTGATTTCCAATTATTACTGGGAGGGCTTCTACTTCAAGTTCAGCCGGGATTTCTACTTCCGCTGGAATGCGGCTGTAAACTGCTACTGCCCGCCTCTTCACACCCAGTTCACTCTCCGCGCCCAGCAGTTCCTCATCGGCGACATAGGTCTCAAGTACGAAATGATACGCCATTTCTCCCGTTGTTCCGTAGGACTGTATGCCGAAAAGTCGAAGGGAGTGGATATGAATGTAGGTTTCCGCTTCCAGATATCCCTTCCGCCGTACCGTCACGCGCGTAGGGGCTACATCCCCCGCATTACCGTTTCGGACCAGATGGGAATGTCGTACAATGCCAATAATGAAAAATTCTACTATCGCGAATGGCGTACTGAGGCATCGGACAACATCATGAGCCGCAATTATTTCAATCCTTTTCATTTGGACGGCGACAAATAGTCCATTTTTCTCGCCTTTTGGGCTCTGAAAGTTTGTTTTGTCATTTTTTAGTTATATCTTTGCTCGCTGAATAGTATGGTGTAGTGTGACCATAATTCAAGTTGGAAATAAGTTTAATGTTTAATAGTACTTACAAAATGAAAAAACTTTACATGCTTTTGGCTTTGGTGGGCATTTTCGCCGCCTGCCAGCCTGAAGAGTTGCAGACCACCTTCGAGGTAGATGCCGCCAAGGCTGTTATCGATGTTACCTGCATCGATATTCAGACCAATCAGCCCGCTGCGGCAGAGCTTACCACCAGCGCTGGTGTGGTATCCGGAAGTCAGGTCATTCTCACCGGTAACAAGGAACTCCCTGCTACCGAGGTTTCAATTTCCGCTGTATATCAGGGAAAGACTTACGGACCCGTGAAGGTTAGCGTAAACGCCCTCAAGGCCGGTGGAAACGCTGTTTACTCCGCTACTATCGTAGTTGGCGAGCTTCTTCCCGTGAACCCCGATCCCGCAGCATACGACTGCGCACCTAAGGGCGCCGCAAGCGTTACTGTTTCCGATCCTATCTACTTCACCCGCAACGACGGTCACGCTCTTGTTGACCACGCCGGCAAGAAGTACGCAAAGAACCTGACCGAGTACGCTTTCGAGTTCTCAGTAGTATGGAACGCCTTCTCAGGAAGCGAGGTTTCCACATTCACCAACGTCGCTGATGAGGACGACGCTCTCGTATTCAGCAAGTATGTAGCCGCTTTCAACTCAGGAAAGGTTACCACCGAGCAGCTTTACAAGGGAACGGTTTCCGCTTGGGCTTACTACACCGTTTACCAGAACAACACTCTCTCCGCACAGGTTTATGAGGTTACCAAGACCCTCGACGGACAGACCACTTCTGTTGGTGAGTTCACCGTTGTAAACTACGCTTCTTCAGTTCAGTTCGAGGAAATCGCCAACCCTGAAGGACACGGTCACTACCACTACGGACACGGTACTCCTCACTCTGACGATACCAACGCCGGTGGCGGAATCATCGCAGCTGAGTAATCTGGAAGGAAGTATTAACTGATAAATTGAATTTAAGATATGAAAATCAAGGTTTTAGCATTGTCGCTTGCTGTGGTTGCAGCTGCATTCACCGCAAACGCTCAGACTACCTGCAAGGGTAACGACATCTTTGTAGGTGTGGGTGTAGGAGCTATTTCACCTTTCACTCCCGGCCTGAACGCTCCTTCTGTATATGCCAACATTGAGGTCGGCAAGTACATTACTCCTGTATGGGGTGTTCGTGGCGTGATTGGAGGCCCTTTCCAGTCTCTTAACGCAAACAAGGGAAATGCCACCATCAACACCAGCTCTCCTGATGTAAAGGCTTATAAGAACAAGCTCTTCGGTGAGCTCAACTTCGACGCAATGTTCAACATTTCGAACCTCTTCGCCGACAATCTCGCCAAGTTCGACGTATATCTGTTCGCAGGTCCTACCCTCAACTTCTCTTCAGTAGGTACCAAGTTCGCTGATGTTCAGAACGCTGAGGTTCTCCTCGTCGAGGAGTGCAACGACTTTAAGGTTCGCGCAGGCGCTACCGTAGGTCTCGGACTTGCCTACAACTTCACCAAGAGCTTCGCTCTCGGACTTGAGGGACGCTTCGGAGTTACCCCTTCAATCTTCGGTGACGCTGACGCTTACCGCAAGGCAGAGGGAACCGGTCGTCTGGCCATCAACGGTGTTTGGACCATCGGTGGCAAGCACGGCAAGATTGCCCGCGCAGCATCAGCAGCCGCAGCAGCCGGATACCTCTCAAAGGAGGCTGTTGACGCTATCGTAAACGAGGCTCTCGAGAAGAATCCCAAGATTGTTGAGAAGGTTGTCGAGAAGGAAGTCATCAAGCAGGTTGAGAAGCTCGTCAACAACGATGTTCCTTCTTCTACCGCTATCTTCTTCGAGATCGGCAAGGCTACCCTTACCAGCAAGGATAAGGCTCGCATCAAGCTTTATGCTGAGTCTATCAACGCTTGCAAGGACGACAGCGTCTTCGAGGTCGGCGGATATGCAGACAAGAAGACCGGTAGCGCAAAGACCAACCAGAAGCTTTCAGAGAAGCGTGCCCAGACCGTTTACGATGCTCTCGTTGCTGAGGGAGTTGATCCCAGCAGACTTGAGAAGAAGGCTTACGGTGGTGTAGACGCCATCTTCTTCAACAACGACGTTCTTTCACGTACCGTTATCATCAAGAAGAAATAATTCACCTTCTATCATAAAGGCGGCTGCCACGCAGCCGCCTTTTTTAATTATTGACTTCCGACTATGAATTGCATCGAAAAGTTCGAAGAAATCTATCGCAAGGCTCCCCAGAGCGTTGCTTTCTGCCCTTACAGGGTTTGCCCCCTGGGTGCTCATACAGACCATCAGAAAGGCAAAGTGACAGGATTCGCCATAGATAAAGGTATCCATATAGCCTTCAGTCCCAAGCTGAACGGTGTGGTTGAGCTTGCCTCCCTTCAGTTCGACAAACGCGCCCAATGGCACGTAAGAGACGTCCCCGAGCACAAAAGGGAAGACTGGGCTGACTACCTTCGCGGAGCTACTCTGGAGCTTTCTACCCGTTATCCTCTGCGCAACGGTATCAGCGGAGTCATCGAAGGAAGTTTGCCTATAGGCGGTCTGTCGTCATCTGCCGCGGTTACGATTGCTTTTATATCCGCTCTGTGCAGGGTCAACGACATCAAGCCCAGCCAGGACGAGATAATCCAGATTGCTCTCAGTGCCGAGGTCAATTATGTCGGAGTGTCAGTAGGAAAGCTCGACCAGAGTTGTGAAGTCTATTGTCGCGCCGACCAGCTGCTCTACCTTGATACCCAGGACGACAGCTATGAGCTCATCTCAGCTCCTGAAGGTATGAAACCCTGGAAAATCGGCATCTTTTTCTCCGGTCTTGAGCGCAATCTAGCTTCGAGCAAGTACAATATGAGAGTCGATGAGGTCCGCAGTGCCGCTTATGCGCTGAAAGCCTATTCCGGAATGGAATACGGCAAATTCAGGCAGACTTTCCTACGCGATGTGCCCTACGAAACATTCCTGGAGTATAAAGACAGACTGCCGGAGACTTTCCGCAAACGTGCCGAGCATTTCTACACCGAGCAGGAAAGGGTAGAGGAAGGCGTGCAGGCCTGGAAAAGGGGTGATATTGACGCTTTCGGCGATGCGATAAAGCGCAGTGGAGAGTCCTCGATCAACAATTGGGAGACAGGCTCGGAAGAGTTGAAGGCCCTTAGTGAAATCATTCTGCGTCAGGACGGAGTTTATGGAGCAAGGTTCAGCGGAGCCGGTTTCAAGGGCTGCTGTATGGCTCTTATCGATCCTGGCTATGAAGAAAGCATAGAGCGTAATGTCCGTGGGGAGTATCTCAAACTTTTCCCTGCCCTGGGCGACAAATACCTTTTCTGCTCGTGCCTCAGCGCCGACGGCATCGAACTCATTTAATTGTATTATTTATGAAGTGCATAATTCTTGCCGCCGGTTACGCCACGAGGCTCTATCCTTTGACCGAGAACTTCCCCAAACCTCTTCTCAAGGTAGGAGAGAAAACCATCCTTGATCACCTGATTGACGATTTGAAGAGCGGAGCGGAGGTGGATGAGTTCGCTGTGGTCACAAACCACAAATTCGCTTCGCATTTTTCTCAGTGGGCGCCCGAAGGAGTCAGGGTTGTAGATGATATGACTTCGACCAACGAGACAAGGCTGGGAGCTGTCCGGGATATTGAGTTCTGCCTCAAGTCCCTTGGCTACAAGGACGATATACTGGTCATAGCAGGCGACAATGTGCTGGATTTCAGCTTGAACTCTTTTGTGCGCTACGCTGCTGACAAGCACGCCTCCTGCATTATGCGCTATTACGAAAGTGAGCCCGCCCGCCTTCGCAAGAGCGCAGTAGTGGAAGTGGACCTGACAGACAGAGTGCTCACGATGGAAGAAAAACCTTCCGAGCCCAAGAGCAACTGGTGCTGCCCGCCTTTCTACTACTACACAGCAGACGATGCGGCTTTGATCCCTCAGGCCATCAGTGAAGGTTGCGCCGTGGACGCTCCGGGCTCGTTTGCGAGCTATCTTTCCTCCCGCAGGCCGCTCTATGCGATGCAGATGAGAGGAAAACGCTATGACATAGGCACTCTTGAGAGCTATAAACAAGTCTGTCAGACTTATAAAGGTATAACAGAGATTTGAAATCTCTGTTTTTTTAATTATTTTTGCGTTGTCAGCTATAGGATTTAATTATGCTGGAGGATTTTGAGGGAAAAGTTTTGAAATTGATTTCTCTTTACGAGGCTGAAAAGCAGAGGGCGGACACCCTCTGTCAGGCTCTTGAGTCCAAGGAAAAGGAAATCCGCAGCTGCAAAATGCAGATTACTGATTTGAACCAACAGATAGACAATCTCCGTCTGGCCATAGCCTTTCAGGCGGTCAGTGAGGACAAGAGCGGGGCGCGTGCGCGTATCGATTCGATAATCAGGGAGATTGACAGGTGCATAAAACTTCTGGAGGCTTGAAGATGGGGCAGAAGATTACACTTAAAATCGGAGGCAGGGATTATCCTTTGACCGCAGAGTCTGAGGAGCTCGAGCAGATGATGCGCCTTGCTGCCGTGGATGTGGACAAAGCTCTGACCCAGTTCAACGCCCGCTTCCCGGACACCAGTCTTGAGGACAAGCTGGTTTTTGTGGCAGTGCAGGAGACAGTCCGGAAGCTGTATGCGAAGAAAAAGTGGCAAGTGCTTAAGGATGAAGTGCTTTCGCTTGATTCCAAGCTTGCCTCCTATCTAGAAGGAATAGACAAATAGCCGTCAGGCCCATCTTCTGAAAACAACAAGTTCTTCGGAACCGGGTCTGCTCACGCCGGGGAAAACAAGCCCGCTTGACGGGAAGTTTGATACGGGGTGGAACCCAAATCTTTTTCAGAGTATTTTCTGAAAGTTCGGCCGACGGCTTTTTTATAACGACAGTTTCTGCTGCTTGCGCGCTGAAGCTGCCGTTTTTGCGATTTAGTAACATTATATATTTATAGAGTATGTTTTTGTATTATTTGTTATGCGCTTTCGGTGGAGCAATCATCGGAGTAGCTGTATATATTCTTGTCTACAAGCTCATTTCCAAGGGGCAGGCGGACGCATTGATTGAAAAGGCAAAGTTGGAGGCCGAAAACATCAGGCAGCAGAAAGAACTTCAGGCGAAGGAAAAATACCTCCAGCTCAAGAGTGAGCACGACAACTATGTCAATACCCGGAACCACGAGCTGAAGGACCGCGAGAACAACATCAAGTCCCGCGAAGGTCAGCTTAACGCCCAGAGCCAGGAGCTTCAGAAGAAGAGCCGCGACCTCGACTCCCAGAAGGGTCAGCTCAACGCCCAGAAGGCAAGACTCGAGGACAAGATCAGCGAGTACGACAAGCTGACCGCCCAGGTGAACAGCGAGCTTGAGAACCTGGCAGGTATGACAGCCGAGCAGGCCAAGAAGATGCTTGTCGAGAATATGAAGGCCGAAGCCCGCAGCGAGGCCCAGGCCTACATCAACGACACTATGGACGAAGCCCGTCTGAATGCGTCAAAGGAAGCCAAGAGAATCATCATCAATACCATTCAGCGTACCGCTACCGAGACCGCTATTGAAAACGCAGTGACCACTTTCCCCATCGACAATGACGAGGTCAAGGGCCGCATCATCGGTAGGGAAGGCCGTAATATCCGCGCCCTGGAGGCCGCCACCGGAGTGGAAATCGTAGTGGACGATACCCCCGATGCCATCCTGCTCTCGGCTTTCGATCCTGTCAGGAGGGAGATTGCCCGCCTGTCTCTGCATCAGCTGGTTATAGACGGTAGAATCCATCCGGCCCGCATCGAAGAAGTAGTGTCCAAAGTGAGCAAGCAGCTCGACGACGAGATTCTGGAGACCGGAAAACGTACCTGCATCGACCTTGGCATCCACGGTCTGAATATTGAGCTCGTCAAGCTCATTGGCCGCATGAAGTACCGCTCTTCTTACGGACAGAACCTCCTGCAGCACTCCCGCGAGGTTGCAAATATCTGTGCCACAATGGCTTCAGAGCTGAACCTCAATCCCAAGATTGCCCGCAGGGCCGGTCTTCTCCACGATATAGGAAAGGTGAGCGAGAATGAGCCCGAATATCCTCACGCAATACTCGGCGCCAAACTGGCCGAGCAGTACAAGGAGAGGCCTGAGGTATGCAACGCCATCGGAGCCCACCACGAGGAGATGGAGATGACCAGCATCTACTCGCCTCTGGTACTTGTTGCAGATGCCATCTCCGGAGCCCGTCCCGGTGCAAGACGCGAGGTGATAGAGTCTTACATCAAGCGCCTAAAGGGTATGGAAGACCTTGCCGCTTCATATCCCGGAGTGACCAAGAGCTATGCCATCCAGGCAGGTCGTGAGCTTAGGGTTATCGTAGGGGCAGAGGAAGTGTCCGACAGCCAGGCCGCAAGGCTTTCTACGGACATCGCCCAGCGTATCCAGGACGAAATGACCTATCCGGGTCAGGTTAAGATTACAGTAATCCGGGAGACACGCTCGGTTGCTATAGCAAAATAAAAAGCGGGGCTTCGGCCCCGCTTTTTTTTGCTTATCAGGCTTAAGACAGCCGCTCTATCATTGTGGCGAAGAGAGAACTCATCTTCACTGAGGCAGCATCTGCCTGCTTTACCACATCATCTCCGTCATTGAGGTTCTTCTCGACATTGAGGAAGTTGGACATATTGGTCACAACAGACATCCCGAACACCTTTATGCCGCAGTGGCGGGCTACTATGACCTCGGGGATTGTGGACATACCCACAAGGTCGGCCCCTATGCTGTGATAGAATCTGACTTCCGCCGGAGTCTCGTAGCTGGGACCGCTGGTGGCAAGATATACACCTTTCTTTACGCCTATTCCCTGCTCGGAGCACACCTGTTCTGCAAGCGACTGAAGCTGAAGGTCATAGGCGCAGGTCATATCCGGGAATCTGGGGCCGAAATCGTCGAGGTTCGCTCCGATCAGAGGGTTGGGCAGCAGGCTGATGTGGTCCCGTATTATCACAAGGTCCCCGACTTTATAGTCCTGGTTGCAGGCTCCGGCAGCATTGGATACGAAGATATACTCAATCCCCATCGCCTTCATAACCCTGATTCCCATAGTCACCTTTTCCATAGGGTAACCTTCATAGTAGTGGAATCGACCCTGCATCGCAACCACATCTTTTCCTCCCACCTTTCCGCATATGAAATTGCTCTTGTGGCCTATTGCGGTGGAAACAGGAAATCCCGGTATGCTGCTGTAGGGGATTACGGTGCTGTCAGCGATAGTGTCGGCAAATTTTCCCAGTCCGCTTCCCAGGACGACTCCGACCTTGGGCGAAAATCCTTCTGGTGCTTTTGACAGGATGAATTGTGCGCAACTGTTGATTCTATCAATTAGTTCTTTAGTGTTTTCTGCCATTGCTTATTGTTTTTGTGATATTTTACTGAGCACTTTGCGTGCCTGATGCAGTATCTCTTTTTCCTGTGGTATTTCTCTTTCCCTCATAAGGAAGCGTCCGTCGCATATCAGCGAGTCTATGCAGTCCGAATGTGCCGAATAGACGAGGTTCGCCAGGAACGGGCCTTCGGAGAGGAAGTAAGTGCTGTCGGTGTCGATGATGCTCAAGTCGGCCCTGGCTCCTTCCCGGAGCACTCCGCTGTTTATCCTCAAGGCTTTGGCTCCGTTTATCGTGGCCATATCCATAAGGGTGTCCAGAGGCATCGCCGAAGGGTCGTCCCTCCAGGCTTTCTGGAAGAGGGCGGAGGTCTTCATCGCCTCGAGCATATCGAGGTTGTTTGAAGAGGCGCATCCGTCGGTGCCTATGCACACATTCGCGCCGGCGTCCTGGAGCTCCTTGTAGCGGAAGCAGTAGCCGGAGGAGAGTTTGGTGTTGGAATTGATGTTGTGCACGCAGCTTACCCCGCGCTTTCCGAGCAGTTCTATGTCCCTGGGACTAATCCAGAGCGTATGGGCCGCAATGAGCCTGTCGGAGAGTATGCCCAAATCCTCCAGGTATTCGACGGGCGAAAGGCCTCCGTGCAGGGCCTTGCAGTCTTCCACCTCCTTGCGGGTCTCGCTCAGATGTATGTGGAGGTTGAGATTGTTCTTCTTCGCGTATTCGCTCACCCAGAGCATCATCTGCTCGCTTACCGAATATATGGCGTGGAAGTTCAGCTCATATATGAGCCCGGGGTGCTTCCCGTTCAGGAACAACTCTGTCTTGGCGATGCACTGCTCCTTCTGGCGTTCGGCTTCTGCGGGGTCCATCTTGTCCATCACGTCGTAGCCCGTGGCTATCCTCAGCCCCATTTCCTCGCAAGCCTTTACTGAAGCCTCGAAGAACCAATACTGGTCGTTGAAGGTGGCGCAACCGCTGCGTATCATTTCGAGACAGGCGACTTTGGTGGCCCAATAGACATAATCGTAGTCGATGGACTCCTCCACCTTCCATATGCGGGAAAGCCATTGCTGGAAGGCTATGTCCTCGCCGATTCCCCTCATCAGGGTCATAGGGGAGTGGGTGTGCATATTGACAAAGGCCGGTATGGCTACTTTGCCCCTGCAGTCCATTATTTCAAGGTCACCGGCCAGAGGCCACAAGGCGCTGCTGCCCTGCGGCTCTATACGGGCGATAAGCCCCTTGTCGATGAGCATATCTTTGCGGATGCCGTCGACGGTGATGTCCTTGAGAAGTATTGCCACTATTTCTCGGTTTCGTCGTACTGCCTCTGGGGTATCTCACCGTTGAAACAGTTGTCCCTTATATAGGAGATGACTTCCTGAAGGCCCTCGCTGAATTTCTCGAAATCCTCCTTGTAGAGAAAAATCTTGTGCTTGTCATAAGCGTAGGAGCCGTCCGAGAAATTCTTCCTCTTGCTCTCTGTGATGGTCAGGTAAAAATCCTTACCTCCCTTTGTAGACTTGACATCAAAGAAATATGTCCTCTTGCCTGCTCTCACGGGCTTGGAGAATACATCCTCGCCCTCGCGGCTGTCAAATCTGGCTGAATCGTAGTCGTCTCTGTACATAGAGTGAAAAAATTTAAAAACAGGAACATTATTTGACATTCCTGAATGCAAAAATAGAATTTTTTATGGATTACTTGCTATCTTTGCATACTAATTTTGTTTGAAAGTACTGTTTGACTATGCTCAATCGACGAATTCTCCGTGTCAAGGCGTTCAAGACCATATACTGCTACGCTGAAAACCGGACTATGTCCCTCAAGGACGCGGAAGCCCTTCTGGAGCTGTCCTGCGAGGCCACCAGAGACCTGTATCTTTTTCTGCTCAGCATTGTTGGCCCCCTGACCCGCGAGGCAGTGGAAAGAATCACTGCCGCCAAATCCAAGTTCAACCCCAGCGAGGAGGAGCGCAATCCCAATATGCGCTTTGCCACTAACCGCATTGCCGCCATTCTTGAAGGCGATCCTGATTTCCGGAAGATTATCTCCAAGAAAAAGCTCAGCTGGGAGAATTATGACGTCCTTCTGAGAAACCTCTACGAGTCTGTAAGGGAGAGGGATTATTTCAAAAAGTATATGAGCGCGCCCGAAACGGGGGAGGCTCAGGCCCTTAAGGCCGATGCCCAGTTGTGGTGCAGGATTTTCGAGAACGAGTTCGAGGACAATTCTGCCCTGGAGGATATTCTTGAGGAGCTCTCCATCTACTGGAACGATGACCTGGGATATGCGCTGAGCTGGTGCATAAGGACCCTTAAAGATTTGGGCGATGGCGCGAACTGGTCTTTGCCCGCCCTCTACCAGAGCGATCTTGCCGGCAATGAGTCCTATACTTCCGACAAGGCCTTTGTGTTCGGCCTGCTCAGAGGAGCATACGTTAATTTCGACTCTTTTGTCGACAGTATCGACTCCCTTACCCAGAAATGGACCAGGGACCGCATCTGCGCCACTGACCTGGCCCTTCTGGTCTGCGGTATGGCCGAGGCGAAGGCCTTCCCTTCCATTCCGGTCAAAATCATCATAAACGAGTATGTCGAGATAGCCAAATACTATTCGACCCGTGAGAGCAGCGCCTTTGTGAACGGTCTGCTTGATAGACTTATCAACAAAAAGAACAATCAATAACAAAGACAATTATGTTAGCAACTTTATTACAGACCTCAGCGCCTTCACAGGGCAGCCCCTGGAGCATGTGGATAATGCTCATCCTCGTTTTCGTCATTATGTGGCTCTTTATGATCCGTCCGCAGAGAAAACAGCAGAAGATGCTGGAGGAAATGCGCAACTCCCTCAAGAAGGGCGACAAGGTGGTGACCGCAGGCGGTATCTACGGAACAGTGGCGGACATCGATGAAAAGACCGTGCTTATGAAAGTGGACGGAGATGTCAAGATCCGTGTGGACAAGCAGTCCATCCAGAAGGATATGTCAGAGAGCGCTCCGAGCCCCGCAAAGAAGGACCAGGGCAAAGATAAGGCTGCAAAGGAGTAGCGTTAGTCTCGAGGGTTGTGCGCAAGTATTGGTTCCAACTCCTGTTATGCGCTTTGCTGTCGGCCGGTATCTGGCTGATTCACAATCTTTCACAGACTTATGTGAGCATTGTGAGCGTGCCGGTGCAGGCGCGCAGCAGTGTGCCCGCGCACGATCCGCTTTCCATCAATGAGGCGACGGTTACAGCCCAGGTGAGGGCTTCGGGCTATTCGCTGCTGAGTCTGTCGCGCCGTCACAAGAAGGCAAAAGTGGTGGATTTTGACTCCGCTGACCTGCGTCAGGATGCGCCTGACAGCTACAGCTGCCAGAATTCCACTATGATCAAATACTCAGGTGCCATCTTTGGAGAAAGGGTGTCTGTGGAGTCCTTCGTGTCGGACGCTCCGCAGTTCGTGTTTCAGCAGGTGGCATTCAGAAAGCTACCTGTACGTTCGGTGGCCAGCATCTCCTACGCTTCCCAATACACCGCCCTCAAACCGATGAGGCTCCAACCGGACTCTGTCTATGTATATGGCGACCCGACAAGGCTCCAGTCTGTGACCAAGATACTCACCAAGCCCGTGGACCTGTCTCTTCTGAGCAGCAGCGTACACGGAAAGGTGAAGCTGGATGTGCCTGCAGGGCTAAAGCTCTCGGAGCAGGAAGTTATTTACTACCAGGACGTTACCCGATATGTGGAACTCCGCTCCGAGGTGAAGATAAAGACTGTCAATGTCCCTGACGGGATGAAGATGAACTCTCTGCCCTCAAGCGCCGAGGTGGTGCTGCGCAGCGTATTCCCCGTGCCTGAGGACCCTTTCAGGGAGCTTGATCTCTACGTTGACTATCAGGAGTACCTCGGCTCGATCAACGGCAAGTGTATGATACACTCTAACCCTCTTCCTTCCTGGATAATCTCTTGCAGCATCGAACCTCAATTCACCGACTGCATAGTACTCTCCAACTTCTGATTATGACCCCTTCAGGAAAACATATCACACTTCTTGTGACCGGGCCTATAGGAAGCGGCAAGTCCGAAGTATGCTCGTATCTGTCTTCAAAGGGGATTCCGGTCTATGACTGTGACTCCCGCACCAAGATGCTGTACTCGCTTGTCCCGGGTCTGAAGTGCGATATCGAGTGCGCGCTCGGAATCCGCTGGGAGCAGATTGGAATAATTTTCGAGGACGAGCAGAAAAGGAAGACTCTTGAGAGTATAGTGTATCCGCTTCTGTGTGAGGATATAAGGGCTTGGAAGCAGGCCAATGCCTCAGAGCCGCTTCTCGTTGTAGAGTCCGCTCTGGCTCTTGGCCGCAGCATATTCGACGGTCTATGGGACAAGGTACTGATGGTGGACGCCCCGTACGAAGTGAGGGTGAGCCGCAACCCCAAGGCGGCAGAGCGCAGCCGCCTCCAGGAGTTCGACCTCGAGAAGGTGGATTATATGATTGAAAATGACTCGGATATAAAAGAACTATTAATTAAAACAGATAAATTGTTATGCAAACTGATTTGAGCAGAATCCTTTCCGTTTCAGGACGCGGAGGACTTTACAGATACATCGCACAGGCCCGCAACGGCGCCATTGCCGAGGCTCTTTGTGACGGGAAAAGGACAGTATTCGGCGGCAGCAGCAGGATTACAACTCTTGCCGACATTGCCATCTATACTTCAGAAGGCGAGAAGAAGCTATCGGAGGTGTTCCTTGCCATCAAGGATGCACTTGGCGACGCTCCCTGCCCCGACCACAAGGCTCCCGAAGCAGAAGTCCTCGCGCTTTTCGCAAAGGCAGTGCCCGATTACGACCCCGACCGCTTCTATCTCTCGCATATGCGCAAGGTGATTGACTGGTATAGCCAGCTTGTAAAGTACGCTTCCCTGGATTTCAAGAGCGATGAGCAGGAAGAAGAGAATTAGTGTCGTAACTCTCGGATGCTCAAAGAACTCGGTCGATACCGAGCACCTTCTTTCAAGTCTTGACCCTTCCCTTTTCGAGATAGTTGAGTTCACTCAGGGCACGAGCGTCGATGTGCTTCTGGTCAACACCTGCGGCTTCATTGCCGATGCCAAACAGGAGTCCATAGAGGCCGTCCTGCAGGCTTGTGAGCTTAAAAAGAAAGGCCGGATCGGAGAGCTCGCTGTGTTCGGCTGCCTGTCCCAGCGCTATGCTGCCTACCTGAAGGAGGAGATGCCCGAGGTGGACAGGTGGTTCGGCGCCAGAGACCTCGCCCCTGTGCTTGAGTATCTTGGCGTGAGCGGGCAGGGGAGCGTACCCAGCGGACGCTTCAAAGTCCAGGGTAAGGGCTACGCATACCTCAAGATATCCGAAGGCTGCGACCGCAGATGCTCCTATTGCGCCATCCCGTTCATCCGCGGTGCGCACAAGAGCGTTCCTATAGAAACTCTAGTGCAGGAAGCCAGCGCCCTGGCCGGGAGCGGAGTCAAAGAACTGATACTTATAGCCCAGGATACAACCTACTATGGCCTGGACCTCTACCGCAAGCGCTCCCTCGGGGCTCTGATAGACGCTTTGAGCGAAGTCGAAGGCATAGAGTGGATAAGGATCCATTACTCCTATCCGGCAGATTTCCCCGAAGATGTGCTGGACCAGATGGCCCATAACCCCAAAGTGTGCCGTTATCTGGACATCCCTCTGCAGCATATCAGCGACAATGTGCTCTCGAATATGCACAGGGGTGTCGATTCGGCCTGGACCAGGACTCTTATCCGCACCCTTCGCGAAAGGGTAAAGGGTGTGGTTTTGAGGACAACAATGATAGTCGGCCACCCGGGAGAAGGTCAGAAGGAATTTGAAGAACTGCTGGACTTCGTCTCCGAGGCCCGCTTCGAGCGTCTTGGTGCCTTTACCTATTCTGAGGAGGAGGGAACATACGCCGCTTTGAACTTTGCCGATTCCATCCCCCAGGAAGAAAAGCAGCGGAGGCTCGACTCCCTGATGGAGATTCAGCGCAGCATCTCGTCCGGGTTCAACAACTCACGCATAGGGTCTGTAGTCAGGGTAATGGTGGATGATTGTGTGGGTGACACTCTGGTGTGCCGCAGCGAGTTCGAGAGTCCTGAAGTGGACGGGGAGATACTTGTGAAGCTCAAGGACGAAGCCCAAAGTGTCAGAATCGGTGATTTCATCACCGTAAAGATAGTATCAGCAGACGATTACGACCTCACCGCCGAGATTGTGGAAAACAAATAAAGGAGGAGCCGTAAGCCGGTTTCTGTTTTATTCTGCCATTTATCTTCGCAACCTACCCCTCGGCGGGGACGGGCCGTCCCCTTGCGCCGATATATTTGGTCTTGCAGGGCCCGGTGCCGTACCCGCAGAGCATCGCTGCGCTGCGTCGTGAGCTCTTACCTCGCGTTTTCACCTTGACCGCCAGTGGCGGCAGACATTTTCTGTTACGGCTTCCGTAAAGTTACCCCTACCTGCGCTTTCCGCAGCGGGCTGCCCTTTCCTGTCCGGACTTTCCTCTCATTCTGAGCGGCAAATCACCCCTCCTTTATTTGAGGCGACAAATTTACGAAAAATTCTTATTTCTTCTCCACAAGCTTCACTTCATAGAGTCTCGGCCAGTTTTTGCCCGTGAGATATATCTTGCCCGTAAGGGGATTGTAGGCAATCCCGTTGAGCACATCGGTGTCCGGGGTCCTGAGCTTTTTGGGAAGCAGTCCGCTGCAATCCACCCTTCCTTCCACCTCTCCGGTTTCGGGATTGATGATGACTATCATATCGGTAGTATAGACATTGGCCCATATCCGTCCGTCTATCCACTCGAGTTCGTTGAGCAGTTTGATGCTCCTCGAATCCATTTTCACGTCTATCACCCTTTGCTGGCGGAAAGAGGCATCCATAAAGTAGAGTTTCGAGCTTCCGTCGGACGCTATCAGGCTCTTCCCGTCGCTTGTCAGGCCCCAGCCCTCGCGCGGGTAGGAATACGCCTTTTCGTACTCAAGGGTGGCGGCATCATATATGAAGGCTACTTTGTTGAGCCAGGTCAGGACATACAGCTTGCCGTCCAGCACGACAGAGCCTTCGGCGAAGTACTTTTTCGAAAAGTCCAGCTTCCTGAGCGCCTTTCCGCTCTCCAGGTCAACTTTGCGCAAGGTCGAACTGCCATACTCGCCTGTGCTCTCGTAAAGCTCTCCCTGATGGAAAAAGAGCCCCTGGGTATAGGAACTTCTGTCGTGGGGATATTCCTTAACGACTTCAAGGCTCCACTCCTTGACCCTCGCCCGGCTGCAGGAGCAGAGGAGCAGGAGAAAAAGCGTGAGGCAGGCTATGCGCTTTGAAACAGTATGGCGTGAGATGCTGAACATAAAAAATGCTTTGTGATGAACTTTTTCTGCAAAAATAGAAATATTCTTGCTATCTTTGTATCCCGTTATGGACACAAAGTATATTTTCGTCACGGGCGGAGTGGCATCTTCACTCGGCAAAGGAATAATCGCAGCTTCGCTTGCCAAGCTTCTTCAGGCAAGAGGGCTCAGAGTCACAATTCAGAAGTTTGACCCCTACATCAACATCGATCCCGGAACGCTCAATCCCTACGAGCACGGAGAGTGTTATGTGACAGAGGACGGTGCCGAGACCGATCTGGACCTCGGCCACTACGAGCGTTTCCTCGGCGTACACACTTCCAAGGCTAACAATGTGACAACAGGCAAAATCTATCACACTGTCATCACCAAGGAGAGGGAAGGCGCCTATCTTGGCAAGACCGTCCAGATTGTGCCCCACATCACGGATGAGATCAAGCGCAGGATGCTTCTTCTCGGAAAGACCGGCAACTGGGATATAGTGATCACCGAGATCGGAGGTACTGTGGGAGATATGGAGTCCCAGCCTTTCGTCGAGGCGGTGCGTCAGCTCCAGTGGGAGCTCCCCGAGGAGGACTGTATGTCAATACACCTCACGCTGGTGCCTTATCTGAGCGCCGCAAAGGAGCTTAAGACCAAGCCCACACAGCACTCCGTGCAGATGCTTCAGCAGAGCGGAGTCCAGCCTGATGTGATTGTATGCCGCACCGAGCATCCCCTGACCCCTGAACTGAGAAAAAAGGTGGCCTTGTTCTGCAATGTGAAACCCGGCCACGTCATACAGTCAATTGACGCCTGGAGCATATACCAGGTGCCTCTCAATATGCACGAGGAGCATCTTGACGAGCTGGTGGTAAGACACCTGCAGGTGGACAATTTCGCCCAGCCCGACATGAAGGAGTGGAACGAATTCCTTTCGAAACTGCGCCATCCCAAGTCTGAAGTTGACATCGCCCTCGTGGGCAAGTATGTGGAACTTCAGGACGCCTACAAGTCCATCCTGGAGGCCTTCGTGCACGCCGGAGCGGCCAATGAATGCAAGGTCAGGGTGCATACCGTCCACAGCGAGCACCTGAACGAGGACAATGCGCACGATGTACTCTCCCGTATGGACGGAATCCTGGTAGCCCCCGGTTTCGGAGAGAGAGGTCTGGAGGGCAAGGTAGTGGCCATCAAATATGCCCGTGAGAACAATGTGCCCTTCTTCGGCATCTGTCTCGGAATGCAGATGTGCGTAGTGGAGTTCGCCCGCAACGTGCTGGGATTCAAGGATGCGGCTTCGACCGAGGTGGATGCCAAGACTACCCATCCTGTAATCAGCCTGATGGAGGACCAGAAATCCACCACCATCAAGGGAGGTACGATGAGGCTCGGAGCTTATGATTGCGTTCTGGAAAAGGACTCTCTTGCAAGAAGCATCTATGGCTGCGAACAGATCAGGGAGCGCCACCGTCACCGCTATGAGTTCAACTCGGAATATGTAAGTGCTTTCGAGCAGGCAGGGCTCAAGGCCAGCGGCCACAACCCCCAGACAGGGCTCGTCGAAGTGGTCGAGCTGCCTACGCATCCTTTCTTTATCGGAGTGCAGTTCCATCCCGAGTACAAGAGTACCCCCGAGAAGCCCCAGCCCATATTCACTGCTTTCGTAAAGGCTGCGATGGCTTTCAGGGAGGCTCACCCGCACAGCAGCAACACTAAAAAGTAACAATATAACCGCAAATGACAGTAAATAAACTTAAAGTCATCACTCTCATAGTTTTGGGAGTGATGACCGTTTCTTCCTGCTCGAAAGGAAGTTCTTCAGAAGGCCCTTCGAAGGTGGAGTGGCCCGAAATCACGATGACAAACAAGCCCTGGACCAGATGGTGGTGGCCGGCAAGTGCAGTCGGAACTCAGGACATAGACACAATGCTCACCCAGTACTCCAAAGCCGGACTCGGAGGAGTCGAGGTTACTACCATCTACGGAGCCAAAGGCTATGAGGACAAGTTCCTGGATTATCTGAGCCCCGAATGGATGGACCTGTTCTGCCATACCCTCGACAAGGCCAGGGAGCTGGAAGTGGGAGTTGACCTTGCCAATGCTTCAGGATGGCCTTTCGGAGGCCCCTGGGTGGAGCCCGAAGATGCCTGCCGCTATCTTGCCTACAAGACTTTTACCCTGAAGGGAGGACAGAGCCTTGAGGACAGGATTGAATATGTGCAGACTCCTATGGTCCGCTCAATAGGCCTTAAGACGACAATCGACAAGCTGGACTTCCCTATAGCGAAGAACGACAGCCTGCAGCAGTATGCATTCGAGCAGGTGCGCTATCCCGTCAGCTTGCCCCTCATCGCCCTTACCGCAAACAGCTCAGACGGACGCTACGAGGACCTTACCGCTCTTGTAAAGGAGGACGGCAGTCTTGACTGGACCGCTCCCGAGGGCGACTGGACCCTTTGCGCCCTGTTCCTCGGATGGCACGGAAAGCTCGTCGAGAGAGCCGGCCCCGGAGGAGAAGGGGATGTGATTGACCATTTCAGCGCGAGGGCCATAGATAATTATCTCAAAAAGTTCGATGAGGCCTTCGCTTCAAGGGATGTGAGCTGGATCCGTTACTATTTCAACGATTCCTACGAGGTGGATGATGCAGTCGGCAATTCCGATTGGACAGAGGACTTCTTTGATGAGTTCCTCTCCCGCAGGGGCTACGACCTGAAGATGTATATGCCTTACCTTCTGGGCCTTACAGACGATAAGGAGATGGAGGACAGGGTGGTTTACGACTACCGTCAGACTATTGGGGAGCTGCTTATCGACACCTATTCGGTAAGATGGCAGAAATGGGCTGCAGCCCAGGGAAAGGGCATACGCAACCAGGCCCACGGCTCGCCGGCCAATATTATGGACGTATATGCAGTGAGCGACGTTCCCGAGACGGAAGGCCGTTCCGTGATTGGAATGAAGACTGCTTCCAGCGCAGCTCACGTGACCGGTAAGAATCTGGTCTCAAGCGAGTCTGCCACCTGGCTCGGAGACCACTTCCGTTCGAGCCTTGCCGACGTAAGGCAGGCCCTGGACAATTATCTGCTCTCCGGCGTGAACCATATTTTCTACCACGGAACCTGTATGTCTCCCAACGATGCTCCCTGGCCGGGTTGGGTATTCTATGCCGCAGTGCATTTCCAGCCTACGCATAGTTTCTGGCCCGATTTCGGTGCGCTCAACCATTATGTCGCCCGCTGCCAGAGCTTCCTCCAGGCCGGCCATCCGGACAATGACATCCTTCTGTATTTCAATGCCACTGACCTGCAGAGCGAGCGCGGAAGAGAGAAGATGCTCTTCCATATGAACCAGCATACCCCTGTCCAGAGCGCCATAGGCGAGTCTGCCGGAAAGCTCTATGAGCTGGGCTACAGCTGGGACTATATCACGGACAAGATGATATGCAACGATATAAAGGTCAAAAAGGGCCTTCTGAGCACAGCGTCGGGCAGCTCTTATAAAACCATAGTGGTGCCAAAGTGCGAAAAGATGGAGCTTGAAACCTTCGAGACGCTTCTCTCTTTTGCCCGCAAGGGTGCTGTCATCCTGGTGGAAGACTCTCTGCCGGGTGATGTTCCGGGACTCTGTGGGCTTGAAGCAAGGCGCGCCCGTCTGGCTTCACTGACTTCCGCCCTTAACTTCACTGAGCAGAATGGCGTCAGCACAGCCCGTCTCGGAAAAGGCAGAATCTGCGTATCATCCGACCTTGACGCCCTTCTCAGAATGGCTGGAGTCAGCCGCGAGACTATGTTCGACCAGGGGTTGCAGTGCATCAGCAGGGCCTTTGACAACGGGGCTAGATACTACTTCATTAAGAACTGCGGGCAGGAGCCTTTCCGCGGTTGGGCGGGAGTCGATGCCGGGTTCGAGAGTGCGGCACTCTACAATCCCAATACCGATGAGTGCGGCCTCGCTGCGGTGCGTAAGACTGAGGGAGGCAATCAGGTGTACCTGAGTCTTGAAGCAGGCCAGACCATTCTGCTGCAGACCAGCCCTTCTGGGCTGAAGGCTGACAAGTATCCCTTCTTTGAAAACGCTGACTGGGAGCAGACTCTTGCAGGGGAGTGGAAGCTGGAGTTCCTGCAGGGCGGTCCTGTACTTCCCAAGTCTGTAAGCGTCAAGAATCTTGGAAGCTGGACAGAATACGGACAGGAGTACAGGGATTTCAGCGGAAGCGCTATGTACTCGACTTCGCTTGAAGGCCTCAGCGTTGAGAGCGGCCGCTACTACAGCCTGGACCTTGGAAGAGTGGAGCAGAGCGCCGCAGTATATCTGGACGGAAAGCTGGTCGCAACCCTCTACGAAAAGCCTTACAGCCTCACTCTCAGCGGCGACGAGCTTTCAGGCGCGAAGACTCTTTCTGTAAGGGTGTCAAGCTCCTGCGAGAATCGTATAGCTTATATGGACCGCAACAACATCCCCTGGAGAATATTCTACAATGCCAATGTGGCCGGCCGTACTCCCGAGAGCCGCGGTGCGGACGGAATGTTCTCTGCCGCAAAATGGACCACTGTTCCCTGCGGCCTTATGGGACCTGTAAAACTGATCCCCCAAACGGTTTCAGAACAGTAGGATATAGCCCAGGGAAGCGAGGCTGATGAATATCCACAGCGCTACTCCCTGAATCAGAGGCTTTGCCCCTACGGCTTTGATTTTATCCATCGATAAGGATGCTCCGATGAAGAACATCGTCAGGATGAGGCACTTGCGTGCGATTCCGGAAATGACGGTTCCGACTTGAGGGCATCCTTTCAGCACGTAGGTATTCAGAAGGATAGCTATGATGAAATAGAGTATGAACCAGGGAATGGTGATTTTCCCCTTGCCGCTCCTGAAAACAAGGCTGGTGAAAAGGGCGAGGGGAATGATCCATAGGGCCCTTGTGAGCTTGATGGTGGTTGCAACCTTGAGGGCTTCTTCGCCATAGGCGGCACCCGCTCCCACTACCGAACTGGTGTCGTGGATGGCAATGGCCGCCCAGGTCCCGAATTCCTGCTGGCTCAGACCGATAAGCCTTCCGAGCGGAGGGAAGATGAATAGGGCTATAGCATTGAGTATGAATACGGTAGCTAGCGCCACTGACATGCTGCTCTGCTTTGCGTTGATAACAGGTCCGACTGCCGCTATGGCGCTTCCTCCGCATATTGCAGTGCCGCTGCTGATAAGGTAGGCTGTCTCCTTATCCATTTTCAGCATCTTGCGGCCGATGAGCATACCAATCAGCATGGTGCCTATGACCGAGATAACGGTGAACATCATTCCTTCCTTGCCGGAGGCGAGACTCTCCTGCAGGTTCATTCCGAAACCCAGGCCAACAACCGAATATTGGAGCAGGTACTTGGAGAACCTGGCGTTGAACGCGGGGTAGGCTTCACCGCAGATAAGGGCAAAGGCCAGACCCAGAAACAGCGCGGCCGGAGGACTTACCCAGGAAGAGAGAAAACTCAGGGCCGGAATGTAGGATGCGGCCAGACAGAAGGTCAGAATTCCCGCAAGGACTATGTAGATAGCCTTGTTGTGTGCTTTAAGGTATTTGATCATAGGGTTAGATATTTGCGATGCTCATAATGTCGGCGAACACACCTGCCGCTGTCACATCGGCGCCGGCCCCGTAGCCCTGGATGAGCATAGGGTGGAGTCTGTAGCGCTCTGTGGTGAGCAGTATGATGTTGTTCGAGCCGTCCAGAACATAGAACGAGTGGTCGCGGTCAACGCTCTTGAGGCTGACTTTGCATTCGCCGTTGTTCATCTCGGCTACGAACCTCCACCTGCGGCCCTGCTTTTCGAGCTCGAGTCTCTGGGCTTCGAATTCTGCGTCCAGGCTCGGGAGCCTCTCCCAGAACTCTTCCATACTGCAGTCGAAGAACTCCTGCGGGATGAACAGCGAGGAGCGGACATCCTCCTGGCTGACCTTGTAGCCTGCCTCGCGGGAGAGTATGACCAGTTTTCTCATCACGTCTTTGCCGCACAGGTCAATTCTCGGGTCGGGCTCGCTGTAGCCCTGCTCCTGGGCCATACGCACGGCCTTGCTGAAGGGGATGTCACTGGACAGGGTGTTGAAGATGAAGTTCAGCGTTCCGCTCAGAACGGCCTCGAGCCTGATGATGCGGTCGCCGCTGTTGCGAAGGTCATTGATGGTATTGATGATCGGAAGCCCCGCGCCAACATTGGTCTCGAACAGGAACTTCACATTCCTGCGAAGGGCTGTATGCTTGAGCCTGAGGTAGTTGTCGTAGTCCGACGAAGCTGCAATCTTGTTGGCCGCAACGACGCTTACTCCGGCGTTGAAAAGGTCCTCGTACAGGGCGGCTATTTCGCTGCTGGCCGTACAGTCGACGAATACGGGGTTAAAAATATTCATCCTGATTATCTCGTCGCGAAGGCGCCCGGGGGTGATTTCTATTCCGCTTTCGAGCCTGTCTCGGTAGGTGGCGGTGTCAATTCCTTCGCGGTCGAAAATGGCCCTGGTGCTTCTGGCAATGCCTACAATGTTGATTTTCAGGTTTCTTTCCTTCATAAGGGAGGCCCTTTGCGAACTTATCTGGTCGATAAGCTTGCCTCCTACGGTGCCAATTCCGCAGATGAACAGGTTCAGCTCCTGATACTCGGAGAGGAAGAAACTGTCATGGATAACGTTCAGGGCCTTGCGCAGGTTGACCCTTTCGATTATGATGGAGATGTTGGACTGGGCCGCTCCCTGGGCAAGGGCAATTACGCTTATGCCGCTTCGTCCGAGAGTCGTGAACAGCCTGCCGGCGGCTCCGGGGTGGTCCTTCATCTCTTCTCCGACCACAGCCACGGCGGCAAGGTCGTACTGGAGCCTTATGGGGTCAATCGATCCGGAAGCGATTTCGGCACTGAACTCCTGCGAGAGCAGCTCTTTTGCCTTGGGTGCGTCCTCGCGGCTGACACCGATGCTTATGCCTGTCTCCGAAGCCGACTGGCTGACCAGGAAGGCGCTGACCCCCTCTTTGGTAAGGGTGGTGAATATCCTGCTGTCTATGCCCACAACTCCCACCAGCGAAGTGCCCGAAAGGGTCAGGAGGCAAATGTCATCGATTGACGATATGCCCTTGATGCTCCTTCCGTTGCTCCTGCAGTCCTTCTTGATGGTGGTTCCGGGGGCTTCGGGGTTGAAAGTGTTCTTTATAAGTATAGGAATGCCCTCCCTGCATACGGGGTAGAGGGTGGGAGGGTAAACGACCTTGGCTCCGAAGTTGCAAAGCTCCATCGCTTCGGCGTAGCTCATCTCGTCGATGACATAGGAGGTGGCTATGATTTTGGGGTCTGCCGTCATAAAGCCGTCCACATCAGTCCAGATTTCCAGGACGCTGGCCTTCAGTGCGGAGGCTATGAGGCTGGCGCTGTAGTCCGACCCGCCCCTTCCGAGATTGGTAATCTCCGAAGTGACCGCATCCGAAGAGATGAATCCCGGCACAATGGCAATGCGTCCGCTCTTTTCGAAGCCTTCGAACTCCGCGCGGATCAGCGAAGAAGTCAGTCCGCTCTCCACGATAGCCCCGTGCTGATGGTTGCAGGTGCGTATGAAACGCAGCGAGTCATAGAGCTTTGACGAAGGAATTATCGAGCTGAGTATCAGGCAGGAAAGCCTCTCTCCGAAACTTACTATCTCGTCCAGCGCCTTCTTCGGAAGGACCTGGAGCAGGAACACGCCTTCGCACAGGCTGCTCAGGCGGCTGAAAAGGCTCTCGAGAGCGGATTCAAGACTGAGTCTCTCTTCGCTTTCAGCGCTGTGCAGGGAGCGGACCATATCGAGGTGGCGCTTCTTCATCGCTTCAATGCTGCTCCGGAAACTGTCCTGGGAGTTTTTCGCCATTACGGCGGCTTGAATCAGAGCGTCGGTCACCCCTCCGAGGGCGGAGGCCACAACAATGACGCTTTCCTTCTGGGACAGGATGATTTCTTTAACTTTCAGAATGCTATCGACAGTGCCGACGGAGCTTCCTCCGAACTTGAGAACTTTCATTTGTCATCAATTAAAAATCCTGCGAAAGTAGAAAAAAATGGACTATTATTCAATAAAAATTCCTAATTTTAGTCCCCTTTTCATTTCCAGTCCTGTTTCGGACCTGGGGTTTAGTGGTAGTAATTTATTCATTATGAGTTCAGATCGCAGAATTTACATTTTTGATACCACCCTTCGTGACGGGGAGCAGGTGCCCGGATGCCAGCTCAATACCGTAGAAAAAATTCAGGTGGCCCGTATGCTCGAAGAGTTGGGGGTGGATGTCATCGAGGCAGGTTTCCCGATTTCAAGTCCCGGGGATTTCAATTCTGTCGTGGAGATATCAAAGGCTGTTACCTGGCCGGTGATATGCGCCCTTACAAGAGCCGTCCCCAAGGATATCGATACGGCCGCCGAGGCCCTGAAATATGCCCGCCACAAAAGAATCCACACGGGCATAGGGACCTCCGACTCCCACATCAGGTACAAGTTCAACTCCAACAGGGAGGAAATCCTTGAGAGGGCGGTTGCCGCCGTGAAGTACGCCAAGAAGTACGTGGAGGATGTGGAGTTCTATGCCGAAGACGCCGGAAGGACTGATAATGAATACCTTGCGAGGGTGGTTGAGGCTGTCATCAAGGCCGGTGCCACGGTGGTGAACATACCCGACACCACCGGCTACTGCCTGCCCGAGGAGTACGCCTCGAAGATACGTTACCTGGTGGAGAATGTGGACGGGATAGACAAGGCAATCATCTCCACCCACTGCCACAACGACCTGGGCATGGCCACAGCCAACACCATTTCGGGACTGATAGCGGGGGCTTCGCAGTGCGAGGTGACCATCAACGGAGTGGGGGAGCGGGCCGGTAACACTGCCCTCGAGGAGATAGCTATGATTATCCGCAGCCACTCGGACATCCCCCTGCAGACCAACATCAACACCACCAAAATCGCCCCGGCGAGCCGTATGGTGTCGTCCCTTATGAGTATGCCTGTGCAGGCTAACAAGGCTATCGTCGGCCGCAACGCCTTCGCGCATTCTTCCGGCATACATCAGGACGGGGTGCTGAAGGATGTGTCCACCTACGAAATCATCAACCCCAAGGATGTGGGCATCGACGACAACCAGATAGTGCTCACCGCCCGCAGCGGACACGCCGCCCTCAAATACAGGCTTGAGACCCTGGGAGTCAAGATGAGCGAGGAGAAGCTGGACGACTTCTACAATAATGTATTCCTCAAGTATGCGGACCAGCGCAAGCAGGTGGGCGACGACGACCTGCTGGCCCTGTGCGGAGCCCATAGAGGCCCGGCAGTGCATATCAAGCTTGACTATCTGCAAGTTACAAGCGGCAAGGGAGTGCGTCCCGTGGCCAGTGTGGGGCTGGATATAGCAGGGGAGAAGTTCGAAGCCGCTTCGGGCGGAAACGGTCCCGTGGATGCCGCCCTGAACGCCATCAAGACCATTATCCGCCGTCACGTGACCATCAAGGAATTCACAATCCAGAACATAACCAACGGCAGCGACGACCTGGGGAAGGTGCATATGCAGGTGGAAAGCGAAGGTCGGGTGTATTACGGCTTCGGGGCATCGACCGACATCATCACCGCTTCGGTGGAGGCTTATCTGGATTGCATCAACAAGTTCAAGAACGTTAACCTTGAATAATGAAAACCATTTTCGACAAAATATGGGATAGCCACGTGGTGAACAGCATCCATGACGGCCCGCAGCAGCTGTACATTGACCGTCTCTATTGCCACGAAGTGACTTCTCCCCAGGCTTTTGAAGGCTTGAGGAGCAGAGGACTCAAACCTTTGAGGCCCGGCAGGATATTCTGTATGCCGGATCACAACACCCCTACCGTGGACCAGGACAAGCCCATAAAGGACCCTGTTTCGCGTTCCCAGGTGGAGACTCTTCAGAGGAACGCCGCGGAGTTCGGCCTTGAGTACTACGGACTTGACAGCCCCGACAACGGCATCATACACGTCGTGGGACCCGAGAAGGGCCTGAGCCTGCCGGGTATGACCATAGTCTGCGGGGATTCCCACACTTCCACCCACGGGGCCGTCGGAGCCGTGGCTTTCGGTATAGGGACGAGCGAAGTGGAGATGGTGCTCGCCAGCCAGTGCATACTCCAGCGAAAGCCCCGCACGATGCGTATAACAGTGAATGGAACTCTGGGCAAGTGCGTGACTGCAAAGGATTTGGCCCTATATCTGATGAGCCGTATCTCTACAAGCGGCGCCACCGGCTACTTCATCGAGTATGCCGGTCAGGCAGTCCGCGCCCTTTCGATGGAAGGCCGGCTGACTCTCTGCAACCTGTCCATTGAAATGGGCGCGAGGGGAGGACTCATAGCTCCCGACCAGACCACTTTCGACTATCTGAAAGGCAGGCCGTACGCTCCCGAGGGCGAGGATTGGGATAAGGCTGTGGAGTATTGGAAGAGCCTGTGCAGCGAGCCTGACGCTGTATTTGATTATGAACTGGAGTTCGATGCGGCCGACATCACCCCTATGGTAACCTATGGAACGAACCCCGGAGCGGGTGTGGGCATAGGCGGAGTAATCCCCGACGACGCCACCGACAGGGAACTAGAATATATGGGCTTCCGAAGGGGAGAGAAGATGCTTGGAAAGAAGATTGATTATGTGTTCCTCGGTGCCTGCACCAACGGCAGGATAGAGGATTTCAGGGCTTTTTGCTCAGTGGTGAAAGGACGCAAGAAATCCCCCGGGGTCACTGCCTGGCTTGTGCCTGGCTCCCGTCAGGTTGAGCGTCAGATAGAAAGCGAGGGCCTCGGGGACATACTCCGTCAGGCCGGATTCGAACTCCGTCGGCCCGGCTGCTCGGCCTGCCTTGCGATGAACGAGGATAAGATTCCTGCTTACAAATATGCCCTTTCGACTTCCAACCGCAACTTCGAAGGGCGCCAGGGGCCGCTTTCCCGCACCTTGCTGTGCAGCCCTATGGTGGCGGCGGCTTCAGCCCTGAGCGGAGTGATAAGCGATCCGAGGGAACTGGTTTAAAGGCCTTGAAACAGAGATAGTATGAAACAGAAATTCGACATAATAGAGAGCACTTGTGTGCCGGTGAAGATAGATAATCTTGATACTGACCAGATTATCCCGGCCCGCTTTCTCAAACAGACAGTCAGGGACGAAGGCTTCTACGGACAGATGCTTTTCTGCGACCGCCGCTTCAATGCTGACGGAAGCCCGAAAGCCGGCTTCCCCCTGAATGACAGCCGGTACAGCGGTTGCATCCTGGTTGCGGGGGCTAATTTCGGTTGCGGTTCGAGCCGTGAACACGCCGCCTGGGCCCTTGCCGGTTACGGCTTCAGGGTAGTGGTGTCTTCATCTTTTGCCGACATCCATCGCCAGAACGAGCTGAACAATTTCGTTCTTCCTGTGCAGGTCAGTGCCGCTTTCCTCGAGAATCTCTTCGCGGCAGTAGAGGCCGAGCCTTCGACTGTCGTAAGGGTGGATGTCCCCGCCCAGACAATCAGCTTCGACGGCCATACGGAGTCTTTCGAGCTTGATCCGTACAAGAAAATCTGCCTTATGAACGCGCAGGACGACATCGACTACCTGCTTTCTACAATTGATGACATCGAGCGATACGAAAAGAGTCATTCCTGATTATGGCAACATCACTGCTTGAAGCTCATACCCTCAAAACCGGCTCCGCTTTTGAGCTGGAAAGTTCAGGGCATTTCGATGACCTGGAGCTTGTCTATTATACTTCCCGCCGCAGCTATACTCCCGGCGAAAAGGTGGTCTGGATCTGCCACGCGCTCACAGGCGATGCCGACCCGTCGGATTGGTGGCCCCAGCTGGTGGGAGAGGGACTGCTGATTGATCCCCGCAAGTACTTCGTGGTGTGCGTCAATATGCTCAGCTCGCCCTACGGTTCTACCTGCCCGCTCAGCCCCAAGCCCTCGGACTCTCTTCCCTATCTCCTTGATTTTCCCAAGATTACAATACGGGATATGGTCCGCTCCTGCATCCTTGTCAGGAAGGCTCTCGGGGTGGAGAAGATAGACCTTCTGCTGGGACCTTCAATCGGAGGCTATCTGGCTCTCGAGTGGGCTATAATGGAAGCTTCAGTTATCGGCAATGCAGTCTTTCTTGCTACGGCACCGAGGGTAACTCCTTATATGACAGCGCTCAACGAGTCCCAAAGGATGGCGCTCGAAGCAGACCAGACTTTCCGGCAGGCTGCTACCAGGGCTCAGGAAGGCTTCCCTAAGGCGGGCGGACAGAAAGGCCTTGCCTGCGCAAGAACCATAGCCCTCGCGTCTTACCGCTCGTTCGACGGCTATAATCTCACCCAGGTAGAAAATGACCCCGATTGCCTGTTTGCCGACAGGGCCGCTTCGTACCACCGCTATCAGGGGAAGAAGCTTGTGGACCGTTTCGATGCCTACAGCTATTACTACCTGACCTATGCCCTGGACAGCCACAATGTCGGAAGGGGCAGGGGCGGAGTCAGAAAGGCTCTCTGCGGCATCACTGCCCGCAGTCTGGTCATCAACATCACCTCCGACGTGCTCTTCCCTCCGAAGATAGGCCGCTCGGTAGCCTCCTCAATAAAAGATTGCACTTACGCCGAGCTCAGTTCGCTTTTCGGCCACGACGGTTTCCTGGTGGAGAGCAAGGCCCTGAACGCCATTCTCGCTCCCTTCTTCGAGAGCAGTTTGGGCTGAAAATGATTTTTTCCTAATTTTGCGCCTCGATTGACGCATCTTAGTTTATATATTGCATATGAAGGTTATGAAGTTTGGCGGGACCTCAGTCGGCTCGCCCCAGAGAATCAAGAACGTAGCTTCTCTAGTCACTGCGACCGCAGGGGATTTCGTGGTACTGTCCGCTATGAGCGGGACTACCAACTCGCTTGTCGAAATATCTGACTATCTGTACAATAAGAACCCGGAAGGGGCTATGGATACCATAGGTCGTCTCGAAGCCAAGTATCGCAGCCATATAAGCGAACTGTATTCCAAGGAAGAGTATAAGGGCAAGGCCCAGACTTATGCCGACGGGGTGTTCGAGTATCTTAAGAGCTTTACAAAAAGCCTTTTCACCCAGACCGAGGAGAAGCTCATCGTAGCCCAGGGAGAGCTCCTTTCGACCCATATGATGTACTATTACCTGCTTGAGCAGGGATACAAGCCCGCCCTTCTGAATGCCCTCGATTTCATGAAAACCGACGCCCAGGGTGAGCCCGACAGCGAGTACATCAAGACCAGGCTTGCAGAGGTAATCAAGGACTTCGAAGGCGCGGATCTGTATCTGACCCAGGGCTTTATCTGCCGCAACCTGCACGGAGAGGTGGACAATCTGCTCCGCGGAGGATCCGACTACACGGCATCCCTTATCGGAGCTGCTCTCGGAGTCGAGGAGATTCAGATATGGACCGATATAGACGGTATGCACAACAACGACCCCAGGGTGGTGGAAGGGACCTCGGCCGTAAGGCATCTGCATTTCGACGAGGCTGCTGAGCTGGGTTATTTCGGAGCCAAGATTCTCCATCCTACCTGTATACAGCCTGCAAGGTTCGCAAACATTCCCGTGAGGCTGCTGAACACTATGGACCCCCAGGCTCCCGGAACGATAATCAACAATATCAAGGAGTGCGGCAGCATCAAGGCCATTGCCGCCAAGGACAATATTACCGCAATCCGCATCAAGTCTTCGAGGATGCTGCTTGCCCACGGCTTCCTGAGGAAGGTGTTTGAAATTTTCGAGAGCTACCAGACCTCCATCGATATGGTGTGCACATCAGAGGTAGGAGTGTCGATGTCTATAGACAACACGCTGCATCTCAATGAGATAGTGCACGACCTCAAGAAGTACGGAACCGTCAGTGTGGACCTTGATATGTGCATAGTCTGCGTCGTCGGGGATATGGATTGGGAGAACGTGGGCTTCGAGAGCCGCGCGATGGAGGCTATGAAGGACATCCCCGTGAGAATGATTTCCTACGGAGGAAGCAACAACAACATTTCGCTTCTTGTAAGGGGTGAGGATAAGAACAGGACTCTGCGCTCGCTGAGCAAATGCCTTTTCGAAAATGCTTAAAGGACAGTTCCCGCTTGAGCGCTTCAAGGCCCAGAAGACGCCTTTCTACTACTATGATATGGCCCTTCTGGAAAAGACCCTCGACAAGGTAAATTCCATAGTCGGCCGTCTTCCCGACTATAAGGTGCACTATGCCGTCAAGGCTAACTTCAATCCGGTGATACTCAAGGCTATAGCCTCAAAAGGCCTGGGAGCCGACTGCGTTAGCGGAGGGGAAATCAGGGCCGCCCTCGAGGCCGGATTCCCCGCTTCCAGGATAGTTTATGCCGGAGTGGGTAAGAGCGACGAGGAGATAGTGCTTGGCCTTCGGAGCGGAATCAGCCGCTTCAATGTCGAGAGCGAGGCTGAGCTGGATGTCATTGCGGCCATTGCCGAAAGCGAAGGAGTGGTGGCGCCGGTCAGCTTCAGGGTCAATCCCGATATCGGGGCCCACACTCATGCCAATATCACTACCGGCCTGGCAGAGAATAAGTTCGGCATCAATTATGAGCAGCTTGAGGGGGTTATCAGGAAGGCCCTGAGTCTGAGCTCGGTGCGCTATTGCGGCCTGCATTTCCATATAGGAAGCCAGATACTGGATATGATGGATTTCGTGGCCCTTTGCAACCGCATCAATACTCTCACGCTCAAACTCAGGATGGCATCCCTTCCCGTGGGGGACATCAATGTGGGCGGCGGTCTGGGCATCAACTATCAGCATCCGAACCATCTTCCCATCGCCGACTTCGACCAGTATTTCGCCACTTTCCGCACCCATCTGCGCCTTCCGCAGGGTACGGCGGTGCATTTCGAGCTGGGAAGGAGCATAGTGGCTCCCTGCGGCAGTCTGATTTCGAGGGTGCTGTATGTGAAGAAAGGCACCACCCGCCAGTTCGCCATCATCGACGCGAGCATGACCGAGCTTATAAGGCCGGCCCTCTACAAAGCCTACCACAGGATAGAGAACCTGACTTCCGACCTGCCGGAGCAGATTTATGACGTGGTGGGACCCGTGTGCGAGAGCAGCGACGTGTTCCTGAAGGGCGCATCGATTGACGAATGCCGAAGGGGCGACCTGCTAGCGATACGCAGCGCCGGAGCTTACGGCGAGTCTATGGCGAGCCGCTATAACTGCCGAAAACTGCCCGAGAGCATCTTTAGCGAGTGATTTTTGCTTAAAAGTGTAGGATTAGTAATTCTTTTTTTTCATATTTGTTTTTGAAGTTCCGCACTTACGGAGCTTGGGTTGATATTGTTGGTTATGGGGTGGTATATGCTGCTTCTATCCGTTATTGTTATAAAGTAAAAATTGCGCTTATGAAAAAAGTTGCCAGTTCAATTCTGCGTCTTGGCGTTATGGCTGCCTTGGCGCTTTCTGTTGGCCTCGTTTCGTCCTGCGACAAGCAGGCGGCCGAAATGTCTGTCAATATGACCACTTCAACCCAGGGAGCGGTGATTTACCAGGGACAGACCCTTTCATTCTCCTTTGCCGTTGCAGAGGCTTCGATGGAGGGCCTTGAACTTGAAGCGAAGTGCGATAACCCTGACTACACCGTAGAGGTGAAGGCTTCCAAGGCTACCGCCGGAGGTATGCTCTATGTAACAGCCCCCAAATACATATTCGCCCCCGCTACCGTCAATGTGACTCTTACCGCAAGCGAGGCTTCCCGCACAAGCGAGTTCAAGTTTGCCGTAGAAGCCAGGATGGTGGATACCTATGTAGAATATACTGCAGCAGCAAATACCTTCCTGCTCGCTCCCGGCGCGTTCGCAAAGCTCCCCGCATATAAGGGAGTCAGCAAGGAGAAGCTGAGCTTCGCTTCCGCAGAACTTGTTTGGCAGGACAGCAAGGGTATGGTAGAGGCTCTGGTGGCAGAACCTTCAAACAGTGCCTTCTGGGTAGCCCTTGCCAAGGGCGTAAGCGGCAATGCAGTAGTCGCCCTCAAGGACAGCGAAGGCGTGATAGTATGGAGCTACCAGCTTTGGGTAAGTTCTTACGACCCTTCTGCAAAAGTTATGAAATATACCTATACTCCTGCCGAGGGAGAGAGCAAGTCGTTCGAGATGATGGACCGTTATCTGGGAGCCCTCTCTTCAGAAGCCGGCAAAGAAAGCTCTCACGGCTGCTTCTACCAGTGGGGCAGAAAGGATCCGTTCCCCACATCGACCTACGAAGCCAAGCTGAAGGAAGTGTACGATATGAAAGGAAATGTGGTTGAGAAGACCGTGGAGCCCTGCGCTGCCGAGAACAATATCGTTGTATCGATAGCAAATCCCTTCACTCACTATTCAGGTGTAAGCGGCGGCAACTATGGCTGGCTCTCCAATACCAAGACCTTCCCCAAGACTGACGAAGTTGCTGACCTTTGGGGTGGCTTGAGCGGCACTAAAGGCATATATGACCCTTGTCCCGAAGGATGGATGGTTGCTCCCATCGAGGCCTGGTATTTCTATTCTGACGCTTCGGTTGTGAAGGAGAAAGTATTCGCCGACGTTGAGACTCCTGCCAACAAGGACCTTCTTGGAAGAAATGTCGTGATTGGCGAAGATAAATTCTGGTTCCCTGCCCAGGGAGAGGTTCAGCACAATGGAAATCTTTCCAGCTGCGTGGGTACAACATGGCCTTGCGCAAAGGCCTGGTCAGGCACTCAGGATACTGCAAACGTGCGCGCCTGGGCTGCCAGCGTATCTCCTTCCTCCACCAGCTACAAGGGTGGCCTCACCTTCGGCTATGAAGTGCCCGTACGCTGCGTGAAGGTTAAATAAGTATCGCAAATACCCGCAAATATGAAAATGTTCTCAAAATCCATGAAGACTGCAGCAGCGTTAATGCTCGCTGCTGCAGCCGTTTTCTCTTATTCTTGCCAGAAGGAGACCCCTCCCGATCTGCCTTCACTCAAGGCTGCGTTCGGGTCTGACGAGTTCAATGTAGAACCCGGAGGAACCATCTCCCTTCCCTTTGTCGTAAACGGCCACGAAAATGTGGATGTAAGCGTAAGCGCGAAGGTATCCAACCCCAGGGCTGAAGTGAGCGTGAAGAATCCTTTGATGTACCAGGGAGATGTGGTCTTTACCGCTCCTGCAGTGTCTTCAGGCGAGAATATCACTGTGACACTCAGCGTGCTGGACGAAAAGTACAACCGTAGTGTAGAGACCAGCACAACCGTAGTCGTCGGCTCTTCCGAGCCTTTGCAGCTCAGCTTGTATTCCGAGCTTAACTCAGTTGTCTGCAAGAGTGGAAGCAGTTTCAAGATTCCCTTTATCCTTTCAGGTCTCGGTTCTGCCAAGATGTCTTCAGCCTCTCTTGAGCTCAGTCCTTCAGACTGGAAAGGCAGCTACAGCTTCGCTCAGGATATGCTCTCCGGCGAAATAGCCATTACCGCACCTTCTTCTCTGTCCGACAAATTAAGCGTGAAATTCTCTGTGGTTGACGACTTTGACCGCAAGGCCGAGCTGAATCTCTCGATAGATATAGTAATGGCAAGTGAAGCTGCCGGTGCCGCCAACTGCTACATCGTAAAGCCCGGTTCAAGCCTCACTATCAAAGCCGTAGAGGGCAACTCCAACGATAAGCTCGACTTTGATAACGCTAAACTCGTATGGCAGGATGCAGTGGGTATGGTAAAGAGCGTGTCTGCAAGCCAGACCGAAGGAGTGCTGGTTGTAAACCTGAACAGCGGCATTAGCGGCAATGCTGTGGTTGCCGCCACAAAGCAGGGCGAGATAGTATGGAGCTGGCATCTCTGGGTTAGTGACTACGATCCTGACGAGAATCCTTTTGTATGGACCAGCAAAGCCGGCAATACTTTCACCTACATGGACCGCAATCTTGGTGCCATGGGGTGCGAGAAGTACAGCGCTGCCGCCCTCGGCCTTATGTACCAGTGGGGAAGAAAGGATCCTTTCGAAGGTTCTGACGGAGTGCATTCTTCCGTAAAGGTTAAGCAGTATGACTTCGAAGGCAACCGCATCACCCAGACAGTTGAGCAAAGACCCGGATACAGCGAACTCAAGTCCACCACTCTTGCTCTTTCTATCAAGAATCCTATGACCTTCTACGTCGCTCCAGGCAGTGATTATCCTGTAGTAGACTGGTTTACCGACAAAGCCGAGCACCAGAACAACGATCTCTGGGGTGGTGTGTCAGGACTTAAGACCAAGTATGACCCCTGCCCTGAAGGTTGGATGGTTCCTGCTTCAGGAGAAGGCTGGGGCTTCAGGTCGGAGTATTCCAAGGGAGGCAAGTTGACCGACTCAACCCCTTATGATCCTTCATACCCCTGGTATATAGAGTATGATGACGAGTATTGCATTGGCTTCCGTTACAAGCAGTCCGACGGCAAAGAGTACTGGTTCCCCTTCACCGGAAAGTTGGACCCCAATAAGGGTGATCTCAGCGGAGTTGACGGCGGCGCCCTTTATCTGACCCGAAATACCAGCAACACCTTGATGGAAGTAGAGAGTTTTGCCTGGGGTAATCCTGCCAGTGAATTCCAATTGAACCGTTCATATGGTGCTACAGTGCGTTGCGTTAAAGTGAAATGACAATCATCCGCAGATTTTTTCTGTCTCTGATTGGAGTTTTGACAGTCACGGCTCTTCCTCTGCGGTCTCAAAACCGTGAGGTGTCAGGAGTCGTGACTGACGCTTCTACTAAGGAGACGCTCATCGGGGCTACGGTAAGTGTGGAGCCCGGTGGAACTGTAGTAATTACTGACTTGCAGGGTAATTACAGCATCAACGCGCCGAGTGGCAGCACCTTGACTTTTTCCTGCCTTGGAATGGTGTCCAGGTCTATAGTTGTCACCGACCAGAGTATTCTGAATGTGGCTCTCGAGCCTGACAGGGAGCTGTTGGATGAGGTTATGGTCATAGCTTATGGTACGACCAAGAAAGAGTCTTTCACAGGCTCTGCCGAAGTAGTTAAGTCAGAAAAGCTAAGCGACAGGGCCGTCAGCGATGTGAGCAAGGCTCTGGATGGGCAGGTCGCAGGAGTGATGGTGACCTCCGGCAGCGGCCAGCCCGGCAGCGGAGCCGAGATAAGGGTCAGGGGCTTCGGCTCCATCAACGCCTCGAATTCGCCCTTGCTGGTGGTCGACGGGGTTCCCTATGACGGGTCGCTAAACTCCATCAACAGCAATGATATAGCCTCAATATCAGTACTCAAGGACGCTTCTGCCGGAGCCCTTTACGGGGCCAGGGGAGCCAACGGAGTGGTAATGATCACCACCAAGTCCGGCTCCACCGACACTGAAAAGATGAATGTCAGCCTGAGCATCAAGGCCGGACTTGCGTCGAGGGCCATACCCCCGTATGACACCCTGGATGAGAAGGAGTATATGGAGCACATCTGGCGCGCTACCTACAACGACCTTGTATATACGGAAGGATATCTTCCTGAGGTGGCCTTGCAGAGTACGGCTTCCAAACTCTCGTCCCGTTTCCTCGGAACTGACCAGAGGTACAACTGTTTCTCTCTTCCAGCTGAATCCCTTTTCGACGCCAGGGGAAAAGTTGTTCCCGAGGCAAGCCTGAAGTATCACGAAAACTGGATAGACGAGGCGCAGCGTAAGGCAGCGCTCAGGCAGGAGTATCAGTTCGGAGTGGATGGCTCTTCCTCCAAGGGACGCTATTATGCCTCGCTGGGGTATCTGGATGAGCAGGGTACACTGAAAACTACTGAGTTCAAGCGCTATAGCGTAAGGGTGGGTACGGACCTCAAGCCCCAAAAATGGTTTGAATTGGGGACTGACCTCAGCTATTCATATACCGACAGCCGCTATCTGGGCTCGAACGGCACCACCAATACCAATGTCTGGTACTCGGCTATGATGATGGCTCCGATATATCCTGTATATGAGAAGAACCCTGACGGAAGCGATGTGCTGGACCAGGATGGTAACAGGGTGTTTGACTACGGCCAGAGCCGTCCTGCCGGAGCCCAGAACAACCGCAACAGCGTGGCAACTCTTTTTGATGACGAGTATTACAGCCAGACCGGCACCCTGAGCGCAAGAATCAGGGCGGCGTTGAATTTCGGCCCTTTCAAATTGTCCAGTACTTTCGGCTCTGACAATTCCAATACCTACGAGAGCACCAATTTCAATCGCGAATCGGGAAATGCCGCCGGCAGTGGCAGACTCACCAAGGAGAACGGCAGAATGATGAGCTATACCTGGAACCAGCTGCTGCAGTATAACTCAAAATTCGGATCCCACAGCGTGGATGCCCTTGTGGGACACGAGTTCTACAAGTATCAGTTCCGTTATACTGTGGCCGAAAGGACGGGATTTCCGTTTGACGATTATGATGAGCTCGGAATGGGATCGACCCTATCTGAAGCGGGAAGCCAGTCGGATAACTATGCCATAGACTCGTTCCTTTCGAGGTTGAACTACAACTACCTGGACCGCTATTATCTGAGCGCAAGTTTCAGAATGGACGCCTCTTCAAGATTCCACAGGGACCATCGCTGGGGCGCTTTCTGGTCGCTGGGCGCTTCTTGGAGAATCTCTCAGGAGAGCTTCCTGAGCTCTGTTGACTGGATAGACAACATTACCCTGAAAGCCAGCTACGGCGTGCAGGGCAACGACAACATAGGTTCATTCTATGCCTATCAGTCTCTCTATTCCATGTCATATCCGAACGGCAACCATTCAGGAGCCGTGATAGCTTCTGTCGAAACCTCGGACATCACCTGGGAGAAGAACGGCAATTTCAACACAGGAGTGGAGTTCCGCCTGTTCGACCGTCTTTGGGGTACTTTCGAGTGGTACTCGCGAAAGACCAGCGACCTGCTTCTGGAGAACCCTATGGCCATCTCGCTCGGCTTCCCGGGCTACTATGCAAATGTAGGAAGTATACTCAATAACGGTCTCGACCTGAGTCTGAGCGGGGATATAATACGCAAGCAGGACCTTAGGTGGAATGTCTCCTGGATGGGCTCGACTCTGAGAAACAAAGTGCTCAGCCTTTCAAAGGGAGGGGAGGATATAGTCAACGGAGTCTTCCTTATACGAGAAGCTCTTCCTGTCAATTCATTCTATCTGAGCAGGAGCGCCGGAGTCGATCCGGCTACCGGAGACCAGCTCTACTGGGCATACAAGAAAGATGCGCAAGGCAATATGATTGAAGGCTCAGAGTACATAACATCTTCAACAACAGCCGCTTCGGGCTCGAAATATGTGTTCGGGTCCAGGATTCCCGACCTGTACGGCTCGCTGTCCACCACTTTGTCCTACAAGGGACTGGACTTCTCCCTTCTAATGACATACTCGCTTGGAGGTCAGATTTATGACAATGTATATAAGTCCCTTATGGAGCCTTCGTTCATAGGACAGGCTTATCATAAGAATGTGCTGAGAAGCTGGAGCGCTGCGGGGGAACTTACCGATGTTCCGAAAGCACTTACGACCCTGACCACCCTCTCTTCCGACCGCTTCCTTGTTTCGGCTTCATACCTGGCGCTCAAGAGTGTTTCTCTGGGTTACAGCTTCCCTTCAAAACTGTTGCGCGGAGCGGACATCCAGTCGCTCAGGGTGTTCCTATCGGCAGACAGCCCCTTGCTGCTGACCCATCTGAAGGGAATGAACCCTCAGGCTGATTTCTCGGGGTCCACTTCCTACTCCTACACTCCCAACAGGACGTTTACTTTAGGTATTGATCTAAAATTCTGAGAGTTATGACTTCAAGTAAAATACACACTCTCTGCCTGACAGTGCTGATGCTGCTCCTTTGCCCGGCATTGATTTCCTCCTGTTCGCAGCTCCTGGATACCTCTCCTACTACAGATGTGGACAAAGAGCTGATTCTGAAAGATACAGAATCGGTAAAGGTGGCTCTGGACGGAGTTTATGCAACTCTTTATAACAGAATAGATTTCGTGACGGCCAATGCCCATCAGTGCTTCGGGATTATGGCTGTCAACCTGGCAGCAGAGCTGATGGGAGAGGATATGGTCCAGACAGCAGAAGGAGCCGGATGGTTCTGGAAGGATTACAACTACGAGACCCGTGAGCGCTATACAAGCAAGATTCAGCGCTGCTACTTCACCTGGACGTATTTCTACCAGATTATCTGCAATGTCAACTACATCCTCAGCGCGCAGGACAGTGCCAGCGGCCCGCGCGAAGAGCTGGACTACCTTATGGCCCAGGCGTACAGCCTGCGGGCATACTCTTATTTTATGCTCATCCAGTCTTTCCAGCAGACTTACCTCGGCCACGAAAACCTTCCCGGAGTGCCCATCTACACTGAGCCAACGACCAGCGAAAGCAAGGGCGGACCGCGTGCGAAGGTGTCGGAAGTCTATGACCGGATAGTGGAAGACCTGGATACTGCAATGGACCTGTATAGGGACAGCGGAATCAGCCAGAGAGACATCACTGAGCTGGACTATTATGCCGCCAATCTTCTCAGGGCAAGAGTCGCCCTTGTGATGGGTGACTGGCAGAAGGCGGCCACCTGTGCCGGCATCGCCCTTGAAAAGCCGGGTCGCAGCCTGCTGGGCATCCAGGAGGCTACCGTGGTCAAAGGCAGCTTCAACGATGCCGACAAGACTTGGACCACCGGAACTACTCCTTTTAACTCAACTGAGTCATCCTCAGTGCTTTGGGGAGCCAAAGTGCTGAGCGAGCAGTCGACCGTCTATGCTTCTTTCTACTCCCAGATGGACGCCTGCACCGACATCTACTATGCTGCCGAATCCCCCAAGTGCATCAGCAATTGGCTGTATGCCCAAATCCCCGAGAGTGATGTCCGGAAAGGCTGGTGGAACGGAGATATAGGAGTGGATGCTTCAGAGTGGAAATATGGAGCGAACATCAACTACAACCAGCATAAATTCCAGTGGAAAGACCAGAAGAGCTACCAGGGAGACTATATCTTTATGCGTCTTGAGGAAGCGGTACTTATCCAGGCAGAGGCTATGTGCCGTCTCAAGGACTACTCCGGAGCACGGAAGGCAATATCCGAACTCGGCAGCCGCAGGGACCCCAATTACCAGAGAAGGGTAGCTTCCCTTTCCGGATGCGAGCAGACCTTCGCTTCGACCGGCACTGTAAGCACCCTGCTTGACGAAATCCTTCTCCAGAGAAGAATTGAACTCTGGGGAGAAGCAGGAAGAGTATTTGACATTCTCAGGCTTGCTAAAGGCTGGACCCGCGACTGGACTGTCGGCGGAGTGAAGAGTAATCACACCAACATACTGAGCAAGTACCCCGAGTATGCCGCTTTCCCTGCTGACTATCTGGAGTGCATACTGATGATACCTCAGACTGAAATCGACAATAATCCAAATATCAACGATGAAGACCAGAATCCTTACCGGCAGCTTTAGTCTGCTCTGGGCAATAGTTTCGTCCTTTGTGGCCCTGTCCTGCTCCGATGAGCAGATAGGTACCATATATGAGGGTGAATCGTCCTTTGCCTTCAATAGCGGCGTTCTGAACGCGGAGCTCGGAGCTTCGGATATGAACCAGATTCTTGTCCCGATTTCGAGAGGAAGCTTCGATGAGAGTATGGCTGAGCTCAAGCTCGAATTTGAAAATGCTCAGGGAGAGTGGGTTGACTCAGACCCGGAAGGCCTTTTCTCGCTTGTGGCCAAAAGGGTCCTTTTTGCAGATGGTTCGTACAGCGCAAATGCCCAGATTCACTATTCAGACCTTAATAAACTAGGCATAGGGAAGAAGTACAGGATGAGGCTCACTATCCTTGGCGAGCTTAGCCCGAGCCAGAGGGGGAGCGTAGTGATAACGGCCAGCCGCAAACTGACTTTCACTCTGCTAGGGAAGTGTGAATGGACTGACGTGTGTCTGTTCGACGGCACCTATTCCGCTGATATATACAAGGCAGAGGAGGCTGCAATCTACAGAGTTTCAGACCCTTACTCCGAGGGTTTGGTGGCTGAGGAGTATGCTGATGCCGGATGGATGGGAACACCTTCGGAATTCGTCCAGTTCCAGGTGCTTGATGACGGCAGCATAGTTTATGAGCCTTTCTGTACCGGGATGAAGGTGCAGGGCAGATATCTTGCCTGGGCCTATTATCCGGGCGAGTATCAATGGGGAAAGGACTTCTCTTCGTTCAACTCGAGGAACCGTCAGCTGTCCGAGAAAGTCTTCCAGCTGTATCCGGTGTACTGTCTGCCTGATTTCCAATACGGCTTTCTCAACGAGGGCGCCTATCCTTTGACCATTGTCCTTCCCTAGTTCCGGTTTTTGTATATATTTGTGAGAACGACACACATACAATCTGCGTATGCTTAAAAGAAGATTTGACAAGATGCTCTCCGAGGGCTTGGGCAGCCAGCTGATATGGCTGCTCGTGGTGGTCCTGGTCTCTCTGCTGTTTTTCTGGGGACTAGCCTCGATTCTGTTCAGGGGCTGGGATTTCAGCTGGCAGGATATAGTTGCCCTATATCTGGACGGAGGCAATTTTGCCGGCAAGGGCGAGCACGACTGGTTCCGCCTGATTGTTACCCTGTTCGGCCTGCTGCTCTTCTCCACCCTGCTGATTTCGGTGTTCAACAACCTCTTCGACAACATCGTCGATGCCGTCCGCACCGGCCGCAGAAGATACTCCCTCAAGGGCCACGTGCTGATTCTGGGCGCCGGAAAGGAAGTGCTTCCCATCCTGGAGAACCTTCGCCTCAAGCTCCCGAAGCAGACCGATATAGCCATAATGACGAGCACCGACGCCGAGCATCTTAAGGAGAGGCTCACGCTCGAAACCGGCGACGGAGCCTTTGTGTCAAGGATATATTTCTACCAGGGGGAAAGGAATGTGTATCAGGACCTTAAGTCTGCCTGTGCCCATAGATGCTCGGCAATATTCATAATAGGGGAGGACGGCGAAGAGAACCACGACTCCTGCAATATGGAGTCGCAGAAGGTGATTTCCCGACTTTGCGAACAAGAAGCTTTGAAGGGCGACAAGAAGATGCCCGAAAGCATAAGGTGCTATGTATGCCTGGACTCCGATACCGCAATAGATGTAGTGCAGTACGACAAGGCTCCGGTCAGCACCCCGAGACTCCTTACCGACTATATAGGCAGCAGCGATACGGCCGTGGAGCAGCTTCTGGTACACAGCGATTTCCTGCCTGTCCTCAAAGAAGAATCTTCCAGGTACTCCCACCTGGTGATTATCGGTTGCGGGGAGATAGCAGACCGGGTGGGAATTGTGGCCGCCCATCTGAGCCACTACCCGCGCTATTCGGACGGGAGCCTTCGCAAGACCCTGATTACCTTCATAGGGGAGGGTATGAGGCCCTGGATGAACCATCTGGTGAGCCAGAAGAGCAATATGTTCGAGCTGTGCCACTATAGCTATATCTCTGCTGAAGGGGAGATGGAGCATATGGAGCCCGACGAGCGTTACGGCGATTTTATGGACCTCGAATGGGAGTTTATAGACTCCGACGAGAATTCTCCAATGGTGCGTTCGTACCTGAGTGACTGTGCGGCTTCTGAAGAGCAGGTTCTCAGCGTAGTTGTATGTTATGATTCGCAGAGCCGCAACGAGGATGTTCTGGTGCATCTGCCTTTCTCCCTGAAGAACTGCAAGAAGGGCGTGTTTGTGCAGAGGCGCAGCGAGATTCTGCTCAAGGCCGCTTCCTGCTCTATGTTCGGGGAAGTGATGCTCTTCGGGCCCGGGTCTGACGGTTATCTGAACAACTTCTTCCCTTTGCGCTGCCGCGACGGAATGAAGGTCAATGATGTCTATGAAAAGGCTTACGGGAGCGGAAGGGACAGCCGGACAGCCTGGTATTCAATCTGCGAAGCCCACAAACTCTCAAGCATCTACTGCTACGAAGCTATAGGACTCAAACAGAAGTGCTTCGACAAAGACAGTGACGAGGTGAAACTCTATGAGTGCGAGCATCGCCGCTGGATGGCAGGAGTCCTGCTTCTGGGCTACAGGGCTATGACCCCCGAAGAGATAGCCAGGACGCGCGCTGAAGGCAGGGTGAAGGAGATGAAGGCGCAGTTCAAGCACGTGGACATAGTCCCGTTCGAGGACCTGCCGAAGGAAGAGCAGGATAAGGACAAGGTGCTTCTGGATGCCCTAATGTAACTATGCTACTCTTCGCTCAGGCTCCAGGGGCAGGAGATGTCTGAAGGCATCCTCCAATCGCCTCTGGGTGAAAGCGATACCGAGCCTACCTTGGGCCCGTCCGGAAGGCAGGAACGCTTGAACTGCTGGGTGAAGAAACGTCGGAAGAACACTGAGAGCCATTTGCGTATGGTCTTCTCGTCCCACTCGCCACGGAAGGCCTTGAGCGCCAGGAAGAGAATCTTGTCAGGGCTGAAGCCGAAGCGGAAATAGTTGTACAGGAAAAAGTCGTGCAGCTCGTAGGGACCTACAAGGTCTTCGGTCTTCTGCGCTATCTTACCATTCTCGTCGGCGGGCAGCAGCTCCGGGCTTATCGGGGTGTCCGCTATGTCCAGAAGCACTTCGCTGACTTTCCCTTCGCTAGCGAAGCGGTTCTTTGCCGCCCAGACAACCAGGGTGCGTACAAGTGTTTTGGGGATGCTCACATTCACTCCGTACATCGACATATGGTCGGCATTGTAGGTGCACCATCCGAGAGAGAGCTCGGAAAGGTCTCCGGTGCCTATGACTATGCCTCCTTCCTTGCAGGAGATGTCCATAAGAATCTGCGTCCGCTCCCGGGCCTGGGAATTCTCGTAAGTCAAATCGTGCACATTCTCGTCCTGACCTATGTCCCGGAAATGCTTGCGGGTGGCTTCCACTATGCTCACCTCCCTTGAATCTATGCCCATAAGCTCCATCAGGGCAGTGGAGTTGTTGTGGGTGCGGACAGTGGTGCCGAAGCCCGGCATTGTGACTCCTATAATATTGGAGCGCGGAATGCCGAGTCGGTCGAAGGCAAGAGTGGTGACCAGCAGGGCAAGCGTCGAGTCGAGCCCTCCCGAGATGCCGATGACAGCCTTGCGGCAGCGTATCTGCTCGAGCCTCGTGGCAAGGGCGATGACCTGTGAGGAAAGGATTTCGCTGCAGCGGCTCTCCAATGCCTTGGGGTCGCCCTGGGGGACGAAAGGCCTCGGCTCCACCCTGCGCAGGAACAGCTCCCCGAAATCAGTTTCCACTCCGCTTCCGGCATCGATGAGCCTGAAATCCACAGTCCCGCCTTCCGCCCTGAAAGAATGCTCCTTGATCCGCAGGTTGTCCAGCTTCTGGATGTCGATGTCGGCGCAGACTGTCTGTGCTTTCATACTGAAGCGCTCGCTTTCGGCGAGGATTGCCCCGTATTCGCCTATCAGCGAGCTGCCTGCCCACACCAGGTCCTGGGTGGATTCCCCGTAACCCGAAGAGCAGTAAAGGTAGGCGCAAAACAGCCTTGAAGAGGTGGCGCGGACCAGACTCTTGCGGTATTCGTGCTTGAGCAGGATTTCGTTCGATGCCGAAAGATTCACTATCAGCTGGGCTCCGCCAAGAGATGCGTATGTGCTTGGCGGAAGGGGCGACCAGAGGTCCTGGCAGATTTCGACTCCGAACTTGAGCTCTCCCATACAGAAGAGTAGCCTGGTCCCGAAATCGCATTCCTGCCCGGCGTAGCTAATCCGCTCGATCCTGTCACCCAGGACCCTGGCTGACTCGAACCAGCGGGGCTCGTAGAACTCGGCATTCCCGGCGAGATAAGTTTTGGGCACTATGCCCAGAATCTTACCCCTGCGGCATACGATTGCGCAGTTGAACAGCCGTCCCCTGAACGCGACGGGGGCTCCGAACACCAGGGCGGCGTTCAGCTCCCGGCTCGCAAGAACTATCTGCCCGCACGCCTTCTCGGCCTGCTCCAGAAGCGGATGCGACGAGAACAGGTCGGCGCAGGTATAGCCCGTGACGCTGAGCTCAGGGAAAGCCGCCACCCAGACTCCCTTCGAGTCCAGTTCTCTGGCAAGAGCGATTATCTGTTGAGAGTTCCTGCGGCAGTCAGCCACATATACACGTGGCATTGCAGCTGCCACTCTTACGAAACCGTAGTTGTTCTGATTCATATTGTTCTTCTTTTTGCGGCGGGCTACGCCTTCTGAACGGGCACAAATATAATAAAATGGTGAGAATAATAATCTTGTTTTGAATTATGAAAATTTCTTTTTAACTTGCGCTCTGTTAGTTTGTTGGGTATTCCAGAATTATAAAATTTTTTAAAATATAATTCAATTCTCAGTTTTATGAGCATCGACAGATTAGATTTGGTAAAGGAGTCCTTCGAAAAGAAGGCCGTGGAAGTCAAGGCCCCGGATTGCAAGACTTCCGACTACTACGGCGAGCTTGTCTTCGACCGCAAGAAGATGTACAAATACCTTGATGCCTACACTCTCAAGGCCCTGCTGGAGTGTATAGACAAAGGTGTGGCCCTGGACAGGAAGACTGCCGACGGAGTGGCAAGGGGCATGAAAGAATGGGCGATGGAGAACAAAGTCACCCACGTCACCCACTGGTTCCAGCCTCTTACCGAAGGCACAGCCGAGAAACACGATTCGCTCATAGACTATGACGGGAAGGGCGGAGTCATCGAGACCTTCGACGGAAAGAGTCTCGCCCAGCAGGAGCCTGACGCTTCGAGCTTCCCCAACGGAGGCATCAGGGCCACCTTCGAAGCCCGCGGATACACAGCCTGGGACCCTACTTCTCCCGTGTTCATCCAGGGTGACACGCTCTGCATCCCTACCGTCTTCGTATCCTACACCGGAGAAGCCCTGGACTACAAGACCCCTCTCAAGAAGGCCCTCAAGGCCGTGTCCGATGCCGCAGTGCCCATCTGCAAGCTCTTCGACCCCAATGTGAACAAAGTGTATTCATACCTCGGATGGGAGCAGGAGTACTTCCTGGTGGACGAGTCCCTGTATGCCGCCCGTCCCGATTTGATGATTACCGGACGCACCCTGATGGGGCATAATTCATCCAAGAACCAGCAGCTCGACGACCACTATTTCGGAGCCATTCCTTCGAGGGTGGCCGCCTTCATGCGCGACCTCGAAATAGCCGGGCACCGTCTCGGAATTCCTCTCAAGACCAGGCATAACGAGGTGGCTCCCAATCAGTTCGAGCTCGCTCCCATATACGGGGAGACCAATCTGTCCAACGACCAGAACCAGATTGTGATGAACCTGATGAACAGCATCGCCCGCAAGCACGGCTTCGTGGTCCTCTTCCACGAGAAGCCCTTCGATGGCGTGAACGGCTCAGGTAAGCACAACAACTGGAGTCTCGGCACAGATACCGGAACCCTGCTTTTCGCTCCCGGCAAGGACGCTAACGGCAACCTGCAGTTCGTGACCTTCTTTGTCAATGTCCTCGCCGCCGTACAGAAGCACAACGGACTTCTGAAAGCCTCCATCGCCTCTGCCACCAACGCCCACCGTCTCGGCGCCAATGAAGCGCCCCCTGCAATCGTGTCCGCCTTCCTCGGAGAGACTATGACCAATGTCCTGTACAAACTCCTCGAGGTGCCCAGCGACACTCCTATCGAGATTGCCGGCAAGAAGGGCAAGAGTGTGGGCCTGATCGAAATCCCCGAACTCTTTGTGGATAACACCGACCGCAACCGTACTTCGCCTTTCGCATTCACAGGTAACCGTTTCGAATTCAGGGCCGTAGGCTCTTCTGCCAACTGCGCCGGCGCTATGACCACCCTCAATGCGGCAGTGGCCGAGCAGCTGACCGAGTTCAAGGCCGCAGTCGAGCTCGAGCTCGCAAAGGGCAAGGCTACCAATGTCGCAGTGATGGACGCCCTCAAGCCCATCATCGCCTCAGTGCTCGGGGTTGTCTGCTTCGACGGCAACGGCTACACCGAGCAGTGGAAGCAGGAGGCTGAGAGAAGAGGCCTCGACATCCAGACCAGCGTGCCTGAGATGATAAAGCTCTTCACCAGCGAGGATTCCGTGAAGATGTTCACCTCTACCGGAGTATATACCGAGAAGGAACTTGAGGCAAGAAACGAGGTCAAGTGGGAGATGTACTCGAAGAAGGTGCAGATTGAATCCCGCGTACTCGTGCGTATGGCCATCAACCATATCATCCCCGCAGTTCTTGACTACAAGTCCAAGCTGCTGAAGGAAGTGGCCCTGAACAAAGAGGTGTTCGGCAACACAGACAACTGTACTACTGAGCTTGAGCTGATATCGAAGATTTCAGGCTATGTTGAGGAAATCAGGGTCAAGACCGCCGCTATGAAGCAGGCCCGCAAGCAGGCCAACGCCATATCCAGCGAATACGAGAAGGCAGTGGCTTATCATCAGATAGCCGAGTCGCTCGCAGATCTCAGAAGGCCTATCGACAAGCTGGAAGAAATCGTGGACAACAAGAGCTGGCCTCTGCCCAAGTACCGCGAGCTACTGTTCATCAGCTAAGCGATAATCCGGGCAGGCAATACTAAAAGTGCCGGAAGCCCAGGTAATCCCTGTCCGAGCCTTTCCAGACAAGACTGTTGCCGGCAGTGATTCTGCCTATGACATAATGCTCGACATCGAGCCTTTTGAGCTCCTGTTCGCCTATGGTGAACAGGAGTTCGTAGTCTTCTCCTCCGCAAAGGGCTTTCTCCACAGGGTCCAGCCCGAGGCTCGCGCAAGTCTTCTGCATCTGAGTTGACATAGGGATGGCCCCGCAGTCCACTTCGGCGCCCACTGAGCTCGCTTTCAGGATGTGCCTCAGGTCAGAAGCCACGCCGTCCGAGATGTCCATCATTGCGCCGGCGCCTGCCTTTGCTATGGCCATTCCTTCACCTACGCGGGGCACAGGGAGGTAGTGGCGCTCTTTAAGGTATTGATAATTAGGATCGGAACTCCTGTCCGAGAGTATGAGTTCAAGCCCGGTGGCAGAGTCACCAAGTGGTCCTGTCACGCAGATAAGGTCGCCACTCCGGGCTCCGCTCCTGAGTACGGCCCTGCCCGCCGGACATTCGCCCAGTACAGTGACATTGATGCACAGAAGCTTCCCCCTTGTGGTGTCCCCTCCGAGAAGCGGGCAACTGAAGCGGGAGCTCAGGGCGTTGTAGCCTTCGATGAACTCCAGAACATCCGCTTCGGAGAATTTTTCGGGCAAGCAAAGGGAGAGGAAAGTCCCTCTGGGCCTTCCTCCCATCGCCGCTATATCGCTGATATTCACTGCGGCAGACTTCCACCCGAGCTCCCGGGGGCTGATTCTGTCGAGCACGAAATGCTCTCCTTCCACAAGAAGGTCGCAGCTCACAAGGCTCTGAAGTCCGTCTTTTTGAGGCAGAACAGCGCAATCGTCACCTATCCCCAAAACTCCTTCAGGGACAGGGGCGGACAGATTCCTGATCTTTTCTATGAGGGCGAATTCTCCCCGCGTGCTGTCTGAAATTGTCGGCATTCTATTTCCCTGCTATGGCATCGATTTCGACCATAGCTCCTTTGGGCAGTTTGGCTACCTGATAGCACACTCTGGCGGGTTTGTCACCCTTGAAATACTCGGCATAGACGGCGTTCATCGCTCCGAAATTGGCTATGTCGTCGAGCAGTACCGTGGTCTTTACAACATCGTCAAAGCCAAGACCGGCTTCTTCGAGAATGTATCCAAGATTGTCAAGGCTGCGTCTTGTCTGCTCTTCAATGCCTTCGGGGAACTCTCCCGTCCGGGGATCTGCGGGAAGCTGGCCCGAGATGAAAAGGGTGCCGTTCAACTCAACTGCCTGGGAGTAAGGTCCTACAGCTGCAGGAGCCTTGGGGGATGCTATAATGCGTTTCATAATCCGTTTCTTTAATGAAATATTTGACAAGATACGAAATTCTGCGTAATTTCGCCCCTCGCTACGATTGGAACTCACTACAAAAATGTCAGAATTCTCTTACAATGATATATTCGCCCGCGCCACTCTCGCCCTCGGAACTGCGGCCCAGGAAGAACTGCGCAGAATCAACGTATGCATCTTCGGGGTCGGGGGAGTAGGCAGCTGGTGCGCCGAGGCTCTAGTGCGCTCGGGAGTGGAACATCTCACGCTGGTGGATTTCGACCTGGTGAGCGTGAGCAACATAAACCGCCAGAGAGAAGCCACCGTACTTAGCGTCGGAAAGAGCAAGGTCGAGGAACTCAAGGCCATTCTACTCCAAATCAACCCCTGCGCCAGTATCAAAGCTCTCGCAAAGGAGTTCAATGCCACCAGCGCGCCGGAATTCGGGCTGGACCGGTTTGATTATATCATAGATGCGATTGACTCGCTCAAGGACAAGGCGGAACTGATACGCTGCGCCACTGCGAGCCGCGCCACCTTCTTCTCGTCGATGGGTGCGGCAAGAAAGGTTGACCCGCGCCGCATCAAGGTAGGCAACTTCTGGAAGGTGAGAGACTGCCCGCTCGGAGCCGCACTCAGAAAAAAGCTCAGGCAAAGCGGGAGGCTGCCTGAGCATAGTTTCCAATGTGTTTACGGAGATGAACTGATAGGTGAGCAGAAGGGTTCCCTGGTCCATATCACAGCCATCTTCGGGATGACCCTTGCGGGGTTGGTAGTGGATTCTGTGTACCGAAAAAGCTTCGGGGAGCCTACTTCAGAACCCCAAGCTTGTGACCAACCTTGATGAAAGCTTCAACGCAGCGGTCCAGCTGCTCTCTTGTATGGGCCGCTGAAATCTGAACCCTTATGCGGGCCTGGTCCTTGGGCACTACAGGGTAGTAGAATCCGGTGACATAGATGCCTTCCTTCTGCATCTCGGCCGCGAACTCCTGGGAGAGTCTTGCGTCGTAGAGCATCACTGCGCAGATTGCGCTCTGGGTGGGCTTGATGTCGAAGCCTGCAGACATCATCTTGTCCCTGAAATAGCTGACATTCTCTACCAGGCGGTCGTGAAGGGTGTTGCTCTCCTTGAGGATGCGGAACACTTCCAGACTTGCGCCTATGATGCAGGGAGCCAGGGAGTTGGAGAACAGATAAGGACGGCTCCTCTGCCTGAGAAGCTCGATGATTTCCTTTCTTCCCGTGGTGAATCCTCCCATTGCGCCTCCGAAGGCTTTGCCCAGGGTGCCGGTATAGATGTCAACCCTTCCGTAAGTGTTCATAAGCTCGCTCACCCCGTGGCCAGTCTCTCCTACAACTCCGGCGGAGTGAGACTCGTCCACCATCACGAGGGCGTCGTACTTTTCGGCCAGGTCGCAGATTTTGTCCACAGGTGCCACATTTCCGTCCATTGAGAACACTCCGTCGGTGACTATGATCCTGAATCTCTGCTCCTGAGAGAGCTTTAGGCACTCCTCGAGCTCTTCCATATTGGCGTTGGAGTAGCGGTATCTCTTTGCCTTGCAGAGCCTTACACCGTCGATGATGGATGCGTGGTTGAGCGCGTCAGAGATGATGGCGTCCTGCTCGGTGAGCAGAGGCTCGAAGACTCCTCCGTTGGCGTCGAAGCAGGCGGCGTAGAGGATGGTGTCCTCGGTTTTGAAATAGTCGCTGATAGCCGCTTCAAGCTGCTTGTGAATGTCCTGGGTGCCGCAAATGAAGCGCACGGAGGCCATACCGAAGCCCCTCTCCTGCATCATCGCGGCGCTGGCCTTGATGAGCCTGGGGTCGTTGGCAAGCCCGAGGTAGTTGTTCGCGCAGAAGTTCAGCACTTCCTTGCCTGAGACTGAAATTGCAGCTGACTGCGAACTCTCTATGAGGCGCTCTTCTTTATAGAGTCCGGCCTCGCGAATCTCAGAAAGAGTGTCCCTGAGATGGTCTTTGATTTTTCCGTACATTGCGTGGTCAATTTTTTGAATGTGTGAAATTACATCATTTGTTCCAGTTTAGCAACACCACACCTTTATTATTGCAGATTAATGCTTATTTTTGTAAAGTTAATAGAACTCAAGTTTCGCATGTGCGAAACAACCTATATTTGAGGCCTTCAGGCCGAAAGAAAGTCCTCTTCCCGAGGAAGAGGATTTAGGAGAAGGGTAACGTAAATGAGTTTTTGTGCGTGGACAAAAGTTTCGCAAGAGCGCACAAAGCTATTATTAACAAACAATTATATACTTGCGAAACTTTAGTTAATATAATTTAAATGAAGCACATCAGCGTTACATATATCGGAGCGTCAAGCAGCAAGATTGACCTTTTCGAAAGCCAGTACCCCATCCCCGAAGGCATGGGCTACAATTCCTACCTCATCAAGGCGGGAAAGACCGCAGTTATGGACACTTGCGACCCATCAGTGGAAAAAGAATGGATGGACAATCTGCTCTCTGGCCTTGATGGCGCTGAGCCCGATTATCTGGTAGTCCATCATATGGAGCCGGACCACTCTTCGATGATTGCCCGTCTTATGGACACATTCCCGGGACTCACCCTGGTCTGCTCTGCGGCAGCCCTGAAGATGATTCCCAACTTCTTCCCCTCAAAGGACTACTCTGCCCGCTCTCTTGCCGTCTCCGAGGGCCAGAGCCTGGACCTGGACGGAGCCAGCCTGACTTTCTACTCCGCTCCTATGGTGCATTGGCCCGAGGTTATGGTAAGCTACCTGCCTGAGAAGCATATGCTTTTCAGTGCCGATGCTTTCGGAAGTTTCGGAGCGGTTCAGAAAGGCATAGGAGGATGCTCCGAAGATTTGACACTCAGCGATATCGATGCCTGGAAAGACGAGGCCCGAAGGTATTACTGCAACATTTGCGGGAAGTATGGCGCCCAGGTCGGCCGCCTGCTGTCGAAGATCCCCGCCAAAGATATCGAGCAGGTCTGCCCTCTTCACGGCCCTATCCTGGGGCTTGATACCATAGGCCCTGCAGTCGAGCTGTATTCGAAGTGGGCAAATTATACTCCCGAACTTGAGGACGAGGTGATGGTCGCCTGCGCTTCCATACACGGAGGCACCCTGGCCGCTGCCGGCAAACTGGTAGAAATGCTGAATCAAAAAGGCGTGCCAGCCCATCTTGTGGACCTTTGCCGCACAGACGTGTCGTACAGCGTTGCTGACGCTTTCCGCTGCCGCTCCATCGTGCTTGCCGCCAGCAGCTACGATGCCGGAGTGTTCCCTCCTATGCACGATTTTCTCTATCATCTTCAGATAAAGGGCCTGTGCAAGAGAAGATTTGCCATTGTGGAGAACGGCTCCTGGGCTCCTTCGGCGGCAAAGGTTATGAAAGAGATGCTCTCGCAGCTTAAGCAGGTTGAACTTGTGGAGCCCGTTGTGAGCATACGCAGCCGCCTCAAGGACAGCGATATGCCTGCTCTCGAGCAGCTTTGCGCAGCTCTTGTTCGCTAGCGCCCTCCGGAGCCTCAGGCGGCGTATTTGTCGCAGCCTTCCTTCTGCCCCGCTATCCACACCAGGTCCCCGCTTTCAAAAACGAAGTCGGGCGCAGGGTTGGTGGTGAATTCGTTGCCCCTGGCGACGCTCACCACCATACACGCGTTCTGTCTCATATTGGTGTCCGAGAGCTTCTTCCCGCATAAAGGTGAATCGTCTCCAAGACATACGGAGCTTACTGTGAAGTCGCTCTGAGCCTCATTGGAGCTGGCTTCCCGCTCGGCTTTGGAATTCTCGACCAGACCTTTGAGCTTCTCTATCTGCTCGGAACTGCCCACTGCCAGCAGAGCGTCCATAGGGTAGAGGACTTCGTCGCCGGAAGGGATGATGATGCTCCGGCTCCCCCTGGTGATTTTGATGATGTTCGCCCCGGTTATGCTTCTCAGGGGCAGGTCCTTAAGCTTCTGACCTATATACTCGGAGTCAGGCGATACGCATATAAGCTCCAGATGCACGTCGTAGTTGCCCAGCTTTGCCATCACCGAAGAGCTGACAGGGGCCAGCTCCCTCTGCCTCTTCTCTTTTTCGTTGAGGTTGTTTATGAACATCTGCTCGAAGCGGGTGTACTTTTTCACATAGTGGCGGGCAATCATTATCAGGGTAATTCCGGCTATGATTATCAGCACGATAGCCCAGGCGGAGAGCTTGACTCGTGCGGCAACTACCGAAAGCACGGCTCCGATGGCAATCATGGAGCGGAGCAGAATCAGGGCGAATATCGGCAGGGCATTGCTCTTTTTCTGTTTGAGCAGCTTGACGGCGCTGTTGTTGATGGCTCCGGTGCTGACTCCCAGCCCGTAGAAGAAGGGCCCCATCACCAATAGGGTTACGCTCAGGTTCAGAGCTGTGCGCGATCCTTCGCTCCATTGGGGCAGCAGTTTTAGCACCAGGGGCTCCAGGTACAGGCGTGAGGCTATGTCCAGGGCTATGATGACCACTCCGTACATCGTTATGCGAAGCGCGTATGCCTTGAGCAGCTTCTTCCATTCGCTCTGTTCCTGCTCATTCCCGGAATTGGTTTCTACCTGGGGGGAGAGCTTCTGGAGCAGGCCCTGGGGCAGGTGTCTGGAGAGGAATGAATATGCGGGGCCGGCGGCTCTAATCAGATAAGGGGTTGTGAATGTGGTGATGACACTGACTGCTATGATTACCGGGTAGATGAATCCCCGCATCACTCCGAGCGAACAGCCTACACCTGCGATGATGAATCCGAACTCACCCAGCTGCGCGAGGCTGAAGCCGGTGTGCAGGCCGTTTTCCAGGCCTTTCCCGGCAAGTACCCCTCCCAGCGTGACGAAAATGATGTCTGCTACCCAGACAAGCAGGGTGATAATCAATATGGTAGCCCAATGGGCCGCGATGTCGGCAGGGGAGACCATCATTCCGACTGAGACGAAGAAGATGGCCCCGAACAGGTCTTTGAGCGGAGTGACTACCTTATCAATTCTCTCACCTTCAATGGTTTCGGAGAGGATTGAGCCCATTACGAAGGCGCCCAGGGCGGAAGAGAAGCCTACGGCGGAAGCGATGGCTACCATACCGAAGCAGAGGCCTATGCTGACGATGAGCAGGATTTCGGAGTTGAGGTATTTTTTGGCTTTTTTGAGCAGGGTGGGGATGACGAATATGCCGACGAGGAACCAGAGTATCAGGAAGAAGGCGAGCTTCGCCAGGTTGAAGGCCATTTCACCTCCGGCAAAGCCTTTGGAGACGGCGAGCGAGGTCAGCAGCACCATCAGCAGGATGGCTATCAGGTCTTCGAGGATGATGGTGCCGAAGGCGACCTGCGCGTAGGGTTTGCTTTTGAGGCCCAGTTCGTCGAAGCATTTGACTATCACGGTGGTGGAGGACATTGACAGGAGGCCGCCCAGAAAGATGCTCTCCATTGTGGACCAGCCCATTGCCTGGGCGGTGACAAAGCCCATTACGAAGACTCCGAGGAATTTGCATCCGGCTGTGATGATGGCGCCTTTGCCGACCTTGAGCAGTTTTTTGAAGCTGAACTCGAGGCCGAGGCCGAACATCATAAATATCATTCCTATTTCTGCCCATTGGTGTACGGCTTCGGTGCTGGAGATTCCGAAGTAGAAGTCCACGTGGGGGCCGATGAGTATTCCGGCTATGATGTAGCCCAGGATAAGGGGCTGCTTGAGGGCTTTGGATATAATGGTGAAGACTCCGGCGGAGATCAGGATGACCGCGAGGTCCCGTACAAGGTTCATTTCGTCACTCATAACTATCTGGTGTTGGTAAGGTTGACGGTTCTTTCATATTCCAGTTTGCAAAGATACATTTTTTGGCACAGTTTTGGTATTTCTTCTTTCAGCCAATTTATTCTAATCAACAAGCATTTACACATTAACTCCCAAGGGGCTGCTTTTTTGGCGGCCCCTTAGTATCTTCTGCCTTAGTCGAAATGACAGGGAGGCAGCTGCAAAGGCAGGCGGATGGTATGTTCCGAACGGGACTGTCCCTGAGGAACATATCTCCGATGCCGCGCTGCCGGTACGAGACAGAGGAAGGGCAGGAACCGGACTTTGCTATTGGATTGCAAGTATATGTTGTTATATTTACACTTTTATGTTGAACTTCTGCGCACGCGGAACAATATTAAGGTAAAACTTAACTGAATCTATGAACAGGGAACAGAAAATCTACAGGGTAACAATACTCGGCAGCATAGTAAATGTACTGCTGCTCGCATTCAAGTTTGTGGCCGGCATCCTCGGCCACTCCGCCGCAATGATAGCCGACGCCGTCCACTCTCTGAGCGACTTTCTCACAGACCTTATAGTGCTGCTGTTTGTGAAAATCAGTACCCGCCCCCAGGACGAGGACCACGACTACGGCCACGGCAAATATGAGACCCTGGCCACTGCCACCATAGGTCTTGCGCTGCTGTGCGTGGGCGTGATGATAGGAAAGGACGGAGTGGAGAAAATCATTATGGTAGCCCGCGGGGGCACGCTTTCCAGTCCCGGCTGGATAGCCTTTGCCGCAGCCCTGCTCAGCGTGGCGCTCAAAGAAATCGTGTATCAGCTTACCCATAAAGTGGGCAGGGAAGTGGGCTCGGCCGCAGTGGAAGCCAACGCCTGGCATCACCGCAGCGACGCCCTCTCGTCAATAGGCACGGCAGTAGGTATAGGCGGAGCCATACTTCTCGGAAGCAAATGGGCCATACTCGACCCTATCGCCGCCGTAATAGTGAGCGTGTTCATCGCCTTCACCGCCCTCAAGCTCCTCGGAGAGTCGCTGGGAGAGCTGCTTGAAAAGAGCCTTCCGAAAGAGACCGAAGACAGGATAAGACAGATTACCCTGGGCGAGCCGGAAGTGAGCGACATACACAACCTGCGCACCCGCAAGCTGGGCAACCGCTACGCCATAGAGATGCATCTGAGGATGAGCGGCGACGAACCTTTGGAGAAGGCTCACGCGCACACTGTAAAAATCGAGAAAGCGCTTCGCCAGGAGTTCGGCCCGGAGACCCACATAATGATACACCTCGAGCCCATAAAAAAGAAATGAGTTGTGACCTCACGGCAACAACTCACACTAACCACATAATTAATAACACTAAAACTAATAACCAATAGGTTGATGGGCCAGAATGGTCACTTGCTCAACCCGGATGCAAAGGTATAACATTTTTCTGAATTTGCAAAATATTTTATGAAATTTTTTTAATATTTATTTATATTGTTGATTTTCAGATTACTAACCTAAAAGAAACTATAATTAAAGATTTAACAATATTGTTATAATTCGCTTGAGGATCTGCCTGTGTCCCGGAGGTTACCTGCCGCAGCGGGTGTTGATTTCCTCCATCTTCTCGTCCAGCTGGGAGCATAGTCCGGCGCAGATTTCCAGCTGTCTGCAATCCTCCCCGCTGAGCCTGTCGTTGGATTTCTTGTATCGGATCTTGTGCTCGAGGCTGGCCCACGCGTCCATCGCAATGGTTCTCAGCTGCACTTCCACCTTCATCATCCGCTTTTCGCTCTGCAGGAATATGGGCGTGGAGATGATCAGATGCAGGCTCCTGTAGCCGTTGGGCTTGGGATTCTGTATGTAGTCCTTTTTCTGCAGAAGGAACACGTCGTCCTGCTTCAGGAGCGCGTCTGCAAGCTTGTAAATATCTGAGGTAAAGGAACATATCACTCTGACTCCGGCTATGTCGAAAAGGTTCTGCTCTATGCTTTCGACAGTTAGCGGGTAGCCTCTGCGTATCATTTTCTCCATAATGCTCTTGGGCGATTTGAGCCTCGTCTTGATGCTCTCGATGGGGTTGCAGTCGTCTCCGAGCGAGAAGTTTTCGTTGAGGACCTTGAATTTGGTCTCCACCTCCATTATTGCACATTTATAATAAGCCATCAGCGACATATAGGGGAGTGCGTGGTCCTCGAGCCATTTGCTTACGTCGATGAATGAATTGCTTTCGGAGATTTCCTGATGGAGAGGAACGAGATTGTTGTCGATTGTATGTGAATTGATGTCCATTGTCTGTATGTATTGGTTCAGTTTGCCGAGTATGTAGCAAATAGCGTGCAAAACTTATTTTGAAAATTCCTGGAATTTGAAAATGAAAAATTGCTTCAGATTTGAATAAGATTTTCGAGGCAAGATTGTTTTTCGAAGAAGGAGTTTAGTGGTGCTAAATGACTGATGAGAAAAGCAATATGGACCGGAAAGATATTCATAAGATGTAGCAAATTTGATTTTGAAAATTCCTTAATAATGAGTAAATTCGCAAGATTTAATTATTAATCAAAATGAAAGATTCTGTAATTATACTGTGTGGCGGTGGTCCGGCTCCCGGAATGAACACCGTGGTGTGCTCTGTCGCCAAGACTTTCCTGAGCAATGGTTATAGGGTAATCGGCCTTCACGGAGGCTACAGCGGACTTTTCAGCAAGAATGCCCGCACCGAAGACCTGGATTTCTTCAAGGCTGACGCCTACTTCAACCGTGGCGGTTCTTATCTCCAGATGAGCCGCTTCAAGCCTACCGACGAGGATTTCGAGAAGAATTTCAATCTTGACCTCTTCAAGGACAACAACATCAAGCTTCTTGTCACCGTCGGCGGAGACGACACTGCTTCGACAGCCAACCGTATTGCCAAGTTCCTGGAAAAGAAGCAGTATCCCATACACAATATCCACGTCCCCAAGACCATCGACAACGACCTTCCTCTTCCGGACAACGCTCCTACCTTCGGATTCAACTCCGCAAAGGATGAGGGTGCCCATATTGCCCGCACTGTTTACGAGGATGCCCGTACCTCAGGCAACTGGCTGCTGATCAGCGCTATGGGACGTTCTGCAGGACACCTTGCCCTCGGTATCGGCGAGGCTACCCACTGTCCTATGACCATCATCCCCGAGATGTTCAACAAGACCGGCATCACTATCGACAAGATCATCAAGCTCACCCTCTCCGCCATCATCAAGCGCAAGCTGCTCGGCATTGACTACGGTACCGTAGTTGTGGCTGAAGGTGTGTTCCACGACCTTTCCGCCGAGGACATCAAGGCTGCCGGAGTGCATATGACCTACGACGAGCACGGACATCCCGAACTCGGCAAGATTTCAAAGGCAGTGCTCTTCAATGAGCTGCTCGAGAAGCAGGCAAAGAAGATCGGCCTCAAGGTCAAGACCCGTCCCGTGGAGATCGGATACGACGTCCGCTGCCAGGATCCCATCGCTTACGACCTGACCTACTGCTCAGAACTCGCAATGGGAGTATATGAGCTCTTCAAGAAGGGCGAGACCGGATGTATGGTATATGTTGACGCATTCGGCAACGCCAAGCCTCTCTACCTGCACGACCTCCAGAACGAAGAGGGCAAGATTCCTCCCCGCAGAGTCGAGATCGAGGGTGGCATAGCCCAGAACTACTACAATCATATCTGCCACTATATCACTCCTGCCGACTACGAGGCTGCCAAGGCTTATGTAGCCGATCCCGAGGAGTACGACTTCAAGAAGATTCTTGAGTGGTAGTCTGATGCGACGATAATGAAGGCCGGCCCTCGTGGTCGGCCTTTTCCGTCTATGCAGTCCGGGAGCGCCCCTAGTCGAACAACACCCGGGGGTTCATTATGTGGGGATTGCGCCATTCGATCCCGAAGGTCCGGAGTGCGGCTGCGCGTTCGCTCCAGAAGCTGAAACACCAGCCCATACCGCGGGGCGTGCCCTTGAGCTTCGTGTAGGCAATGCGGTCGGCTTCGTCTATGACTTCTTCCCAGCGTTTTGTCCACTCCACAGGGTCGCGTTTGAGGTGGCCTGTCTGGGGGACTTCGTCCAGCCGCCCTTGGTCTGCGAGGGCAATGCAGGATGAAAGCCCGTCGACCTCATTTGCCATATCTTCCGTCAGACCCATCTCGTGACCGCTGATGGCTTCCAGGTACCTCAAGACGTCGAGCTGAATCCGGCAGAGCCGCAGCTTGAGCCTCGGATGGTCAAATATAAGATTCAGCATCCTGGAGTTCATGCTGTAGAGGCTGTTCAGAAGGTGCTCGTAGTCTTTCAGAACATCGGCGGCATCGGCGTACTCCCGGGCAAAGGAAGCCACTTTCCAGGGGTAATTCTGCTTCTCGGTGGCCTTTTCCGCCTGCTCAAGGCTCTTCTCGCAAACCTCCATCAGCTTTTTCGTATCTGCTTTCTGCCTTTTATTGTCCTGATATTCAGGTACTACAATATCGGGGTCATCGTAGCCGAAAGCGAAGTCTTCCTCAATCTCAGGTTCGTCATAATCCACGTCCCCGAACTGCTCCTCGTAGAGCGGCAGATAGAACTCCTCGATGACGGCGGCGTGAGAAGTAAGATGTCCGCTCCTGTATCCCCTGATGACTCGCTCGAGAGTGTCGGCGCCGAGTATATAGCCCCTGTATGCGCACTCATAGCCGAATTCCTCGTCATACATCTCGGGGGCGGTTTCGTCTTCCAGCGCCATACGGCTCAGTGCTTCATAGCAGCCCTCCGACCTCAGAAGCGCTCCTTTCGCGTACCAGCCCCAGGCCTGGTCATAGTCCTGCTCAAAGCCGTACTGGCCTTCTTCGTAGTATGAGCCCAGGAAATAAGCCGCATCCGCGCCTCCGAGAAGGGTCGAGAGCCTCAGCTGGTCCTCCAGCAGCTCCCTAACTTCTGCCTGAAACTTCCCGTCCAGCTTTTCGTAGAGCTCGTCGTTCATTATAAAGGCAGTCTCCAGATATGCAGAGGCCGCGCCTGCTTCCTGCCCGAGGGCCATAATTTCCGAGAACTTCTCTCCGTATGTCATTGTCCCTTCCTCGTCGCAGCAAGTCAGGCAGGCAAGCAGGAAGTAAGACTCGCTGTCGCCGTTTTGCGCAGCCTTTTCGTAGTCCCTGGCGGCTTCCTCTTTCATCCCGAGCTTTTCCTCCGCCGATGCTTTGAGACGGTAGTAGTACGGGTCGGGGTCGTCCGTGATGCCGAGGTAGTCGTTCAGGCGTATCAGCGCTTTGCCCGGGTCGGCAGTAAAGTAGTCCGAGCCGTGGATCATCTGGTGCAGCTGGAACTGGGCCGCCCTCTGGCTGCCTGCTTCGAGGGCCTCGTTGAAGTATTTCAGGAAGAGTCTGACGTCGACTTCGCCAAGGTCAGCATCGCGGAACATGAAAGCGAGGTGCATCCCGGCATCGGCAATTCCGCCCTTGAGGGCAAGATTGTAGTACTTGTAGCACAGTTCGGACGAGTTCTCCTCGGTGCTGAGGGTATCATGCAGGCGGGCGAAGGCAAATTGCATATAGGGGTTGCCCTTGTCTGCCAGTGTCTTGATTTTGTCGATGTCTTCGTAGAGTTGCGCGATATGGTTTTTCTGGTTTGCTATGCGCAGGAACATCGCCTGACTGTAGCTGTCTGTCATCACATTCTCGGCTGCTGCCCAGAAGGCTTCTGCAGACCTGTACGAGCAGAAAAGTTCACGGATGGTCTCTTTCATAATTTGGGGCTTTTGTGGTGATTGAAGTCTCAAGGCATAAATATAGTGAAAAAGTTTTATAGCCTTACAGTCGGTCAGATTTTTACCGTCATTATCTGGTCGATGTCAGTAAGGTAGTTGGGGGTGAGGTGCTCCTTGCGGTTCTTCCACTGTTCGTTCCTGCCGGCTGCGACGGCAAGCCCTACCGTGCGCAGGCCGTATTTGTGGTTCATCCTGTCTATCGTGCGGGAGAGCTCCACGCGCTCGTCCCTTTTTTCGACCGGGTCGAAGAGGACATTGTGACAGCAACCCGGGACTATGTCCGAGAGTATGACCCCGGACTTCTTGAACTGGATGCCCGGGCGGTAGATTTTATGGGCCAGCTCCAGCGCCGCCGCGGTAATCTCCAGCGTGTCTGCCGAAGGAACGGGGAGCCGCTGCGAAGCGATGTTGCCGTACTGCGACAGGTCCTCGCGGAAGCGGTTGCTGCAGGCGAAGACCGATATGCGCCCTGCTGCAGAGTCCTGGCCCCTCAGGGTGCTGCAGCAGCTGGACGCGAAAGATGCCACCGAGGCTTTCAGCTCTTCTTCGGACGAAATCATATTCCCGAAGCTGCGGCTGGTGGTGATTGTCTGCCTCGCTATCAGCTCCGAAGTGTCTATGCAGGGGTGGCCGTTCAGCTCCATCCAGGTCTGGTAGATGGGCTTATGGAAGTGTTTCAGCACCCACTCGCCTCTTTTGTCCGCCAGCTGCAGGGGAGTGGTCACCCCGAGGGAGATGAGCTTCGCCAGGCTCCCGGGTCCTATACCCCAGACGTCCGCGAGCTCGAACAGGGAGAGGGCTTTGCGGCGCTTGGCGTCGGTGTCTATCATACAGACTCCTTTGTAGCCTTTGTAGTTTTTGGCGAACTTGCTCGCCACCTTGGCCAGGGTCTTGGTTTTCGCTATCCCCACGCTCACCGGGATGTCGGTCCAAAGGGCTATCTGCCTTATCATCCCGCGCATCAGCTCCACCAGGTCGTAGTGCTTCTCGTAGCCGTCCAGATAGAGGAACTGCTCGTCGATGGAGTAACATTCGGTGTGCTCCACAGTGCGGCGCATTATGCTTTGCACCCGCTTTGACATAGCGGCGTAGAGCATCAGGTTGCCGGAGAATACGGCCACACCGTTCTTCCCGAGTATGTCCTTCACTTTGAAGACCGGGTCTCCGCGCTTGAGTCCCAGGGCCTTGGCCTCGGAAGTAAGGGCCACGATGATGCCGTCGTTGCTCGACATCACGCACACGGGCTTGCCCTTGAGCCCCGGGTGCAGGGCCCGCTCAACGGAGGCGAAGAAGGTGTTGCAGTCTGCGAGAGCTATCATCTTTCTGGTGCTTTGAAGGTTTCCGGTTCCTTGGTGGCTTTTGGCTTTTTGACGGCTTTCGGCCCTTTGACGGTTTCCGGCTCTTGACGGCAAATATAGCAATTATTTTGAAAAGTGTAATACAATTATCAAATCGTTGTCAATGCGACAAAGCCGCCATTAGTCATTTCGTTTCCAAGCAGCCTTTCTGTCATTTCGACCAAGCATTTTCCCCTTGTCATTTCGTTTCCAAGCAGCCTATTTGTCATTTCGACTAAGCATTTTCCCCTTGTCATTTCGACCAAGCGAAGCGCGTGGAGAAATCTAGATAAAATGCTGATATTTAATAGATTTCTCGACTACGCACTGCGTGCTCCGAAATGACATATAGCCCGTGCAATGCTATCTGCTAAGAAGACCTCTCTTTTCAAGCCAAATTACAAAGAATTTGTCGTAGAGGGAATATACTCCTTTGTCCTGTGCCAAGAAGTCTTTGTCAAGGAGACCCTTAAGTGCAGAACTTACACTGCTGGCGGAGCTTAAAGAGTACTTCTTGATGAAGCTACCTCCGTTAATCTGGTAAGCCTTGCCTTCAGAGGCGATAGCAAGGAGGAGGTCTCTCTGCCTGATAGGTATTTGGTATAGGAGTGACTCGTAGCTGTCAGATGACAGTCTTACGAGGAAATCGACTGCATCATCTATCATATCGGCACCGCAGTATCCACCTCTATCTGTCCTGGAAAACAGTATATTAAGTACACGGTGTATATAACTAGTAACTCCATCGAAGCGCTCATAAAGAATCGGGACAACATCTGTAGCCAGCTTTTTCCCATATTGCTCAAACTTTTGAGTGGCGAATTCTGAATACTTGTCAAGTGAAATGGCTTGGAGGTTCACGATAGCCACGCTTTGGTAAAACGGCCTTGAAGGAGATGTGAAGATTCCATTCATCAAATGTCTTTGGCTTCCGGAGAAGATGAAATGAGCATTGGTGGTTCTCTGAATATAAGTGCGCAGTGTCGCCTCTACCGTGGATTCCGGGTATTTTGTAATCTGTTGGAATTCATCAATAGCTACGATGCAAGGTTTGTCGGCATTTTGGAGATATGTGAATATTTCGTCCAGTGTGGCTGTGGGATTGGTTATCTCTCCCAATCCTACGCTCCAGCAAGGCAAACCATTTATGTCGAATCGAATCTCGGATCTGAGAGAACTGACGGTTGATAGAAATCTCTCCCATACTGCTTTACCTCTGGGCTTGAGAGCATCCAACACGGCTTTTCCAAGCAGGTTGACAAGGTCATTCAGAGATTTGGAAGCATATATGTCCACAAGGAAACAATAGTAATCTTCCCTGAACTCGTCGCAATCGTATATATGGTTTATCAACTCCGTCTTGCCGAGCCTTCTAGGGGAGATGAGTGCTATGTCGTTTTCGTTCCTGAGCAAAGTTCTCAGGTCCTTTGTCTCCGTCACTCTGTCACAAAAGTACTCCGCGCCAGCATATCCGTTAGTCACAAATGGGTTCTTCATCTCTGTATCGTTTGTTCGCAAATATAATGAAAAAATGCATTACTGTTTTATGATTACTATAAAATGATAATCATTTAATGGTAATGTCGCTGTGGCCGCCGCTGCAGTCGGCTGTTCTGTTCAGGCCTGGCCGCCTCCTGCTTTCATTATCAGTCCATTGGAAAAAAGATTGGAAAAGGTAGAAATTATCCGGAAAACCATGTTGGAAAAAAGGAGGCAATAGCTTATTTTTGCGTTGTAAAAAAGGAAAAACGATGATTACACGCAAACTCGATGCGTTCCTGGACGAGTTCTATAGGACGCAGAATAA
>CAMCGB010000002.1 GCA_945874355.1 uncultured Bacteroides sp.
TGATTACACGCAAACTCGATGCGTTCCTGGACGAGTTCTATAGGACGCAGAATAAAGCTTTGCTCCTCACCGGTGCAAGGCAGGTGGGAAAAACAGAAGCCTTCAGGAGACTGGCAGCACGAACCTACGAGCACTATATCGAAATCAACTTCATCAAAACTCCAAAAGCTGTTGGCATCTTTGAAGGAGTGCAGAACGCTGGCGATATCCTGTTGAGACTGTCCACTTTCACTGACGTACCTATGGTCCCCGGGAAGACATTCATCCTGCTTGACGAGATTCAAGAGAGCAAGGAGTGTGTCACACAGATCAAGTTCCTGGTTGATGAAGGCAGTTTCAGGTATGGTCTGACAGGTTCGTTATTGGGCGTGGGATTGAACGATGTCCGCTCTGAACCTGTCGGTTATATGGATGTGGTAGATGTATTCCCGCTCGATTTCGAAGAATTCGCTTTGGCAATTGGGGTGGCTCCGAAGGTCATCGATGCGCTCCGTAATTCATTTGAAGACAGAACTCCTGTCGATCCCGTGGTTCACAGCCAGATGATGTCTGTATTCAATCTGTATCTGATTGTCGGAGGAATGCCCTCAGCTGTGTGGAAATACCTGCAAACCAAGAACATGCAGCACGTGGCTGCCGAACAGCGAGCCATCATCAATATCTACAAACGGGATATCGCACGGTATGACAAAGACGATAAGTTGTACTTGGACGAAGTATTCGACCTTATCCCATACGAACTCAACGCCAAGAACAAGCGTTTTATTTTGAAAAACCTGAACGAGAATGCAAAGTTCAATATGTACGAGAACAGTTTCCTGTGGCTCAAGAATGCAGGAGTGGGTATTCCCGTATTCAATGTCGAGGAGCCTCGCGTTCCCCTGCTCCTGAACAAACAGAGAAACCTTCTGAAATTCTTCCAGAACGATGTGGGCCTGCTCGCATATCAATACGCCGACGGCATACAGCTCAGGATTCTCCGCGGAGAAGTCAATATCAATCACGGAGCCATTTACGAAAACGTTGTAGCACAGGAGATGCTCTCACACGGGTTTGAGCATCTATACTACTTCAACAACAAAAAGCAGGGTGAGGTTGATTTTGTCTTGGAGAAAGGAGATGGCACAATACTGCCAGTGGAGGTCAAGTACGGCAAGGACTACGCCTTCCATCTGGCACTGAACAATATCCTGAGCAACGCAGAGTATAATATCCCTGAGGCCATTGTCCTTTGCAACGACAATGTTCGCATCGATGGAAAAGTCGTTTACCTGCCCATCTATATGGTCATGTTCCTGCAGCGCAAACGCGATAGCATCGCAGGAGAATACATCCCTGACATCAGCGCCCTTCTGGCTTGACGGAAACAGGTAAGATGTGCTATGGTTCGTCAAGAAGGTAGACATCTTTTAACCACAGAGTACTGGGCCTTCTTGTTTTCCTTTGCCAGCTGAGGATATTTGACCATATCATCTTTGTACTCCTCAATGATATTCTGCTGGACCTCATACACATCGCTGATGTTATTGGTCTCAAGGAAGGTGTTTACTGCCTCCGGCATACCGCCAACAACAGCATATTTGCGGAAAAGATCATTTAACGGAACATGCAGGCCATCAGGGACCGGAGTCTCTTCGTTGAAATGTTTCCTGATTTCGTCGATCTTCTCATAACCAAGGGAGTTTTTCAATAATCTCATATTTTCTTGCAAAGTACTTACACGTTGCATATCACGTTCTCTAGAAAATATCTTTAATTTGGATCGAGCAGGACAATGAAATAGAATAATTTTGCCCATATTTGTCCAACCTTGCCGCTGATTGTTTTCCGGCGCGGAATAGTGGTACTTCGGTATCGATGGTCATCATCGGCAGGTTTCGCCATTATTGCGTAATTTTCTCGCAATCAATCTATTATAAGTTTGCGTATCGGAAAATAAGGCAACTCGGCCGCCGGGCAGGTGTTGCCTTATCGTTAACTTGAACGAGAGCAGATAAACCATCTTATTCTGCTCTGATTTCTGGGTTTGAGCATCTTTTGGGCAATATTCTGGAGAAACTCTGTTTTCATTGGCATTTCTCCATATTATCACCGGAATTATGCTTTTTCAGTTGGATTCGAGCAGAAATACGCACGAAATATGCTCTTCCAACACGCTTTAAGTGAGAGGCCTGGAGTACACTACTTCTATCTTCTATGCTCCGTCCACTGCCACCCAAAAATGAACAGTGATTGCCATCGAAAATTGAATATGTGAGCTTGTGCAGGAACCAGTTGACTGAGGTTTTCGGGAATCCTGTATGATTCTCTGAAGTCGAATGCTCACCGCGGGTGCCCCCGGTCCAGCCTCCGCCTGCGGCAAGTTTATATTGAAGGGTTTTGCATCTCCTCGTACAAGGCAACAGGCCCGAGATGCAGTTCTATGCGGATTGCAGATGGGAGGATAAGCTGCCCACAATCCTACTCTACTGTCCAGAGGATGTAGTTCTCGTTGGGGTAGCGGATCTGCCCGCGTTCGTAAATCATCTGGAACTCTCCGTCGCGGTCGCGGTAGAAGCCGTGCGAGATGGAAGCCACGAGGTACACGGCATTGTCCACTTGGAGGTCCACCAGGGCCTGGGCGAAGTCGTGGAACGACTCCTTGCTCTCGCTCATCACCACCATTATCTCCCCGGCCCTGTCGCAGATTGCCTTGCGTACAGCCTTGTTCTTGGGTGCGTTCTCCACCAGGACTCCGTTGTCCACCAGGGCGTACTGCCTGAAGAAATATCCTCCCGTCTCCGTGGCCTTCTCGAACAGGGGAGAGTTGTCCGCAACTCCCACAGTTACCTCCCCGTCGATGACGGCTACATAGCCCTTTTTCGACAGGCCCCACGCAAGCGGCTTGCCTGCAAGCACATAGGCCCCGTTTATCTTCCCGTTGTCCGCCCTGACGTCCGCCGCCTGGTTGGCAAATATGATGCGGCTGTCCGAAGGGTCCGGTACTCCCAGCAGAAGCGAAGGACGGGCATTGTGGGGGATGTAGATGTCCAGGTTTATGTCATTGATAGTCCGCTGGATATGCTCGGTGTAAGGAGTGGTCTCGTCGGAGTAGTCTCCAAGCCAGGCTTTCTTCTCGCTTTCGCTCTCGGATGGCTGTTCAACCACCGGCACCGGGTCAAAGAGCTCCGGCACAACCTCTGCCTCTTTCCCTGTGCTCTTCCTGCCGGAAAGACTCAGGACAAGCACCAGCACAACAGCCACGACTGCGACTGCACCCAGACTGATCCAGAGCCACTTGCGCCCTCCTTGGTCAGTCTGCTTGCCGTTCTTCCCGATTATGCGGATCTCATCGTCCCGTATTTCATCTGTTTTGTTGCTCATGTCCCATACTGTTAAGTGCTTCGATATACGCCTTGAGCTTGGTCAGGGCCTCTTTTGAGGCACCAAGTTCGTGCCAACTCCCCGCACAGTCGGAGAGAATGAGCTGCTGTTTGGCTATATCGATGAGGTAAATATAATCCATATTTATAATCAGGCCGCGACCGAGCCGGATGAAAAGCTCGGCATCGTCAGAAAGCTGCTCTCCGATGAGGTCTTCTATCTGCCCGAGTTGGAAAGACACCAGATGAGTGCGCCCGTCGGCGGTCACTATATTGGAATAGTTCCCATCGGAAGAGACGAACATCAGGCGGCTTGCCGGGACCCTGAGTAGTTCCGTGCCCTTGGAGAGTAGTATCTGTTTGCCTGTAATCATAGATGACACTGCAAAAATAGGAAAAAAGAGGCTGTCATTTCCATTTTTGGGCGGGAATGTACGAAATGAAAAAATAGAGTACGAATTCTACCGGCGAAAAGTTATTGGTACGATACAACTGCGTTTGGTACATAAGGGGTATTAAGGGCTTGAATATTAGTAAATTAGTTTTCAACTTTGCGCTGGAAATTCTAAAACGACAAAAGAAATGAGTACTTATGTAAAAGTGATTGTGGGCCTTTGCGCCTGGCTGCTGATTGGAGTAATTGTAGTGCCGCCCATCGTGTCGGGCTGCTCATCCCGCAAAGCCAGGCGGAACGCTCCCCAGGTGGAAGAAGGCATACTGAAGAGCGATGACCTTGTGGCTGTCAAGAGTTCGGACGGCAAGGTGTCCATCAAGAACGAGAAAACGGGGAAAACTACCATCAAGGATATCAGCCTGGAATGGACCTCCAGCTCCCCGAACGACTCCCTGTCGGTCTTCTGCTCGGACAACAAGCGGGGCTATTTCAATGCCTATACGGGCGAGATTGCGATTCCGGCACAGTATCGCAGGGCCTGGGTGTTCTCGGAAGGTCTGGCCGCCGTCCAGAAGAACGGGATGATAGGATTCATTGACCGTAAGGGTAACACGGTCATCGATTTCAAGTACCCTTATCACGGGAACCCTCTCTCCGAATTCGTGTTCAAGAACGGGATGTGCATAGTCGCCGACCCTCTTGGAAAATGTGGCATCATCGACAAGAAAGGAGATTGGATTATCCAGCCGCAGTACGACCACATCAGCACCTTCGACGAGTACGCAATAGTGTCAAAAGCCGGGGTAAGGATGCAGGTCAAGTATGACGGAAATGTCATCAATTCGTTTGTGCTTGACGATGTTACGGCCCTGAGTTATGAAGAGAAAGAGCGTTTCGAGAACAGGGAGGGCGAGATTGAATACATCACCAAGACCGTCAAGACAGGACTCTTCAGGTATCGCGTAGGCGGACGTTGCGGCCTTATGGATGCTGACTGTCACAGACTTACGGAGCCTCTGTATTCTTCGATTACGGCCGTGGACAAGAATATGTATAGGGCTCTGCTCCTGGACCACTACTCCGAGGTCATCCTGAACGCAAAAGGAGAGGTGATGCGATAGACGGCTATGTGGAAAAAGTTTCTGACGATTCTTCTTGCGTATATTCCCGCAGGGTTTGTGCTTTCCAGTATATTGCTGGTGCTCATTCTCAAGTGGGCTCCGGTGACGTCAACCCCGCTGATGCTGAAAAGAAGCCTAAACTATATCGGCAACAACGAGTTGCAGTTCAGGCATCAGTGGGTGTCACTGGATGACGTGTCGCCGGAGATGGTAAAGGCCGTAATCGCCTCGGAAGACAGTAAATTCCTGTGGCATAACGGTTTCGATGCGCAGGAGATGGGCCGGATGTGGCGCCGGCATCGCGAGAGGGGAAGCGAAATCCGCGGATGCAGTACCATCAGCCAGCAGACGGCGAAGAACTGTTTCACCTTGTGCGGCAGGACCTGGTTCCGCAAAGGTTTGGAAACCTATTATACGGTCCTGATCGAAAAGATATGGGGGAAGCGCCGCATTATGGAGGTGTACCTGAATGTTGCCGAGATGGGTCCGGGAATCTTCGGCATTGAGGCTGCTTCGCAGTATTATTACCATATCAGCCCTTCTGAGCTGACAAGAGCCGATGCGACGGCGCTTGCCTGCTGCCTCCCCAACCCGCTGTACCGTAACCCGGAATGGGTAAACCGCTACCTGGCCGGGAAGCAGGTTTCGCTGGCCCGAAAATGCGAGCTGATTAATCAGCCCCTTTGGGAGAACTGAAACAGGTGCATCAGCGGCCCTAGATTCGGGTGGATGGAAAATAATCACTATCTTTGTCGCTTGCGGAACTAATGACAGACCATATATGAAAAAGACACTTTTCTCTCTTCTCCTGCTGCCGCTTCTGGCCCTTCTGACCTGCTGCTGCGCGCAGAACACACTTCCCGAATCGGGGACACATTTCGTTCAGGACGCCCTTCAGAGCTATGTGGACAGCGGCATTCTGCCCGGAGCCATCAGTATACTCTATAAAGACGGAGTGTACGAAGTCGCTTGCCTGGGCTATGCCGACGTGGACGCTAAAAGGCCCATTAGCCTGGATGACGTGTATATGCAATGCTCCCAGACCAAGGGTTTCTGCGGCGTGACGGTTGCAAAGCTGGTGGAGCAGGGACTTGTGAGCCTGGATGACCCTGTATCGAAGTACCTCCCCGAGTTCAGGGAACTCTGGGTGCTTGAGAGTGCTGACAATGATACCAAGGTCTTGAAAAAGGCACAGAATGAGCTGACAATCAGGATGGTGCTCAATCATACCGGAGGCTTCCCGTTCGAGTGCAGTGCCAAGCGCAGGGACGTTCGCGGAGGAGGATGGTCAGGCGGAGCCCCTCTCAGGCAGGTGGCATCCATCGCCGCCGAGAGCCCTCTGATGTTCGAGCCGGGCACCAGGGTTCTGTACTCCAATACGGGTATCGATATCGCTGCGGCAGTAGTCGAAGCAGTGACCGGAATGAAGTGGGAGAAGTATCTCCAGAAGGAGGTTCTCGACCCTTTGGGGATGAGCAGCAGCACTTTCTGGCCCAGCGATGCCCAGCTGGAAACCCAAATCCAGATGTACAGGACTTTTGACGACCGTCCCGCCCAGTGGGTGGAAGAGAATTCCTGGGAGCAGCGTCCCTACAATGATTCGCACGTGTTCGCCTCAGCGGGAGCAGGCCTGTGGACAACTGCTTCAGACCAGCTCAAGTTCTACAAGATGCTTATGAATCTGGGAATTGGCGACAATGGAGTGCGCATCCTGGAGGAGGATACGGTCAAGAACCTGCTGGCAGTATCAAGCCGTCCCGAGGGTATGGAGGGCTATTCGCTGGGACTTACCGCTCCGCAGGTGGATTCGGAAGACGCCTGGTTCGGACACGGAGGAGCCTGGAATACCAACTGTTTCGTGAACTGGCACAAGAAGCAGCTGCGGCTCTGGGCAATCCAGATAACGGACTCCCGCAAGCCTTGGGAGCAGGACCTGCAGAAGGCCCAGAATCTTTTCTTCGAGACGGAACTTGACAATTCTGCCGCCGCCGCATATACCGGGCGCACCGAGTAGGGGAGTGCTGCGATGAAAAAGGTACGTATAACTGCGCTCCGGAAGGTCTCTCATTCTGACCTTTCGGAGCAATATGAGAATCCCATTGAACACAGCTGCGATATAGAAGAAGGGCAGCAATGGATCAGCGTTGACGCCCGCTGTCCTGAAGGCTTGTGCCCGGAAGCCTGGAAGTCTATGGAGGAGTTCGTCTGCTCGCTCGCCCGTGGGGAGGGCAACTTTTTCGACGGGTGGATGAAGAACCCCTATAGCGCAATGATCAGCTGCAACGACGGCTTCCGCCCCGTCAGCTTCTATATCGAAACCCTTGAGTAGCAGACTCTGCAGCTTCAGGTCGAATTTTTAGCCTATGAGTCGTGTTCAGGGCCTTCGGCTTGAAAACTGGATAGAACGCTGCGCTTGATTCTTATTTCTGCGCCTGGAGACAGGCGCCGTAGGCGTCCACCTGCCGCTTGCGCCAGTTGTGCACATAGTCAATGACCTCCCTGAGCTTTTCCACATCGGCATCAGGCACTGTGCAGTCAGCTCCGAGGATGAAGTTCGCGGGAGCCTTTTCCATCACCCTGTCAACTTCCTCCAGGCACTCTTCCACGCTTCCCTTTGCCAGATTGCCGAGCCTGTTCATACCTCCCATCACCGGACGCTTATACAGTTCGCTTATCCGTTTGAGGTCGATTTCACTGCCGTCAATCAAGGTCAGGGGAGGGTTGATTACGCTTGCCGGGTAATCGGTGAACGAGTCGATGTCGTCATATTTTCCTTCCCAGTCGCAGATATGCAGGATGTTGAAAACGCCCAGCTCCGAAGCCTTGCAGCTCAGCTCGCGGTCGTACTTGCGGACTATAGAATCAAACAGCCCGTTGCGTCCGAGAATCTCAGCCTCTCTTCCCTGGGTTGAGATATAGAATCCGTCCGCTCCGGCCTCTGAGCAGAGCTCCATATACAGCTTGATTGATTCTGTAATCTTCCCCAAGGCTTCAGAAGCCTGCTCGGGGTACTGCTCTATCAATCTGATATAATTTGCCTTTCCTGTCATCTGGCGGAACAGGCTCAGGGGGCAATATACCGTAGGGATGATAAGCGCCTCGTCCCGCAGCTCTTCACTCAAAGCCCGGATGACCTCTATCTGAGGCTCGAAGAATTCTTCTCCCAATCTGGGGATGGCTTCGAAATCCTCCTTGCTCCTGATGCTGACTTTCGGGGCAACTACCTCATACTGCACCTTTACGATGTCCATATTGGTCTTGCGGAAGAAATCAATGTGGTCCCGGACAGCCTCCTTGCCGAGCTTGTTGTGAAAATGCATGAAGAAAGCGGCCGGAACATATTCGTTGGGATGGCTCTGGTCCAGGACGCTGAGCACTTTCTCCCTCCTGGACCTTTCTGCATTGACGCTCTGCTCTGCAGGTCTCTGGTAGGGCGAGTCTTCGTTCCATCTGGGCATTGAGTCGCTGTTGGCATACAACTCAATCAGAGCGTGTATGAGGTTCCACTGGTCCATAACTCCGGACATGTCCCAGTCGTCTCTCCATTCGTCCTTGGGGTGATGGTACGGCGGCTTGAAATGGTTTCTATGGCCCTCAGGGTCAATCCAATCCTGTCCTCCGCAGATAAAGACACCGGGAATTCCCACCTTCAGGAAATTGAACAGGTCGGTGCGGAAGAAGATTCCTCTGGTGTCGGGGGATATGATATCGGCCCTGCGTCCCTGGGCTGCCGCGAGGGTGCTGACCATTTCGTCGACATTCGAAAGCCCGCCGGCATAGACCTCCACATTGCGGGCCTTGCCCAGCGGAGCTCCTCCGTCGATGTTCACCGCAGCCGCAGTCTTTGCGATGGGGAACACCGGGTGGGCGCAGTACCACTCGCTTCCGAGAAGTCCGTCCTCTTCACCTGTCAGGGCGGCGAAAACCACGCTGCGCCTCAGGGGTGTGCCCTGCGAAAGGAAGCTCCTGATATGGGCCAGCATTCCGGCTACTCCCGAGGCGTTGTCGCCTGCTCCGTTGTATATGCCGTCCCCGTCCACTTCCTTACCTATTCCCAGATGGTCCCAATGGGCTACCACAACTACGCATTCGTCTTTGAGGTCAGTGCCCGGGATGACTCCTATCACGTTGTGCGAGACTCCCTTCTGCGTTTCCACTTCGAGGCTCACGCTAAGGCCCGCTTTCAGATCCACAAGCCGGAAGTCCCTGCCTGACGCCCGGGCGCAAAGCTCTTCAATGCTTGTCCCTGCCGCCTTGATGATCTGTTTTGCTGCGTCGCAGGCAATCCATCCGCAGACTCCGTTCTTGTCTTCCTTCAGCAGGGAAATCTCCTGCCCGCCGTGGGCGGCCTGGAGGGCAGAATAAGTGTAGGCCGAACTCTCGCTCTGGTGGATGACCAGACAGGCGGCGGCTCCTCTTCTGAACGCTTCTTCATATTTGTAAGAAGCTCTTCCGTAGTATGTCAGGCCCTTGCCGGAGAAGATGCTTTCGTCGTTCCTTCCCGGGTCGTTTTCCAGCACCAGCACAACTTTCCCCGACACATCCGCACCCTTATAGTCGTCCCAGTCGTACTCCGGGGCGCTGATGCCATAACCGGCAAATACTACAGGAGCGTTCTTCAGCTCGACTATGTCCGTGTCGGCATTAGTCCACAGGATTATTTCCTGCGGAGAGCTGATGCCGATCCGTTTGCCTCTGGATGGCCTTACGGATACTTTTCCGCCCTTGACAGAAGTGCGTGTCTTCAGCTGCTCCACATCCTGGTAGTAACTGTCCCCGAATGCGGCCTGCAGCCCGAGCCTTCTATACTCTGAACTTATATACTCTATTGTTTTCGTTTCGTATTCGCTCAAAGGCTTTCTGCCTCCGAACTCGTCGGATGATATTGTCTTGATCTGTTCTGTAATGTATTCCAGATCAGAAAGCTGCCTACCGTTGTTTTGGGCGGCGGCAAGTGTGGAGATTGCGGCAAGAATAAGTACGCTGAGCAAAAATTTGTTCCTTAACATAAGTCTGAATCATTGTAGTGGCACAAATTTAAGCTTTTTTTTAATATATTGCATTCCGTAGTGTTACCTTATGCCTTATGGATAAAATATTTGCCTTTATCGACTCTGCCAATGACTGGCTCTGGAGCTATGTGGTGAAAGTCCTGCTGGTCAACCTGGTGGCCTTCTTCCTGCTTTATCCCAAAGTGTCGGCTTTGCTGAAGATCCTACCTTCAAGGCCTCTGGGGACTCGATTGACGACACTCCGGCCTGGAAGGAATAAAAAAGTACAAGCGCGGTTGTGATTTCACATCAGAGCCGCGCTTGATTTCTAACCAATTTAACCTATGAAAAATCTATTCGTGACAAATGTAGACAATTTTAATGCCATTTCAAACTTTTTGTGCGAAATTTGTAACGCAAACAGAATATTCGATGAAAAACGAAGCAAAAACCATAAAGACCAACGCCGCCCGCCTGCTCGATGCCGCTTCTATTGATTATGAGCTGGTTCCTTACGAGTATTCGGAAGATGACCTGAGCGCGGAAAGCGTTGCCGCAAAGCTTGGAGAAGACCTGGATCAGGTATTCAAGACCCTCGTTCTGAGGGGAGACAAGAACGGCATATTCGTATGCGTAGTCCCCGGCTCGATGGAAGTTGACCTGAAAGTTGCATCCCGGATTTCGGGCAACAAGAACTGCGAGATGGTTCACGTCAAGGAACTATTTGCCCTCACCGGCTACATACGCGGAGGCTGCACCCCCATAGGGATGAAGAAGCCCTATCCGGTGTTTGTGCACGAGTCCGCCCTGCTCTATGACTATATTTATATAAGTGCCGGGCAGAGGGGAGAGCAGCTTCGCCTGAGGCCTTCGGACCTGATTGAATTCGTCCATGCAGGCATATATCCTCTATGATAAAATGGTTTGAACAAGAATATCCTCATTACCGGGGGAGCCTGGGAAGGGTGGAGATTATCAAGGTGAAAGTCTGCTGCGTCTCACGGGACGAAAGAAAGCATAATATATATGGACAATACTTCAATTGAGACACTCAAATCGATAAGAGCCGACCAAAAGGCTTTTTTCGGGACAGGAAAGACTCTGGACCTCAAGTTCAGACGACAGATGCTTGCAGCTCTGCGCGATGCAATACTGAAGAACGAAAAGGCTCTCAGTTCAGCGCTTTGGAAAGACCTGCACAAAAGCTATGAAGAGAGCTATATCTGTGAGACCAGCATAGTGCTCGGCGAGATCCGCAATCACCTTCGCCATCTCAGGAGCTGGGCGCGGCCGAAAAGGGTTACTACACCTCTGACCCTCTTCCCGGCGAGCAGCCGCATCTATAGCCAGCCTCTCGGGAACACCCTTATCATTGCCCCCTGGAACTACCCGGTGCAGCTGCTGCTGAATCCTCTTGTCGGAGCCATTTCTTCCGGCTGTACTGCCGTGCTGAAACCCTCTCCCTACACTCCGACCGTCAGCGCCGTGCTGGAAAAGATGATTTCCGATACTTTCCCCAGGGAGTACATAGCAGTGGTTCAAGGCAACAGGGAAGTGAACAAGGCCCTGCTCGACCTGCGCTGGGACCTGATTTTCTTTACCGGCAGTCCCGCCCTGGGGCGCAGTGTTATGAGCGCCGCCGCGAAGAACCTGACCCCCGTCATTCTTGAGCTCGGAGGCAAGAGCCCCTGTATAGTAGATAAGGACGCCAACCTTCCGCTCGCCGCCAGGCGCATAGCCTGGGGAAAGTGCCTGAATGCCGGACAGACCTGTATAGCTCCCGACTATCTGCTTGTGCATGAGGATGTTAAGGATGCTTTTACGAAGTGCCTGAAGTCTGCCTTCGAAGCTCTTTACCAGGGTGATGTGAAGTCCAGTCCCCACTTTGTGCGTATGGTTTCCGACAAGGCTTTCGACAGGGTCAGCTCTTATCTTGAAGAAGGAAGAATCGTGTATGGAGGGCAGTGCGATGCTTCGCAGAAGTTCATCTCTCCTACGATTCTGGAAGACGTCAGCGAGGATGCCCGAGTGATGAATGAAGAGATTTTCGGGCCTGTCTTCCCTTTGAAGACCGTTTCATCCCTTTCCGAAGCCCTCGAGTACATTTCCCGCAGGGAAAGGCCCCTCGCCCTTTACTATTACGGCAAGAGCGGCAAGGCTGTGCTTGAGTCCAGCTGGAGCGGCGGGTGCTGCATCAATGACTGCATAATGCACATCGCCAACGACAACCTTCCCTTCGGCGGGGTCGGGAACTCCGGTCTCGGAGCTTATCACGGCCGTCTGAGTTTCGACGCGTTCTCGCACAAAAGGAGCGTGGTCAAGACTTCAACCCTGCTCGACCTGCCTTTCCGCTATATGCCCTACAAGACTTTTAAGCTGGTCAAAAAGCTTCTGTAGGAAGCTCGGTGACGAAGACATCATAGCCGGGAACGCTCACTGCGGCGCTTTCGGGAAGATTCATCCTGCAAGCCTGTGAAAGCTCTGAAGGGATTGAGACTGAGCACTTAAGAGCTGTAGAGCTGAAGTTGCACACTACAAGGAAAGCCCGTCCTTTCCCTTTGTCTGAAGGAAGTGAGTACCTTACGAAGGCGAAATGGGAGTCGGGATCGAAGCCTTCGGGGCTTGTCTTTTCGTTGCAGTAGCAGAGGTCCCAGCAGCCGCCTTCCCTGAACTCTTTCAGACGGGCGTAGGCAAGAAGGCTGCGGTATTTATTCAGAATCGCTTCCCGCTCTTCTCCCAGAATGGAAGGGGAGGCGCTTTTGGAGTGCAGCGAGCGGTAGAGGGCAGAAATGCCTTCGGGGCGGGTGAAGTCAAAGATGGAGGTCCTGCAGTTGCTGCTCTCCGCGGCGTTCTCTCCCACTTCCTGCCCGAAGTACAGCATAAACGAAGCGTCGTTGAATAGCATCGACACTCCAAGGGCGGCATAGCCTTTCTGTGCGCTTGCGGCGAAGTCCCCGGAGGCGAGCCTTACCTCGTCGTGGTTCTCCAGGAAGTTCAGCATCCTGCCCTGAAGGCCTGAAAGAGACTGCCAGTTGCGGGTTATGCTTCTCGGGCTCGTCCAGCCTTTGGAGATGCCGAAAAGGATGTCGTACAGCCCGCATTTGTCGTACAGCAGGTCGTAACCCACATACTCGGAAAACTCCCTGTAGCGTTTGCGGTCATAGACTTCGGCCACGAAAAGGCAGTCGGGATAGTCCTTCTTGATGTCCCGGATCAGCTCCCTCTGGGCATCGCTGCGCACCAGCTCCACCATATCGCAGCGGAAACCGTCCACGCCTTTTGCCGCCCAAAAACGCAGCACCGCCTTCATCTGCTCCAGGGTCGAAGGGTCTTCCCAGTTGAGCTTCAAGGTGTCCGTCCAGTCCCCGTCGCAGTAGTCGTAGTGGGGCAGGGGCCCCTGGTAGTCCCTCGACACGTGGTTGGGGATAAAGTCGATGAGCAGTTTCAGGCCGCTGCGGTGTATGCGTTTGACCAGTCTTCCGAACTCTTCGAAGCGCTCTGAGTCCTTGCTTTCCAGATAGGGGTTGATGTCGTACCAGTCACTTATGCTGTAAGGACATCCCGGATCCCCTTTGACAAAACTCTTGCCGCTTGCGTGACGCGCAATGCCGGTGAGCCACAGATAATCTACTCCCAGGTCTTTCAGATAGCTAAGGCTCCTGTTGTCCCAGGAGTCCAGGCGCCCTTTTCCCCATAGGCGCACAAGGGCCTGATATATAATTCTTTTCATTTAGCAAACACTTTTGTTTAGAATGGATATCCCACGCCGAAATGGAAGGCGAATCCGTCCTTTGTGATCCAGTCCTTCGGACCAATCCATCGCTGACCTTCCTCGCGGCTGGGGTCGTGGGTCTTGAAACCTATATCGACACGCAGCAGTATGAAGTCCAGATTCACCCTCAGACCGGTACCCCAGTCTGCTGCAATGCTGGGCAGGAAGGGACCCTTGTCCAGGTCTTCCTTCCACCATATGTTTCCCGCTTCTGCGAACAGCACTCCTTCGAGCTTCCATATCAGAGGAAAACGCCACTCCGCATCCAGCTCCAGTTTCAGGTCGCCCGTCTGGCTCGGGATTATGAAATAGTTGTTCTGCTGCTCGTAGCCTGGGCCAAGAGTTCTTACCTGCCATCCTCGCATACTGCTAGCTCCGCCTCCGTAAAACTGCTTCTCGAAAGGCATCGATAGGGAGTTGCCGTAGGCCCATCCGCAGGCAGCATCGAGCCTTATGGCCAGGGCCTGGTTGTCGTTCCAGCCGAAGCGGAAAGCTCCTCCGAGCTGCAGCTCGGCCTTGACGTACTGGTAGTAGGGTAGGCCAAACAGGGTTCTTGAGTTAAGTGTCTCGTTGTAGGGAAGATACTTGTTGAACAGGGATATCAGATTGCCCGACGAGTCGAAGTTCAGCTTCAGGAAGCGGTAATTGCCTTTGGGCACGATAGAGGCGTCGGACGCATAGTAAAGCATCCCGCCAAGGCCGAGGTCTATCTTGTCTTCGAACGAGTCCCACAGGTACGGGTTCTCGGTAAGTGTCTGATGGAAACTGTCGCTGATGCCGTAGAGTTTCACCAGGTTGAACTGCAGGGGGTAGAACTGGTAGAAGAGTTTCTGTCCCACCTGTCCGGTGTAACCCAGCGACACTCCGGCCACGCTGCGGCGGTACTCTGGACGGTTCTGGTAGTTGTATGAGGCCCTTATTTCAGTGCGGGGTATGTTCTGCCCCTTGATTCTGTCCAAAGAATAGCCCAGGGCCTGAGGCAGGCTCAGGCTTGCCGACACTCCGAGCTCAGTCGAGCCCACATTCGAGCCAGGCATGAACTGCCAGTTGCCTGTGAATCCGATGTTGAACCATTCTCCTCCGCCGAAGAGGTTCTTGTGGAAGAGGGTCAGTTGGGGAGATGCGGCAAGCAGTCCCGAAGAGTTGCTGGACATCTCGATATTGGTCTTGAACCCGAGCACATCGGTTCCCAGCAGGGAGATGTCGCAGCTCAGGGCGGCGCTGTCCACAGGGTTGACCCCGATATTCACATTGTTGAACACGTTCAGGGCGGAAAGCCTGTGGTAGGTCTTGTTCACAATGTCCTCGCTGTACACCTCGCCCGGCTTTATGACATTGAATTTGCGTATGAAATTCTCCCTGACCCTCATATCCTTGGGGTAATGAATCCTCACATCCCTGAAGCGGTAGCGGGTCATCTCGGAGTCGTTTGCGGCTTCGTTGCGGGTGTACGGACGTATGCGGTAGTACAGGACTGTGCTGCCGCTGAGGGTGTCAGCCTCAAAGAAATAGTTGTTCTTGTTGAAGTCGTAGTAGCCCAGGTTCCTGAAGTACGCCGCCCCTCTTACGGTCTCTGCTTCGAGAGCGCTCTCCGAGAGAAAATCTCCCTTCTTTACCAGGGTGTTGACGGTGTCGGCGTAAAAGAACGAGGCGAACTCCCCTTGCGGGACGTCGTATCTGATTTCGTCTATCCTGTGTCTCTTGCCGGTGTTGACTTTGTATGTGACCTTGACTTTCTTGTTCTTCCCGCTTACTTCCGCCTTCACGCTGGAGTCGTAGTATCCAAGATACTGCAGGTGGTTGGAGATGTTCAGCACGCTTTCTTCGGTAAGGCTTTCGTCGTACACCACGGGAGCAGTGCCTATTTTCTCCCAGAACGGGTTCAGACCCTTGGAGCTGCCGTCAGACCAGTTGTAAATGCTGAGGAAAGGGTTCCAGCCGAAGAGGAAGCCGCGGTTCGGCTCCTGGCGTATGTACTGGGCGACTTCGTTAGTGCTGAGCTTCTTGTCCCCGCTGATCTGGATGCTGTTTGAGGCCAACCTGCTCTGGTCCTCGCTCAGGCTGCGGGTTGTGCTGCAGGATGCCAGAAGAAGCAGTCCGAGCAATATGGATACCTTCGCTTTTTTCATCTTCTTCTGAATTCTGACAGTGCTATGGCGCAGGCGCAGGCTACGTTCAGGGACTCGGCTCCGCTATCCCCGAAGGAGGGGATCCGCAGGGACTTGCTTACAAGACTTCTGGTCTTCTCGCTGAGTCCGCGAGATTCGTTGCCCATCAGAAGCAGACCCTCGCCGCGAAGTTCGCTCGTGTAGATGTCCTCCCCGTCGAGAAGAGTCCCGTAGACGGGAAGCCCTTCAGAGAGAAATCTCCTGCACAGTCCGTCCAGATCGGTGTAGATGATCCTGACGCGGAAAATGGAGCCCATTGTCGCCTGTACTACCTTGGGATTGAAAGCATCCACAGTCCCCGGAGTGGAGCAGTAGATCCTCTTTACTCCGAACCAGTCCGCGAGCCGTATGATGGTGCCGAGGTTCCCCGGGTCCCTGACGCCGTCAAGCCCGAGACTCAGCCCGCAGGGAATCTCGTCGGAACTCTCATTTTCGGGGATGCGGACAAGGGCGATGCTGCCCGGGGGAGTGGTGAGATGGCTCATGCGCCTGATGGCGTCCTGCCCGTCATTACTGACCGAGAAGACCTGCTCGACCTGATAGGCGGAATTGATGGCTTCATCCACCATTTTTTCGCCTTCAACGACAAAGAGGCGGTGCTCGTCGCGGAACTTTTTCTCCGAGAGCGAGCGCACCAGTTTTATTTGCGCATTGGTAGCCATACTAGTACAAAGGTAGCAATATTCTTTTCAAATCGAAAAAGAATAGGTATATTTGCGATGCCCGCAAGGGCTTAAAACGGATAGTTATTATGAAAATAAGTTCAATCGGTGTACTTACCTCCGGAGGAGATGCTCCGGGTATGAATGCGGCAATCAGGGCCGTGACCAGGGCAGCCATTTTCGAGGGCTGGAAGGTTTACGGAATCTACCGCGGATATGAAGGCCTAATTGAAGGCAATATCAAAGAGTTGACGACAGAAAGCGTCAGTAACACTATTCAGCGTGGCGGAACCATACTCAAGACAGCAAGGAGCGATGAGTTCCGCACTCCCGAAGGACGCAAGAAGGCTTTAGACAACATCAAGAAGTTCGGCATCGACGCCCTTGTGGTGATCGGCGGCAACGGTTCTCTAGCAGGGGCCCAGCTTCTGGCCAGCGAGTATGACATCCCGGTTATCGGCCTGCCCGGCACCATAGACAATGACCTCTACGGCACTGACTCCACCATAGGCTACGACACGGCCCTGAACACCATCGTGGATTGTGTGGATAAGATTAGGGACACTGCCACCAGCCACGACCGCATCTTTTTTGTGGAGGTTATGGGCCGCGACGCCGGCTTCCTCGCCCAGAACAGCGCCATAGCCGCAGGTGCGGAAGCGGCCATCATCCCTGAGGACAATACTGACATCGACCAGCTGGCGACCTTCATCGGCCGTGGTATACGCAAGAGCAAGAACAGCAGTATAGTGCTGGTGTCAGAGAAGGACGGCGGCGCGATGCACTACGCCGAAAGGGTGAGAAAGGAGTATCCGGAGTTCGATGTGAGGGTATCTATACTCGGACACCTTCAGAGGGGCGGAACTCCCACAGCAGTGGACAGGATTCTTTCCAGCCGTCTCGGAGTCGCTTCCATCGAGGCTCTCAAGGAAGGCCAGAGGAATGTGATGATAGGGGTGAAGAACGACCAGATTGTCTATGTTCCCATCTCCAGGGCCATCAAGATCGACAAGCCCATCGACAAGGAGCTCATCAACGTCCTCACCATCCTCTCCATCTAAAAGATTTCTCCACGCGCTTCGCTTGGTCGAAATGACAATGGGAGGGAAGCCCGAAAGCCCAAAGCAGCGCTGGGTAGCAAAGATGATAAAAGGGACCTTGGTCGAAATGACCGGGGTCCCTTTTGTAAGGCACTCTTGCCCGCCTCTTACATAGGAAGAAGGATGGAGGTAAGCAGGGCAAGGATGGCGTAGAACTCAGGCAGAGCCGCATAAATCATAGTCTGAACCATCACATTATGACCCTGGCTCGTACCTACGATACCGTTGGCGCAAACCTGCCCCTGACGTATGGCCGAAATCATGCAGACCAATCCCACGCTGATACCGATACCGAAATAAAGAGCTCCGTTGGCTGCGATATCCTTGCTTCTCCAAAGGATGAAGGCCAGGAATCCGTACAGACCCTGGGTTGCCGGCAGAGCCGACATAATCATATAAGTTGACGACTTTTCAGGAGCCTTCTTGAGTGCTCCTTCAGCCGCATTGCCGGCGATGGTGGTGCCGATGGCAGAACCGAGGGCGGCGAGACCGAACATAAGTCCGAGTCCGAGATAACCTAGAATTGTGTTAAGCATAATGATAATGTTTGTTGTTTGTTCTATTTTAAAGGTTTGTATTCAACACCCTGACCCTGATAAGCGGAATTCTTGAAGAACTCCACGAAATTCAGACGCAGAGGGTGAACGAAAGCTCCGAGACAGCAAAGCGCAAGGTTGAGCGTGTGTCCGACGAGCAGAATAAGCAGGTAGGGAAGCCACTGCCAGGTAGGGTCGCTGCCCTTAACCATATCGGCAATCAGATTGAAAGTCTGGCCGAGCATACCTCCCGACAGTCCGAGGGCGTAGAGACGGATGTAGCTCAGCACATCGCCCATAAGCCCCGAGGCCATATTGTAGGTGTCCCAAAGGCCTGAGCCTATGTTGACCAGAGGATTGCGTCCCCATTTGTTGAATATGTATATTCCAAGGGCTGAAACTCCGGCAATTGCAATCAGGGTCCACTTCATAGCGCTCTCGCTGATCACGCCGAGCAGGCCTATCGACAGGACAAGTACGCCGCCTACAATGAGAAGGGTCCAGCCGAGGGAGCTCAGGCTGTTTTTCAGCCCGCTCTGCTTCACTGCCCATACAGCCTTGGTAATCATCGCAAGACAGATATGGAAGACACCTATCCCAAGAGAGAGTATCATCTGCTTGGAGTAAGTGCTTGCTCCAAACTGCAGGTCGCCTGTTATCATACACTTCTTCATCCACTCCGGAACCCAGCTCTGTACACTCAGGTCTATGCCGAAGAAGCATCCCATAAACAATCCCACCACGACGGTGCCTGCTCCGAGGGTGGCTATCAGCTTCCACATCTTTGCAAGTCCGCCTTCCCTTCCTTTGAGGGCAAAGCCTATGGCAATGAGCAGCAGACCGTAGCCCGCATCTCCCATACACATAGCAAAGAAGAGCAGGAAGAAAATGCTCAGGAAAGCAGTAGGATCGAACTCATTGTACACAGGAAGTCCGTACATCGAAGTCAGGGGCTCGAACATCTTAACGAAGGAGTTGTTCTTCAGCACTATAGGAGGATTGTCCTCTGCTGTGGCCTTTCTCTTTTCGTAGTATATGCTCATTGCGTCCAATTCCTTGCAAAGCTCTTTGTCCCCTTTGCTTGGGGCAAAGCCCGTAAAGATTGTGATGCTCCCTTCCGCGGCCTCGTCTGAAGAAAGGCGGCAGGTGTGAAGGTCCAGAGTGGAGCAGAGTGTCTTGATACGCTCCTGCATCGCGGGAATGTCTTTTTTCCCGTCCTCGAGGACCTTGCGGTACTCTTCGATACTCTGCTGAATCTTCGAGAGCTTCTCCTCCGCTTCGCTAAGGGTGTATTGCGGCTCCGGGATGCTCTTTAAAGGGAATCCTGACGCATCTCCCACTATCACGAAATAGCAGTTCTGCCTGTCGGCCGAAATCTCTTCGAGGGCCCAGCTGTTCTTCCACTCCGGATTGAACTTCTTGGCGCTCACGCAGAAGAACTTGATGTCGAACTGACGCAGGGCCTCTCGGTCGAAATCTCCCCAGGGCCTTGCCTTTTCGACTTCCTTTGCCGCCTCGTCCCTTTCTTTCAGAAGGCCTTCAAGGTGCGGGTCGCTTCCTTTCTGAAGACACTTTACCCTGCTGTCCAGCTCCTCGATTTCGCGTATGATGTTCCTGGACTGCTCATCCGCGTTCTTGCTGCTGCGCACTATATCGACTACTCCCAGCTGCTTGATCCTTTCGAGGAAGGCGTCCTTGTCGCTTGTCAGCAGCAGGAAGGTATAATGACTCATCGGTGTTATCATAACTCTTGCTCCTCCTCTTCTTCGTGTCTGGTTTTCACTATCTTGGATGATGCCTTGGAGAGGTTCTCCTCATCTTCCATATAGCGCTTGATCTTTCTAATCGCTTCCTGATAACCCGGTATCTGAACCTTCTCGTAGAGGTTTACCTTTTGGGTCGTCTTCTTGCGGTTGAACTCGAGAATCTGCCTTTTCTGCTCGTAAATCTCCGACTCTATGCCGAGCCTGGTGAGCTTCTGGAGTATCCTGATTCCGTCGGCATACCAGGCCGGTTTGACAAAAGCGTTGAAGTCCTTGATGCGGTAGTGGATCTTGTCCAGATGAGGAGTCTTCACTCCGGCCACCTTTACAATGCTCAGGTCCACATCTTCAATGCTTATGAGTCCGGGCTCGAATTCGTTCCACAAGGCCGCCATATAGTCGTACTCTCCGAGAGCCTTCTCCAGTTCGTCTGCGAGCCTTTGTGCATCGGCCTTTGCCGCCTGCACGCTGGCCCTGAGCGCCGATTCCTTGTTCTTCAAGGTGGGGAGGGCGTTCTGGCGGACCTTCAACTGCTTGCCCAGATTGGTAAGGGAAGTCTTGTTGTATTGAAACTTTATAGCCACGGTTATGCTTTCTTCCAGTATTTATCTACAAGTGCCTGTTTGATACCGGTTTCGGCCGCGGTGAAATACTTGCCGAATATCTCCCAGGCCGTGTCGAGCATCTGCTCGATGGTGATGTTCACATCGATTGAAAGGAGCCTGGTAGCGTATTCCTTCGCGTAATCAAGACATCTGAGGTCGTAGTCCGAGAGGTCGAAACCGTTTTCCAGCTTGGTTTTCGCGTTCTGGGCATCGGCATAAAGCCTTACGCCGGCGTTCATCACCTGGGAGTGGTCTTCGCGGGTCTTTTTGCCCTGCACAAGCTGCTTTAGTCGGCTCAGCGAGCGGAACGGGTCCACGATGACCTTGCCGGAGTCGGAGTCTGCCTTCAGATACAGCTGACCTTCAGTGATATATCCAGTGTTGTCAGGAATGGCGTGGGTGATGTCACCATCGTTGAGGGTGGTAACCGCGATGATGGTGATGGAGCCTCCGTCGGGGAGCTGTACGGCCTTCTCGTAAATCTTTGCGAGGTCGGAATACAGCGAGCCCGGCATCGAATCCTTCGAAGGAATCTGGTCCATACGGTTCGACACGATACTCAGGGCATCGGCGTAGAGGGTCATATCGGTAAGCAGAACCAGCACCTTTTCGTTGCAGTCCACTGCGAAATACTCTGCTGCGCAAAGAGCCATATCCGGAATCAGAAGCCTCTCCACAGGGGGTTCCTCGGTGGTGTTCACGAATGAGACAATCTTGTCCAGCGCTCCGGCGGACTCGAATTCGTGACGGAAGAACAGGTAGTCGTCATTCGAAAGACCCATACCTCCGAGTATGATCTTGTCCACATCTGCCCTCAGGGCCACATCTGCCATCACTTTGTTGTAGGGCTGGTCGGGGTCGGCGAAGAACGGAATCTTCTGGCCGGATACGAGGGTGTTGTTCAGGTCAATGCCGGCAATACCGGTGGGAATCAGCTCCGAGGGCTGCTTTCTCTTGTAGGGGTTCACGCTCGGACCGCCCACCTGCCTTGCTTCGCCTTCAATCTCCGGGCCTCCGTCAATGGGCTTGCCGTAGGCGTTGAAGAAGCGTCCGGACAGCTGGGGACCCACTTTCATGGTGGGAGGCTCTCCGAGGAAAGACACTTCAGCATTGGAAGCGACTCCTTCAGTACCCGAGAACACCTGCAGGGTAACAGTATCACCTTTGGTCTTGACAACCTGGGCGAGTTTCCCTCCTACAGTGGCGAGTTCGTCGTTCGCCACTCCTTCCGCCTTGAGCGACACTGTGGCCTTGGTGATGGCCTGGAGGGAAGTGTATGTGCGTTTGTATGCTTTGGCTGCCATATTAGCTGTTTATCATTTTGTTCAGCTGCTGCTGATAATCGTTGAACTTTTCGGATTTGAATTCGGAGTAATTCATCTGCCTGAGGATGTTGATCATCTCCTTGAAGAAGTGGCGGCACTCCTCGAAGTTCTCGAACTCGAACTTGTGGTGGCAGATATCGAGCAGGAGGTCGAGCATATACCTTTGCCTCTCGATGGGGCAGAGCGCGTCGATGGCGTCGAAGGCATCCTGCTGCAGGAAGGCGAAGTCAATGAGCTCGCTCTTCCAGAAGGCCTCGTGGTAACTCATAGGCACTCCGTCGTCTCCGAGGATGTTGATCTGGTCCGCCATCTCCTTGCCTCGGCGTACCAGGTTCTTGGCTTCCATCACCTTATCTACCCATCCGCGCTCTACGGTCTCGTCCAGGTAGGAGATGATTTCGGGGTATTCAAGATATTTGGAGTACGAGTCGATGGGGTTCACGGAAGGGTAGCGCTTCTGGTCTGCCCTGTTCTGCTCAAGGGCATAGAAGCAGCGTGCAGCCTTCTTGGTGGACTCGGTCACGGGCTCCTTGAGGTTTCCTCCTGAAGGGGAAACGGTGCCTATGAATGTGATGGCTCCGCTCCGGCCGTTGTTCAGCACGACCATACCGGCCCTTGAATAGAAGGTGGCGATGATGGCCGACAGGTCCACAGGGAAGGCGTCCTGGCCGGGAAGCTCCTCCATACGGTTGGACATTTCCCTCAAAGCCTGGGCCCAGCGGGATGTGGAGTCCGCAAGCAGCAGACACCTCAGGCCCATTGCCCTGTAGTACTCGCATATGGTCATCGCCATATATACAGATGCCTCACGGGCGGCGACAGGCATATTGGAAGTGTTGCAGATGATGCAGGTCCTCTCCATAAGGTGACGTCCGGTGTGGGGGTCTATCAGTTCGGGGAACTCAGTGAATATTTCCACCACCTCGTTGGCACGTTCGCCGCAGGCCGCCATCACTATCACGTCGGCTTCGCCCTGCTTGGCGATTGCGTGCTGGAGCACCGTCTTTCCGCATCCGAAAGGTCCGGGGATGAATCCTGTACCTCCTTCGGCTATGGGGTTGAAGGTATCGATGACCCTGACTCCGGTCTCCATTATCTTCTGGGGCCTGGGCTTGTCCTTATAGGCCTTGACGGCCAGCTTGACAGGCCATTTCTGGACCATTGTCACCTCCACATCTTCTCCGGCCTCATCGGTCAGCACGGCAATCGTGTGGTCGATATTATACGCTCCGGCGGGAGCTATGCTCTTGACGGTGTATTCGCCCCGGAACTTGAAAGGGACCATTATTTTGTGGGGCAGCCAGCCTTCCTTGACTTCACCGAGCCAGTCGGCTGCGATGACCCTGTCTCCCACAGAGGCGAGGGGAGTGAAGTCCCAGAGCTTTTCGTGGTCCAGGGCCTCGGTGTATTCTCCTCTTTTGAGGAATACCCCGGTCATGGTCTTGAGGTTGTTCTGAAGTCCGTCATAGATGCTGGACAGCAGGCCCGGGCCCAAGCTGGCCTCAAGCATCCTGCCCAGGAACTCGACACTGTCTCCGTTCTTCAGTCCGCGGGTGCTCTCGAAAACCTGAACCGAAGCCTTGTTCCCGTTGACCTTGATGACCTCAGCCAGCAGGAGGGTGTCGCCGAGCTTGATGTAGCAGAGCTCGTTTTCAGATACAGGTCCGTCGAAAGTAACGGTTACAAGGTTGGAAACGATGCCGTTTACCTTTCCTGTTGTTCTCATATCAAATTCTGTTTTTTATTGTCGTATGTGCTTCTGATTTCATCCACCAGCTTGCGGAAGAGCTCCTTGCCGGTCTTTTCGTCGAGTTTGAGCCACCTGTCGGTGATTTTGAGCCTCACTGTGAACGAAAGAATCAGATTGATGTTGAAAATGTCAAGCTCCGTGATGCTCTCAGCTTTTGCCCAGAGAAGCCGGTCAAGGGCCCTTTCCCTCTCCAGAAGAGCCTCGCAGGAGAGCGCCTGAAGGATTTCGTCGCGCGTGTCGGCTTCGCACTCGGGCGCCTGCTCAAGGATGAGAAGGTCAGAGTCCTCACTCCGTCCCAATTGGGAATTGAGGTATCCCACCTTGAGGTTGCGCAGCTGCAGGTCGTAGAGGAAGTACTCCCTGATGAAACGGCAGCGGCTTTTCAGGGCCTGGCTGTAGAAGTCTGCGTTCAGGCTCTCAGCCTCAAAGCCCCTGAGCGTGAAGTCCAGCAGGACATAGTCCTCCGCGCTCAGCTGCTCCCTGATATCGGAGAGGACGCGGGCGGGGTCGAGAGACCTGTCCCGGTCCTGGCTGTAATGCAGAGTGGGAAGAGAGGCGATGATGTATTCGTAGTTGTCCATTCCCTATCCGAAAAGGAGTTTGCGGGTTACAGGGCTGAGGTAGCCGGAGATGAGCTCCTCGAAGGATGAGCCGCTGAAGCTGATGAACCAGCTGCCGTCTTTGGGGCCTATGTTCAGACCGCTGTCAATCTTTTTGGAGAAAGAAACGCTCACACCCTTGCTCAGACTCCTGGAAAGCTCTTTCTGCGCCCAATCTTCCAGGTCTTTCTGCATACTCTGCGGGAGAACGAGCGAAAGGTCAACGCTCTGGGTGGCGTCGAAGCGGCTGGCTATTTCGAGGATTACCTTTTTGAAGAAGTCTTTGTCGGTAAGGGCGTCTTTCACTGCCGGAGCGCAGATGGAGGAGGTCATAAGGGTCTCAATTTCCTTCCTGGTGGCCTGAATGCTCTTCTCTGAGGCCATCCTGACGTCGCTCTGCGCCTTGGCTTTAAGGTCGGCGGCCTGCTTTTCGGCCTGCTGCACAATCTGCTCCGCCTGCGCCTTGGCCTGGGCTATTATCTTTTCTGCTTCACTGCGGGCCTCTGACACCAGCAGTTCACCCTGCTCTTTTCCTCTGGACAGTCCTTCAGAGTAAAGCCTGTCCGTAAGTTCTTGTAATTTATTGGACATATTTGTTTGTTTTGTTGTCAATTATGTGGACCTTGGTCAAGTCCTACAAATTTAGAAAATTGACTGACCAAAAACAATACCAATTACAGGGGCAGAATGCAAAAATTCCACCCCGCGGGTGGAATTTTCGAATACCTCGGTCGATTATTCGAAATACCGGATAAGCGGCCTGCAAGTTATATATCCCTTAGCCCAGGAATCCCAGAAGGATACCTGCTGCGACGGCGGAGCCGATAACTCCGGCCACATTCGGGGCCATCGCGTGGGTCAGAAGGTGGTTTGAAGGGTCGGCTTCAAGTCCCACAGACTCGGACACTCTGGCAGCATCAGGCACAGCCGAAACTCCGGCATTGCCGATAAGCGGATTGATCTTCTTTCCCTCGGGAAGGAAGAGGTTCATCAGCTTGACGAACAGAACTCCGCAGAAGGTGGCAATGACGAAAGACAGGAGTCCGAGACCGAAAATCTTAACTGACTTTGCGCTCAGGAAGACATCTGCCTGGGTGGAAGCTCCCACCGTTACGCCTATCAGGGTGGTCACCACGTCAATCAGGGGACCGCTGGCGGTTGTGGCCAGTCTCTTGGTCACTCCGCTCTCCTTGAGCAGGTTACCGAAGAACAGCATACCCAGAAGCGGAAGGCCTGAAGGCACGATGAATGCGGTGCAGATGAAGCCCACGATAGGGAATATGATCTTCTCCCTCTGGCTTACGACTCTGGGCTTGTTCATACGTATAATCCTCTCCTTTTTGGTGGTGAGAAGCAGCATTATAGGCTTCTGGATGATGGGCACCAGGGCCATATAGGAATAGGCCGATACGGCAATCGCGCCCATAAGCTCGGGTGCGAGCTTGGAGCTGAGGAAGATGGCGGTAGGGCCGTCTGCTCCTCCGATAATGCCTATGGCTCCGGCTTCATTGGGTGCGAAACCGAGAGTGAGAGCAAGAAGGTAGGCTCCGAAAATGCCTATCTGGGCCGCCGCTCCGATCAGTATGAGCCTTGGCTGGGAAATGAGGGCGGAGAAATCAGTCATCGCGCCTATGCCAAGGAAAATCAGAGGGGGATACCAGCCCTGGCGAACACCCTGGTACAGGATGTTCAGGACCGAACCCTGCTCGTAGATGCTGACATTCAGTCCGCTCATCACGGGGATGTTGCCTATGATGATACCGAAACCGATGGGCACCAGAAGCAGCGGCTCCCACTTCTTGACTATACCCAGGGTGATGAATACCAAACCTATGAGTATCATCACCAGATGCTGCCAGGTGCAGTTGGCGAATCCTGTGAACTGCCAGAACTGCTGAAGGCTGTCGATAATGTTCTCCATTATCCTATGGTCACTATTTTAGCCTCGTCAGCGACGGTGTCGCCCTTCTGTACATGTACTGCTGTCACTGTTCCGTCGCAGTCGGAGAGGATTTCGTTCTCCATCTTCATTGCTTCGATGACAGCCACCTTATCGCCTCTCTTGACGCTGTCTCCCTGCTTCACGTCCACGCTGATGATTACGCCGGGAAGGGGAGAGAGAATGCTCTTGCCGGCACCTGCGGCTGCAGGAGCGGGTGCAGGGGCTGCAGCGGGTGCTTTGGCCTGGGCTGCGGGAGCAGCTGCGGGACTTGCAGCGGAAACTGCGGCAGGAGCCGCTCCTTCTTCTATCTCAACCTTGTATGCGACGCCGTTTACACTTACGTCAGCCACATTGCCTTCGATACCTGATACGGCAACTTCATATTTCTTGCCGCCGATTGTGAATTTATATTCTTTCATCTCTGGAATTGTTTTTCTTTATTTTCTGCTTGGGGTCTTTCTGAAATTCAGTCTCTTGTCCTCCCAGGGGGAAGAAGTCTGTCCGCTGAATGTTATCACTCCGCTTTCAACGTCGTGCACTCCGCCGCTCAGGTACAGATGCAGGGCGGTGGCTATGGCCGCGCCCACTTCGTCGCCGCCTGAATACAGGTCGAGAGCCATTGCGATGGCTGCCGCTTCCTCGTCAGAGGGCCTGGAAGAGGCTTTGGAAGCTTTCCTCGAGGGCTTTCTTTTGAATTTGCCCGAAAAGATGCTTCCCGACAGGCTGTATATGCAATACAGGATAATCAGCGCCAGGAAGACCACACCTATGCTTATGAAGGTGAGAGTCAATCCGTGCGGGTCGGTTTGGGCCATCTTCTGGGCACCCGTCTGAAGGGGCAATACCATTAGATTATAAAGGAAGGTTGTCATGTTTCTTTGCGGGGATTTCCTGATGTTTGCCTTTCAGGCTCTCAAGGGCGCGGATGACACGGAAACGCGTGTTGCGCGGCTCGATGATGTCTTCGATATAACCTTTCTTTGCAGCCTGGTAGGGGTTGCAGAACAGGTCGTTGTACTCCTGCTTCTTCTGCTCGCGCAGCTCTGCGGCTTTGACGGGATCGGTCTCGGCCTTTATCTGCTTGCCATAGACGATTTCCACGGCGCCGTCTGCTCCCATAACCGCGAAGTTGGCTGAAGGCCAGGCGTAATTCACGTCGCCCCTGAGCTGCTTGCAGCTCATCACGATGTGCGCCCCGCCGTAGCTCTTCCTGAGTGTGACTGTAACCTTTGGTACGGTGGCTTCGCCGTATGCGTAGAGAAGCTTTGCGCCGTTGCTGATGATGGCTCCGTACTCCTGATGCGTGCCGCAGAGGAAGCCCGGAACGTCAACCAGGGTTACCAGAGGGATGTTGAATGCATCGCAGAAACGCACGAATCTGGCCGCCTTCCTGGAAGCGTTGATGTCCAGGCAGCCCCCGATCACCCTGGGCTGGTTGGCTACCACTCCGACACTTCTTCCTCCCATATGGGCAAAGCCTACGATGATGTTCTGCGCAAAATCCTTGTGGATTTCGAAAAAGTCCCCGTCGTCAACTATCGACCTTATGACCCCGTACATATCGTATGCTTTGTTGGGGTTGTCGGGGATGATGTCGTTCAGGGCGTCATCGGTGCGGTTGATGGGGTCTGAAGTGGGCCTGAGCGGGGAGTCTTCCATATTGTTCTGGGGCAAGAAGCTAAGCAGCTTCTTGATGTCCTCTATGCCCTGCTGCTCGCTGGGGGCGCTCAGGGCGGCGACTCCTGACTTGGTGGCGTGTACGGAAGAGCCTCCCAGAGTCTCCTGGTCGACACTCTCGCCTGTCACCGACTTGACTACCGACGGCCCGGTGAGGAACATATAGGAGGTCTTGTCGACCATAAGGGTGAAGTCGGTAAGGGCAGGAGAATATACAGCACCTCCTGCGCAGGGACCGAAGATGCCGCTTATCTGGGGTACGACTCCGCTTGCGAGAATGTTCCTTTCAAAGATTTCCCCGTAACCCGCAAGTGCATCGATGCCTTCCTGGATACGCGCTCCGCCCGAGTCGTTGAGGCCTATGATCGGAGCACCGTTGCGCACGGCCATATCCATAACCTTGCAGATCTTCTCCGACATAGTCTTTGAGAGGGACCCTCCGTTGACCGTGAAGTCCTGGGCGAAAACATATACCTGGCGGGAGTCTATAGTGCCCCTGCCGCATACGACACCGTCTCCGTCGATGTGGGACTTGTCCATCCCGAAATCGCTGCAGCGGTGCTGAACGAATTGGTCGAACTCTTCGAAACTGCCCTCGTCGAGCAGCAGTTCCAGTCTTTCTCTGGCTGTGAGTTTGCCTTTGGCGTGCTGAGCGTCGATTCTTGCCTGGCCTCCGCCCAACTTGGCCTGGGCCCTGCGCTCAACCAGCTCTTTGATTTTTTCCTGTTGGATACTCATATTGTCTTTGCACTAGGAGGCTGACCGCGATAAGCTCCTTCCCGGCCAGCCCCATTTGTTCCTAAATCGTGCAAAGATACAAAAAAAACTTATTGGTGTGCGGGCCTGAGCAAATCCAAAACCACTTTTACGGGGTTGAAAGTCTCGATCGGAACTTCCACGAACAGGGTGTTCCAGTCGGACATCGAACCGTTCCACAGTCCCGGCAGCTCAAGGGCTTTGAGCTCGCGTCCCTGATAACTCTTGCTGCTTATAAGGCCCGTTTCGGGGTCAACGTGGTCAAGCAGATTGAACTTGTGGCCTTCGTAGTCCTTGAGACAGCATACTATGTCCACGGGGTTGAAGTGGGTGGAGTTTTCGAGGGCTTTCACCGCTTCGGGGTTGTTGCGGTCTATCTGGGCGCCTTCAAGTATCTGAAGCGAGCTCGCTCCGTCCTTGTCCCTGATGATGAAAGGTCCGCCTCCGGCTTCTCCCTCGTTCTTTACCATTCCGCACACTCTGACTGGGCGGTCCAGTTTCTTTCTGAGCTGCTCGGCCCTGTCGCGGCAATTCTTGGCCTGGGGCATTTCGATGCAGAGCTCATTCAGCAGGAATTCTTCTATTTCGTTGCACAGGCTCTGGCACTCTTCAGTGCTGTAGGGATCGTCCTGAATTCCGAAAGTCAGGAACTGCTGACCTGCAAGCTTGCTCGCCTCGCTGCGGGTGGCAGTGAGCTGGTCCAGGGCGTAGAGGTAGCCTCTGATTCTGTCCCTAAGCTGCAGGGCGCGTCCCATAAGCACCTTTTTCCAGTGTGCTGTTATCTCCTGTCCCGCTCCGGTGCAGACATTGTCTATGTTCTTGATGACCACCAGCTCTTCGCTCAGTGAGTTGAGGTTGTATATCAGGGCTCCGTGGCCTGCAGGTCTTGTGAGCGGGGTGCCGTCTTCCTTGAGGAAGGGATTGTTGTCGCTGTCCACCGCTATGGTATTGGTACTCTTGTCCTGATATGTGAAGGTGATGTTGTAGCGTACTCCGTACTTCTGTTCGTATTTCTCCTTTACCTCAGCTATGGCCGCGCGGAAGAGCTCTTCGTGCTCCTCGCTAATGGTAAGCACCAGATTTACACTTCCGTCAGGATTGCGCATATATGCCTGTCCTTCAACAAGATGCTCAGCTACTGCCGTGCGCACTTCGTCTTCGTAGCGGTGGAACTTCAGAACGCCCTTGGGCTTGTTGCCGTAGTCGAGCCCTTCACTGGTGAGGAGCCTTTCTGCCGTTTTGCAGGGATCATAGGGAGCCTTTCCGAACACGGACGGGTCGTAAAATGCGAATTTCTCGAGGTTTTCGGCGAGTTTGACCGTCTCCGGATTCGGAGTCTGTATACCCGCAAATATGGCTTTGAACATTCTGGAAGCGGCCCCTGATGCAGGAACGAACTTGCATCTTCCTTCGGTAGAGGCGCTTTCGGCGTAGGCGGCTGCCTGGTCCTCTTCTTCCTTGCTGAGGACCTCTATGCCCCGCCCTTTAGTGGCGCTGGAGATGATCTCCAGATAGGGGAAACCCGTGCGGAAGCGTTTGAGCTGCGCTTGATAATCAGTATTAATCTTGTTCATTTGCTTATTAATTATGTGTTATTGTTATTGGTTCTGAAGGGTGTCTGTTCTACAGGAAAAACTCGCGGCGGTAACTGTACTGGCTCCTCAGCTGCTCGAACTTGGTCGGGTTGATCCTGAACATGAAGTCGTCCGTGAATATGGGGTAGTTGTACTGGATGATGGAGGCTATCTGCCCCTGGGTCTTGTTCAGGACATCCAGCTTCACGGCCTGATATTCCATATTGTCGGTCTGTGGGAAGAAATCATACAACTCCTTGATGTACAAGAATCTGGCTATGCTTCTTACTGCCATTGCCGAGCCTATGAGCTTGCCTTGCAGGGAGTAGCCGGCTATGTGCGGGGTGGCAATGTCGGCGATATTCATCAGCATAGTGTTGATGGTGGGTTCGTGGCTCCAGGCATCGATTGCTATGGCCCCGAGCTTGTTCTTCGCGGCAATGAGCTCGTCCTCGACCACCAGGTCTCCCTGGGAGGTGTTGATGAAAAAGGCTCCGTTTTTCATTTTGGCGAAAAAGTCCCTGCCTGCAATAGCCCGAGTTGAATCGTTGAGCGGGATGTGCAGGGTCACTATGTCGGACTTTTCGAGCAGATCGTCCAGGGTGCTGAACTGGGTGTACCACTCAATCTGCGAGAGCAGGGGGTCATAACGCAGGATTTTGAAGCCGAGCGAGCGGCCCATTGACTCCACCCTCTGACCGACACTTCCCAGCCCGATGATGCCGAGAGTCGCACCTTCAAGACTGATGCTTTTGCGGGCGGCCATCCCGAAGAGTGCAGAGAAAACGTAGTTGGCGACCCCTCCCGCATTGCACCCTGAAGCGTTCTTGAAAAAGATTCCGTGGCTTTGGCAGTAGTCCACGTCGATATTTTCAGTGCCCGATGTAGCTGTGGATATGATTTTGACTCCGGTGCCCTCCAGCAGGTCCTTGTCGCATTTTGTCCTCGTGCGTATCAGCAGGGCGTCGGCATCCCTGAGGTCTTCGTTGAATATCATAGGACCGTCCTTGTAAAGAACGGAAGCATAAGGCTCGAAGACGCCTTCGACGAAGGGGATGGATTTGTCTATTACTATTTTCATCGGATGGTGAGTTCTTTTACGACGGTCATTTCTTTGTCTCGGGTGCAGAACAGGGGGTCGCAGCAGAGCCTGCGGTTCATCTCTGCGAGGATGTCACTCTTTCGCATCAGGAGCTGGCTGCGGACCAGGGAGGAGTTCATCGTGACATAGAGGTGGCCGTCCCTGTAGAAGCGGCGTATTGTGTATGCCCCGGTACCGGTGACCTCGTCCCAGGCGTTGAATATGCGGTGGGTGTCGACCTGGAGTTTGATGTGGTTAGCCTTCAGCCAGACCTGGATCAGGTCCTGCATGCTTTCGGCTTTCTTTTTGGAAATCAGGCTAGCCATCTATTCTTGTGAAGACGCCTCCTTCCGCCTTGAAATAAGCCCTTTCAGTGGTGCAGGAGTCGATTGCCGCCGCTGTCCTCTGCCTGTCCGAGTCACTTATGAAAATCTGGCCGAACTCCTGCCCGGACACCATATCCAGCAGGTGCGAGGCCCTCTGCATATCGAGCTTGTCCAGAAGGTCGTCCAGCAAAAGTATGGGCTTGACCCCCGAGCGGGCATCCATAAGGGAGTACTGGGCGAACTTGAGGGCTACCAGGAATGATTTCTGCTGCCCCTGGGATCCGCATCTTCTGATAGGGGAGGAGTCCATCGTGAAGATGAAGTCGTCACGGTGTATGCCTTCAGTGGTGAATTTGAGTGCGAGGTCCTTCTGGCGGCTGCGCCTCAAAAGGGCCTCCAGGCTATCCCCGCCCAGAGCGCTGCGGTACTCTATCTTAACGCTTTCCCTGCCGGGGCAGATGCGGCCGTAGAAGTCCCGGACCAGGGGCTCGAGCTCGGCGACGAACTGCCGCCTGCACTCCCAGATGCGGCCCGCAAGGCTGTCGAGTCTGAGGTCGAAAGTCTCCAGCAGGCCTTCGTCCGGACGCTCGGACTTAAGAAGGGAGTTGCGCTGGCTCAGGAGCCGGTTGTACTGCTGCATGTCGCCCAGGTAGCGGGCATCCATCTGGGAAAGCACCGAGTTCACGAAGCGTCTTCGCTCATCGCCGCTTTCGCTCACAAGGCTGTAGTCCGAGGGACTGACCATAACTATAGGAAGCACTCCGATATGGTCCGAAATGCGCTCGTAGGCCTTGTCGTCGCGGCGCAGCTTCTTCTCGGAGTTCGCTCCGGCCTGAATGCTGAAACGGCTGCGCTTCTGCGTCCGGGGGTCCATAAGGTAGAGCCCGGATATGGAAAAGGAAGAGCAACCGTGGCGGAAGCAGTACTTTTCACTCCCTGCAAAGGAGCTCTTTGTCATCGACAGGTACCATATCGCCTCGAGCAGGTTGGTCTTGCCCTCCCCGTTGCCTCCGCTGATGCAGTTCAACTTCGGCGAGAACTCCAGCTCCTGGAGAGCGATATTGCGGAAATCCTGTATGATGATTTTCTCTAAAAGCGGCATAATACAAAGGTAACAATTAATTCCTTAACTGAACTTCTTCTCGCGATATTGTAAAGTTCAAGTATTTTGCTTACTTTTGCAAGCTATTTTGATGGACAATAATAATTTTAGATATGGCTAACAAAAATCCTAAAGACAGAACGGAAAAGATTGAGGAGAACATCGAGCAGACCGCCTCATCAACCCAAGAATTCTTCACCAAGTACGGCAAGACCATAGTCATCGCCGTTGCTGCTGTCCTTGTACTCGGACTCGGCATTCTCGCCTATCAGAAGTTCGTGTACCAGCCCAAGTGCCGTGAGGCCCGTGAGCAGGCTTTCCCTGCAGAGCAGAGCTTCGCAGCAGGCGAGTATGAGATTGCCCTCCAGGGCGACGGCAACAACCTCGGATTTGCCGACATCATCGACAATTATGGCTCAAAGGCAGGCAAGGCCGTGTATCTCTACGCCGGTGTATGCGAGCTCCAGCTGGGCAATTTCGAAAGTGCTCTTAGCTATCTTTCAAAGTACAACGGCAAGGAGCCCATACTTCAGGCCCGCGCCAAGGCTTGCGAGGGTGACGCCCACGTCGGACTCGGCAATTACGCCAAGGCTGCTTCCTGCTTCGAGGCCGCCGCAGCTGTAGCTGAGAACGTGTTCGCCGCATCCTACCTTCTCAAGGCCGGCATAGCTTACGAGGCCCTGGGCGACAAGGCTTCAGCCCTCAAGAGCTACAATACCATCAAGGACAAGTATCCCCAGTCAATTGAGGCATACGACATCAACAAGTACATCGCCAGAGTGGCCGAATAACGAAGATTAGATATGGGAAGAGCATTTGAGTTCCGCAAGGAAAGAAAAATGAAGAGGTGGGGTCATATGGCCCGCACTTTCACCAAGCTTGGCAAGGAAATCACAATCGCAGTGAAGCAGGGCGGTCCCGATGTGACCGGTAACCCCCGACTCAGAGCCCTTATGGCCGAAGCCCGTTCAGAGCAGATGCCCAAGGAGAATATAGAGCGCGCAATCAAGAAGGCAACCGAGAGCAAGCAGGGTGACTTCAAGGAGATTATCTACGAAGGTTATGGTCCTTTCGGTATCGCTTACCTCGTGGAGGCCGCCACCGACAACAATACCCGTACTGTTGCCAATGTGCGCAGCTATTTCTCGAAGTGCGGCGGTTCGCTGGGTACTTCAGGTTCGGTGAGCTTTATGTTCGACCGCAAGTGCACCTTCCGCATCAAGGAGAAGGAAGGGGTTGATATCGAGGAGCTTGAGCTTGAGATGATCGACTACGGAGTGGAGGAGCTTTTCTCTACCGAGGAGGAAGATAAGGACGGCAATGTGACCAAGGTCATTGTCATCTATGGCGACTACACTTCTTACGGTCAGATTCAGAAGTATATTGAGGAGAACGGTTATGAGCTGATTTCCGGTGGATTCGAGCAGATTCCCAATGTGGATCTGAAGGATGTGACTCCGGAGCAGAGGGCTACGCTTGATAAGCTCACGGGGCTTCTTGAGGATGATGAGGATGTGACTAATGTGTACACGACTCTCAAGCCTGCTGAGGAGTAGATAACTCACACACGCAATAATTAACTGACAATAATCAATTGGAGGGTGGCCGCAAGGCTGCCCTTTAGTTTTTCTCCGCAGTGCAGCGCGGGCGGAGATGAAAAAATGCAAGGGAAGATATTGTGCAACAGAATAATTTTCGTACATTTGAGCTTTGACTACGATAACACGAAACATTGAAGCTGATGCCAGAATACTCTCTTGGAATCGATCTCGGATCGTCATCTGTCAAGACCTCTCTTCTCGACCTGAAGAGCGGCAGGTGCGAGGCAAGCGCCAGCTATCCCGCCAGCGAAGCCCCCATCCTCTCGCCTCAGAAAAACTGGGCCGAGCAGGACCCCGAACAATGGTGGACCTACCTGTGCAAATGCCTCGAAGCCCTTTCGGCCAAGTGCAGCCTTTCCGCCGTGCGTTCAATCGGCATCTCATATCAGATGCACGGACTGGTCTGCCTCGACTCAAAAGGCCGGGCCGTCCGTAACGCCATCATCTGGTGTGACTCAAGAGCAGTGGAAACAGGCCGGCAGGCCTTCTCGGAAATAGGAGAACAGAAGTGCCTTGAGACCATACTCAATTCTCCCGGCAATTTCACCGCATCAAAACTCGCCTGGGTCAAGCGCAACGAACCCTCGCTCTACTCCCGCATCGCCTCAGTAATGCTCCCCGGCGACTACATCGCCTACCGCCTCAGCTCCAGCATATCCACCACCCCGAGCGGCCTTTCCGAAGCAATGCTCTGGGACTTCTCTAAGCAAAAAAGAGCCGATTTCGTGGCAGACTATTTCGGCTTCGACAAGTCGCTCTTCCCCGAACTTGTGCCGTCAATCGGAGTCCAGGCTCTTACAAGTGCGCAGACCGAAAGGCTCTTCGGCATTCCTGAAGGAACCCCTGTCAGCTACCGGGCAGGCGACCAGCCCAACAACGCCTTCTCCCTGAATGTACTGCGCAGCGGAGAAGTGGCGGCAACCGCAGGCACCAGCGGAGTGGTCTATGGAGTGGGCTCGAATGCCAAACCCGACCCCCAGGGAAGAGTGAATACCTTCCTGCACGTAACTCCTTACGATCCTGCCGCGCAGGGCGTCCTTCTGTGCATCAACTCTGTGGGGATAATGAACTCCTGGGCCAGGAAACACTACTGTCCGGAACTCAGCTACCCCGAAATGAACGCTCTCGCCGCCCAGGCACCCGTCGGCAGCGACTCTCTTATGGTCCTGCCCTTCGGAAACGGAGCTGAAAGAATGCTCTCCGGCAAGGCCCCGGGAGCGAGCATCATAGGGCTCGACCTCGTCCGTACCGAACGCTCAAGGCTGCTGCGCGCCGTACAGGAAGGCATAGCCTGTGCATTCAATTACGGAATGGACATAATGAAAACAATGGGCCTGGACCTCAAGACCATCAAGGCCGGATGTGCCAATATGTTCCTCAGCCCCCTGTTCTGCTCTACCCTTTCAACCCTCAGCGGAGCTACAATCGAACTCTATGACACGGACGGGGCTCTCGGGGCAGCCAGGGGAGCCGCCCTCGGCGCCGGTCTGTATCAGGATGCCTCCCAGGCTTTCGCTTCCCTCGAACTGAAATCCAGGGTGGAGCCTTGTCAGGAGTGGAAGCCTGCCCTGGACCAGCTTTACGGAGAATGGAAGTCTTATCTTGAAAATCAAATAATCAACAAATAATATGGCAAACAAAGAATACTTCCCTCAGATTGGAAAAGTACAGTTTGAAGGACCCGAGTCCAAAAACCCCCTCGCTTTCCGCTACTATGAGCCCGACAGGCTTGTAAGGGGCAGGAAAATGAAAGACTGGTTCAAGTTCTCCATGGCCTGGTGGCACACTCTCTGTGCTGAAGGTTCCGACCAGTTCGGAGGACCCACCAAGACCTTCCCCTGGAATCAGGGTGCCACAGCTCTCGAAAGGGCCCGGAACAAAATGGACGCCGGCTTCGAAATAATGACCAAGCTCGGAATCGGATACTACTGCTTCCACGACGTGGACCTGGTAGAAGAGTCGGAAGACATCGCCGACTATGAAAGCAATCTGCAGCAGATAGTTGCATACGCCAAACAGAAGCAGCAGGAGAGCGGCATCAAGCTTCTTTGGGGCACCGCCAACGTGTTCGGACACAAGAGATATATGAACGGAGCTTCGACCAATCCGGACTTCAAGGTTGCTGCACGTGCCATGCTCCAGATCAAGAACGCCATCGACGCCACCATCGAACTGGGTGGTGACTGCTATGTGTTCTGGGGTGGACGGGAAGGCTATATGAGCCTTTTGAACACCGATATGAAGCGCGAAAAGGAGCATATGGCCACGATGCTCCGTATGGCCAGGGATTACGCCCGCGCAAAGGGCTTCAAGGGCACTTTCCTCATCGAACCCAAGCCCATGGAGCCTACAAAGCACCAGTATGACGTTGATACCGAGACCGTTATCGGCTTCCTGAGGGCCAACGGGCTGGATAAGGATTTCAAGGTGAACATAGAAGTCAACCACGCCACCCTTGCAGGCCATAGCTTCGAGCACGAACTCCAGTGCGCGGCCGATGCCGGACTGCTGGGATCGATTGACGCCAACCGCGGCGACGCCCAGAACGGCTGGGATACCGACCAGTTCCCCATTGACATCTACGAACTCACACAGGCGATGATGGTCATCCTGCGTGCCGGCGGCCTTGTAGGAGGCACCAACTTCGACGCCAAGACAAGACGCAACTCTACCGACCTGGAGGACATTTTCATAGCCCATATCAGTGCAATGGACATTATGGCACGGGCCCTGCTTGCAGCTGACAGGCTGCTCTCTGAATCTCCTATAGAGACGATGCGGAAAGAGCGCTACGCATCATACGACAGCGGTGAGGGCAAGGCTTTCGAGCTTGGACAGATGAGTCTCGAGCAGGCCTGTGATTACGCCAGAAGCCACAGCGACCTGGAAAGCATCAGCGGAAAGCAGGAGCTCTACGAAGCGATAGTGAATATGTATATATAGCCAGATGCGTTAGTTGGTTCATTGTTATTACCTTGGAGGCCGTCCGTAATTTCTTCGGACGGCCTCATTTTTGCCCCGTAAGAGGCTCTATTCTTTGATGTAAAGACAATTATCATTATATTTGTGAGATTGTTTAATAAGATAGATATGTCATTTGCATCAGTAATCGGAAAACTGTTCGGCTCCAAGTCCGAACGTGACTATAAAAGCGTAAAGCCCATATTGGACAAGATACTCGCCGTCTATCCCCAGATCGACGCCTTGAGCCACGACGAGCTCAGGGAGCGCAGCGCCGCCCTGAAGCAGCAGCTGCGTGAGGTCGAAGAGCCCTTCGAGCAGAGAATCGCCCAGATTCGCGAGGAACTCTCCAGGGACATTCCCGTAAGCGAAAAGGAGAAACTTTCGGGAGAGTCCGACAAGCTCGTCAAGGAGGAGGATGAGGCCATCGAGAAATGCCTTGACAGCATACTTCCCGAGGCTTTCGCCATCGTGAAATCCACCGCCCGCCGTTTCAAGGAGAACCCTGAACTGGTAGTGAAGGCAACTCCCTTCGATAGAAACATAAGCGTGGACCACGACTTCGTCCGCATCGAGGGCGATAATGCCATATACTCCAACCACTGGAAAGCCGGAGGCAATGAGATTCAGTGGGATATGGTCCACTACGACGTTCAGCTCATCGGAGGTATCGCCCTGCATCAGGGAAAGATAGCCGAGATGGCTACAGGTGAGGGAAAGACCCTCGTGGCCACCCTTCCCGTGTTCCTTAACGCCCTCGCCGGCAAGGGAGTGCATATGGTTACAGTCAACGACTACCTCTCCAAGCGTGACTCCGAGTGGATGGGTCCTCTCTACATGTTCCACGGCCTGTCGGTAGATTGTATTGACAAGCACCAGCCCAATTCGGCCGAGCGCAAAAGAGCCTACGACTGCGACATCACCTTCGGTACCAACAACGAATTCGGTTTCGACTACCTGAGGGACAATATGGCCATCAGCGAGGAGGACCTCGTGCAGAGAAAGCACCACTATGCCATCGTCGATGAGGTCGACTCGGTGCTCATCGATGACGCCAGAACCCCTCTTATCATCTCCGGTCCCGTCAAGCGCAGCGAGGCCGACGAGGCCCAGTTCCTGGAGTTCCGTCCCTATGTCGAGAGGCTCTACCAGGCCCAGAGGACCCTGGTCAACCAGACCCTGAACGAAGCCAAGAAGAAGATTGCCGCCGGCGACGAGAACGAAGGCGGAAAGCTGCTGCTCAGGGCCCACAAGGGACTTCCCAAGTACCAGCCCCTGATCAAGTACCTTTCCGAGCCCGGCATCAAAGTGCTCCTGCAGAAAGCTGAGAACTACTATATGCAGGACAACGAGAAGGAGATGCCTGTGGTCACCGACGAGCTGTACTTCGTCATCAACGAGCAGCTCAACAGCGTCGACATGACCGACAAGGGTCACGAGATGCTGGCTTCTTCTACCGGCGACGAGAACTTCTTCGTGCTTCCTGATGTGGGATTGAAAACCGCTGAAATCGAGCATCTTGAGCTTAGTCCAGAGGACAAGCAGAAGCGTAAGGACGAGCTGCTTTTCGACTTCTCGACCAAGAGCGAGAGGGTGCATACCATGATCCAGCTCCTGAAGGCATACACAATGTTCGAGAAGGATGTGGATTACGTGATTATGGACGGCAAGGTGAAGATTGTTGACGAGTCCACCGGCCGTATTATGGAAGGCAGACGCTGGAGCGACGGTCTGCACCAGGCAGTTGAGGCAAAGGAGAATGTAAAGGTCGAAGGCACCACCCAGACCTTCGCCACCATCACCCTCCAGAACTACTTCAGAATGTATCACAAGCTTTCCGGTATGACCGGTACCGCAGAGACTGAAGCAGGAGAGTTCTGGAGCATATACAAGCTCGACGTGATGGTCATCCCTACCAACCGTCCCGTAATCCGCGACGACCAGAACGACCAGATATACAGGACCAAGAAGGCTAAGTATGCCGCCGTGATTGAAAGGATAGTGGAGCTCACCAAGGAGGGCCGCCCTGTGCTGGTAGGTACTTCCGACGTGGAGACTTCCGAGCTCCTGAGCCGAATGCTCAAGATGAGGGGCATCAAGCATAATGTCCTCAATGCTAAGGAGCACGCCAGGGAGGCCGAAATCGTGGCCCAGGCCGGACAGAGCTCAACTGTCACCATCGCCACCAACATGGCCGGCCGTGGAACCGATATCAAACTCTCGGAACAGGTACGCAAGGCCGGCGGTCTTGCCATCATAGGTACCGAGAGGCACGATTCAAGACGTGTTGACAGGCAGCTCAGGGGCCGTGCAGGCCGGCAGGGCGACCCCGGTTCATCCACTTTCTATCTCTCCCTCGAGGACGATCTGATGCGGCTCTTCGGAGGCGACAGGCTCGCCAAGGTTGTGGACGGAATGGGTATGACCGAGAACGATGTGCTGGAGAACAAAATGCTTTCCAACGCAGTGGAGAATGCCCAGAAGAAGAAGGAGGAAATCAATTTCGGCTACCGTAAGCACCTTCTGGAGTATGACGATGTGATGAACTATCAGAGAGAGGCCATATACTCCCGCCGCCGCAATGCCATCAACGGAGACAGGATCGAGATTGACCTCCGCAATATGATGATAGACACTGCATCCCAGTTTATCTCCAACCATAAGGGTTGTGATTATCAGACTTTCAAGACCGACCTCATATCCCAGCTGTCGATGGACACTCCTTTCGACGAGCAGTTCTACTCCGACACAAAGAGTGCCGCGCTGGAGGACGTCCTGATTGAGGAGATGGAGAAGGTGTACCGCAGAAGGATGGACGCCCTGGTAGAGAAGCTCAACCCTATCATCAAGGATGTTTATGAGAAGCAGGGCAAGATGTATCAGAACATAGCCATCCCCATCTCGGACGGCATAAAGATGATGACCCTCTCCGTAAACCTTGAAAAGGCCTACAATTCGGACGGTCGCGAAATCGCCAAGACCCTGACCAAGAACATCATACTTCTCCAGATAGACGACCACTGGAAGGCTCACCTCAGGGACATGGACGATTTGAAGCAGAGCGTCCAGACCGCTTCTTACGAGCAGAAGGACCCTGTAGTGGTATATAAGCTCGAAGGCTACAACCTCTTTGCCCAGATGCTCGACTCCCTGAACCGCGACGTGCTCTCGTTCCTTCTCAAGGCCTTCGTCCCCCTGAGGGACCGCAATGAAGCTCCACAAAGAGCCGCTGCCCGCCAGAGGACCGATATGAGTCAGATGCGTACATCACGCAACGAGCTCAGTACCAATGGCGAGCAGAAGTCGAATACTCCCGTGAAGGTGGATAAGCACGTGGGCAGAAACGACCCTTGTCCCTGCGGCAGCGGCAAGAAGTACAAGAACTGCCACGGGAAAGGACTGGTCTAGAGTATATTCATAGACTGTTCACGAATCTTTTCGAGCTCGTCTTTCATCTGAACGACGAGCTTTTGTATTTGTGCGTGGTTGGCCTTTGAGCCGGTGGTGTTGATTTCCCTGCCCATCTCCTGGATTATGAAGCCGAGCTTCTTGCCGGGATAGTCCTCAGAATCAATAGTGTCGAAGAAATACTTGCAGTGCTGGCGCAGTCTGACTTTCTCTTCGTTGATGTCCAGCTTCTCAAGGTAGAATATCATCTCCTGCTCGAAGCGCTCCGCGTCCAGCTTGACTTCAAGCTCCGAGGCCGCCTTGAGCAGCCTTTCGCGCACGGCCTCTTTGCGCTCAGCCTCGCACTTCTCTACCTGGTCATACAGGTCAAGGATTTTGCCCACCCTTGAGCTGACGTCTTTGTAAAGGGCAACTCCTTCCGTCTTCCTGTAGTCGTTGACCTTTTCGAGGCACTCTTCGAGGGCTGACAGCACGATAGGGTAGTCCTGCTCCGCAATCAGGTCCTGCTTCTTGTTGTCCATCACTTCGGGCATCCTCAATATGGTGCTCAGCAGAAACGCATCCGAGCCTGAGTCGCTCACAATACCGGCCTCAGAAGCTATTTCGCGGGCGCTCTGCAGGTAGCTCAGGGCTATCTCCCTGTTGATCTGCCGGGCGGAACTGCCTTCGCCGCTCTCCCAGTTCAGATACACGTCTATAGTGCCCCTTACCAGGGCGGAGCTTATTATCGACCTGAATTCCAGCTCCTTGTCTTTGGGAAGTATGTCCCTTTTAAGATTGATGTCGCAGGATTTGGAGTTGAGGGTTCTGATTTCTATCGTAAGTTTACCTGTTGAAAGCTGTGCTTCGGCTTTGCCGTAGCCGGTCATTGAACGTATCATAAGGATAAATAGTATAATTGTCTGATATTGTCGAGTTTTCGCGGGCTATAAAGAAAATCCGGCGCATTCCATCGCCTTGTCCAAAAGCAGCGCGGCCTTGTCTTTGTCCCTGGAGTAAGAGCGGGGCAGGTCCTTCATCCCTGACGAAGTGAAAAGCTTCCCGCTTCCGTTGTAGTTCAAGGCGAGCAGGGCGCTCTGCACGCCTTTCTCGGGACTCTTGCAGAAGGGGCGGAAAAGCACGTCGGCAAGCGGATCGAACCATCTGTCGAGGCTTATCATCGAACTGTTTACAATCCCCGGGTCTGAGAAATTGACCCTTATGCCGCTGCGGGCGCTGAACTCCAGGCCGCAGAGCAGCAGGGCCCTCTTGGTCCTGGCATAAGTGGAGAGCTGGCCGTAGTCCTTCCCGCCCCTCTCGGTAAGCAGGGTGTCGGTGCCTACAAGACGGCAGGTGAGCGATACCATATTCACGATTTGAGCCTCGGGAGTCAGATTGCCCTTCAGCAGCGCGCTGAGCAGCAGGGGTGAGAGGAAATTGACCTGGCAGGCCCTTTCGTATCCGTCGGAGGTGAGGCCATAGCGGCGCGGCATTGTCCCGGCATTGTTGAACAGCGCCTTCACTTTTGTATCTCCCAGCGCAGAGGCGAAGGCTCTTACCGAAGCGAAAGAGCAAAGGTCCAAAGGCTTGATTTCCAGGCAGGCGTCCCCCAGTCCCTCTCCGGCGAGGATCTCCTCCCTTGCTTTCTCTGCCTTCTCTACAGATCTGCAGGCCATAATGACCTTCTCTCCCTTGCGGACCAGATTCCGGCAGGCGGCCTTTCCCATACTGCCGCTGGCACCAGTAACTATTATATAAGAGTCTGTCATTGTAACTATTTGATTTTCTTCCATATATAACATACCAGGCGGCGCGGGATAAGGTAAATCAGAGGCGGAAGGTAGTAGGACATAAGGCCGGGGTTGACTGTCTTGCGGCCTTTGTAAACACCTTTCAGGGCCTTGCGCACGACACTCTTTGTGCTCTTGATTACCCCGAGGGAGCAGCCCAGCTTCATAAGGGAGGGCTTAAGGTGGTAAAGGGGAGTGGCGACGGCTCCGGGGCAGACGGTGGTAACCCTTACGCCGTAGGGCCTGTATTCGTACCAAAGAGATTGCGAGAAACTCTTAAGGAATGCTTTCGTGGCAGAATAGGTCGTGATGCCCGGTACCGGAAGCTTCGCCGCCACCGAGGCCATATTGACTATATAGCCGCAGCCTCTCTGTTTCATCTTCTCTCCGAGCAGCACGCACAGCCTTGCGGGAGTAGCAGTGTGCAGCTGCATCATAGCCTTCATCCTCGGATACAGCTCCTCACTCATCTCCTTGAAGAAGAAAAAGCCGGCATTGTTTATAAGTATATCTATTTCAATACTTTGACTATCGCACCAAGCTACCAGCTCCTCTGCTGCGCTCTCGAGGGCAAGGTCCTGGTACTTTGCTAGGGCCTCCACTCCGAACTCTTTGCTCAACTCTTGAGCCGCCTGGAGAAGTTTCTCTTCCTCATTGCTTACCATCACGAGACGGCATCCTGCCGCGGCGAGCTGCCTGGCGTATTCAAGCCCCATCCCCGAACTCGCTCCGGTGACAAGGGCCGTAGGCTTTCTGTTCAGTCTTACGCTCATTGTCCAAGCTGCTTTTTGATCTGCGTCTCCGCCTTTTCGACTTCTTTGCTCAGCTTGGCGGGCATATTCTCTACGCAAGTGTGGCATTTCATCTCCAGGGTGTACATTCTTCCTATGCAGTAGTTCGAATGTCCGCACTGGCTGCACTCCTGCTCCCCGCTGCGAAGTTTGTTCACAAACTCAGTGTCCCTCACCAGGGCCCTGGCCACCTGAAGGGCAGTAAAGCCTTCAGACAGAACCTCTTCCATCTTGGCTTTGGAGGTCATGCCTCCAACATATATAAGGGGCATCTTCAGAGCTTTCCTGAACACTTTGGCGTCATCGAGGAAGTAGGCTTCCTTGTAGGGTACGCTCGGGATAAGGATACGTCCCCCGAGGGCAAGGCCGGCCTTGAGCCACCAGAAATGCTTCATATCCATATAGTGGGCGAGAGTTTTCAAAGGCATAGCTCCCCTCATCACTTCCATAGGGGCGCGGCTCACAAATCCTGCCGACAGTACGAGGGCGTGCACTCCCATCTTTTCAAGCTCTTTTGCCACTTCCAGACATTCCTCTGTCTGCATTCCGCCCTTGAAGCCGTCGTGCATATTGACTTTGGCTATTACGCCCATATCGCTTCCGGCGTGCTTGAGCACATTTGCCATCACCAGCTTCATAAATCTCATCCTGTTCTCGAGGCTGCCTCCGAACTCGTCGCGGCGGCGGTTGGTGTAGGGAGAGAGGAACTGGCTGATCAGGTAGCCGTGACCGCAGTGGATCTCAACGCAGTCAAAGCCGGCCTCGCGGGCGAGGTCTACGGCCGTCCCGAAGTCCTCTACCAGAGACAGGATTTCGTCCTTCTTAAGGGCCCTGGCCCAGGTGGGGGAGTAGAGGTTGAAGCCGCTGGAGGCTCCGACAGGGGTGCAGCCGCAGGTCGCGCGGTGGGTCATATTGCCGCAGTGTCCCAGCTGGATTGACACCTTGGCTCCGTACGAATGGATGGCATCAGTCATCTTTCTGAGCTCCGGCACTATTTCCTTTCTCATCCAGAGCTGGCCGTCGAACGAAAGACCGGAACGGTTGACGGCGGCATAAGCGACTGTGGTCATTCCGACGCCGCCTTTGGCTACTGCCGTATGGTAGTTGAAAAGGTCCTGCGAAGGGCTGTTGCCATAGGCCATATTTTCGAAAGCAGCCGAGCGTATGACGCGGTTGCGAAGCTCTACAGGCCCGATTTTGCAGGGGGTGAATATTGCAGATTCCATTGTTTTCTAATATATGAAAGGTATGATTCTTTTAACTTTGCTTGTGTCCAGCTCGTCGGGGAACTCAGTCTTGTAGCGCTCATAGATGCGCCTTGCCCTGGGGCAGAGGTTAGCAAAAGTCCACAGCGCGAAAACGGCTCCGGACAGCGACCAGGTAAGGATGGCGAAGCCTACCCATTCCAGGAGTTCTCCGAAGTAATTGGCCGAGGTCACGTACTTGAACATTCCGCCTTTGGGCAGGTAATGGCGGTTGTCCCCCGGGGCTCTGAGGTTGCGTATGATGCTGTCGGACTGGATATTGATATACATCCCGACGAAGAACACCACGACTCCGGCAAGGAAGCGGGGGTCGCGCAGGTAGCTTTCAGTATAAAGCCCCGGGTCGGATATGTAGAACAGCCAGCCTCCCTGCATAAGGGCGTTGAGGGTGTTGAATGTGACCCCCATAATGATGATGCTGGCAGGCATACGGCTCTTCCCGGATATCAGGAAGGGGAAGACGAAAGACCTCTGGAAGTAGTGCAGCTCGAAGATTAGCAGGAACACAAGCAGGCAAACGTTGTCTTTCCTGTCGCACAGCAGCCACAGCACCAGCATAGCGATGAAGACGGGACTCTCCATCAGTACCCAGCCTAGTTTGTTGTTCACCGACGGGCCCCATTTGCGGTTGTAGAACTTGCCGTAGCCGGCGTCCACAAAATGAAGGGCCACAAAAACGACTATCGCTACAAGCGACATCACAAGGAGGAAAATATTGAAAGAATGAACGCTGGGTATCATAAACTAAAGAGAGTGCAGGTAGCCGAAAGTCTTTTTGAAATTGCCGTATTTCAGGTCGCTTTCCCTGATGAGGAAATTGAAAGTTCCGCTGTCGTAGAAACGTATGCCCAGGTCGTCATCTTCGTCAATCTGGAGCAGGTTCAGGCAGCCTTCATTCCATTGGGCGACATCGTCGTAGAAGGGCAGGCCCAGAAGTTTGTGACCCATAGAGCGGTCCTCACATCTTTCGAAGCTCAGCTCCATAGCCTTCTCGGCAAGCGGGTTGTCGTCGTCATCGACCAGGATGCAGGTGTTGAAGGTCTCCATATTGATGCTCTTTGCATACTTTACTGCAATCATAGGCCTGTCCCAGCGTCCCATAGGAGAGCTCTGAGGCGATTCGTAGCCAAGAAAATCGTCTATTGCCGCAAAAAAATACAGCATTCCCTCGTGCGGCAGGCGGCCTTCGGGGTCGAGAGCGGCGATGTCTTCGCAGTCTATCTGGCAGATAAAAGTAAGAGGGTACTCCTGCATCGTTCCGTCCTTATCTTCATACTCCATCATCGGGTATTCAACCTGGGGCGGGAGGTCGGGGTCTCCCCACCATTTGCTGCAGCAGAACAGGGTCTTTCCGCTTGCCTTGGGTATCAGTTGTATTGCCATAACATTCCAGTCTTAATTAATTGATATCGCCTATGCGGGGCGTGAATAATTCAATAAAGGTAGCAATTATCCTTGAATTAGCCAAAATTGATGTATTTCTGTCGTTTTTAAGCATAATATTCGAATATTTTCCCTATTTTTGGAAGTTTGAAATGTCAATCTGAACAGACACAGTAGAGTATAACGCATTATGGAAGAAGAGAGAAAGTTGAATTTCCTTGAGGAAATCATTGAACAAGACCTCAAAAGCGGAAAAGTGGATTCGATTCTGACCCGTTTCCCTCCCGAACCCAACGGCTATCTGCACCTCGGCCACGCCAAGAGCCTGTGCATCAATTTCGGACTCGCCGCCAAGTACGGCGGAAAGACCAATCTCCGCTATGACGACACCAATCCGGTCAAGGAGGATGTCGAGTATGTGGACTCTATTAAGGAAGACATACGCTGGATGGGTTTCCAGTGGGAGAAGGAGTGCTATGCATCCGACTATTTCGACCAGCTTTACGAGTGGGCCGAAGAACTCATAAAGAGAGGCCTCGCATACGTTGATGACCAGAGCCAGGAGGAGATTTCCAAAGGCAGGGGAACCGTTGACCAGCCCGGAATCGAGAGCCCCTGGAGGAACCGCAGCGTGGAGGAGAACCTGAAGCTTTTCAGGGAGATGAGGGACGGCAAATATGCCGACGGCGAGAAGGTCCTCAGGGCGAAGATCGATATGGCCCATCCCAATATGATGTTCCGCGATCCTCTTCTCTACCGCATCAAGCACGCCTCGCATCACCGCACGGGCGACAAGTGGTGCATCTATCCTATGTATGACTATACCCACGGGCAGTGCGACTCGATTGAGAACATCACCCATTCAATCTGTACCCTCGAGTTCGACGTGCACCGTCCCCTGTATGACTGGTTCATCCAGACTCTGGGCATTTATCCCTCGCATCAGTACGAGTTTGCCCGTCTGAACCTCACCTATACTCTTATGTCCAAGCGCAAGCTTCTGGAACTGGTGCAGAAGGGGCTGGTATCAGGCTGGGACGACCCCCGGATGCCGACGCTGTGCGGAGTCAGGAGGAGAGGCTATACTCCCGAGAGCCTGAAGATGTTCTGCGACAAGATAGGCGTGTCCAAGAGGGACCAGCTGATTGATATCCAGCTGCTTGAGTGGTGCGTAAGGCAGGATTTGAACGCCCGCAGCAACAGATATATGGTGGTTCAGGACCCTGTGAAGCTGACGATTACCAACTATCCCGAGGGCCAGGTCGAGTGGTTCGACTGCCCGCTCAATCCCGCAGAGCCCGAAGGGGCGAGCCGCAGAGTGCCTTTCACCCGTGAGCTCTACATCGAAAGGGCAGACTTTATGGAGGATGCACCCAAGAAGTTCTTCCGCCTAAAGCCCGATGGAGAGGTCCGTCTCAAATACACCTATATCATCAAGTGCGAGGAGGTTATCAAGGACGAAAACGGAAATGTTACTGAGCTCCGCTGCACCTATGACCCCAGCACCAGGCCCGGGGCAGGGGAGTGGCGCAGCGTCAAGGGTACCATCCACTGGGTCAGCTGCGAGTCAGCCAGGAAGATCAGCCTCCGCAACTACGACCGTCTCTTCACTCTCGCCGATATGAGCCAGGTGCCCGAGGACAAGGATTACAAGGATTTCCTGAATCCCGAGTCCCTTACCTATGCCTCTGCCTGGGCAGAACCCGCCCTGCTCGAAGACAAGAGCGGAATTGCCGTCCAGTTCGAGCGTACGGGCTATTATGTGCTTGACAAAGATTCCACTGAGAGTGAGCCTGTATTCAACAGGACAGTCACTCTCAAGGACTCCTATAAACCCGAGTAGGACTTAAGACCTGAAGTCCACGACTATACGGAATACCTTACCGGGATTGTCGCTCCACCATCTGAGTGTCTCAAGGGCCTCAGATGGTTTTATTGTTCTGGTGACGAGGCTCTCCACGGGACACTCTCCGCTCTGCATATAGCGGATGACGGCCCTGAAATCGTTGGGCGTGGAGTTGCGCGAGCCCAGGATGTCCATCTCTTTCTGCACGAAAAGCCTGGTGTTCAGGCTCACGTCATTGGAGGCGTAACCTATGCAGACTATTCTTCCGCAGAAGGCCACCTCGTTCACGGCCATCTGATAAGTAGCGGTGCTGCCCACGGCCTCTATCACCACGTCGGGACCGTCCCCGCCTGTAAGCTCGCCCAGAGCGTAATGGACATCGGTTTTGAGAGTGTTGATGCAGAAAGCGGCACCCATTTTTGAAGCAAGTTCCAGTTTGTCGTCATCGATGTCGGCGGCAATCACCCTTGCGCCCCGCAGTGAAGCGCGCACGATGGCTCCCAGTCCTACCATACCGCAGCCGATTACCAGAACGCAGTCGTTGTCGCTGACCCTGCCCCGGTCCACAGCGTGGAATCCTACGCTCATCGGCTCTATCAGAGCGCTTTGCAGAGTGGTAAGTCCGCTGCAGGGGATGACCTTCTCATAGGGCAGGATTATGTATTCGCACATTGCTCCGTTTCTTTGGACGCCGAGCGTGCGGTTGTTCCTGCAGGCATTTGTCCGTCCCGCGCGGCAGGATGAACAGCTTCCGCAAGCGGAATATGGATTGCAGGTCACGACTGTGCCTTTTTTCAGATACGAAGGCACATTCTCTCCAGTCCGCTCTATCAGGGCGCCGATTTCGTGGCCGGGGATCACCGGGTTGAGTGCCATTGAGTTGCCGCCTTTGAAGGTCTTTATGTCCGAGCCGCAGAAGCCTACGTGGCAGATGCGCAGCAGGACTTCGTTTCCGGCAATCTTATCTTCGAACATCACGTCTTTGATTTCGAGTTCTCCGTTGTGTGAGATGTATAGGGCTTTCATATTCTTTAATTTACTCTGACATATTTTTTATGTATGGAAGGTCGGGCAGCTGCCCGAAGGAGTAGAACTGCTTTGCGTTGAGTCCCAGTATGAGCTCTTTCTCTTGTTCGCTCAATTCCTTGGACTTGCTGATGAAGTCGTAGGACATTCGGTAGGTGATGGCAGTGATGGTGCGCGGATAGTCGCTTCCCCACATAAGGGCCTGCTCGCCTACAAGGTCAATGGCTCTTCTGATGCTCCTGATGGCAGATGGGTAGGGGTAGAACTCGCTGTTATAGAGCCAGGTTATGCCGCCGCTTTCTATCTTGACGTTTTCCCCTTCCCTTGCAAGAAGAATCTGATGCTCGAACGAAGGCATGGTCACCATCCCGAAATGCCCGATGGCGATTTTCAGAGCGGGACACTGCCTGATGACTTCCTTCATCTGGGCTATCTGATTAAGGTCGTCGGCAAGGCAGATGGAAAGTATCAGGCCCTCCTTCTCCATATATAGGAACATATCCATAAGGGAAGTAAGGGAGCAGTGGAGCCTATGAGCCGGGAGGGCTATCCCCTTAAGGCCAGCCTTTTTTATCTCTTTGGCATCTTCCAGGGCGCAGGGTACAGTGCCATCGGGGCTGAAGTGCGGTGCTCCCATACAGAAAAACCTGTCGGGGTAGCGCTTCTGAACCTCAGAAAGGTAAGAGTTCTGGTTGCCGTCGATGATCTCCTGAACCACTACTGCGGCTCCTACCTGGGCGTAGTCCATATTGGAAAGGAAGACTTCAGCGCTGTTGCGGGAATCTATCATAAAGGGAGGAAGCATCTGGACCTCTTCGTCCATAAAGATGCTCCTTCCGTTCTTTAGGGACAGGACACGTTTTCCGTCCACATAGCAGTCCTGCTTGAGCCAGAGGTGGGAATGGGCGTCGATGATGGTCGGCATAAGGCTATGAATTTGACCAGCTTACTCTCATCTGGCCTCCTATGATGGAGCGCACTTTGCGGACCAGCTCCCAGTCGGGCTCACTGCTTGCCCATTCGATGTTCCTGAGCACGTTGCAGCTTCTGGACGAAGAGAAGAGGGTGGTGGTGATGCCGGGATTGCTGACAGCATACTGCACGGCCAGCTTTTCTATAGGGTAGCCTTCCGAAAGGCAGAATTCAGAGGCCTTCCTGCAGGCAAGAACAAGCTCCTGCGGGGCGGGATGCCAGGAAGGAACCCCTCTCGAAGAGAGCAGCCCCATGCTCAGGGGAGAAGCGTTGATGACTCCTATTCCCTTGATTTTGAAATAGTTCAGATGGTCCCCGAGAGCGTCGTCGTTGAGGCAGTAATGGCAGAAATTCAATATGCTCTCCACTGTTCCTTCGGGGCAGTGTTCAATGACCCAGATAAGGTTGTCAATCTGGAGGTCGGTAATTCCGACGTGCCCCACTACCCCTTCGTCCCTAAGTTCGCACAGGGCTCTAAGAGTCTCGTCCACCACCTTCTGGAGTCCGCCTTCCATTGCGGCCTGGAACTCTATGTCGTGGACATTGATCAGGTCTATGTAATCCACCCCGAGCCTTTCCATACTTTCATAGACGCTTTCTTTGGCTCTTTTGGCGCTATAGTCCCAGGTGTTGACTCCGTCTTTCCCGTAACGGCCGACCTTGGTGCTGAGGTAATAGCTCCCGCGGGGGATTCTTCTCAGCGCCTTCCCGAGCACGGTTTCGGCTTTGTAGTGTCCGTAGTAGGGGCTGACATCTATGAAGTTGATGCCGCCGCTGACAGCTGTTTCGACTGCTTCTATGGATTCCTTCTCGTCCGTGGGGTGAAATACGCTTCCAAGCGAGGAGGCCCCAAAAGAGATGCGGGACAGCTTCATTCCGGTTTTCCCGAGTTCTGAGTATTCCATATCGTTATTCGTTTATTTCAAGCCATCTGAGCTCAAGGGTGTCGATTTCGTCGATAATCTGCTGAACCCTCTCAGAAGCTTTCTGGAGAGAGCTGAAGTCGAGCTGTCCGCTGCTCATCTCTTCTTCCAGACTCTTTCTCTCCTCTTGAAGAGCTTCGAGCTTTGACTCAATCTGAATGAGTTCCTGCTGCTCGCGGTAAGTGATTTTCTTCGGTTTCGGCTTTGATGAAGCCTTCTGGGCCCCGTCCTGCGCTTTTTTAAGCCCTGAGGCTTCCTTGTTCGCTGCTTTCCAATCTTTTATAAAAGCGCGGTATTCGCTCAGCGAACCTATGAAGTCCTTGACCTTGCCCTCTCCGCAGAAGACCAGCAGGTGGTCTGCAACCCTGTCCAGGAAATGGCGGTCGTGGCTGACGATTATAAGGCTTCCGGTGTATTCCCTGAGGTACTCTTCGAGTATGTTAAGCGTTACGATGTCCAGGTCGTTGGTGGGCTCGTCGAGAATCAGCAGGTTGGGATTGCGGCTAAGGACTGTCAGCAGGTAGAGCCTTCTGCGTTCCCCGCCGGAGAGCCTGGACACTTTGGTGGTAAGGGCGTCGTGAGGGAAGAGGAAGCGGGCGAGCAGGGAAGTGTCGCTGATGATGTCCTGCACGCACTCGTCGCTGCCAAACTGCATTCCTTCCTGGCGGTAATAGCCTACCACAAGCGATTCGCCCCTGTCGATGGTTCCGCTCTGGGGCTCGAGCGCTCCTGTCAGAAGGTCAAGGAAGGTGGACTTGCCTATGCCGTTCCGCCCGACTATGCCCAGTTTGTCGCCCCGCTGGAAATTGTAGCTGAAGTCTTTAAGGATAACCCCGCCTTCCCAGCTGTAATTCACCGCTTTGCAATTGATTACCTTGTTCCCCAAGCGGGCCGCCCCACCTACCGTGCTCAAATCCAGGGCTTTGGTGGCAAGGCTCTCGGAAGCCCTCTCTTCGAGCTCGTGGAAGGCGTTGATGCGGTATTTTGCCTTGCCGCTGCGGGCGCAGGGAGTGGCGCGTATCCATTCCAGTTCGCGCCGCAGAAGGTTGCGCACCTTGTCGCTGCGGGCGTTGAAATTGCTGATTCTCTCGTCTCTTTTCTCGAGGTAGTTCTGGTAGTCTCCTTTATAGCAGTAGACGCTTCCGTGGTCAAGCTCCAGGATGGTGTTGCACACCCTGTCCAGGAAGTACCTGTCGTGGGTGACCATCAGAAGGGTCCTGCGGCTTTTTTTGAGCTGGGCCTCCAGATACTCCACCGCGTCGATGTCGAGATGGTTGGTGGGCTCGTCCAGAATCAGGAAATCGGCATCCAGGGCCATCATCTCACTCAGGGCCACCCTTTTGACTTCTCCACCCGAGAGCTCGCCCATTATGCGGCCGGGGTCGTGCAGCCCGAAATTGCCAAGATGCTCCTTGAGCTTGATGCTGAATTCCTGCCTCTCTTCCTCGCTGTAGCCTTCAAGCGCCTTACGGCTATGTTCCTGCACCTGGGCTTCTATGCTCAAGGCAGGGTCGAAATCGTAGTCCTGCTCCAGGAAAGCGATGCGGATATGTCTCAGGAACAGCACTTTGCCACCGGAATCGGACTTGTCTTTGCCGGCTAGAATCCGTAGAAGAGTGGTCTTTCCCGTGCCGTTAGGAGCCACAAGGGCAATCTTGTCGCCTTCGTTTATGTTGAAAGCGATGTTTTCAAACAGGACCTTCGGCCCGTATGACTTGGAGATGTTTTCTATCTGCAGGTAGCTGGGCATAGGGATACTCTTACAGCAGTCCCAAAACCTTGTCCCTGGACAGCAGGCAGTCGCCGACCGATGCGGCCTTGCGGTCGAGCTTCGACAGGACTATGGAGGTGTCCGAAGACACTTTGGAGAGGGAAAGACGGTTGACGGCGGTCTTGATAGGAAGGAGCAGATAGTCCTTTCCTACAATCAGGCGGCCTCCGATTACCACCAGACCGGGGTTGAAGATGTTCAGAACGCCGGCAATGCCCCTTCCCAGGGTGTCTCCCACCTTGCCTATGCAGTCGATTGCGAGCACGTCGCCTTCCTCGACTGCGTTCAGGATTTCATCCAGCTCGATGTCTCCTTTCTGCTGGTAGATCTTCAGCAGGGAAGAAGAGTGGCCCTGCTTGAGCTTCTCGACCATCATCCTGTGCAGGGCCGAACCGGATGCACCTGTCTCAAGGCAGCCGACCTTGCCGCAACGGCAGATGATGTCGTTGTTCAGGGCGGGGAAGTGCCCGAGCTCGCCGCTGTAGCCCGACTTGCCGTAGTAGAGCTTGCCGTCGGTTATGATGCCCATTCCGAGTCCCCAGCTGATGTTGATGAAAATCAAATTGGGATCGGCTTTCTTGCCGAGTTCCATAAACTCTCCGTAAGCCATAGCCCTCGAGTCGTTCTCGATGTTGACCTGCACATTGAACTCCTTCTGGAAGGCGCTTTTGAGGGGAATGTCGTCGCTGACGAAATAGGTCAGCGAATATCCCTTTTCGGGATTCACCCTTCCGGACAGGCTCACTCCGACGCCCAGCACCTTGATCCAGGGGATGCCGCATTTGGTGACCTCGTCCTTCACCATACGGCAGATGGCACGGAACGACACTTCATTGGCCTCCAGCACGAACTCGATGTCCTGGATGAATTTGATGACATCTCCCTTGAAGTCGCTGATGGCTATATGGAAATGATGCCTCGCGATATCCACACCCACAAAGTAGCCGGCTTCGGGATTGAGCCCGTAAACGCTCGGGCGCCTGCCTCCTGAAGTGCCCACCTTGCCTTCGTCCTGAAGGAAGTTCTCCTCCATAAGCTCCCCGATCAGCTTGGTGATGGTTGGCACGCTTATGCCCAGGGCCCTGCTGAAATCAGCAATGCTGTAGTTGTTGTGTATGATGCAGAGCCTTAAAATCTCGCGTTTGAGGGCCGCATTCTTGCTGCCGGGATCGTTGAGGAAAGTAGGTGTCATTGTGCTCGGAGTGTTATGGTTCTACAAAAATAAATAATTTTTTTATATATTTGTAAATCTATTTGAAATTATTTAATAAATGTCTGTCAGGAAGGCTATCAAAAAAGTAAAGGCATTAAGACTTTCTATCAAATCGAAGTTGATACTCAGCCTCTTGTCCATCGCGGCGATACTTCTGGTGTCGTCCACCATCTCGGTTATGGAGTACTCAAGTATGAGCGACTATGTATCCGAGCTCATTGCGGAGGATATCTCAAGCATCAATGTGGCCAATCGTCTCGCTGATATGACGAGCAAGTACAATCTCCAGATTCTCGAATCCATAGGCAACGACGCCGAGGGCCTTCTGCCCGACTTCGACAACGACTATTTCAAGTCCCGCTGCGACTCTCTGCGGCTCTCGACTGCAGGCAACCAGGTTTCGCCCCTCGCCGACTCGGTGATGTATTCGTATGCGGCGTATATGCTGACTTCAATGGAGTTCAATGATGTGGCCCAGTCCAATTTCATCGATACCCGTGACTGGTACTTCGACCGCCTGCAGCCCCGCTATGACCGCCTGAAAAGCGATATAGACATCCTGACAGCTTCAGTCTACCGCGACCTGGAGAAGAATTCGGCCACTTTCGAGAGAGGCTTCTACCGCAGCGTCATCCCCGGCATCGTAGCAGTGGGTGTAGGGCTGCTTCTGGTCCTGATGCTGCTCTTCTTTATGCTGGCCTTTTATGTCAATCCCCTGTACGGGATGCTGGATTCCCTGAGGGCATACAAGTCGATGGACAAGAAATACAGCGTCACCTTCGACGGCGACGACGAGCTGGTGGAGCTGAACGAGTCCATCACCGAGCTCGCTACCGAGAATCAACAGTTGAGGCGCAGAATTAAGCAACTTCGCAAATGAACTGGAAAGTCATAAGCCGAAACATAGGTTATGCCCTGCTGGTGAGTGCGCTGTTTATGTTCCTCAGCGTGCTTGTCTCCATTCACGACGGCAACGACTCCGCTCTGGCAGCCCTGTCGATTTCGTTGGTGATTACCTTCATTGTCGGTATATTCCCCTTCATCTTTGTCCGCAAGACTTCTTCCATCTCGCTGAAGGAGGGCTATGTCATCATCACCCTGTCCTGGCTGATGTCCTTTGTCTTCGGTATGCTTCCCTACGCCCTCTGGGGTGGCCCGTTCACCCTGCAGAACGCCTGGTTCGAGTCGGTGAGCGGATTCACTACCTGCGGCGCCACCATCCTGGAAAGCATTGAGAATCTGCCCCGAAGCCTTCTCTTCTGGAGAGCCTCAACCCATTTCATCGGAGGTTTGGGAGTTGTCGTTTTCCTGCTTCTGATTATCCCCGAGTCCAGCCCTATGAGGATGAGGCTCACCAATATGGAACTGACTTCGCTCAGCCGCGAGGGTTATTCTTCGAAAACCGGCAAGGTGGTCTATATCTTTGCCTATGTGTACATCGCCCTGGTCGTGCTGTCCTGCATCTGCTATCTGCTCGCGGGGATGAATTTTTTCGATGCCATCTGCCACGCGATGAGCGTGATTTCGACCGGAGGCTTCAGTACGCGCAACAATTCCATCGCTTCTTTCGACTCGCGCGCCATCGAGGCTGTGACGATGTTCTTTATGTATGTTTCGTCCCTGCATTTCGGCGTGTTGTACCTGAGCGTAGTGACCCGGTCCCTGAAACCCCTGAACAACCCTGTATTCAAGACATATACGATTTTTGTGGTAGTCGTCTCCCTTCTCATTTCCGCCGGACTGAAGTTCAACGGCGACTGTCAGGGTTGGGGACAGTCTCTGTGGAGCGGACTGTTCAGCACTCTGGCCGTATCCACCACCACCGGCTTTGCAATAGTGGATAATGTCACCTGGCCGGTGTGGATGATATGTTTGCTGGCAATCGTCGGCATTATGTGCGGAAGCTCCGGCGCCACCTGTTCGGGAATCAAGGTGGACAGGGTGCTGCTGCTTTTCAAGTCTATAGGAAAGTATGTCAACAACATCCTTCATCCTTCTTCAGTCAATGAAATAAGGCTCGGAAGGAAGATACTCCGGGACGAGGAAGTGTCTCCCCATCTGTTATATATTGCCCTATATGCGCTTGTGATCCTCATCTCCACCTTCCTTCTCGGCCTTACCGGGATGGGATTCGAAGACTCCTGCGTGTCTTCGATAGTGAGCCTTGCCAATGTGGGGCCGGCCAGCGGTAGCCTTGGCAATATGGGCAATTTCAATTCTGTTCCGATGATGTCCAAACTCATCCTGACTCTGGATATGTTCCTTGGCCGAATAGAGATTTACCCTGTGCTGGCTGTGGTGGGAATGTTGTTCTCCCGCAGAAAGAGATAACCCCCGGAAATGGAGCGAAAGGAGTTTCTGTATTCAAAGTTCCGCTCGAGGTTTCGCTTCGAGCCCACTTCCTGCCAGGACAATCTGCTTCAGGCGGTGGCTGATTTTGTGACATGCGACGATGCGGACATACTCGTAGTTAACGGATATGCCGGCACGGGAAAAACCACTGCTGTAGCTTCTGTGGTGGCCGGATTGAAGGATGTAGGCGTGAAGACGGTCCTGCTTGCCCCCACCGGGCGCAGCGCAAAGGTACTCTCCGGGATTGCATCCCGTCCCGCATATACCATACACAAGCACATATATCGCCAGAAGTCTGTGGGTGAAAATGGCCTGGGCTCCTTCAGCCTGAGTCCCAATAAGGCCCGCAATACGCTTTTTGTGGTCGATGAAGTGTCGCTGATCAGCACCCTGAGCTCTGCCGGCGAAGAGAAGCAGAACACCCTTTTCGGGACTGGCAATCTGCTCTTTGACCTTGTGGATTTCGTGCGGGCAGGCGATGACTGCCGCCTGATGCTCATCGGTGACTCCGCCCAGCTGCCCCCTGTAGGGATGGATACTTCGCCCTGTCTGGATACGGATTATATGCGCAGCACCTTTTCCGGCGTGAGGTTTTCGACCCTTTCAACAGTGGTGCGTCAGGAAAAGGAGAGCGGGATACTTCGCTGCGCAACCACCCTGCGTGGCCACATATTGGATAGCGAAAGCCTGCCTCTGGACGAACTTGGCCTGGACCTGGGCGGGACGGATGATGTAGAAAGAATCTCGGGAGGGGAACTGATAGAAACCCTGGGCGATGCTTACAGCCGCTACGGCGAAGACGAGACCATAGTCCTGTGCCGCTCCAACAAAAGGGCCATACGCTACAATCTGGGCATACGCTCGACTGTGCAGTACAAGGAGGAGAAGCTGGTGAAGGGCGAGAAACTGATGATAGTCAAGAACTGCTATCAGTTCCTGGAGAATGTGCCCAGCCTCGACTACATAGCTAACGGCGATATCGCAAATCTCGAGAAGATAGGCTCTTATGAGGAGCGGTACGGGCTGCATTTCGCCTCTGCGACACTGCAGTTCCCTGACTATGACGATGTGAGCATAGATGCAAAAGTATGCCTTGACACTCTGGAGAGTGAAAGCGCCAGCCTGAGCTATGAGCAGCAGAACGCCCTGTACCAGGGAGTAAGCGCAGATTATGCCGACAGGGGGAGTCGCCGCCGTGTATGGATGGCCGTGAGGGAGGACAAATATTTCAATGCCCTCCAACTGAAATATGCCCAGGCCATAACCTGCCACAAGTCCCAGGGAGGCCAGTGGGACTGCGTGTTCGTGGACTATCCTTTCTGGCTGGACGAGCTCTCGAGTGAAGACCTGCGGTGGCTGTACACCGCCTTCACCAGAGCTGTCAAAAAATTATATCTGGTTAACTTCAAAGATTGTATGTTTGTATGAAGCGACTCTATGCCTTGACTTTCTGCCTTTTGGCTCTTGCCGGCACTCTTTCTGCCCGTTGTATCGAAGTCGTTGAGGCCCAGGAACTTAATCTGACCCCTTCGCCAGACAGCTCTTATGTGGCCTTTACAAGGGGCAACGACCTGTGGGTGAGAAGGACTTCGGACTCCCTGGAGCGCAGGCTGACCTTTGACGGCGGCGCTACCACCCTGAACGGCTATGCTTCGTGGGTGTACTACGAGGAGATTCTGGGGCGTGCGAGCCAATATAAGGCCTTCTGGTGGAGTCCCGACTCCCGCCGCCTGGCATTCTATCGTTTCGATGAGTCGCAGGTCAGCGTCTTCCCCATCTTCTCGCCTTTCGGAGTGAACGGCTCTCTGCGTTCCACCCGCTACCCCAAGGCTGGGCAGAGCAATCCTGAGGTGCAGATAGGAATTATCGACCTTCAAAGTCCTGAAGCCAATATAGTCTGGGCTGGTTTCGATCCTTCAGAGGACCAATATTTCGGAACCCCTTTTTGGAGTGACGACTCCGCCGAGCTATATGTAAGCCGCGAGCCCAGGTTGCAGAACACTCTGGACCTGTATGCTGTAAGTGTTGCGGACGGCTCTCTGCGCCACGTGTATCACGAGGAGTATCCGGCCTCCTGGGTGGAGTGGATAGACGGTATGCTCTTTACCCGCAAGGGCCTCTATATGGTGCGCAACTTCGAATCCGGCTGGGAGCAGATATATTTCCTGGGCTACGACTCTTCGCTGAAAAGGCTTACGGATGGGGAGAACTGGGATGTCAGGCTGCTGAAGGTGGACGAAAAGAAGTCTGAACTCTGGTTCACGGCCAAAAGGGATTCCCGCCTTCATACCAGCCTTTACAAACTGGACAAAAAGGGTAGGGTAATCCTGCTTTCCAATCCCGAGTATTCAATTGCCGGAGTTAAGTTCTCTGAAGACGGAAAGACCTTCTCGGCCATCGAGTCCAACGCCAGGACTCCATACAGGATTGTAACGGGCAGCACTTCGCGCCTGAAGCTGGAAAGAAGCGCTGAGAGTGAAGAGGATGCACGCAGCAGGGAGGCCTCCCCGCGGCCCGAGATTGTAACGATTGAGAATGACGGATTTACCCTGTACGGACTGATGTCCCTGCCCAAAGACTTCGACGCCTCGAAAAAATATCCTGTAGTGATGCAGCTGTATGGCGGTCCCGGGACAGCTTATGTGCGCGATATCTGGGCCGACAGGGATGCTTCGGACAGCTGGTGCTGGGAGAACGGTATAATATATATAGTGGTGGACCCCCGCTCTAGCGGCGAGAACGGGCGCAGGGGTATGGACCAGGCCTACAGGCAGATGACGGTCATCGAGCAGGAGGACTATATATGCTGGGCCAGGTATCTGTCGTCGCTGCCCTATGTGGACGGTTCAAGGATAGGTGTTGAAGGCTTCTCGTTCGGAGGCACCACCACCGCTATGCTGGTGCTCAGGCATCCGGAGTATTTCCGCTGCGGAATTGCCGGCGGGGGAGTGTACGATTGGACCCTTTATGACACCCACTACACCGAGCGCTTTATGGATACTCCCCAGGCTAACCCGGAGGGCTACAGGACTGCATCCGTACTCTCTTATATCCCTGACGGAGTGTCGCCGGACTATAAGCCTTATTCTCTGAAAATAACCCACGGAACGGGGGATGACAACGTGCACTTCCAGAATACCCTCCTGCTTGTGGATGCGCTTCAGAAAGCCGGAATCAAGTTCGAGCTGATGATTTATCCCGACGGAATGCACGGCTACCGCGGAGCACAGGGAGCGCATTCCCGCGAAGCCGACCACGACTTCTGGACTCGCAACCTGCTGCAGCAGGATTAAGCTCCGGCACTTGAGTTATATGGCTTTTATTGAGATAATTGTGGCCTTTGAACCTTGGATTCTGAAACTCAGGTCCTTATCCTTATAGACAATATGATACTCCCGAGTGCTGTCGCTGTGGTAGGCAGGCCTCGGGTCCTGGAGTATCAGCTCTTTGATTGCGGCCCGGTCCTTTTCCGAAAAACAGTCCCATAGCTTTGCTTCTGAAGGGCAGAGCGATGTTTCCACGCTTTCGAGGCTCTCCCAGGTGCTGCTGTCCACAAAGCCCGAGCGGGCTTCCGGGTGGGCGTCGGCGTAGGCTACATAAGGTTTTATGTCGTAAATCGGGGTGCCGTCTGCAAGGTCCGCCCCGCTGACTCTCAAAAGGGCCCGCTCCGGCGCTACTTCCTCTATCCTTACTGAACTCAGTCCCAGCCCGTTCGGACGGAAAGGGGAGCGGGAGGCAAAGACCCCTATTTTTTTGTTCCCTCCGAGCCTTGGCGGCCGGACCGTAAGCTGGGAAGGGCTCCCTGCGTTGAGGTGGAAACCCCATATAAGCCACAGATAATCAAAGCCTTCCAGCCCCCGTAAAGCTTCTTCCCTGCGGAAGCGGGGACAAAACTCCACATAGCCTTCCAACTCCGAAGCAAGTCCGGCCTGGCGCGGCAGACCGAACTTGCCCGAAAGGGGAGAGCGGAAATAGGCTATGGGTTCGATTTCCATTATTGCTCAGTGCTGTTCTCTATTGGCTGCTCGACGCTCTTTGCTCCAATCTCTACAAGATACTTGTCATACAGGGCATTGAACTCGTCGAGGTACTTCTTTTCTAGAGGCTCCGATGCCGGAGAGTTGAGGCTCAGCGGGTCTATGGGCCGGCCGTTCTCCCAGATACGGAAGTCCAGATGGGGTCCGGTAGCAGTGCCGGTGGCTCCGACATAGCCTATGAGCTGTCCCTGGCTGACGCGGCTTCCGACCTTGATGCCCTTTGCGAAGCGGGAGAGGTGCATATAAGAGCTCTCGTATCCTCTCATATGCTTGATTTTGATTCTGTTGCCTCCGCCGGTCCCGTCCCATCCGCACTTTGTGACAGTACCGTCGCCTATGGCATAGACTTCAGTCCCGGTGGGGGCTGCATAATCGACTGCCGTGTGGGCTTTAACCTTGCCGGTGACGGGGTGCTTGCGGCTGTAGGAGAAACGGCTGCTGATGCGGTTATATCGCAGGGGAGCCTTGAGGAACATCCTCTTGAGACTTTCTCCGCCCTTGTCCCAATAGGTGTTTTTGCCGCTTGAAGGCACCTCGTAGCGTAGCGCGCCCACCTCTTTGCCTTCCCTGGAAGTGAAGAGGCTGAAATGTACAGTGTCCACTGCCACCACTTCGCCTTCGCACACGCTCTGGGTATAAACTATACGGAAACGGTCCTGGGGCTGGAGGGTGAAGAAGTTGATGCTCCACTGATAAATGTCGGCAAGGTTCATAATCAGGTTGGGCGTCGCCCCGGCCCCTATCATATCATTCCACAGGGATGAGTTGATGGTGACGTCTGCAATCTTCCTTTCGTGGGTGACAGGCTTGTCCACATTCCATACTGCCAGCGAATCCTTGCATTGGAACACTGTGGAGCGTATCCTGCTCTGCTCATAGACTACGTAGGCAAGCGTCCTGCTGCTGTCCGAGCGCTCGTAAAAGGCATACAGGGGGTTGCCCGCCTTTATGCGCCGAAGGTCAAGGAGGGTGTCGCTAAGCTGGGTGAGCCTGTAGGCATCCGAAGCTCCGAGCCCTAGTCTCTGCATAAGGGAAGAAAAGTTGTCTCCGCTGCGCACGGCAGTCGTGTCGGCTTCGTAGAGCTCCGTCCGGAAGCCCAGGGGAGAGAGCGGAGCAAGCTCTTCCTCTGCGGCGCTTTCTGCTCCTCTTTTGCATCCGGCGCACAGGCAAAGGCACAGCAACGCCGGAATAATCAGGGATCTAAGTCTTAGTATCTTCATCTTCTTGAGGGTAAGGTCTATTTCACAAGGCTTCCGAGTATGCTCCTGGTCAGGGTCCTCAGGGCGCTTGAAGTGGCATTTGTAATAGCCTTGTTAGCTATGTTCTTTCCGCTGGTGGACTTGCTCTTCTTTCCCGTCAGGGCGTTCGCGGCGGCAGTTCCGGCGCTTCTTGTGACGCTTGTGATGGCTGCTCCGGCGGCTGCGCTCAGAACTGCTCCGCCAATCTTGGCAAAGGTGCTGCCTTCCGAGTCTTTTTTCGAGGCTTTCCCCTTTTTGGAGAGCATCTCCTGCTGCTCGGCCTCTGCTTTCTGACTGTCGGCAAGAAGAATTTCGAAGGCACTCTCGCGGTCTATAGGCGTGTCATACTTGCCATAGACTGCAGAAGACTTGACTGCATCCAGCCTCTCGCCTTCGGTAAGGGCTCCAATCTGGCTGAGCGGGAAGAGCATCTTTGCCCTCTGGACCATTGCGGGAGTGCCGTCTTCGCTCAGGAAGCTGACCAGCGCCTCGCCGGTGCCCAGCTCCATAATGGCGTCTGCTGTCTTGAAGGAAGGGTTGGCGCGGAAGGTTTCGGCTGCGGCCCGTACCGCTTTCTGGTCTTTGGGGGTGTATGCCCTCAAGGCGTGCTGGATGCGGTTACCCAGCTGGCCGAGTATGGCTTCGGGAATGTCGGTAGGGCTTTGGGTGATGAAATACACTCCGACTCCCTTGCTTCGGATAAGCCTTATGACCTGCTCGATTTTTGCCACCAGGGCGGGTGCGGTGTCGGTGAACAGGGTATGGGCCTCGTCGAAGAAGAACACCAGCCTCGGAAGGTCCCTGTCGCCCACTTCGGGAAGGGTCTCGTAAATCTCGGAAAGAAGCCAGAGCAGGAAGGTCGAGTAGAGCTTGGGATTGAGCATCAGCTTGTCTGCAGCAAGCACGCTCAGCACGCCCTTTCCGCCCTGCAGGTCGAACAGGTCCTCGATTTCGAAGGCGGGCTCTCCGAAAAACTTGTCGGCCCCTTCGTTTTCAAGCGACAGCAGGGCTCTCTGGATGGCTCCCACGCTTGCGCTTGATACGCTTCCGTACTGGGCGGCATATTGCTGGGCGTTCCCGCTGACCTCCTTGAGCATTGCCCTGAGGTCCTTGAGGTCCAAAAGCAGCAGGCCTCTGTCGTCGGCAACCCTGAAGACTATGTCCATAACTCCGGCCTGAATCTCGTTCAGGCCCAGAAGGCGGCTCAGCAGCTGGGGACCCATATCGGAAATGGTGGTCCTCATCGGATGGCCTTTCTGCCCGAACACATCGTAGAACCTCACCGGACAGCCTTCGAACTCGGGCTCCTCGATTCCGAACTGGGTGCAGCGCTTCTCGATGAAGCCGCTCATCTTTCCTGCCTTGGCAACTCCCGAAAGGTCACCTTTCATATCGGCCATAAAGCAGGGAACTCCCGCCTGGCTGAAAGTCTCGGCAAGAACCTGGAGCGAGACTGTCTTTCCCGTACCTGTGGCGCCGGCAATAAGCCCGTGGCGGTTCGCCATTCTTCCGCAGATGCTGAGCGGGCCCTGATCGCAATGGGCCACATACAATCCTTTTTTGCTGTCGTACATATTGTTTCTTTTTATTGTTTCAAAATATCAGATACCTCGTCCCAGGAGAGCATAATCTCCAGACATCCAAGATAATAAGGTCCAAGCTGATACTGACCGTAGATGAAGCATATACCGTCTTCGCAGATGTAGAAACTCTCACTTGCAGGAGCCTGACGGGTGAACAGGGCATCCAGAAATCCTTCCTGCTCTGCCTGGCGGACAAGGGCGTCGCTCAAGCGCTCGGAAAGAATCTCCCTGCTGCCTTCTGTGAAAAGATTGTCCAGTTTTACCCTCTCGCCGCTTGCCAGCTTATAGCAAAGTGCGCCTTTCTGCCCCTGTCCGTGAGCTCCTCCAAGGAAGGTGTAGCGCTCGAAGTACAGGCTTTGATATCCCCTTGCGGGAATCATGAAATTGGCGCGCAGGTCCATTTCCCAATTGAGTGAAGCCATAAAAGAAGAATCTTCGCTGTCCTTGAAGGCCTCAAGCACCTGCGAGGCGCTCTGATGGTAGTCCTGGTCAAATTTGTTGTAGGCATACTCCAGGGCTGAGGGAATATCGGCATTTTCCACGACGGTCTCGCAACCCAAGCCGAGTGCCTCAATGATGTCGAAACGGCAGGCGCGCAGCACTTCTTCGCTATAGTCGCCGACCGGAACTTCAACCTCTGCGGTAAAAGTCATCTTTTCTTCTCTTCCGTCTTCAAGAAGAGACTCCCTCGAGAAGTTGATAGTCTCTGTACGGAACCCGCCCCCGGAGCTGCAGGCTGAAAGAAGAGCGGCGGCAGCAAGAAGGGCTACTGAAACAAGTCTTGAGTTGTGTCTTTTCATCATTGTTTGTGTTGATTGCTTCCCGGCGCGATTCTCCATTTGTCGGAATGGAAGACGTTGGCCGATATTATTAATACTATTACTATTGCGAGAGTAATCTTGACGGCGTTCATCCCGCACGAAAGGGCAGTGGACACATTGCCCGCCGCTACATAATAGGCGCTCCAGAACACTCCGGCGCCGGGAATGAGCGGGAAAATGCCGCAGATCAGGAAAACGGTGCTCGGACATCTTAGGGCCTTGGCGGCGTAGCGGGACAGAAGGGCAACCAGGGCGGCGCCGAGAGCAGTGCCCAGAAAAGCCTGGGCGGAAGTGAAACGGACGGCAAGAAGATACACTGCCCAGCCCAGCATCCCCACCAGGCCGCAGGCGATATAGTACTTGCGCGGAACCCCGAAAAGGATTGCAAATGAGAAGGTTCCGATGAATGCGGCCGCAAGCTGGATGGAGAAAATACTTGTTATGGGGTCGGTCACTGTGCCGTTCAGCACCAGGGTGTCCGCAAACACTGCGCTATAAAAGATGAAGGCGAAGCACACGCCTATGGCAATGCAGAGGAACATCATCAGCGCATCGGCGAGCCTGGTCATCCCGGCCAGATAGTCTTCGTTGGCTATGTCCCTCAGGCCGTTGGTGAAGGCGACTCCCGGAATCAGAAGTATCAGGGTTCCTACAACCATATTGCCCAGATTGTCTCCTATGCCCAGCTTGAGCAGCAGAATGCAGAGCAGCGTACCCATAAAGCCTGCGCAGATATTGCCCAAAGTCTTCGAAAGATAGGGGGTGCTGACCTTCATAAGGAAGAAGTTCAGAAGCAGGGCGGCAATCAGGGAGCAAAGGCTGTCGGCGAAACTGCCTCCGAAAATGATGCAGAACCCGGCGCAGCCAAAACAGGCTCCGAGGTACTGCTCCCAGTCCTTTTTCGGACCCCTGGCCTTGATCTCTTCCAGCCGGCATCGGGCCTGGGGAAGACTGAGGTTCCGGGATTCAATCTCCCTGGAGAGCTGGTTGACATCCACGACCCTGTCCAGCCTGGAGCCTTTGATGGGGATGAATTCCACATGGGCGTAGGAACTGCCGGTAGTGAAGATGCCGTTGCTCAACACGAAGAACTTTTCCCCTACCTGACCGTAGTGCGAAGCTATCCTTTCCATAGTCTCTTCGACCCTGGAAATTTCGGCCCCGTTTTCGAGCAGTATCCGGCCGGCTTCAGAAGCGAAGTCCAGCACTTCCTGACTGTCGTAAGTCTCCATTTCTGCCATATACCTATATTACACAAAGGTACTCATTTTCGGATGAAAATAGCTGGAAGCGGCAGAGGGATGAGAAAAATTTTGAAGAAAGTTTGAAATTTCCGCCCCGGGGTGGTTTATAATTCAAAAAAGTGTTATATCTTTGCAGTGTATTAATAAACTACAACACTAACGATATGATAAAAGTTCACGATCTGGCTTTCAGCTACTCCAACACCGAAGTTCTGAAGCACATAAGCCTGGAGATTCTTCCGGGTAAGATTTACGGCCTGCTGGGTGAGAACGGTGTGGGCAAGACCACCCTTCTTACTCTGCTTGCCGGTCTGAAGAAGCCCCAGCAGGGGAGCATACTCGCCGACAGTCAGAATCCATACTCGAGAAAACCGGAGTACCTTACTGATATGTATTTCCTTCCCGACGAGCTCGCCGCTCCTACTGACAGGGCAATATCCTGGGCCAGGAGCAACGGCAAGTTCTGGAAGAACTACTCCCAGCAGATGTTCGAGGAGATTATGTCCCTTTTCGAGACTGACGCCAATGCCCGCCTGAGCACAATGAGCACCGGCCAGCTGAAAAAGACATACATCAGTTTCGCCCTTGCCTGCAGGGTGAAGTATCTGTTTATGGATGAGCCTACCAACGGGCTTGACATCCCTTCCAAAGCCCAGTTCCGCTCAGTGCTGCTCAAATACACTGGAGAGGAAACGGCTATAGTAATCTCTACCCACCAGGTGCGGGATCTGGAGAACATCATCGACCCTATAGTCATACTCGACAAGCAGGATGTGCTTCTGAACGCTTCGGTCGAGCAGATCACTTCGAAGCTCTTCTTCGACTACGGCACCAGCCTGCACCCCGAGAGCCTCTACTCCGAGCAGCTGCCCGGCGGCTTCGTACAGGTTTATCCCAACACCCTTTCGCAGGACAGCAAGATCAATATCGAAGCCCTTTTCAATGCCGTACACAAGAACAAGGACGCTGTCAAGGCTCTGTTCCTCAATTGCTAACCATTAAAACCCAGAAAGATGAACAATGTTTTTTCAATAAAAAGGTTCTCGTCGTATTTCCTGTATGACCTCCGCAATGCCTGGAGGAATTTCGGATTGTCGCTTCTTGTCTGCGGCTTCATTCCTCTTATAGCCTATTTCCTGGTCCAGCTGTTCAGCTACATTTTTGAAGGCTCCTTCATCAATGACGCCACCGCTGTCCGCATCACCTCCCTTACCATCGCCCTGATGATAGTCATTCTGGTCGCTCCCTCGAAGATTTACGGCCACGTGACAGACCGCAGGGCAGGCAAGAACTTCGCCCTTCTGCCGGCAAGCGTGACCGAGAAGTTCGTCTCTATGATGCTGGTGCTCCTTCTGGTGCTTCCCGTATGCCTTCTCGTTATTTTCTGCTCTACCGACCTTCTGCTTTCCGTTCTTTTCCCCTCCAATTACGGAGAGAGTCTGATCGGCCTTCTGCCTCAGCTTCAGGAGTTCAACCGTGAAATGGTTATGGAAGAAGGTGTGCAGATCAATTTTCTCGGCATAGCGGTATCATCCTGGGTTTCATCCATTCTGGTCATGCTTCTGGGAGCCGTGTGCTTCAAGAAGGCCAAGGTCGCCAAGACCATACTCGCACTCATACTCATAAGCATTGTATTCGGCATCCTGACCGGTTTCTTCTTCGATGCCGATTATTTAGAAGACTTGACCGAGAAGGTGTACAATGCGGGCCCTCTCTACATCGTCTCCGCCCTCAACTGGTTCTATTCCATAATGCAGGCCCTTCAGATAGCCATCTGTGCCGGCGGAACTTTCTATAGACTCAAGACCATAAAACTATAGGCTTATGATGGAATTCGATTCAAACAAGCCCATATATATCCAGATAGCGGACAATATATGCGAGCGCATCCTGAACGGGGAGTTCAAGTGCTCCGAACGCATCCCCTCCGTAAGGGAGTGGGGAGCCAGGATAGGCTGCAATCCCAATACTGTAGCCCGCTCCTACGAGATCCTTTCGGACCGTGGTATAATATTCAACCAGAGGGGGATAGGCTTCTTTGTGGCAAGTGACGCGATAGACGTGATCAAAAGCATAGAACGCAAAAAGTTCATCGAGGAGGAAATCCCTGCCCTGCGCAACAGGGCCCTGCTTCTGGGGGTAGACCTCAAAGAGTATATTTTGTAATTAATTAACCTTAAAACAGTAATTTGCATAGTATGAAAAAGTTTAGTGTGCTCGCTCTGCTTCTGTTCGCATCCGTCAGCCTTTCTTCCTGCAGAGTGGTAATCGTAAAGGATAAATCCGCCCTGAACAGAGAGACCATCCAGCCTAGCGAAAACATAGTGGATTCGCTCTACACCCTTGCTCCTTTTGATGCCGTAAAGGTAAGTGGAGCGGGAAAAGTATTCTTCACCCAGGGACAGGAGTTTCTGAAAGTCTCGGCTCCCGACAATCTGATTGACAAGATAAGCGTTAGAGTCGAGGGTTCGACCCTGGTGATAAAGCCCGAGGTCAATTCGGCAGGACGTCTTGACGACTGCCTTGTATATACCCTCTGCTGTCCTTCCCTCGAGGAGATTACAGTTAGCGGAAGCGTGGATTTTATATCTGAAAATGTTTTATCCTGCTCAAGCCTTTCTGTAGCCGCAAGCGGCTCGAGTGATGTGGATTTGCGTGGCCTGGACTGCAGCGGAGATGCTGAATTTTCTCTTTCCGGCTCGTCGGACCTCAAGGGTTTCGGCCTGAAGGCGCGCTCGTTCGATGTAAGCCTTTCGGGCAGCTGCGATATGGATGTGGACGGCCTTGTAGCCGAGAGGGTGGATGTCAGCGGAAGCGGCTCCACGGATGTTGAACTGAAGAATCTCGAAGTGAAAAAGATGGATGTGGCGCTCAGTGGCAGCGGCGACATATGCCTTGCAGGAAAAGCCGACGAAGTGTACTTCAAGCTCTCAGGTGCGGCTGATGCCGATATCAGGGATCTTGAATATAAGGATGCTTCCTGGTCAACCAGCGGCTCTTCTACTGTAAAGGGTGCGCGCAAATGACACCGACACCTATTCATTAATTAAACAATAAAACACGCCCCGGGGATGTCGAGAGGATATCCCCGGGTTTTATTTTTGTTGGATGATTCTCTATCCCAAAATTGGGATGTGCTGCGAACGGAGGAAGTCTTTGTGCCTGAGCTCCAGCTTCTTGCGTTCAGCCTCACAAGTGCAGCTCTTAAGGAAACGCTCGAAGATATAGTCCACGGCAATGTCCCTCGGGTGCACAAGGCCGGCATCATAGAAGCGGTAGTCCCGCAGCTCGTCGAGCATCAGCTCGTACGAGGGGAAATAGCAGCACTGACTCTCGTCCCTTCCTTTCAGGGCGGCATCTGAGCCAAGCTGCAGGCTTGCCTTCGAAAGGGTGTTGGCGTGGGCTCCGTCGGCAAGATGGCGTATGGGAGAGACTGTCACAATGAGGCGCCTGGGAGCGGCGAGACGGATGATTTCCTTCAGGGCCTGCTCCACTTCTTCCGGGCTCATCATCAGCCTTGTGAACTCTGCGGCCGGCCTTTTCAGGCAGTTCGCAACTACCCTGCCGTCGTGGCGGTAGACAAATGCAGTGCCGAGCGTAATGATGACTACGCCGCACTCTTTCCAGAACTCCCTTGAGAGGGTCAGCGCCCGGTTCGCCTCGCTGAGGAAGTCAGCGGAGGTCTTTCGGGCCATTTTGGTATGGTGGTACCAGGAGCATATCATCCCGGCGCCGGAGCCCATAGGGACGCAGTCGCTTTCGTCCAGAAGCCTGTCTGAATCCAGAAGCTCAATGGCATTCAGGATGGACAGGGGGTTATACAGGGCTCCGAAAGGGTTGCGGCAGGCATCCAGGCCCCATTCCTGCATCCTTTTTCCCACTTCGTCGCTGAAACAGCTTCCGAGAAGCAGAACCTTTTCGTCTGCTCCTATCTGTACTCCCAAAGGAGGTATGGAGAGTTCTGTAAATAATTTCATAAAGCAAATATCATCCTAAATTACGCATTTTTTGTAAATTTGTTGCAAACTGACAATGTATGAAACTTAATCCCATCCTCCCTGAAGCCTTTTTGGCTTCTGCCTTAGTCCTGGCAAGCCTGTTTGTCCCTTCTCCCCTTCAGGGAAGAGAGCGCAAGGTCCATATAATAGCTACCGGCGATGTGCATTCCAGCTGGTTCTCTGACCCTTATGTGGAAGGCTCCCCGACGCGCAGCAGCCTGATGGCCGTGAAGCACTATGCGGACAGCCTCCGCTCGGCGGCAGGCGAGGACAATGTGATTCTGCTCGACGCCGGCGACTGCCTCCAGGGCGATAATGCGGCCTACTACTATAACTACGTTGACACCGTTTCCACCCATCTTTTCCCCCGCCTGTGCGCCTATATGGCCTATGACGCCCTGGTGGTGGGCAATCACGACATCGAAACCGGGCACGCAGTCTATGACAGGGTCAACTCCCAACTGCTTTCATACGGCATCCCCTGGCTTGGCGGCAACGCTCTGCGCACGGATAACTCCCAGCCGTATTTCCCTTATTACACGATAGTTCGCAAGGCCGGTCTGAAGGTGGCTGTTCTCGGTTTTACCAATCCCAATATGCGTTCCTGGCTCAGCGAGGCCCAGTTCAGCGGGATGGACTTTGTGTCACTGCTACCCTTCGTGCAGGACTGCGTGAATGAGGTTTTGAGCAGTGAAAGCCCTGATATCGTGATAGTTGCAGTGCACTCCGGGACCGGGGACGGTAAAGGCAGAGAGCTGGAAAGCCAGGGACTCGATTTGCTGGAGAGCCTTGAAGGGGTGGATGTGCTTCTCTCTGCCCACGACCATCGCCCTTATCTTGCATCCAAAGGCAATTGCCATCTCGCAAATGCCGGAGCACGGGCAGGAAATGTGGCCCATCTTGAACTGAGCGTCGAAAAGAAGGGACGCTCTGTAAGGCTCAAGGATGTGCAGAGCGAGATTGTAAGCCTGGACAGGAATAATATCGACAGCACAATGTACAAGGCTTTCAGGCCTGAATACGAAGCTGTCAAAGCCTTTACCCTCAAGAAAGTGGGTGAGCTGGAGATGGATATGAGGACCTCTGACGCCTACAGGGGAATGTCGGACTATATCAATCTCATCCATACAGTTCAGCTCTCAAGCAGCGCTGCGGACATCAGCTTCGCGGCTCCTCTGACCTTCGATGGCAGAATAAAAGCGGGAGAGCTGGTCTTTAATGATATGTTTACTATCTATCCTTATGAAAATCAGATGTTTGTCGTAAGGATGAAAGGCAGTGAAATAAAGTCCTATCTGGAGTATTCCTACGATACCTGGATTCAGACCCCGGGGGACCATATTCTCAAGATGGTACCTAGTCCCGACCCCAGGACAGGGACCGATAGATATTCGTTTGTCGGAAGAAGCTACAATTTCGATTCGGCCGCAGGCCTGGTTTATACCGTTGATGTTACAAAACCGGCAGGGGAGAGGGTAAGAATCACCTCCCTAGCCGACGGCAGGCCTTTCAGAGCGGAGGAGTATTATAAAGTAGCTATGACTTCGTACAGGGCCAACGGAGGCGGAGCCCTGATGGAGCGCGGTGCGGGTATTGCCGATGTGGAAAAAGAGGGCAGGGTAGTTGGACGCTATCCTGAAATCCGCAATCTGATTTACGATTTCATCTCCTCCCACGCCTCTGTAGACAGGCAGCTTATAGGCCGCAAAGAACTCATCGGGCAGTGGCGCTTTGTCCCTGAAGACCTCGCGGACCGCCTGATGGAAGCAGATATGCAGCTGCTGCTCGGGAAGTAACTATCTGCGGAATCCTTTCAGTTTCTGCTGAAGGCTGCCGTTCGCAGCCATCTTCATCATCTTTGATGTCTGCTCGAACTGCTTTAGAAGTTTGTTGACATCTGCGATGGTTGTGCCGGAGCCTTTGGCTATGCGCTGGCGCCTGGAGCCGTTCAGACATTCGGGATGCTGCTTCTCGTAAGGGGTCATAGACTGTATGATGGCCTCGGTCTGCTTGAATGCATCTTCCGGAATATCAACATCTTTGAGTGCTTTGTCCATACCGGGGAGCATACCCATCAAATCCTTCATGCTACCCATCTTCTGGACCTGCTTGAGCTGGTCGTAGAAGTCCTGCAGGGTGAATTTGTTCTGGACAAGTTTCTTTTTGAGGGCCCTGGTCTGCTGCTCGTCGTACTGCTCCTGGGCTTTCTCGACCAGTGAAACGACATCACCCATTCCCAGGATTCTGTCAGCTATACGGCTGGGATAGAAGATGTCAAGGGCATCCATCTTCTCGCCGTTGCTCACGAATTTGATGCTCTTGCCGGTCACGGCCTTGATGGAAAGGGCTGCACCGCCTCTGGTGTCACCGTCCATCTTGCTCAGCACAACTCCGTCATAGTCAATGGCCTGGTTGAAGGCTTTAGCCGACTCAACGGCGTCCTGGCCAGTCATTGCATCGACTACGAACAGGCTCTCGCCGGGCTTGATGGCGTCGTGGATTCTCTTGATTTCGTCCATCAGCTCCTGGTCCACCACAAGTCGTCCCGCCGTATCCACGATTACCGCACTGTAACCCTCGCTGCGGGCTTTGGAAACGGCTGCCTGGGCCACCTTTACGGGGTCTTTCTCGTCGGGAATGCTGAATACATCCACTCCCACCTGGCTTCCGAGGGTCTTGAGCTGGTCTATAGCCGCAGGACGGAAAGTGTCGCAGGCCGCAAGCAGGACTTTCATTCCCTGTTTGCTCTTGAGTCTGAGTGCGAGCTTGCCGCTGAAAGTGGTCTTACCCGAACCGTTCAGACCGGCCACCAGAATTACCGCCGGGGATCCCTTGAGGTTGATCTCGCTATGCTCGCTGCCCATAAACTCGCTCAGGGAGTCGTGGACAATCTTGACCATCATCTGCTGGGGCTTCACTGCGCTCAGCACGTTGGCGCCCATAGCTTTGGCCTTTACTCCTTCGCAGAACTCCTTGGCCACTTTGTACGACACATCGGCGTCCAGCAGGGCGCGACGGATTTCCTTGAGAGTTTCTGCAACGTTAACTTCGGTGATTTTGCCTTCACCTTTCAGTATCTTGAATGACCTGTCGAGTCTTTCGGAGAGATTTTCGAACATATACGTTTACTTGTCTGATGGTTATAATCCTGCAAAATTAACAAACTGCACTCTCAAATGCAAATAGGGCAGGGCAGGATTTTCCAAATTATAAAAAAAGGCTGAACACATAATTGTAATTTTGTGTATATTTGCGCTTTGTTAGTAGCTTATGGAGACTATGGTTCATACTCATTCTCATACCCCTGCCGCCAGTATCAGGACGATGAACTGGGTTTATTACCTGGCCATCGGACTTAACCTCGGTTATGTCATCCTGGAGGTGATTATGGGCTTGGTTTCCAATTCAGTAGGGCTGCTTTCCGATGCTGGTCACAAGTTGATTGACGTCTTTTCTCTGGTCATCGCCCTTGTGGCGTTCAAGCTTTCCGGCAGTCGCCCCTCAAAAAAGTACAACTTCGGCTACCGCAAGACTTCGATTCTCATATCGCTGTTCAATGCCCTGCTTCTTTTTGTGGCAGTGCTGGTAATCATCTATGAGAGTATCGAAAAGTTTGCCTCCCCCTCTCAGGTCGACGGAGGTATCATATCGTGGACGGCAGGAATAGGCATACTGGTGAGCGGAGTGAGTGCAATCCTTCTGAACAGGCAGCAGAGCAAGGATATCAATACCCGTGGAGCATTTCTTCATATGGCGACGGATTCTCTCATTTCCCTGGGAGTGGTCCTCTCGGGCCTGGTCATACGCTTTACGGGTTGGGTGATGCTCGACCCGATTGTCAGCATCCTGATTTCCTGTGTCATACTTTACAATACTCTCAAACTTCTTCGTGAGAGTTTCCGTATGAGCATCGATGCCTTCCCTTCGGACCTGGATTATGATGCACTGCTTGCGAGAATCGCTTCCTGCAAAGGGGTCAAGAGGGTAGTGGAGCTTAAAGTCTGGCCTGTTAGCGTGACCCAGAATGCCCTGACTTCGAAGGTGGAGGTTGAGTGCCCTGCAGAAGGAGTCGAAATCGTCAAAGCAATCAGAAAGAGTCTCGAAGAGTTCAATATCGAAGACTTGACAATAGAAATCCAATAATTCAAAATCATTTAGTTATGAGAATCTCCAAATTATTCGTTGCCGCTTTCGTTGCGGCTTCTGCAATGGTTTCCTGCACCTCAAAGCAGGTTTGTCTCGACGGTGGTTGGGAAGTTAAGACTGTAGGCGGAGTAGAGGTCAGCACCTCTGAGAAGGCTCCTGTAATCGCTTTCAACGCTGAGGAGGGCAAGACTCACGGATGCCTTGGCGTCAATCTTTTCCATGGTGCCTATACTTTTGAGGACGGAAAGCTTACTTTCGGTAATCTCGGAATGACAATGATGGCCGGCCCTGAGGCTGATATGGCTGTCGAGTCTTCTCTCCAGGCTGCTCTTGAGGCTTGCCGCAGCGCCAAGGTAAAGGACGATATGCTGTACTTCTACGATGAGTCAGGCAAGGAGCTTGTAAGCCTTAAGAAGATTGAGTGCAAGGAGTGCGAAGGCCACCAGGCAGACTGCTGCAAGGCTGCTGCTGACAGCTGCTCTGAAGCTGCCGCTTCTTGCGCTGATTGCGAGAAGGCCGGTACTGCAGACTGCTGCAAGACCAAGGCTGCAGAGGACTGCTGCGAGAAATAAGGAATTTGACAATTCCGGGGCAGACAGTTCTGCTATATTCGAGGAGGCCTTTCCGACCTCCTTTTTTTGCTCCCTGCTTCGCAGCTCCTTCTCTGTCATTTCGACCGAGCGAAGCGAGTGGAGAAATCTAATCCTATTCGCACTCCGTCGCTGCTGCAGCCAGTCTGCCCTTTCTCAGGGACCGCTCTTGCTCGCTAGGGCTCGTATAGCGCTTGCAAAGTCCCGTTCGAAATGGGCAGCCAGGCTGTATTCGCAGCGCTGCGAGAATATGCTTTCAGGCTGCCACATGAAAGAGGTCCCGGACTCCAGACCGGTAATCTACATCAGCGGCCGGGTATCATTTGGAGGAATTGAAATAATCTAAACCTGAGCAGAAGAATAGGATTCTCGAATATTTTGTGTAAGTTTGCGCCGTATCGGTATTTCTATGGAAAGAAAAAGGATAGCGGCGCTTACTATGGTGCGCGGAGACGATTTCTATCTGCGCAAATGGGTCGAGTACTATGGACGGGAACTTGGCAGGGAGAATCTGTATGTCTATTTTGACGGCACAGACCAGAGTGTTCCTGACTTCTGTAACGGCGTTAATGTGAGTCTTGAAGAGAAGATTCCGGGGAAAGTGGTGGAACTCGATCGCCGGCGCCTGGCCTTTCTTTCCGACAAGGCGGCCGATTTGTTTGCCTGCGGCTATGAGCTGGTTATTGGCACCGATGCCGATGAATTCCTTATCGTGGACCCCCGTCTCGGATTTGGCCTTTCAGAGTTCCTGTCAAGCCGCGAAGTGCGAACTTCGCTTTCCGGTCTCGGAGTGGACGTAGGGCAAAAGCTGCCCGAAGAAGGGGACATTACCCTCGAGCAGCCATTTTTGAACCAGAGGCATTATGCAAGGCTCGCTACCCGTTACACCAAACCTTCAGTTCTCGCAGCCTGCGACCCTCCTCTGCGCTGGGGCAGCGGCTTCCACAGGGTGAAAGGGCATAACTTCCATATATGCAAGGACTTGTATCTGTTCCACTTCGGCTATTTCGACCTCACCCGCATACGCTCCCGCTTTGAGGACCCAGCAAGAAGAGAAGGAGGCTGGGAGAAGCACCTCAAGAAACGCAGCAAGACCATACGGCTTGTCAGCAGCCGCCCCTCCTGCCCCTGGGACAAGGCGACAAGCTTCTGCCGGCTGTTCCAGACCGTCTGCCGCCCTCCCTATGCGCTGAACAAGCCTGCGATGATGGAGGCTGTGGTAATAGTCCGTATCCCCGACAGATTTTCTTCCATCGTTTAGTAGGCCCTCGCTTCAATATCGCAAGCGGGGCGGCTACTCGAAGACCAGCTCCTCAATAAACACCTGGTGTCCTTCGGATTTGCCCTCGATTATGTGAGCGCCATCCTCCTTGATGCAGTGGAAAAGCTCGACTTCCTCATCCAGCAGAGCTTCCTTATTGAAATTGATGCTCAATTCCTTGAGCCTTTTGCCCATTACTAGTTCTGAAGGAAGGCTGTCCAGGGCCCAGACTGTGTATTTGACATTGTTCGTATGACCGTTCTTGTCTATGTCCGAGTACCTTACCCTGTGCTTTCCTATCAGGGAGGCTTCTGCTCCACGCGGCATAATAATTTTGCTGCAGGCCTGTTCAATGGCATTGTCGCTGCTCTGGGCAGCAACGCTTAGCAGTTTCATCACATCTTCGTCGCGGCTGAGACTTCTGGTCTGCACATTCATCACTATCCAGCTGCTGGTAGAACGAACCGCCACTCCCTGATGGTCGCTAAGAGTATAGTCCCTCAGAAAATAGAGCCCCTGCTGGCCTTTGTGCCAGGTATCCAGTCTGATCTGGGTGTCGAACGGGACCACTCTGTCGAAGATGGCCTTCATTCTGGCAAGCACCCATACGCATCCTTTTTCAAGCAGGGCAGTGTCGTTGAACGGGAGCAGCTGGGCGCCCTTTACCGCCATCTGCTGAGCCATATCCAGGAAGGCTTCAGGCCTCATATTGGAATGCGAGTCGCTGCGGTAACAGCTGATTATGTCGTTTTCTGAATATTTCTCCATTCTTTAAATGTATTTAATGGGATTGGTATTTATCTCAGTTATAAGCACTTCCACTTCGGGGCAGGATGCCTGGACCAGATCCCTGAGAAGGCAGCAGGTGAATTGTTCGCTCTGGTAGTGTCCGCACTCGCAGAGTATCACCCCGCAATTCTCGAAGTAGTCGTGGTAGTGGAATTCGCCGCACACAAAGCAGTCGGCGCCCTGTGCGATGGCGTCACCAAGAAGAAAGGCTCCTGCTCCTCCGCATATTGCTACCTTCGAAATCCGGCGACCCTCGAACTCTGAGCAGCGCAGAGCGTCAATCCCGAACCTGGTCTTTACGTTCAAGAGGAACTCTCTGCTCTCCATCGGAGCCTCAAGGTGGCCTATGACGCCGCTTCCGCACTCTTCGCCACCCTGAAGGAAGCCATCCACCTGCACGCCCAGAAGCGAAGCTATCTTGTAATTGACTCCTCCTACGGCATTGTCCAGGCTGGTATGGGCCGAATAGATGGCTATATCATTTTTGATTGCCTTGATGCAGCAGCGCTGCTGGTAACTGAGGCCGCTGATCTGCTTGAGAGGCTTGAAAATCAGGGGATGGTGGGAGAGAATCATATTGCAGCCCCGTTCTATCGCTTCATCCACTATTTCTTCCGTAACGTCCAGGCACACGAGCACCCGGCCCACTTCCATCGAAGGAAGCCCTGCCTGCAGGCCTGAATTGTCGAAGCTCTCCTGGTAGGACAAAGGGGCGGCCATCTCGACCGCCCTGCATATATCGTTTACTTTCATTGCTTTATCTCATCCATCTATCAAGCCAGGAGTAGAACTCCCTATGCCAGTACAGAGAGTTTTGAGGCTGGAGTATCCAGTGGTTCTCCTCGGGGAATACCAGCAGCTTTGAAGGCACTCCCATCATCTGTGCCGCATTGAAGGCGGCCATTCCCTGCTCGTAAGGGATGCGGTAGTCCATCATTCCGTGTATGCAGAGTATGGGGGTGTGCCACTTGGTAACCATAGAAGAAGGGGAGTTGGCGTAGTGACGCTGGGCTTTGGGAGTCGACGCATAGGGCGAGCCTGCCTGCTGCATACCTCCGAAAGTCACTCCGTCGCCCTTCGGCCCCATCTGTCCTTCTTCGTAGGCATATTCGGTAAGACCGCCGTTGTCCCAGTTGGCAAACCACATCTCTTCGGTGGTGAACCACAGCTGCTTCTCGTCGAAGATTCCGGCGTGGGCAATGAAGCAGTCGAAAAGGTCGCCGTGCAGACCTTCAAGCATATATGCCGAGTATCCGCCGTATGATGCTCCCACACAGGCCAGCTTGCCGACATAGGGCTTGCTCTTAATGTAGCGTCCGGCGCTGAGGTAGTCCTGCATGTTCAGGCCGCAGTAGTCGCCCGAAATCTGCTCCTTCCACTCCTGGCCGAAGGCTGTGGTGCCGCGGCGGTTGGGCAGGATGACTATATAACCCTGCTGGGCCATAAGGCGGTAGCACCATCTGTAGCTCCAGTCCTGGGAATTGGAGCCCTGGGGCCCTCCAAGCACGATTTCTATAGCGGGATATACCTTGTTTTCGTCGAACTCGGGAGGATAGATGACCCAGCACTGCATCTGCTTGTGGTCCACAGTCTCTACCAGCACGCTCTCCTCGCTTATGCTCTTGAGCTGCGAGAAAATATGGTCGTTTTCGCCGCTGATTCGGCTGTATGAATTTCCTTCGGGAGTGCAGTTGATGCTGACCATCTCGACGGGGAATTCGAGACTGTAGTAAGTGGTGAGGAGCTTCTTGCCTTCGGGTGTGTCGAGAACGGCAAAGGGAGTGAAAAAGTCTGCCCACCAGTCCTTGCCTGTAAGTCTCTGGAGCTCTCCCTCAAGCGAGCAGCGGAAAACGGCCTGAATGCCTTCACGGACAAGGGCGTTGAAATACAAGGTCTCTCCGTCCCACATCGGTGAAGCCACATCCTGGTCGAAATCAGGCAGCAGATTGCGCTCGTTGCTCACTGCCACCTCGCTGCCGTTGCAAACCACGTCGCACACGAACAGCCTCTGCTGGTCGGCCTCGTAGCCGTCCCTGGCCATCGATACCCAGGCTATGTGCTTTCCGTCAGGGCTCCATACAGGGTCGGTGTCGTAACCGCCCTGGGTGCTCGCCTTGACGCAGCTTCCGCTCTGAGTGTCATATACATAGATGTCGGTATTGGTGCTGAATGCGTACTGCTTGCCGGTCTTTTTGCGGCAGGAGTAGGCGATGTAGCGGCTGTCGGGCGACCAGCAGAGCTGCTCCACGCCGCCGAAAGGCTCAGTGGGAAGCTCGTACGAATCCTCGCCTGAAAGAATGTCCACAGAATTTTCAATGGTGATTTCAGTCCCGCCAAACGAAGCTACATAACTGCGGGGAATTTCGTTCACCCAATGGTCCCAGTGCCTGTACATCAGATCCTCCGTGGCGTAAGCCTGGGCCTTGTCCAGCGCGGGATCGGAATCGGCGGGGCTTTGCAGCTTGGGATTCTTTATGCTGCTGACGTATATGATTTTGCTCTGGTCAGGAGAAAGGCTGAACTCGCTTACTGAAGTCTGCACTTTGCTCAGCCTGGTCTTCTTGCCGAGTTTGCTGCCCTTCAGCGGAGCCTGCCAGATCTGGCCTCCCTGGATGAATATGATGCTCTTGCCGTCTTTTGACCAGCGTGCGTTGCTCACGCTCTTGGCGTAACGGGTGAGCTGAACCCTGTCGGAGCCGTCCGTGTTGCACAGGAACAGATTGCGGCAGGAGCGGTTCTGCCCAATCGAATTATACGACACTCCGTAGAGTATCTTTGTCCCGTCCGGAGACAGCTGGGGATCTGAAAGCCTTCCGAGCTCAAGCAGAGTCTCGGGAGTCATCACTCCGTCTTCAATGGTAGGTTCAGGCGCGGGAATGTATCCGCTTTCCTGCTTGCTAGTACAACTCATAAGCATAGCGGCGGCCAGAATGCCGCAAGTAAAAAGTCTGGTGTTCATATATCTTACAATAATAGTCTTCAGTCCATCGCAGGACACTGCTCCTGCGCAGCAAAGTGTAAAGGTAAGCAAAAACTTCCTCAAGTCAAAGCCTTGGGGCTTCTCAGCTTATGCGGCTGAAATCTTCGATTTTGAATTTGTCTTTCTGCAGCTCGCGCCTGAGGGGATAATTCTCCGCGGAAGAAATTTCCGGGTCCCTTTCCAGCACTTTCGAAGCGTAGTCGCGGGCTCTCGAGAGTATGGCGGAGTCTTTGGAGAGCGAAGCTATGGACAGTCTGATCGGAAGTCCGCTCTGGGCTGTGCCTTCCAGGTCGCCAGGGCCCCTCATCCTCAAATCCTGCTCCGACAGCTCGAACCCGTCCTGGGTCGAGCACATCAAATCTAGCCTGGATTGGGCTTCCTTGCCGGTTTTTTGGTCTTTAACCAATATGCACCAGGCCTCTTCGGCGCCGCGTCCGACTCTTCCCCGCAGCTGGTGCAGCTGGCTCAGGCCGAAGCGTTGCGCGCTCATTATCACCATCACCGAAGCGTTCGGCACATCCACACCTACTTCTATCACGGTGGTCGAGACCAGAATGTCCGCCCTTCCTGCGACGAAGGCTTCCATATTGAAACTCTTCTGCTCGTTGCTCTGCTGGCCGTGCACTATGGCCACCTTGTAATCCGGCAGGGGAAATGCCGCCACTATGTCTTCATAGCCCTGCTCCAGATTCTTGATGTCCAGCTTCTCGCTTTCGAAAATCAGCGGATATACCACGAAGGCCTGGCGTCCGGCGGCTATCTGCTCGCGTATGAACTTGTACATAGCCTCTTTCCGGCTCTCGTCTATGCATATGGTCCTGACCGGTTTGCGCCCCGGAGGGAGCTCGTCTATCACGCTCACGTCCAGGTCTCCGTACAGAGTCATCGCCAGTGTGCGCGGGATGGGAGTCGCGGTCATCACAAGTATGTGCGGGGCTATGCTGTTCTTCTTCCAGAGTTTAGAGCGTTGCTCCACTCCGAAGCGGTGCTGCTCGTCCACTATGGCAAGTCCGAGGTTTTTCCAGACGACACAGTCTTCCAGCAGGGCGTGGGTGCCGATAAGAATATCTATGCTGCCGTCCAGAATCCCGGCCAGGGCTTCCCTGCGCTCTGGGCCGGAGCTGCTTCCGGTAAGCAGGGCGCAGCGCGAACCTGTAGGGGCAAGGAACTTGGATACGCTTACAAAGTGCTGATGGGCAAGCACTTCGGTCGGAGCCAGAATGCAGCTTTGATAGCCGTTGCCTTTGGCGAGCAGGCAGCAGAGCACGGCGACAAGAGTCTTGCCCGAGCCTACATCTCCCTGAAGAAGCCGGTTCATCTGTTTGCCGCTCATCAAATCGGCGCGGATCTCCTTGATGACCCTCTGCTGGGCGGAAGTCAGACTGTAGGGGAGGGCCTTGTAGCAAGCGTTGAAATCCTCCCCGACACGGGGCATCAGAAAGCCTTTTGAGCCCCTCGAGCGCACATATTTCTGCTTCAGGAGCGAGAGCTGGAGAAGGAAGAGCTCCTCGAACTTGAGCCTGTAACGGGCCTGCTCCAGGCAGGCATTGTCTTTGGGAAAATGTATATCATAGAGGGCCTTCCGAAGAGGCACCAGAGAGTTGTCCCTCAGAACATAATCGGGAAGGGTCTCCTGAACTTCCCTCAGGCACAGGGAAAGCGCGGCACCCACGGCCCTGCTCATCAGTTTGGTCGTGACCCCACTGTTTTTCAGCGCTTCGGTACTCGGATATACTCCGCTGAGCCCGCTTGGAGCACTGCTCTCCTGAGGCTTATCTACCTCAGGATGAACCATATTCAACCTGCCGTTGAATTCCGATACCTTGCCGAAAAAGATGTATTCCGAGCCTGGAGAGAGTCTTTCCCAGTTCCATTTGATGCCCTTGAAAAAGACCATCTCCATTCTCGCGCTGCTGTCTTCCACTATAACGCTCAGCCTTGAGGCGCGCCTCAGTTCCGACACTCCTTTCCCGGGGTCAATCACTTCGCCGCCTTTGGCATACAAGTTCCTGCTCACGACCTTTGCCCTTATCTGCACCATACTCTCCCCGCTGACCTGGGCGATGGGATAGATGCCGCTCCGGTCTATGTAGCGGTAGGGGTAAAGGTGGATAAGGTCCGAAAGGCTCTCTATGCCGAGCTCCTTCTGGAGAAGAGCCGCCCTCTTCGGACCCATCCCGGGAAGATACTGTATGCTGCCCTCAAGCTCTGCCATAAATGTTTAGTTTGTAAGAGAAATCACCATGCTGCCGCAGAAGGGAGCATCTTCCCTGCATCTCAAAAGAGGGAAGGGACTGGCAGCTTTGCGGCCCTTTTCCGGTCTGCTGACCACTTCAGGACAGATGAGCAGAGCGTTGCTGTTCTGTATGTTCTCGATTCTGATATAGCAGTCCGACTGAATCTCGAAACTGCCTTCCCACAGCTCGCAGTAAGTCTTTTCGGCCTTTCTGATACCTTCTTTATAGGTCCATAGCCCGAAATAAGCAGCGGCATCCTTGTTGGGATAGCAGTCCACATCCCCAAGCCCTACATATTCTATGCTCTTGAACTGGTCAGAGGGTAGTGAAAGTCCATAGCAGGGAATCCAGCTCAGCTGCAGCTCGGGCAGGATACTATAGTCTATGCGGGCTTCATTGCCGCGTAGGCGAATCTCGTAGCTGGCGGTAAAACTGTTCAGGGAGTCTATGATATAGCGGTTCTCAATGTTCAGGACCGTATCCCTACCCTCAATCTGCTCCTCGCCTCGAAGGTTCTGCACCGAGAAGGAGTTGAAATTCACGCTTCTCAGAACCTGCTTTTCCTCCTTTGAGTACATCATCTGCTCGGTGTCGTCCAGATTATGCCAGATAAAAGGTTTCAGTGAAGAAATTATTTTCCTGAGGTCCACTTCGGAGCGGACAGGGGCAGCCTCTTTCTGCTTTCTTTCCAGACTGACGCTTCTACAGTCGATTTCGCTTCCGTCAGGGCGCAGGAACCTCAGTACTATGTAGTCGGCTTTCGCTCCCTCGGGCTTTCTTGTCTTGAGCTTGAGGACTGCGCCGGAGTGCGGGCGGGCCTGCAGGCGCTCTTCACCTTCGAGCACAACTTCGCTGTCGCAGTACTGCTGCCAAACTATGCGGACTGTGCTTAAATCGGTGAAATCGAAGTCGTTACGCACGGGGATGCGCACCTTGCCGAATCTTCTTTTGACGCTCTGCACCTCAGGATAAACCGGGGCATAAACAGCCTTGACCTCCTGAAGGTCCCGGGAGTCAGTATTGCGGTACGAATCCACCACTCCGTCCCAGCCTTCCGGAGAAAGCCTCAGATAAGGGTCGTCGGACAGAGAGCTTTGCTTCTCAGGTTTTACAGGGGTCTTGATGCCCTGGTCCTGCCACATCCACACGGCTCCTCCCGCCCCCTGGGGATATTTTGTAATGGCTTTCCATCTGGCCTGCAAGCCACCGGTTGCGTTAGTTCCGTAAGCGTGGGTGTATTCTGTCGTAACCATAGGGCGGTCTGCGTCCTTGAGCAGATTTTCGTAGTCCTGGGGCTGCCAGTAATGGGGTGCAAGAATGTCGAACTCCTCGCTCAACCACTCTTCGGCCCTCCAGGGCATGGCCACAGGTCTTGTCGGGTCAAGCGCCTTGACAAGCTGGGCTGCAGTGCTGTGGATGGCTGTATAGGGGTCCTCGTTCCCTATGGTCCAGAAGATTACGCTGGGATTGTTGCGGTCCCTGATGACAGTCTCGTAGGCCCGCTGCAGAACTCCGGTGGCGTATGAAGGGTCCCTGAAATGGCTGTCTCCGCCGCCCATCTCCACTTCGTCGCTCAGATACATTCCCAACGAGTCGCAAAGGTCTATGAATCCCTTTGCCGGAGGATAGTGGGCGCAGCGGACATAATTGATGTTGGCCTGCTTCATCTTCAGGATGTCTTCCAGCCAGTGTTCGCGACGCGTGGCCCTGCCCACATCCGGGTGCTCTTCGTGGCGGTTCACTCCTCTGAGTTTCACTCCCGTTCCGTTCACTTTCAGAACTCCGTCCTCAATCCTTATCTCGCGGAATCCTACATTGACCCTGCGTGTCTGCACTGTTTCTCCGCCTTCCAGAAGCTCGATTGAAAGAGAGTACAGATACGGGTCTTCGGCATTCCATTGGCGAGGCGAGCGTATTTTGAACTTCTGATTGATTTTCTTGTCCGTAGCATCCTGACCTTCAACCTCTTCGGTATGATTCAGAACAATCTTCCCTTCGGCATCAGAGAGGGTGTAGCGCAGCTGATAACTTTCAGAAGGGCTGGGGAAATTGCCTGCCACCTTGCTTTTGTGGCTGTCGCACACTACGGTGCTGACTTCAAGCGTGGCGTCGCGGTACGAGCGGTCGAAGACCGTTCTTACAGAGCTCTCCTCCATCCATCTTTTCTGAGGCATAGCCTCCAGCCATACACTTTGGTAGATGCCGCCAAGGGTCCAGTCGTCGTGGGTGTCGAACTTGTAGTACCTTCCTGTCTGCGACACCCTGACTTCCAGAATGTTCTCTCCTTCTGAAAGGAAAGGGGTTACATCGTAGGCAAAGGAAGTGTATCCGCTGTCGTGCTCCCCGAGAAAGTGGGAGTTCAGGCTAGGGTAGGCAGTGTTCCAGACTCCGTCAAAATGCAGGAGCACCCTTTTGCCGCTGAACTCTTCGGGCAGGGTGAAGGTCGTGCGGTAGAAACCCTCAGAAGCCTTGTTGTCCTTGAAGCCCCGGTACACGGGCTCCTCCCATCCGAGGACTGCCCAGTTGGACGGAACCGGAATCGTGCCTTCGTAGCGTTCAGGAACGGGGGCGCCGCTTTTTCTGAGCGCGAACTCCCACTCTCCGTCCAGGCTTTTGGTCTGGGCGCCCAGATGCAGGGAGCATACTGAAGCGAGCAGCGTCAGCAGACTCAGCCTCAGAAACGGTGTTGTAAACTGTTTTGTGGTCATTGTGGTATGTTTTGGTAATTGTGTCTATCTGCTGCCCCCTCCGAAGCCTCCGCCGCTGAAGCCTCCGCCGCCTCCGAAGGAAGTGCTGCCGCCAAGACCTTTGGATGCCTGGGCCTGGGCGTAGGAAGCCGCAGTATTGGTAATCGAACGGGAGAGCATACGGCTGCGCCAAAGCACCTGGTCGAGAGTATCGAAGTCGTAACTGGTGGCCTGCTCCAGAAGGGTAGGGTTGATGTCGTGAAGCTGCTTTGCCACCTCGGACGCGATACCATAAAGGGCGGCATATACAAGGTACTCCCGCCAAAGCTCCGCCTGCTCGCTGCCGCGCTCGGAAATAAGCGTGAAGTCCTTGAGGAACATCCTGAATCCCAGAAGATTACGTGCCTGCAGCTGGGCTTCGGGGCTGTATTTGCCGCCGCGCAACTCTCCGCTTTGAGCCATCAGCAGCTTGCCTCTCTGAGCGCAATCCTGAGCCCAGTCGGAGACCTGTTTCTGGTGCGAAGAAGACCATCTTGAGAACTCTTTGTCCTGGAGCACGCGGTCCTCTCCGCTTGCGCGCAGCATCATATCGTAAAGATTTGAAGCAAGTCTGTCGGAGCCGTCCGGAGTCCTGTCGGTAAATGCGAGGTCAACTCTGTCGCCTTTCTTGACGACGTTCAGCTCTCCGTTATATATCATTCTGAGTATCAGCGCTCCGGCAAGCGAGCTTCCCTTCTTGTCTTCTCCCAGCTGCTTGAGGGTGTAGTACGACTTGGCAAGGTCCGAAGAGAAGGGGATGTCGCGGCACCAGCCTATCTCGGAGTCCTTTACTCCGAGTATGCTCTTGCGGTGCATCTTGACTGCGAAACGGGTAAGGCAGAAAACACCTGCAATAATGGCCAGAAAGCCGAGAAGCACTCCGAGAAACGAGTCATCCTCCTCGTCGGAAGAATAGCTCGAGCCCTCGAGGGCAGTCTCCAGCACATCATCAAAACTCCTGTCCTGCACGCTGGGGGAGTGGAACATCCCCTTGTCGAAGCGGAGCAGGGCGATAACGCTCGAACGCGATGAGAAGCGGGACGAGCTGCGGTACTCTACGCTCCCGTTCTCTTCGTTGAAAAGGCAATCCCCTTCGAATCCGAAGCCCCAGGCCCTGGTGTTCGATGTCGTGAGAGCTACTTCCGATGCGCGGATGCTGACGCTCACCCTTTCTGGTTCGGCGCTGAGTCCGGGACTGACCAGCTGCAGATGCAGGCAGTCGTAGTCCTGAAGGCTCTTTACGGCGTTGGTCATAGTGTACTGCACATCGAAGATATGGTCCCCGTAGGAGCCGACGCCCCAGCAGAGCTCCACGCCATCACTTTTATGGACTATCCCGCACGTGCGCGCCTTCTGCTCCAGCGACTTGTCTATATCCCACTCGCCCACATAGCGGAACTGCCCGCCATTCTCGCTGACGCTCAGAGTAGGTATGCGTATGTCGCCCAGATTGCGACGCACCAGATACCATTCAGTACCCGAGTCGACTCTTACATCCCAGCGTTCGCAGACCGTCGCGCTGCCGTCGGGATTGAGGGTGAGAACAATGTCAATCTCCCTTATGCGGCCATCGGAAGCAAAGGCGGCAAGAGTAAATGTCAATGCCGCCAGAAAGCTGATTATCAGCCGTTTCATCTGACTAAATCTCGATAGGAGGCATCTCTGTCTTTCCCTCGGGCTCCTTGAGATATTCCCTTTCGCTGAAGCGGAAAGCCGAAGCTACGATGGAGTCGGGGAACTGCCGCACAATCCTGTTGTACTTGGTGACGGTGTCGTTGAACACCATACGGCTGGTGCGGACCTGGTTCTCATAGCTGTTCAGGCTGTCCATCGTCTTGGCATAGGTCTGGCTTGCCTTGAGGTCGGGATACTGCTCGGCCACCAGTCTGATTCTGGCTGCGGCTGCGCTCAGGGCTTCCTCCTGGCTGTTGACCTCGGAGACATTGCTGCTGCGGGTAATCTCCCTTCTTTTTTCTATTACGTCGCTAAGCGTCTTGTACTCGTGCTCGTTGTAGGACTTTGTCAGTTTCACAAGAGAGCTGATGGCATCCCAACGGCTGTTCTGCTGGACTCCGATCTGACTCATTGAGTTCTTGCAGAGTTCGTCTGCCGAAACGAGTTTGCGCTGAACGCTGATAAACCACAAAACAAGGAGTGCAACTAATGCAATGATGATTAAAAGTGCTGTCATTTCTGAATAATTTTTTCAAATTTAGCAAATTATACAAGAAAAAGAAATACCCGCAGGCCGATCTGGTCTGCGGGCATTATCGTGTAAGCGAAAGACTAGAGCTTCGGACCGGCCTCTACGAGAGCCTTGCCTGCCTCATTGTCCTCATACTTGTGGAAGTTCTTGATGAACCTTCCGGCGAGATCCCTTGCCTTCTCGTCCCAGATAGCGGGATCTGAGTAGGTGTCGCGGGGATCGAGGATGCCGGTGTCAACTCCTGCAAGAACGGTAGGTACTTCGAAGTTGAAGTAAGGGATGGTCTTGGTGGGAGCCTTGTCGATTGAACCGTCGAGAATGGCGTCGATGATTCCGCGGGTGTCGCGGATGGAGATTCTCTTGCCGGTTCCGTTCCATCCGGTGTTTACAAGGTAAGCCTTGGCACCGCTCTTCTCCATTCTCTTCACAAGCTCCTCAGCGTACTTGGTAGGGTGGAGCTCAAGGAAGGCCTGGCCGAAGCAGGCAGAGAAGGTAGGAGTAGGCTCGGTAATACCGCGCTCAGTACCTGCAAGCTTTGCGGTGAATCCTGAGAGGAAGTAGTACTTGGTCTGCTCGGGGGTAAGGATGGATACGGGAGGAAGAACTCCGAACGCATCTGCAGAGAGGAAGATGACCTGCTTTGCTGCAGGGCCCTGGGATGCAGGACGTACAATCTTGTTGATGTGATAGATAGGGTAAGACACGCGGGTGTTCTCGGTCACGCTCTTGTCGTTGAAGTCGATCGTTCCGTTCTCGTCGACGGTAACATTCTCGAGAAGGGCGTCGCGGCGGATGGCGTTGTAGATATCCGGCTCAGACTCCTTGTCGAGCTTGATGACCTTAGCGTAGCAGCCGCCTTCGAAGTTGAACACTCCCTCGTCGTCCCAGCCGTGCTCGTCATCACCGATAAGCAGACGCTTGGGGTCGGTGGAAAGGGTGGTCTTGCCGGTGCCAGAAAGTCCGAAGAAGATGGCGGTGTTCTCGCCGTTCATATCGGTGTTGGCAGAGCAGTGCATAGAAGCGATGCCCTTGAGGGGAAGGTAGTAGTTCATCATTGAGAACAGACCCTTCTTCATCTCACCGCCGTACCAGGTGTTGAGGATAACCTGCTCCTTGCTGGTCACGTTGAAAGCGACAGCGGTGTCGGAGCGGAGTCCGAGCTCCTCGTAGTTCTCGACCTTGGCCTTTGAAGCGCAGTAAACAACGAAGTCAGGCTCCTGGTCGAACTCGGCCTGGTTCTGGGGACGGATGAACATATTGGTCACGAAGTGAGCCTGCCAGGCCACCTCCATGATGAAGCGTACCTTCATACGGGTGTCCTTGTGGGTGCCGCAGAAACCGTCGACTACGAAGAGCCTCTTGCCTGAAAGCTCCTTGGTGGCGATGTTCTTGAGCTCCTTCCAAGCCTTCTCGGAGAGCTCGTGGTTATCGTTGGGATACTCCGGAGTGTTCCACCATACGGTGTCCTTGGAGTTCTTGTCCATAACGATGTATTTGTCCTTGGGAGAACGGCCGGTATAAACACCGGTCATCACATTGATAGCGCCCAGCTCGGTCACCTGACCTTTGTCGTAGCCTTCGAGTCCGGGTTTGGTCTCTTCGTTGTAGAGTACCTCATAGGTAGGATTGTAAAGGATCTCGGTGGTTCCTTTAATTCCATACTTGCTTAAATCAATTTTAGCCATAGTACGTATTGTATCAATAAATCTTTGTTCTTTTTGTGTCTGCAAAAATCGCGCGCAAATTTAGGAATTATTTGTCATTTTTCCAATGTAATGGCCATAATTCCTACCACTACATCGTTCGACAGTGTGCGCAGCTCAAGGCTCTGCAGATTCTTGCCCTCGTCAAGTGGCATTCTGAGCATCTGGGCGGCTCCGCCGGGGATTCCGCGGTCGGTGTTTTTGATCACATCAAGCCCCGGGGAATCGTTTTCTGCCTGGGCGAGAAACTCCATCTGGGGCTCCCTAGTAAGCTCGCCGGTGCTGAAAATCAGCCTGTAGGGCTTCAGGTCAGTCGTGCGGAAAGCGTAGCGGTCGGTGTAGTAGTCCTGCTGTATGGGACACCAGTTGATGGGGTTCACAAGACTCATACGGGAGCTGCTGCCGTCGCTGTAGCTTACGATAATCTCGGCATTGTCTATGCGGCTCTGCATATTCTGGGTGCTTCCTGCCATAAGCAGACACAGGTAGCGTGCGCTTCCCTCAAGAGGGATTGTCACGCTGTCCGGATAGTTGTCCCAGAGTGAAGTGTAAACGATGTCGTTTCCTTCAGAGGGTATCAGGAAGCTGACTCCCAGATTGGACTTGTAAACCCCGTTCCTGCAGAGTTTCTTCAGCGGAGTGGCGTCAATTTCAGGGGTTTCGAGGGGAGTGCACCAATCTCCTACACCCTGCCGGGGCAGCTGCAGGCAGGTGAATTCAGGACGGGGAGATAGGTAGGAATTGCGGAAGATGTCGTCGGCGCGAGAGTTGAAATGAGAGGAAATGTCCACCATCCGGTAGGCGGAATTCTTCCCGGGTTCGCTCAGTCCCATAGCTTCCATATAGTCTTTGTCCGAGCTCAGATCTTTGGGGATATATACATCTTTCATCACCTCTCCTGCCGGAATCTGCCTGCGGTCCACCCTTATGGTCTGAACTTTTTCCGAACTTCCTTCGGTCAGCAGCTGGGCGCCCCCGGACGTGATGGTGCGAACTGAAATCTGAAGCGGAGCGGAGAAGTTCTGCTCTATCTCATAGATATCGAAATCCCCCTCCCTGCGGAAGCTGTAGCTCAGGTAGGGAGTTTTGATGCTTGCCTGCTCCCATTCTCCCGGGAAGGCAGGAGATATCACACAGCGGGAGTTCATCGCGTCGGGTCTGATGCCGAAAAGGCCGACCACCATCGCACGCGAAGCCACACCCACATTGTCGGCGAAGTCGCGGTAGGCTTCGCTGCGGGACTTGTCGTAGTAACTGATCTGTCCGAAATTGCCGGGGCACTCTCCCAGATACATCTGGTCCAGGATGTCTGCCTTCAGCAGCTTGTAGCCGGAGTCGCTGCGGCCTGCGAGAAGATAGGCAAGAGCCATATTGCCGACTTCTTCGTGCGCAACATTGTTGGTGCTCCACACATAGGGCAGCCAGTTGGTGGTCGAAACCGTGAACAGCTCCTTTTCGACCTTCGGAAGCTTCAGTCCGAGAGCCTTTAGGGCCTTGGTGTCATAGTCGTACTTCACGGGGATATGGGGGATGCAGTTGTCCACGTAGCGGGTCGAGAGCCAGGCCTGTTCAGGAGTATTCACTTCGCAGTCCATAGGGGTGTAGATGCTCCATATGGCGGCGCTGTTATGAACCCTCTTCAGTCCCATATAATCCTGATACTCAGCCCAGTGCCCTTCGTCCTGCACCCAAAGTCTCTCGTTCAGGGCTTTAAGGATGGCTTCGGCTTCCTTTTCGTAAGGAGCGGGATCCTCTCCGATAAGAGAAGCGATGCGGGCTGTCATTTTGTTCGAGTAGTAGTTGTAGGCGGACGAGTGGGTCACGGCTCCGCCGCTGTAATAGAGCGCGTCGCTTGCCCAGATGCAGCAGTAGGCATCGTACAGGTGGTCGCCGTCAGGGTCGAAATTCCTCTTCTCCCATTCGTGGTGAAGCTTGATTTTCGGCCAGAGCTCCTTCATCAGAAGAGTGTCGGCGTCATAGCAGAAATGCCTCATCAGCTCGTCGATATAGTTCAGATTCATATCGTAGTGGCTGATCTGGGAGGTGTCCCAGGGCTTGCGGCAGATGTAGCCGTTCGAATAGACCGGCGTGCCCCATTGTTTGATGGCTCTGGCATAGTTGAATTCCGGGTCCATCTGGGCTCCTTCAAGCACGGCGGGACGGTCGGTGACCATACTTGCAGCGTAGGCGCGGAAGTGGGAGACGGCCCTGTCGTTCCAGCCCAGAACGTCGTTGCAGTAGGCTCCTCTCCAGCCGGCATAGGTCATCCTCCAGCCGTTGGCTCCGTGAAGCACGGTGCTCCCGTCCCAGATTCCGTCGGCGGCGGCGCACAGATTGGCGCCTATGGTGTTCAGGAAGGGGTCGGGGGTGTTGATTTCAATAGCGCTTGTCAGCTCCCGGCGGGCTTGTTCCTGCTCCTCGAACAGACGCCCTCCCTGCTCAGCTTCAAGCACTTCCATCCCCTTGAGGTGGTGGTACACAAGATAGCTGGTGTCTTTAGTGCTCCATACCAGCGACTCGGCCTGAGGGTCGTTCACGTCGGCTTCGAAGATGCTGCGGGAGTCTGTCCCCAAATCGCCGTCGCGGTAGAAAGTCTTTCCGACGATATGCCGCTTCAGCACGCTGAGTTCCGGCTTATCAGCCTTAAAGCCCGAGGGGATGAATCGCCAGATGGCGCCTTCCTCGCTGAAAGAAGCCATAGTATAGACCTGCAGAGCGGCGTCCTTTCCCCAGGAAGAATCCTTGAGGGTATAGACCCTTCTTCCTCCCTGGTATGAGGCCTTGCAGTAGGCGCTGCTGTCAAGCGGTGTCACGCTGCCGTCAAGCAGCAGCGAAAAGGCGAAATTGTAGCTGTCCAGCTTGTCGTAAACCGCAAATACGGGCCTGTCGGAGGTCTCGAGACGGAATCTGGTGTGGGTGCCGTACAGGGGGCGGGTGTAACGTCTGTTCCCGTTCAGGCAGACTATGTCCCTGCCTTCGGGGAAATACTGCATTGTTCTGATGTCCTGAGAGTCAGGAGCGCAGGAAAAAGCGAGGGTCGCGGCGGCGAGAGCCCCAAGGAATTTTTTATTGGCCATAATGCAACAAATATAACCAATAAAGGCTAAATTTGCAAAGTATGGAAGCGCTTGAAGTATTGAAACAGTTCTGGGGCTACGATTCTTTCCGCCGCGGGCAGCAGGAGATAATCTCTTCTGCGCTCGAGGGGCGGGATACTCTTGCCATATTGCCCACCGGCGGTGGTAAATCCGTCTGCTTCCAGGTTCCTGCGCTGATGAGAGAAGGAATCTGCATAGTTGTCACTCCGCTCATCGCCCTGATGAAAGACCAGGTGCGCAACCTCGAGTCCCGGGGCATCAAGGCCCTGTGCATTCACGCCGGGATGAACCGCAGGGAAGTGGACACCGCCCTGAACAACGCCGCCTACGGGGATTTCAAGTTCCTGTACGTCTCGCCAGAGAGGCTTTCCACGACTCTTTTCCGCTCCTATATGGAGGTGATGAAAGTCAGTTATATAGTAGTTGACGAGGCTCACTGTATCTCCCAGTGGGGCTATGACTTCAGGCCTGACTACCTTCAGATAGCATCCCTGAGGGACCTGTGTCCCGCTCCTGTGATTGCGCTTACCGCGACGGCCACCCCTTCAGTTGCGCAGGACATCGTAAGGCTCCTTGTAAAAAGGGGAACGGAAGCCCAGATGAAGCGCGACAGGGAGGCGTTCCGCGTCATAAAGAGCAGTTTCGAACGGAAAAACCTCTGCTACACGGTGCACAAGTGCTCCGACAAGCTGGGAGCGTTGCTGAACCTGCTGTCCCGCACCGAAGGCTCTACCATAGTATATATGAGAAGCCGCGCAAAATGCGAGCAGATATCATCGTTCCTCACCTCGCAGGGCCACAGCGCCTCGTTCTATCACGCCGGACTGAGCCCCGCCCAAAGGAGCCAAAGGCAGCAGGAGTGGATGTCGGGAAATATACGTACTATGGTGTGTACCAATGCTTTCGGTATGGGTATAGACAAGAGCGACGTAAGGCTCGTGGTGCATCTCTCGCTGCCCGACAGCATCGAATCCTACTTCCAGGAGGCGGGACGCGCGGGAAGGGACCTCAAAGACTCGAAGGCAGTGCTGCTCTGGAACGGGAACGACGTCCGCTCGCTCAAGGACCTGCTCGCCCTCTCGTTCCCCGAGCGCGAATTCATAGAGGACATATACCAGAAGCTGCACATCTTCAATTCTATCCCTTACGAGCAGGGGCAGGGTTTCAGCATCAAATTCAGCCTTGAAGACTTCTGCGCGCATTTCAGCCTGCAGAAGGCAAAAGTCTTCTATGCCCTCAAATACCTTCAGATGACTTCCCACCTGAGCTATTGTGAAGATGTGGATATCCCTTTGAGAATCAAGATTCTCGCCGACCGCAATCTGCTCTACGGAATGCAGTTCGAAAGCCCTGTCCAGGAGCTTATCCTCGAGACTCTGATGCGGGGATATCCGGGGATTTTCTCCACTCTTCAGAGCGTGGACGAGCCCGGACTGGCCGGGAAATGCTCGCTCAGCGTGCCTGAGCTCAGGATGGAACTCTACCGCCTGAGTCTGGAGCATATTATAAAATATGTACCTTTGTCCAGGGACGATGTGCTGACCTTCCATCACAACCGGCTCATGCCGGGCAACCTGGACCTCGACAAGCAGAAGTATGAGATGCTAAAGTCCAACGCCTGCAGCAGGGCCGAAGCGATAATCGACTATGCAAGTCAGACTTCACAGTGCCGCTCCCGCTATCTGCTCGCGTATTTCGGGCAGCAGGACTCCTGCAATTGCGGCAAATGTGACGTTTGTCTTCGAAGAGAATAGAACGGAGTGGATTTTTGAGTATCTTTGCCGCGTGATGAAAGCGAAACTTACTTTTCTTGGGACTGGGACCTCCCAAGGTGTGCCTATGATAGGTTGCGACTGCCCGGTCTGCACCTCTTCCGATCCCAGAGACCGCCATCTGCGCTCCAGCGCCCTGGTGGAGTACGGCGGACTTACCATCCTCGTCGATGCCGGCCCGGATTTCCGTTATCAGATGCTTCGTGCAGGCGTAAGGCATCTCGATGCCATAGTGCTGACCCACAACCATAAAGACCATACCGGAGGGCTGGACGACATCAGGGCCTTCAACCTGATCGAAGGACACCCCGTGAACATCTTTTGCGAGCAGTACGTCTGCGATACGCTGAAAGGGGAGTATCCCTATGCCTTCGCCGAAAACAAGTATCCCGGCTCGCCCGAATGGAGAGTGCACATCATAGACTCTAGCGCCCCGTTCAGGGTGCATACCAACGCAATCGAGGAAATCCTCAGGTGGGAGAAAGGCTTCGGCTATGTCCATTCGCGCCCGGCAGAAGTCGAGGATAAGAGCGTGGAAGTCATCCCGATCCAGGGGTGGCATCTGTCCACCAAGGAGATTTCAGTGCTCGGCTACCGTTTCGGGAATATTGCCTATATGACTGATATAAAGCATATTGACGATTCTGAATACGAGAAGCTCAAGGGTGTTGAGTATGTTACCCTCGGCTGCGTCAAGTGGGCCGAGCACCGCTCCCATCCTTCAGTGGACCAGTGTCTGGAGTTCTTCGAAAGGGTAGGGGCAAAGGAGTCCTACATCACTCATCTCTCCCACCTGCTGCCCAAGTACAGCGATTTCGCCTCGATGCTGCCCGAACACGTGCATCCGGCCTACGACGGACTTGTTATAGAATGATGTCCACAAGGGTGTTGACCAGGGCCTTGTCATAAGGCCTGCTGACCCTTATATAGTTGCCGGTATATCCTTCCATCATAGCTCCTTTCCGGGAGGACTCGAAGAGCACCTTTTCCCTGACTCCGCGGTTCTCTTCCACGAAGCCGTTGTGAAGTCTTGCGCACAGCTCTTCAAGCTCCGCCACCCTTCTCTTTTTCTCGGCCTCATCCACCTGCCCTTCCATAGAAGCGGCCGGGGTGCCAGGCCTTCTGGAGTATGGGAAAACGTGGATATAGGCAGGCCTGATGCTTTCGATAAAGGCCTTGGACTGCTCGAAGAGCTCCCTGCTCTCGCCGGGAAGACCCACCATCACATCTATACCGAAGAATACTTTGGGGCCCGACGGAGTCTCCAGGCGGGAGCGGATGTAGTCTATCTTGCGGCTGAAAAGAGCGGTGTCGTAGCGCCTTCCCATCTTTTTGAGAATCTCGTCGCTGCCGCTCTGAAGAGGTATGTGGAAGTGCTTCTGAAACTTGGTGCCGGAAGCAATCCAATCGATAATCTCATCGCTCAGAAGATTGGGCTCAATGCTCGAAATGCGGTATCTTTCAATACCTTCCACCTCGTTGAGGGCTTGGAGCAGCGAGAGGAAACTCTCGCCTGTGGTACGGCCGAAATCTCCCGTGTTGACTCCGGTCAGCACTATTTCCTTTACGCCCTTGGAACTTATGTAGCGGGCATTCTGTACGCATTCCGCTATGCTGATGTTGCGGCTGCGGCCTCTGGCATAGGGCACGGTGCAGTACTTGCAGAAGTTGTCGCATCCGTCCTGCACCTTCAGGAACGACCGCGTGCGCTCGCCGGTGCTGAAGGCTCCGAATACTTCACTCAGGCTTCCGCCGCATTCGAGCCCGAGGGTCTCGCTCACCAGTCGTGACTTTTCATTCGCCCCGAACACCTTCCACACGCCTTCAATCCCGCTGATCTGCTCGCGTCTGAGCTCGGCGCTGCAGCCGGTGACCACTATCCTCGCTTCGGGATTGATGCGGTGCACCTTACGGATCAGGTTGCGCGACTTGCTGTCTGAAGTCGATGTCACGGAACAGGTATTGATAAGGTATATGTCAGCCTTTTCGGTGCTGCCCACCACCTGGGCTCCGGCCTCGATGAAGGCCCTTTCGTAGGTTGAGGTCTCGGCATAGTTCAGCTTGCAGCCGAGAGTAAGGAAGGCTACTTTCATATCAGGGACTCCGAAATAATAAATACGCAGGGACGTTTGCCTATCTTGAAATCCTGCTTTTTCCTCCAGTTCTGGACGCTGTCGCAGAGTATGAACTCGCTTTCGAGGGTTATGTCAGCAGCCACGCACACCCTCATCGAAGGTGAAAGCACCGAAAGGATGTCGGCAAACAGGGCATCGTTGCGGTAGGGCGTCTCTATGAAAAGCTGGCTGCAGTGGTCCCGGAGCGCTGTTTTTTCAAGTTCGCGAAGCTGTTTTCTCCTTTCCTCGGTTTTGGCGCTCAGGTAGCCGTTGAATGTGAACTTCTGCCCGTTCAGCCCCGAACTCATAAGGGCCATCATCAGTGAAGAAGGACCCACAAGGGGCACTACGCTTATTCCGTTGCGGTGGCAAAGGTCAACCAGCAGGGCCCCAGGGTCGGCGACTGCCGGCAGCCCGGCTTCCGAGATGAGCCCGACGGACCCCCTTTTGAAAAGCTCCAGAAGGGCTTTTACTTCCTGAAGGGTAGTGTGTTCGTTGAGTTCGTGAAATTCGAGACTGTCAATCCGGCCTTTCAGTCCGTAGCGGGACAGAACCCGGCGGGCCGTGCGTACTTGCTCGACGACAAAAATCTCCAGGGATGCCGCGCATCTGAGCACTTTCTCGCTCACTACCTCCTGAACCGGATTATCTCCCAGTGGAGAGGGTATCAGATACAGCTTTGGTTTCTCGTTCATCTTCAATTACTATCGTTATCTGCTCTGCCGCAGCTGCGGCTGCTTTTTCTTTAATTGCCTTGGCTTCTGAGGGGTTGAACACGCTCCGCACGAATTCCCTGAAACGGTTGTACTCCATCTGGTATGACACACCGAAGCCGTTGCGCTGCGAGAGGTCCAGAATGCTGGAATATTCGTCGGCCGAATGGGAGAAGAGGTTGAAGCGGAAGCGTCCGCTCGGGTCGAGCTTTATCTGTATGTCCAGATCGCCCACAACATCCCTGTTCGACAGATTGCCGTTATAGCTCTTGTTCGCCACGCTGCCTCCGACTATCACGCGGTCGTTGAACAGCTGGGTCGAAATGGCCACATCGAAGGCATTGCTGCTCTCTGCCGATCCGAGATATCCTATACCCACATCGAACGGTATTTCAAGCCTCTGGAGTATGGAATTGAGCTGATTGCTCATAAGCACTGTCATATTGGACATCAGCAGGTTGCTGCCGTTGAATACGCCCGAAGCCTCGTCCGGGATGAAACTTCCCATCAGCAGCAGGGCGATGAACTGTTTCTGGATTTTGTCGTCCGTAGCCAGGGCCGACTCGACCTGCGACTTGGTGGTAGGATCGAGGTCCGGTATGTTGATCTCGAAGCCCAGCTTGGGATTGCTCAGCCTGTCGCTTATGTTCAGGATGCAGTCCACCTGACGCTTGGTGGCTATCGAATTGCTCTCCTCGTTCATCGAACCTATCAGGGTTTTCAGACTGGTCTTCAGCCTGTAAATGGCGCTGACATCTATTTCGGTATCCATTATGTCTCCGCCGAACTTGATGCTTCCGCCCTGCTGGACGATAAAGTCCTTGGTCAATATGCCGGGGATTGAGAACTGGTAGTTTCCTTCGTTTATGTTGAAGTACCCGTTCAGGTCGAAAACGGCCTTCGAGGGCCTCAGGTTGATGCTTACGAGCCCGTTGCCGCTGAATGACGCAGTGTTGCCTTCGGCCTTGTCAAGTACCGCATAGGCCTTGACCTCCGGGTCTATGCGCACAGAACCGTGTATGCTTATGTCCATAGGGAGGGCTGTCTTTTCAGCCTGGGTGTCAAGCATCTCTTCGTAGGCATCCCTCACCTGGGCTTTCTGCGTGAATGTCAGCAGGTTGGTGCCCGCCTTTGCGCTGGCTTCCCCGGTCATTATATGCACGTTGCCCTGCCCCTGGCTGCGCAGGTCCACATCTACTCTCATATTCTGGGGCTCTCCGCTGACACTGGCTTTTCCGCCTGCGCGCAGAAGACCGTACAGATTGGGCGAATCCTTGGCTGTGATGTCCAGCAGCTTCATATTGTCAAAGTCAAGCCCGAGGTCCAGATTGATGTCCTTCAGGTGGTCGTGGCTGATGCGCCCCGAAAGAGTGCCGCTGCCTTTGTCCGAGTCGGAAACTCTCAAGCCGTCAAGATAGAGCGCGTTGCTGTCAAGCCTGAGCGGCCCGTTCACAGTGTAGTTCACTCCTGTCATCTTAAGCCTCAGGGAAGCATCGTTGAGATTGAAGTTCTGGCTCACCGTAGAGAGCCTCTGGGTGTCGCCCTGCAGGCGTATACCGCCGCTGATGCTGCCGTCCACCGAGCTGAAAACCTTCTCCAGGAAAGGCGCCACCACATTCAGGGGGAAGCGGTCTGCCGAGGCCGAGATGTCCATACGGCCGTCGTCGAGGAACATCACCCCGCTTGCAGAGAGGGCGTCCCGTCCGTCGATTATATCCCTGACAATGAGATTCATATCCTCGCCGTTGTCGTCTATGCTGGCGGCAATCATAAGTCTGCCCGCATTGGCATCCGACACTCCCAGGGAATCTATCCTGAAATCCATCAGCATTCCCGGAACATCGTCCATATCGCTGGTAACGAAGGCCCTGCCGTCAAGCTTGCCCCTGATGCCGTACTTCTTCGGGAGGAAATCGTCTATCAGTCCGAGGTCCAGGCCGCTGATCTGCAGGCGCAGGGTGTCGCTCCTGTTGCGGCTCACGCCACCGTCTATCAGTATGGCCTGCTCGCCGTTGCGTATGTTGAAATCCCTGATGAACAGCTCCGAAGGGGTGAGGACGATGTCCGACTCTCCCAAAGTCCACAGCTCTTTTCCGGCTTTGAGGTAGGACTCGAGAGGGTGGGCTTTGAACACCAGCGTACCCAGCGAATCCCTGTAGATGCGGCTGTCTATGTAGAGCTCTCCCTTGCCCCCGGCGGACCCGTATTCGTCGAAGCCGATTGCAAGCTCCATCGTGTTGTCGTCGGCGTAGGCGCTCACGCTGGGACTCGCCACCTCGAAATCGCCGGCCTTGAGAGTCGTTCCGGAAAGGATCACGTTTAGACTGCTCCCGAGATTGTCGAACTGCAGGTCTGCATTCTTAAGGAAGCTCTTCTCGTAGGCAAGTCTGGAAGAGTAGAGGTTGCCGTAGAAACTGCCGTCCTGCTCAAGGGTCATAGTGACCGAGGTGCTGTCGGCAATATAGAGCCCGGGCATTATGAAAGAAAGCAACTCCCTGCTGTCGTGCATCTTGAGGTCCAACATACAGGTGGCGTGGGCTTCGGACGCGGGGGTATCGGTGTATAGGGCGGGAAGCTCGCGGTGGAGGGTGGCCGACTGAAGTGCGGAGAGTAAATCGCTCACCGGAGCGCCGCCGCTGAGCATAAGGTCGGCAAAATCCGAGTACAGACGGTAGTTCTGCATTCCGTCCTGATTGAAGGCTAGAAGCGAGATGTCGCCGATCTGCTTGGTGCCTGAAGTCCCTGTAGCCTTGATGTCCATTATGGCTGCATTGCCTTCCGTCTTTCCGGCGTTGAACTCCAGTTGTGCGAACAGTCCGGCGCTGAGCCTCGAAGGAGTGCGCTGGTCAAGTTTCAGCGCGTGGAGGTCCAGGTCATCGGCCGAGCCACGAAGATGCAGGGAGTATGAAGCAGCCTTCGGGTCCATCTTTCCGTCGGCCTGAATGCTCAGCCTCAAGCCTTCCGAAGGGCTTTCAAGGTTCAGGACATAAGCTCCGTCCTTGAGCTCACCCTTAGCCTGGATGTCCTGGTAGGAACTGCCGAAGAGCGAGGTGCTGCTGACCCTCAGGGAGTCAAGCGTCAGGTCCATTACCGAGTCGGAGAAGCGTCCTGCGGCCTTGCAGTACATCGACGTCGGTCCTATAGGGCTGTCTTTCAAGAATAGTCCCGGATCCACTTCGCCCAGAAGCGCTTCTGCACGCAGTTCCAGCGGACGAAGTCTGTCGCCCAGGTTGCGGATGTCGGCATTCAGCCTTGCCTTGCTTTTGGCGCAGCTCAAATTCAATCCCGCCTTAAGCCTTTTCAAGGGTCCGCGCACTGTGGCGCTCAGATATATTCTTTTGCGTGGCGCTATGCCTGCGATATCCGGTGCTTTGCTTCCCGGAGCCGAGAACTCCGCCAGAAGCGGATTGAGCCCGGAAGTGGTGAAAGAAGCGTTCTTCAGCCTGAGGTCCAACAGCAGGTTCTCAAAGTCCGGAAGACCTGTCACAGTACCGTCCAGACAGGCTTTGGTGCCGCTCAGAGTCTCGGTAAACTGCAGATTGTCAAGAGTGAAATCGTTTACGTAACCGTTCAGCGAGCCCCCTTCGAAATCGAGAGCTGCGCCCATAGGCTCAAAGGCGCCGGACAGGTACGATATTGTGCTCAGGGACAGCAGCCCCCTGATGTCTTCAGCCTTCATCCCGATCCGGTTTACATAGTCCGAGAAGTCTTTCGAGGAGTCGAAATACATCGCATAGCGCTTGAGCGAAAGGTCGGAGTAGGGGTCCCGGAGGCGTATCGAAGTGATGTCCGCCTGGCCCTGGCCCACTGCAAGATTGGCTTTGAGCCTGTCTATGCGATAGCCGCATTTCTCCTCAAGACCCAGTCCCTCCACTCCCGAGACGAGCAGGCGTCCCTGGACGAAGCGCAGATTCCGCCCGCTGACCCTTTCGGCCGTCAGGTCCATATCGTCATAGTCGATGCCGTGGCCTTTGTAGGTTTTGCCGCTGTCCTTGGGATTGAGCATAGTGAAGTGGATGTCCTCAATCTTCGTCCTGGAAATCCGGAACAGTTCCGGCCCGACTTCAGGTCTTTTCTCCTTGCTCTTGATCCTGAATATCCTGTTGAGGTTGGTGAGCCATTCGCTCTCTTCCATCACAAGGTGAAAATGAACGTCCCTCACTGTGGCCTGCGACACCTGGATCGAGCCCGGAGTGAGGATGCTCCTGAGAGAAAAGCCCGCATTAACCTCTCCGATGTACAGAAGGGTGTCCACCAGGGCTGTGCTGTCCTGGTCCATTATCCGTAAACCCTTGAGACTCAGGGCTCCGTTCGGCATTATCTGCACGCTTTCGCAGTCGAACAGCGCATCGAAACCGCCTTCCAGCTTCCCGAGCACCCGCTCCGTGATCCTTTTCTGCACGCGGGGAGTCTGCACGGCAATGAGAACCCCGCCCGCCAGCAGCAGGAGCAGCGCGGCCACTTTGGATATCACCAGCGTGATTATGCGGGATTTGTCTTTCATACCTATCTTACAAAGATAACATTATTTTCTCACATTACCAGCCAATTGTACAGGTGCGAAACTTTAGTTATTTTTGCACCGCGGATTGACTTGTCATTACGCGCAAACTTGAGTTAGGAATTTAGATTATGGCAGATATCATTTTGGGTATAGAATCATCCTGCGACGACACTTCAGCCGCAGTCATCAGGGACGGCTGTCTGCTCTCGAATGTAATTGCGAGCCAGCAGGTACACAAGGATTACGGAGGAGTTGTCCCCGAACTCGCATCCCGCTCCCACGAGCTCAATATCGTCCCTGTCGTGAGCCAGGCCCTCAGCAAGGCAGGCGTCACTCCGGGCGAGCTGACTGCAATCGCCTTCACAAGAGGCCCGGGGCTTCTGGGCTCGCTACTGGTAGGCACTTCCTTTGCCAAGGCTATGGGCCTCGCCCTTGATATTCCGATAGTTATGGTCAATCACCTCCAGGGTCATCTGCTGGCAAACTTCATCCGTCAGCAGGGAAAGGAAGTTTGTGAACCGGGTTTCCCGTATCTCTGCCTTTTGGTTAGCGGAGGCAACTCCCAGATAGTCAGGGTGGATGATCCGCTGCACTTCACGATACTCGGCCAGACCATAGATGACGCCGTGGGGGAGGCTTTCGACAAATGTTCCAAAATGATGGGCCTGGGCTATCCGGGAGGCCCCATTATAGATTCGCTCGCAAAGCAGGGCGATTCCGGGCGCTTCAAATTCGCAAAGCCCCACATAGCAGGCCTGGACTACAGTTTCAGCGGCATCAAGACTTCGCTGCTCTACTTCGTAAGGGACCAGGTGGCCGCTGACCCGGACTTCATCGAGAAGAACAAGTGTGACCTTTGCGCTTCGTTCCAGAAAGCCCTGATAGACATTCTGCTGGACAAACTCATCAAGGCCGCCGCGCAGACCGGCATCAAGGACATCTGCATAGGCGGAGGCGTATCGGCCAACAGCGCCCTCAGGCAGAGAATCGTTCTCGAAGGCCAGAAGAGGGGCTGGAGGACATTCCTTCCCGAGCTCAAGTTCACCACCGACAATGCGGCAATGATAGCAATTGCCGGCTATTACCATTACAAGGCAGGGGAGCAGACCCCTCTGAGCGTGGCTCCGGTGAGCCGGATGTCGGACTTTTAAGCCCTTAAGGATGAAAGAATTCGAAATAGTATGTCCCCTTACGAGGGATCCCCGTCTCAAAGAGATAGAGGCTAAGGCCGGCGGGATGAAATGGGTGCTCAAAAAGCGCTCGATAGACGCCCGCAAAGAGCCTGTGTGGAGGTATAAATATGAGGCCTATGGCCCTGATGAAGAATATGTTCCTTATCAGTTTCCGGAGTTTGGCGATGTCAGCTCCGCTCCTGCAGTCGCTGTAGTTGGCGCAGGGCCCGCAGGTCTGTTTGCCGCTCTTGAGCTCATCAGGCTCGGCCTCAAACCCGTCATACTTGAAAGGGGCAAGAATGTCCACGAGCGCAAGACCGATATGGCGCTCCTTTCGACCAAGGGGGTGGTGAATCCCGATTCCAACTACTGCTATGGCGAAGGCGGGGCGGGAGCATTCTCTGATGGCAAGCTCTACACCCGTTCCTCCAAAAGGGGGGATATCTCCCAGGTGCTCAATCTGCTGGTGCATTTCGGGGCTTCGAAGGACATACTCATCGACGCCCATCCCCATATAGGCACTGACAAACTTCCCGCCATCATAGAAAACATCCGCAACTTCATCGTTTCCAAAGGCGGAAAGTACCATTTCAATTCCCGTCTGGTGGACCTCAGCCAAACGGATTCGGGAGAATGGAGGCTTGACTGCGCGGACCATAAGTTCTACACGGTCTCCAAGGTTATTCTTGCCACCGGCCATTCTGCCAGGGACATATATGAGCTGCTCTTGCGCAAGGGCGCGAAGCTCGAAGCGAAGGGCTTTGCAATGGGAGTCAGGGTAGAGCACCCCCAGGAGAAGATAAACTGGTGCCAGTACCACGGTCAGTGGAAGACCGGGGTCCCCGCCGCGGAGTATTCTTTTGTCGAGCAGGTGGACGGAAGGGGAGTGTTCTCCTTCTGTATGTGCCCCGGAGGCATACTGGTTCCGTCTTCAACCCAGGAGGGGACCATAGTGCTCAACGGAATGTCGAATTCCTCCCGCTCCGGAAAGTTTGCCAATGCTGGAGTGGTGGTTCAGATTGAGCCTGAGGATGTTGAGGGTGAAGACCCTATGAGGCTTATGGACTTCCAGCACAAGGTTGAGGTGGATATGTACCGCTATTCCGCGAGCCAGAACCCTTCGAACCCTATGGCGGCACCTGCCCAGAGAATGGAGGACTTCTGCAACGGCAAGCTTTCGAAGACCCTTCCGCAGACCACATACCATCCGGGAGTGGTCAGCGCTCCGCTCCACAGCCTCCTGCCTGAAATCGTCTCGGAGCGTCTTCGCAAGGTCTTCCCGCGGGTCAAGATGCGCAACTACTACACCAATGCCGCCCTGCTTCTCGGAGTGGAGTCCAGAACTTCATCTCCCGTAAGGGTGGTCCGCGATGCTGAAAGCCTTCAGTGCGAGGCACTTGAGGGAGTGTTCCCCTGCGGCGAAGGGGCAGGCTATGCGGGTGGAATCGTATCCAGCGCGCTCGACGGAATCAATGTGGCTAAGGCCGTGAAGGACACTATGCAGGAGCTTAAATAACTCCGCTTCCTATCATCTCGCCGTCCGGGGCGTACCATACGGCAAACTGGCCGGGAGTGATGCTTCTCTGGGGAGAGTCGAACACGATATACAGGGCTTCGCTTCTCATCATCAAAGTGGCCTTCTGCAGGGGCTGGCGGTAGCGTATCCGCACTTCGTATTTTCTCTGCTCCCCAATCTCCATCCTTTGGGAAGGAACTATCCAGTGGATGTCTTCTTGCTTGATTTTGAGGCACTTGCGCAGTAGTCCCGGGTGGCTTTCGCCTTCTCCTACATACACCCTGTTCGAGTTGATGTCGGTTCCGATTACGAAGATAGGCCTCTGATGCCCGCCTATCGCCAGACCCTTGCGCTGCCCTATGGTAAAGAACTGGGCCCCTTCGTGCTTTCCCGCCACGCAGGCGTAGGGATGGGCCTTGTACCGGGTCTTTTTTATGTGCTTTTTGCCCGAGCGGTAGGTTTCGGTCTCGAAGTGCAGATCGCTGTAGTCCAAGGCTGTAGCGAGAGTCTCGAGTTCCTGGTCGCTATAAGGCTCTCCCTTTTCGAGTATGCTCTGCTGAAGGCAGTACAGAGCATTGTCGGGATAGTAATTCTCAAAGACCTCAATCACTTCACCTTCAACGCTTTTGAGCTTCTGCTGTAAAAACACCGGAAGGTCCACCTTGCCTACGAAGCAGATTCCCTGCGAGTCCTTTTTGTCGGCAGACGGAAGGTCGGCCTCGCGGGCGATGGCGCGAACTTCGCTTTTCAGCAAATCTCCTATAGGGAACATAGCTCTTGAGAGCTGCTCCTGGTCGAGCTGGCACAGGAAATAGCTCTGGTCCTTGCCCGGGTCAGTGCCGGCGAGTATATGATAGACCTTCTCCCCGTTGCCATCCAGGCTCTCGCTCTTGCGGCAGTAGTGGCCGGTGGCCACATAGTCCGCGCCGAGTTTTCTGGCCTGCTCGAGAAAGGCCGCAAACTTGATTTCGCGGTTGCACAGCACGTCAGGGTTCGGGGTCCGGCCCTTAGCGTACTCGTCGAACATATAGTCCACCACCCTTTTGCGGTACTCCTTGCTCAGGTCCACGAAGTAGAAGGGTATGCCGATTTTGCGTGCGACCATCTCGGCTACGAATCGGTCCTCCTCCCACTCGCAGTCTCCGTGCAGAGTGCCTTCCGTGTCGTGCCAATTCTGCATAAACATAGCAAACACATCGTAGCCCTGCCGCTTCAGAAGCAGAGCCGCCACGCTGGAGTCCACGCCTCCCGATAGTCCTACGCAAATCTTCATAATCCAAAATAATATCGTTAAATTGGGCTGACCAAAAACCTGTCATTTCGAGCGAAGCACGTAGTGCGTAGTCGAGAAATCTATAGTAGGGTTTTTGCCTTAAAACGGGACAAAATTAATAATTTTCATTATATTTGATGCAATGACACTAAATCATACCTACTGATGGAACAAAAGGAAATACATATCACTTACAGTCAGTTCGGCAGCGTCGAGGAGATGAATGCCGAGGACAGGGAGCTTGTGAGCGAGAGCATCAAAGCCATGGGAGGAGCTTATGCGCCCTACTCACACTTCCACGTGGGAGCGGCAGTCAGGCTCTCCAACGGCCAGATAGTCCGGGGTGCCAACCAGGAGAATGCGGCTTTCCCTTCGGGACTCTGTGCAGAGAGGACCGCAATGTTCGCCGCTTCAAGCAAATACCCCGACAAAGATATGCTCAGCATAGCAATCGCAGGGGGCGTCCACGGCCGCCTGGGTTCTACTCCCGCAAGCCCCTGCGGAGCCTGCCGCCAGGTGATGGCCCAGTACCAGACCAAGTCCGGCAAGCCTATGAGCATCATAATGGTAGCGGACGGAAAGATACTCAAATTCGAGAAAGTTGACGATTTGCTCCCAATGATATTCAACAGCATTTAGGAATCTTCAAAACTTTTACCTATATTTGCAGCGGGAAAGTCGTACACGACCAGCTCCCTCCAAATCCTCCAGGGCCGGAAGGCAGCAAAGGTAGGAGGTCGTAGCGGTGCGATGTGCTAAGCTTTCCCTTTTTTTTGTTTATACCTCTCTTATGAAACATTTCTTCCTTCCTCGCCTTGCCTCCCTCCCCCTGGCCCTTCTTTCCTGTTCGCAGGGCGATGCTCCCGAGTCTGGCTCATATCCGGTTGAACCTGAGCCTTTTACTTCGGTGCAGATCACTGATTCGTTCTTCTCCTCAAGGCTGAAAGCCAGCCGCGAGGTGACCGTTCCCCTTGCATTCAGCAAATGTGAGCAGACTGGCCGCTACGACAATTTTGTCCGCGCCGTACACCCCGACACCAGCTATGTGGTCGAAGGTTTCTCTTTCGACGACACAGATGTCTATAAAACCATCGAAGGTGCCAGCTATCTGCTGAGCTCATTCCCCGATCCGAAGCTGGAGAGCTACATAGACAGCGTGCTCACCATAGTTGCGGCCGCCCAGATGGAGGACGGCTACCTCAATACTGCAAGGCAGATGAATCCCGTCCATCCCCATAAATGGATGGGCAGCCAAAGATGGGAGAAGGTAGAGGAACTGAGCCACGAGTTCTACAATCTGGGCCATATGGTGGAAGGAGCCGTAGCCCATTATCAGGCTACCGGCAAGCGCAACTTCCTGGACATAGCCATACGCTATGCCGACTGCGTGTGCCGCGAGATCGGCCCCCTGGAAGGCCAGAGCGTGAGAGTGCCTGGGCATCAGATTGCCGAGATGGCCCTGTGCCGCCTGTATAATGTGACGGGAGACAAGAAGTACCTCGAGCAGGCCAAGTTCTTCCTTGACAGGCGCGGAACTACCTCAGTAAGACAGGAATACTCCCAGTCGCACCTGCCTCCCGCAGAGCAGAGTGAAGCAGTCGGCCACGCTGTGAGGGCCGAATATATGTACTCCGGGATGGCGGATGTGGCTGCGCTGACAAAGCAGACCGCCTATATCGATGCTATAGACCGCATCTGGGAGAATATGGTCAGCTGCAAGACCTACATCACCGGCGGAGTAGGCTCTCGCTACCGTGGGGAAGCTTTCGGAGACAATTATGAACTCCCCAACCTGACTTCATACTGCGAGACCTGCGCTTCCATAGGCAATGTGTTCACCAACCACAGGATGTTCCTGCTTCACGCCGAGTCGAAGTACTACGATGTGCTCGAAAGGACCCTGTACAATGCCCTGCTCGCAGGAGTTTCTCTCGACGGCGGAGCATTTTTCTACCCCAACCCCCTGGAGTCCGACGGCTCGTTCCTGCGTCAGAGCTGGTTCGGCTGCGCCTGCTGCCCGTCGAACATCTGCCGCTTCATCCCCTCAATCCCCGGATACATATACGCAAAGAAGGGAAATGAGCTGTATGTGAATCTTTATGTGGACAGTACGCTGGAAAGCAGCATTAACGGAAAGGAAGTAGTGCTGAGCCAGAAAACGGCTTACCCCTGGGAGCAGGAAATCAGAATCACAGTGGATGAAAACCGCGCCGGGAAGTTCAGCCTCAAGCTGCGCATACCCTGCTGGGCGAGGGGAGAAGTGATGCCTGGAGGCCTGTATTCATTTGTTGATCAGGACTTTGCCCCGGTAGAAATATTCCTTGGCTCCGAGAAGATTGACTTCCGCGAGGAGAAGGGATATGCGGTGATTGAAAGAAAGTGGAAGAAGGGTGACACGCTTGTCGTGAAGTTCGATTCGGCTGCCCATTTCGTGCGCGCAAGGCAGGAAGTCGAAGCTGACAGGGGCAAGGTATGCGTGGTCAAGGGCCCCATAGTATATTGCGCGGAGCAGGTGGACAATCCCGGAGCGAAAGTAAGGCAGGCGGGCTTGAGCGTAGATGAGCCCCTTACATTCGAGCATTCGGATATGCTCGGCGGCATAGACGTCATCACGGCAGGAGAGTTGAAACTGATACCCTACTATGCCTGGAACCACCGCGGGAAGGGCGAAATGGCAGTATGGTTTGATGAAAAGTAAAAGATGCGTTCAGACATTATTATAATAGGGGCGGGAGCCTCCGGACTGATGGCGGCCTACAGCGCCGCAGCTACACTTATAGACAAAGGCAGCAGCGCTTCGGTGACTCTGCTCGAGAAGATGCCCCGTGCGGCAAGGAAAGTGATGATAACGGGAAAAGGGCGTTGCAATTACACCAACCTCAAATCCTGGCAGGACTTCAGTCCGCACATCAGGAGCGGCTCCGCTTTTGTGCGCTCCGCCTTTCATTCTCTGTCTCCCCAGTCTCTGGTTGATTTCTTCGCCTCCTGGGGGCTTGAGAGCGTCGTGGAGAGGGGCGACAGGGTGTTCCCCTCATCCCATAGGGCATCGGATGTGGTTGATACTCTGGTGAATATATGTCTTGGTAAAGGTGTCAAGATAGAATATGAAGCCTGCGTGCAAAGTGTGGAAAAGACCCCGGACGGCTTCTCCCTTACTCTCTCTGATTCCCGTAAATATCTGTGCCGCAAGCTGATACTGGCTACCGGAGGCCTGAGTTATCCTTCCACCGGTTCGAGTGGCGACGGTTTTCTCTGGGCTAAGGCCCTGGGCCACACCATCACCCCGACTTTTCCTTCCCTTACCGCCCTGGTTCCCAAAGGGTACAAGCTGACAGAGTCGAAGGACAGGCATATAGACCGCTCGACCCCTCTTTCCGAACTTGGGGAGAAACTCTGCGGAGTGCAGCTCAAGAACATAGAGCTGAGCCTGAACATAGGAGAGCAGAAGACCGAAACCCTTTTCGGAGACATTGATTTTACGGACGGCGGCCTTGAAGGACCTCTCGGATTCCAGCTCAGCCGCAAGGCAGTGAAGGCAATGATCAACGGAGCGAAAGTCAGCCTGAAGCTGGACCTCAAGCCCGGAGTGGAGCTGACCGAACTTACCCAAAGGGTCCTCCAGCTCTGGAAGGAGGTTGACGCCGACCCGCGCTCAAAGCGGCTGCGTGAAAAGGAAAAATGCCGCATACTGCTGGGCAAACTTATGCCCTGGGACCTGATTCCCGCCTTCACCCAGATGAATCCGGGAATTATGACCCTGCAGAGAATCAGCCGCACGAAGACCAAACTCTGGGTAAATCTCAACAGCATAGCGGCTTGCCTGAAGAGCTGGGTTTTCCCCATTGACGGATATGTGGGCTATGAAAGGGCTGTGGTTACCGCCGGCGGAGTAAGTCTGGACGAAGTGGTGAGCAAGAATCTGAGCTCGAAACTCTGTCCCTGCCTGTATCTGTGCGGCGAAGTGCTTGACATCGATGCCGATACGGGCGGATATAATCTTCAGCTCGCATTCTGCACCGGCTCCCTTGCAGGACGCGGCGCCGCTCTGTCTCTGCTCGCCTCTGAAGCTTGATTGAAATTATTGCTATGGACATCCAATTCCGACTCATCGACTCTCCTTCTCCCTTGTTTGAAAGGATAGACGCTCTCAACACCTCCGCCTTTCCCGAATATGAAAGGATGGATAGCCGTAAGCTGCTGAAGATGAGCGCAGATTCTGCCCTTGAACTGCTTGCCGTGATGGATGGGGAAGAGTTTGTGGGCTTTACTGTCATCTTTTGCCCCGCAGATTTGTGCTATGTTTTCTTTCTTGCCATCGACCCTTCGCTTCGGGGCCGTTCCTATGGTTCTGCCGTCCTGGATTCCCTTCGGGAAAGATATCCCGGCAAGCAGCTGGTCCTTGACATTGAGCCTTTGGACGAAGACTGCGACAATCCCGAGCAGAGGCTGCGCCGAAGGCAGTTCTACCTGCGCCGCGGTTTCCTCTCCTCGCACTATCTGTTCTGCTATTGCGGCCTGAGTTTCGAAGTGATGTACGACCCCGTGAGGCGTTTTGATGCCCTTGAGTATCTTAATTTGCTGAAAGCCATTAAATTACTAGTTAGCTCCTACGGCTATGAGGGCTTTAATCCGGTTCTGAAAAGGATAACTTTTTAGTTTCTTTTTTCCGAACAACAGATTTTTTTGAATTCCGGTGCAAGGTTTTGCCTTTTTCTGCATTATGTATTCGGAAACAGACAAAACAAAAGCACAATTGAATATGAAAAAGACATTTTTTGTAATCGCGGCCCTTGCTGCCGCACTGAGCCTGAGTTCGTGTCTCAAGGACGATTCGCAGGACAATTCGAAGTTCTACGCCAATGCTCTTGTCACCGTGAAGCACACTCCGGAAGGAGAGTTCTATCTTCAGGTTGACGACAAGACCACAGCCAAGCCCGGCAACCTCACCAAGTCTCCTTTCGGGGACAAGCAGGTGAGAGCCCTCGCGAACATCACCGATAAGGGAGAGTATGTGCCTGCAGGCGAGGGAAGTGCCGCCTTTGACCGTCTTGTGGAGGTAAACTGGATCGACAGCATCCGTACCAAGGACCTGGTCCAGACTCTCGGAAGCCGTGAGGAGGACGAGAAGGAGTGGGGAGATGCACCTATTGACGTGATAGCCAATTGGGTAACCATTCTTGAAGACGGCTATCTCACTCTTGCATTCAGCGGTCTGTGGGGCAATCCCATGGAGAGGCATATGATAAGCCTTGTGAGCGGAACAGACCCTGAGAATCCCTATTATCTGGAGCTTATGCATAACCCCCTGAACGACAGGTATGACTATGGCAGCGCATTCGAGGCAACCGGCGTCATCGCATTCGATTTGAGCAGCCTGCCCGCTCCCGACTCAGACGCCAAGCTTACAATACACTATAAGTCCCTGCATTTCGGTGAGAAGACCATCTACTTCGACTTCCCTAAGCCGGGCGACGGGAAGCCTGCTGAAGCTTCTTTGCAGACTTCCAATGCTGCTCTGAGAAGTATTGACAGGGCTTTGAAACTCGACTAGAGATTATATATGGTTAGTGAACGGCAATGCTTCGAAAGAGCGACAAAAGCGGGATAGACGCTTCGCTGCTCAGAAGAGCAAAAGCGGGAGATGCTGCGGCGCTTAAAGTGATTTACGACACTTACGTGCAGTATCTCTCTGCCGTTTGCAGAGTTTATCTTCCCGATGAGGAAGATGTAAAGGATGTGCTCCAGGAGAGCTTTCTGAAAGTATTTTCTTCGCTTTCTTCTTTTGAATGGAAGGGTGAGCCTTTCTTCAAGGCCTGGCTGCGGCAGATTGTGGTCAATCAGGCTCTGATGCTGCTTCGCAGCCGAGGAAGGTTCAGTTTCGTGAGTCTGGACAAAAGTCCTGAAAGCTCTTTCATTGAGGAGCCTTCAGGGGAACTTGAATCGACGGACCCTTCGGAAATTCTCGCCCTTCTTCCTTCGCTTCCGCAAGGCTACAGGACTGTTTTCAATCTGTATGTATTTGAGCAGATGAGCCATAAGGAAATCGCCGCTGCTCTGGGCATTAGCGAGGGGACATCATATTCGCAGTTCAGCAGGGCAAAGGCCTTGCTTTCAAAGATGATTAAAGACAAACATCAGGGATGACGGACAATAGAGAAAAATGGCAGCAGGGGCTGCGGGACGCTCTTGACAGCAGCTCCGGCGCGGAGCCGGACCTTTTGTGGGCCTCTCTTGCACCACAGGCGGCGCAGGCGGCGGATCGGCTTCGCCGTGCGCACAAAAGAAAGCTCCTGTGGGGTAGCGTGGCGGGTACTGCCTTTGCCGCTGCGGCAATAGCTGCAGTGGTGCTGCTGGCAGGGCCTGCAGAAGACTCTTTGACTCCTTCTTCAGCAGGCAGGAGGCCGCCTTTATATACTTTTGTTCCTTCCGGTCTGGACTCTCTGTATCCTTTGAGCCGCCCTGAAAGCATCTCTGTGCGCCGGACTGCAGTTGCTCCCGTGGAGTCTCAAAGCGAGAGTGAAACTGAGCCTCTATTCCGGGTGGATGAGCCGGAGACAAATGATCGGAGTCCTGAGATTTCCGTGGACAGTGCAGATAAGACAGACTCTTCAGGGCAGGAAGGAATAAGCCTGGAAGAGTATCTTCGGGAGGATGAGAGGGCTTTTTCGAAAGAGCGGCGCCGCAGTGCAGCAGCTTCACGCCTGAGGGTAGGGGCTTCGGTGGGTTCTCTTGCCGCTTCGTCTTCCAGTACGCAGAGCGGCTACGGAGCTTTTTATTCATCCGCAATCGCCGGGATGCAGATCAGCAGCACTTCTGAAGGCTATTCGACTGTCCTGGTGCAGAACAGTTTCAGCAGCGTGAACACCGACAGGCATTATTATCAGCCTGTAAGTCTGGCTCTGACAGTGAGTTATGACTTGCTTCCGAAACTCAGCCTAAGGAGCGGTCTGAACTATTCGGCTGTTGTCAGCACCCTCAGCAGCGGAAGTGAGCAGGCTCAGTACAGCACTACCCAGGTGCTTCATTATCTGGGTCTTCCTTTGGATTTGAATTATACTTTTCTGCGTTCCGGCCGTTTTTGTGCCTATGCGGGCTTAGGAGCGATGATGCAGAAGGCGGTGGCCGGCAGTTCGACGACTTTTTTCTATAAGAATTCCGCTTTGGTCGAGAAGACTGCGCAGAATGTAAGCGAGAAGGAGCTGCAGTGGTCTGCGGGGGCCTTCGCGGGGCTTTCATACGATTTGGGGAAGGCGTCGCTGCAGTTTGAGTGCGGGGCTTCGTACCATTTCGACAATGGCTCTTTTGTGGAGAGCGTCTATAAGACGAGGCCCCTTGGCCTTAACATCTCTCTCGGCCTTAACTTCCCCCTTTCCCGCTAAACGAAGCTGCGCCGCACTTTTTGCTCGAAGCGCCCCTTGTCATTTCGACTGAGCGAAGCGAATGGAGAAATCTAGATAAAATGCTGATATATAATAGATTTCTCGACTCCCTACGGTCGCTCGAAATGACAGTTGTCCCTGCGCTTCGTGCTCCGCTCGAAATGACAGTTGGCTATGCGCTTTGTGCTCCGCTCGAAATGACATTGATAAACAAGAGGAGGATGACGAAAAACGTCATCCTCCTCTTGCGAGCCACTCACCAGGCTCGAACTGGCGACCTGCGCGTTACGAATGCGCTGCTCTACCGACTGAGCTAAAGTGGCTTGGGAATGCAAATATACAAAATTTTGCAGACTTTCAAACTACGCCTGCTTACTTGCCTTCTTTTTAGCTGAGAACAGGGTTATAAGCAGACTGCCCAGAATACCCGAACAAAGCGACCCGAGTAGAACCGCAATCTTACCCGAATCCCTGAGGAACGAAATCATCCCCGCAGGAGCATCACCGAACGAAAGGGTATCGACAAAGATAGACATCGTAAAACCAATTCCGCCAAGACAGGCCACAGCAAAAAACATAGCCCAGTTCGCATTCTGGGGCATAGCGCCGATTTTTAGCTTGATAGCCAGCAGACTGAACAGAGTGATTCCCAAAGGCTTACCGAGCAGCAGACCAAGGAAAATACCCATCGAAACGCTGCCCGCTTCAGGGCTGAAATTGAACACATTGAAATACGAAGGGTCAGTAATCTCCACTCCGGCATTCGCAAGAGCGAAGATTGGCATAATCAGGAAATTGACCCAGGGCGACAGCGCATGCTCAACACGGTAGCTCATATCCATAGAACCGTGGGCAACAGCCTCAAGACGCCGCAGGCAGTGCTTCTGCGGCCCGTTGGGGAAAGGCTCCGAGTCGATACCGTCATACTGCTCCAGACGGGCTATGTAGCGGTTGCGCTTACGTGTATATTGGGCCTTGTTGTAAAGCGGCTTGGAAGGAATCAGAAAAGCCATCACAACGCCCGACATAGTAGCGTGCACTCCGCTGTAATAGAACAGAATCCACACCAGAATCGCATTCACGATATAGGGGAACATCCTCTTCTCCCCAAGACGCCTCAGCAGAAGGGTCAGGGCTATCACAAGCACTGCAAGCGAAAGCAGCTTGAGGTTAATCGCTCCGCCGTAAAATATCGCCACCACCAGTATGGCAATCAGATCGTCGGCGATTGCAAGGGCCGTAAGGAAGACTTTAAGCGAAGTGGGAACCCTGTCACCCAGCATCGACAATATGCACACCGCAAATGCTATATCAGTAGCAGTAGGGATACCCCAGCCGCTCGCAGCTATAGTACCGTGATTGATAAGGGCATAGATAAGAGCCGGAGCAATCACTCCTCCGAAAGCGGCGATAATCGGAAGAAGCGCCTTCTTGAGCGACGACAGCTCTCCGTGGGCAATCTCCCTTTTGATTTCCAGCCCGACAGTGAAAAAGAACACCACCATCAGGATGTCATTAATCAGTTTCTCTACGGTCAAGTCCCTCGGAAAGAGGATGTTGACATTCCCGTTCTCGCTGAACAGATGCAGCTGAATGTTGGTCTCAAGAATGCTGTGATAGATGTCCTTGGTGAAACTCAGGTTGGCCAGCAGCATCGCCAGCACAACGCAGCTCAACAACAACACTCCCTGGAACCAGGGCTTCTTCGAGAGCTTCTTGCTGCTGTTGTTGAACTCCAGAATGCTCTTGTTCCAGGTGTAGATAGGTATAATCTTCATGTTATTAGAATTTTACTTCAAAATCAATATTCTTCTCCCCAAGCAGGCTGCCTTCAAATCGAAGCGTCTGCTCCGGGGGAAGGGCTCTTCTTTCCGAGAGCTCGATGCAGAGAATATCTCCTGTCCTCATCCAGGCAACTTCGCTCGCCTTACTGAGAGCAAGGTCCAGCTCCTGCATTGAAGGGCAATCGAAGCGGAACTCTTCCTTCTTGTCTTCTGCGCTCAGGCTCAATGAGAAACGGCACTCCGGAGTCCTCTCGGGGCTATATGAAGGAGTGGGGACGAGGCTGGTATGGTTGATGCAGCAGCCCTGGGCGAAAAGCTCCTGAAGGGTCAGAAGGTCGTCGTCCGGGCCATACAGACGGGGATAGAGGAGCACCCCGCTCCCGATTGCATCATAGTACCTGTGGGCAAAGCGGGGAGAGACAAACCTTCCGCTCCTGCTAATTTTCAGACTGAACACAGGGCACCAGTCCATCTTTTTTACAAAAGAGGGAACGTACATATCCTCGTTGTTCCTTTTCCAAGTCGTATCGGGCCGTACCAGAACGTGCTCCGAAAAAGTCTTGACAAGAATGTTCATCTCCAGATCCTCAGATCAGAACTTTTTGGTGTTGAACTTGTCCTGCAGGCCCCTCAGCTGCTCTTCCGAAGCGGGGGTGGAGAGCCTTTCGCGGCGGTACTTTTCGGCCAGGGCTTCGAACTGGGCCTTGGTGTCGAGAGTGAATGAGCCGTTCTTGATCCAGGCAAAATACGAAGGCTCGCTGAAATAAACGTCGCGCGCCTTGCGTCCCTTGTGTTTGCCGAAATTGATGACCTCTTCCCCCTTCTCGTCGTAAATGAGAGTACCGCTGAAATCCACATATTTCTTGGGCACAAAGCTCGAAAGCGCCTTGACGTCGTTCTTGAGAGTGTCGTAACGGTCCAGCTGGGCCTTCAGGACTTCATAGGTGGCGACGGTATCGGCCTCGGCCGTATGGGCGTTGTCGAAGTCCTCGCCGCCGCAGTAGAAGCGGTAAGCCGCCTTGAGGTTGCGGGGCTCCATCGCGTGGAAGATGTTCTGCACATCCACCAGCAGGGGCGAGTGCAGGTCCACATTGACCTTCTTGCCGGCCAGCTTCACCCTCTCGAACTCCTCGCTGAGCATCGGAAGGTCGAACTTGACGGCATTGAAGCCGGACAGGTCACTGTTCTCAAGCCACTCTGCCACCTCCTCAGCCACATCGTAAAAGGTGGGGCAGTTCGTGAGCATATCGTCAGTGATGCCGTTCACCTTGCTCGCCTCCGGGCTGATGGGCCTCTGGCAAGCATTGATATAATCCCAAGGCTTTATCTTCCAAGTCTTTATGCGACTCTCGCCGCCCGGGAAGACTTTCACGAAACTCAGTTCTATTATAGAGTCCGCAGGAATATTGAGCCCCGTACTTTCGATGTCGAAAAAAAGCAGGGGTCTTTCGAGATTCAGTTCCATCTTGCTTGAAAATGATTATGAAACCATAATAGGCATCAGTATGCCGCAGATCCTGCCGCTTTCCTCTTCTTCCTCGGCGGGTACAATGAGAGCGGCCCTGCGCGCATCGGCGAACTTGATGACCAGATTGCCGCAGCTCATATTGCTCAGAATATCAATAAGGAAAGAAGACTTGAAGCCTATGCTCAGGCTCTCTCCGTTGTAGTCGCACTCAATCTTCTCGTAGGCGGCAAGCGCGAAGCCCAGGTCCTGGGCGCTGAGCTCGAGCTGGCCTTCGCTGAGGTCGAACTTGATGTGGTTCGAAGCCTTGTTGGCGCACACTGCAACTCGCTTGGCGGTATTGAGCAGCTGGAGACGGTCTATGTGGAGAATGTTCGAATTGTTCTGGGGAATCACGCGGCGGTAGTCGGGGAACTTGCCCACAATCAGGCGGCAGACCATCATAGTCTCGTCCATCGTGAAGACTACTGTGCTGGAATCGAAGTTTATCTGCACCATTGCCTCGCTGCGGTCCAGAAGACCCTTAAGCACAGAAGCGGCCTTCTTGTGCAGGATGAAAGAGCACTTCTGCTCCACGCTAGCCTTGTCGGTAGTGTAGCAGATGAGCTTGTGCGAGTCGGAAGCCACGAGAGTGGTGCTATCCAGGTCCATATCGAAGAAAATACCGTTCATCGCAGGGCGGATCTCATCGTCCGAGGTGGCGTACACCGTGGAGCTGATGCCCTCGCAGAGCACCTGGGCGGGGAAAGCGGCCTTGATGGCATCATCTCCCGCACCCTTAATCTCGGGATAGTCCGCAGCAGGGAAGTAGGGAAGGGAAGAGTTGCCGTTCACCCAGAGGCACTCGAAAGACCCGTCAGAGGTGGTCTTGATGGTGATAGGCTGGTCGGGAAGCGACTTCAGAAGGTCGGTAATCTGCCTTGCAGGCACTGCCATGCTTCCATCCTCTCCGCCTTCCTGCACGGGAACGCAAGTACGAAGGGTCAACTCCTGGTCGGAAGCTGTAATTTCCAGAGTCTCGCCCCTGAGGACGAAAAGGAAGTTTTCCAGTATAGGTAGGGCTGTCTTGGCCGGAATGGCCTTGGACACGTCCAGGATGCCTTTCAGAAGGCTGGCGCTAGATACATTGAATTCCATATATTGTTCTTTACTTTACTCTCTCGGCCCCGGGCTCCGATTCATTTCCTGCCACCTCTGTTTGCTCTCCCACAGAGCTCCGGTCTTCAAGGATACAAATATAGTAATTATTTCCCGGATTGTGGCATATTATTTGACCTATATATGTCGCTTTTCCGAAAATGAAGCACGATAAACAATTAACAAACAAGTATATGAAACGCAATGTAATTACAGTATTGGTATCAGTGGCAATCAGCGCCCTGACCGCTTTCGGCATAGTAAAGGCCACTCCGGCTCCCAAGGTTCCGGAATCTGTTTATAATTATGACTCAACGTCAGGTAGGACTGTCAATCTGTCACTTTCCGACTATCCAGACTTCACCTTCGCCGCAGAGAATGCAGTGGACGCCGTAGTTTATGTCCAGGTCACAGTCAAATCCCGCCAGCAGCAGTACATCGACCCCTTCTTCCGCTTCTTCTTCGGCGATGAGGGACAGGCTCCCGAGCGTACCCAGCAGGGCAGCGGTTCCGGAGTAATCATCCGCGAGGACGGCTACATCGTTACCAACAACCACGTCGTGGCCAACGCCACCTCAGTGCAGGTGACCCTGAACAACAACAAAACTTACGACGCCACCATCATAGGCACCGACCCTGCAACCGACGTCGCACTGATCAAAATCGAGGAAAAGGGCTTGCCCGTGCTCGAGTTCGCTGACTCTGACAAACTGAGGCTCGGCGAGTGGGTGCTCGCAATCGGAAGCCCTCTCGGAGCCGAACTCCGCTCTACCATCACCGCAGGTATTGTCAGCGCAAAGGGCCGCTCAATGCCGAATTACAACGGAGAGTTCAAAATCGAATCCTTCATCCAGACCGATGCCGCCGTCAACCCCGGCAACTCAGGCGGAGCCCTTGTCAACAAGGCCGGCCAGCTGGTGGGTATCAACACTGCCATCGTATCTACAACAGGCTCATACACAGGATATTCCTTCGCCGTTCCTTCAAACATCGTGAAGAAAATCGTCTCTGACCTCATCGACTTCGGATCAGTCAAGAGAGCAAAGCTCGGAGTGACAATGAGTGCGATTGACGACAAACTTGCAAAAGAATTGAAACTTTCTTCGCTCGAAGGCGTATATATTAACGAAGTAGTCAAGGGCGGAGCCGCAGACCTTGCCGGCATCAAGAAGGGCGATGTGATTACATCCATCGATTCAACTGCAATCAAGAGTCCTTCCATCCTGCAGGAGAAGGTGAACAGCTTCCATCCCGGAGACAAGGCCCAGATCAGCTTTATCCGCGAGGGCAAGGCCCACAGTGCAGAGGTTGAATTCCAGGACGGCTCACAGTCAAACGGAACAGTTGCAGAGGACGGCACCGTACTCTTCTACGGAGCAAGCCTCAAGGCAGTCGAAAAGGGTGTCGAGATAGTGTCTGCAGGTGACGGCAAAGTCGCAAAGGCAGGCGGTCAGGACGGATTCATCATCCTCTATGTGAACGACCAGAAGGTGAAGACTCCCCAGGATGTGATCGACATCGCGAAGAAGAGCAAGCGCAGCATCTTCATTGAGGGCATCACAGCTACCGGCAGACCCGGCTACTTCGGATTCGGTAAGGACGAATAGTCATCCGTCGGGTAGCACAATGTACAATCGCGACCGGATGAAGACCGGTCGCGATTGATTTTTTATTTAAGATAATGAGACAGTTAAAGATTACAAAATCCATCACCAACCGAGAGAGTGCATCTCTGGACAAGTACCTTCAGGAGATAGGCCGCGAGGAGCTGGTGTCACCGGAAGAGGAAGTTGAACTCGCCCAGCGCATACGCAAAGGAGACCAGGAGGCGCTTGAAAAGCTCACAAGAGCCAATCTGCGCTTCGTCGTGTCGGTTGCCAAGCAGTACCAGAACCAGGGTCTGAGCCTTCCCGACCTCATCAACGAGGGTAACCTTGGGCTCATCAAGGCCGCTGAAAAGTTCGATGAGACCCGCGGATTCAAGTTCATCTCTTACGCCGTGTGGTGGATACGCCAGAGCATACTCCAGGCTCTTGCCGAGCAGAGCCGCATCGTGCGTCTGCCCCTGAACCAGGTAGGAAGCCTGAACAGGATCAACAAGGCTCTGGGTAAGTTCGAGCAGGAGAACGAAAGGCAGCCTTCCACCGAGGAGCTGGCCGAGATGATTGATATCCCCAAAGACAAGATTGCCGATACCCTCAGGGTGTCAGGCCGCCACGTCAGTGTGGATGCCCCCTTCGTCGAAGGTGAGGACAACTCCCTGCTGGACGTGCTTCCCAACGACGACTCTCCTTCAGCCGACAGGGGTCTCACCAACGAGAGTCTCAGCACCGAAATCGAGCGTGCGCTCCAGATTCTGACCGTGCGTGAGAGGGAGATCATCAAATCCTTCTTTGGCATCGGATGCCAGGAGATGACCCTCGAAGAGATAGGCGAGAGGCTTGACCTCACCAGGGAGCGTGTGCGTCAGATTAAGGAGAAGGCCATACGCAAACTCAAAAAACCTGCGGCCAGCAAGCTGCTCAAAACTTACCTAGGATAATGTACGCAGAAGAGTTCATTGCCTTGAAGGCCTCAGAGGCACTCAAGGCCCTGTATGGAGCCGAGATAGACCCTTCTACCCTGCAGGTTCCCGCCACCCGCAAGGAATTTGAAGGAGACTACACCCTGTTGGTGTTCCCCCTTCTCAAGCTTACCCGCAAGGGTCCCGAGCAGAGCTGCGAGCAGATAGGCTCCTATCTGGTATCCAACTGCCCGGAAATCAGCTCGTTCAATACCGTCAAAGGCTTCCTGAACCTGAGCCTTTCCAACACTTTCTGGGTTGAAAATCTGCAGGAAGCGTCAACGAAGGACTTCTCTGCTCCCCTGAGCTCCACCGGCAGGAGGATAATGGTGGAGTTCTCCTCTCCCAACACCAACAAGCCCCTTCACCTCGGGCACGTGCGCAACAACCTCCTCGGAGCATCGGTGTCGAACCTGCTCAAGGCTGCGGGCAACGAAGTCATCAAGACCACCCTGGTCAACGACAGGGGAGTGCATATCTGCAAATCGATGTATGCCTGGCAGCAGAGGTTCAACGGCGCAACCCCTGAGTCCAGCGGCAAGAAGGGCGACCATCTTGTGGGCGACTGCTATGTGGAGTTCGCGAAGATGGAAAAGGAAGACCCTTCAGTGATGGAGAAGGTCCACGAGATGCTCGTCAAGTGGGAAGAGGGCGACCCCGAAGTCAGAAAGCTTTGGGAGATGATGAACTCCTGGGTGTTCGAAGGCTTCGAGCAGACCTACAAGGCCCTCGGCATCACTTTCGACAAAACTTACTACGAGCACGACACCTATCTGCTTGGTAAAGAGCTGGTGCAGAGGGGATTGGATATGGGAGTGTTCGTCAAGGACCCCGACGGTTCGGTGTGGTGCGACCTCACTGCCGACGGCCTTGACCGCAAGCTTCTGCTCCGCTCCGACGGCACCTCGGTATATATCACCCAGGACCTCGGTACTGCCGAAAGGCGCTTCAGCGAGTACAAGCTCGACTCCCACATCTATGTGGTGGGCGACGAGCAGAACTACCATTTCCAGGTGCTCAAGCTCATACTCAAGAAATTGGGCTTCGACTGGGCCGACCAGATATACCACCTCTCCTACGGAATGGTGGAGCTCCCGGAAGGCAAGATGAAGTCCCGCGAAGGCACCGTAGTGGACGCCGACGACCTGATCGAGAAGATGTATCAGGAGGCCCGCGAAAGCTCCGAGGAGAGCGGAAAGCTCGAGGATATGAGCCCCGAAGAGAAGGACAGGCTCTATTCGATGATAGGGCTCGGAGCTCTCAAGTACTTCATACTCAAGGTGGACCCCAAGAAGAAGATGCTCTTCAACCCCAAGGAGTCCATAGATTTCAACGGCAATACCGGACCTTTCATCCAGTATACCCACGCGCGTATCTGCTCAATTCTGAGAAAGGCCGCCGAGAAGGGATTGAAGCCTGAAGTGTCTGCCGAAGTGTCCCTGAGTCCCAAGGAGATACGTCTTGTAAAGCTCCTGCAGAGCTATCCCAGGAAAGTAAAGGAGGCAGCCGATGCGCTCTCTCCCGCCCTGGTCGCAAACTACTGCTACGAGCTCTCCAAGGAGTTCAACCAGTACTATCACGACACTCCCATCCTAAAGGAAAGCAGTGCCCCGCTGCTCTGCTCTAGGCTCGCTCTTATTTCTGCGATAGCCGCAGTGCTTCGCGGCGCAATGAACATACTTGGCATTGAACTCCCCGACAGAATGTAACATACCCACCTCCGTCAAGGAGGTCGAAAAGCTCGGTTGGGACTACATTGACGTCATCCTGGTCACAGGCGACGCCTTTGTGGACCATCCGAGCTTCGGTACAGCCTGCATAGCACGCTACCTCCAGAAGGCGGGCTACAGGGTGGCAGTCGTACCCCAGCCCAACTGGAGGGACGATTTGAGGGATTTCCGCAAGCTGGGCGCACCGCGTCTGTACTTCGGAGTGAACGCCGGTGCGATGGACTCAATGGTGAACCACTACACCGCCGCCCGAAGGCTCAGGCACAACGACGCCTACACCCCCGAAGGCCGTTTCGGAGCCCGTCCCGACAGGGCCGTCACCGTCTATACCCGCATCCTCAAACAGCTCTGGCCTGAGGTTCCCGTAGTGATAGGCGGGGTGGAGGCTTCGCTTCGCAGACTTACACACTACGACTATTGGGACGACTGCCTGATGCCTTCGATACTCGTCGACAGCGGCGCCGACTACCTGTGCTACGGAATGGGCGAGAGGACTATGCTCGAGCTGACCAGGGCCTTCGAAAAGAGGCAGAAGCGCTCGGACATCGAAAAGATAGCCCAGATTGCCTTTCTGCGCAGCGGCAGGCCCAAAGACCCTGATGCTCTGGTGCTCAGCAGTTTCGAGGAGTGCAAAAAGAACCCCGTCTGCTTTGCAAAGAACTTCCATCTGATTGAGACTCAGGCTAATATGCTTCATCCTCAGACCATCATAGAACCCGTCGGGGATGGCTATGTGCAGGTGAACCCTCCGCTTCCTCCCGCCAGCGAGCAGGAGATGGATTCGTTCTGGGACCTCCCCTTTACCAAGCGGCCCCATCCGCGCTACAAAGGCAAGAGGATTCCGGCCTACGATATGATCAAGGACTCGATAATCACCCACCGCGGGTGTTTCGGTGGCTGCAATTTCTGCACTATCGCCGCCCATCAGGGCAAATTCATCCAGTCCCGCTCAGAAGACTCCATCGTCAGGGAAGTCAATGCCCTGACCCGGATGGAAGAGTTCAAGGGGAACATCTCCGACCTCGGAGCCCCGACTGCCAATATGTACGGAATGAGGGGAAAGGACCCTTCAAAGTGTGCGGTATGCCGGCGCAAATCCTGCCTCTACCCATCTCCCTGCCCCAATATGGACCGCAGCCACAAACGGGTTCTGGGCCTGTATAAGGCCGTGGATGCAGTCAAGGGTGTACGGCACTCTTACATAGGCAGCGGCATACGCTACGACCTCTTCCTGGACGAAAACGGCTTCGTGGACGAAAGCGGAAGGGAGTATCTGCGCGAGCTCATACTCCGCCACACCAGCGGCAGGCTCAAAGTCGCCCCGGAGCACACACAGGACAATGTACTCTCATATATGGCCAAGCCTTCGTTCAAGCTCTTCAGGCGCCTCCGCAAGGAGTTTGACCGCATAAATGCCGAGAACGGGACCCATATAGAACTCGTGCCCTATTTCATATCTTCGCATCCCGGATGCAAGCTCGAGGATATGCGCGCGCTTGCCGCCGAACCCTGTCTCAAGGGGATATGGATGGAGCAGGTCCAGGACTTTATGCCCACCCCGATGACCACCTCATCAGTGATGTTCTACACTGGTTTGGACCCCAAAAACCTGAAAAGAGTCTTCGTAGAGCGAAATCCTCAGAGAAAAAGAGAGCAAAAGGCTTTATTTTTTACAAAAAAGTAGTATACTTGCAGTCCAATTCAGAATTGCTATGGCACAAGACAATAAAAAACGACACATCATCAGCTATGAGAATATGCCTCGTGAGCTTGCCGAGGCCTTTGCTCTCAAGTATCCCAAGGGATTCAGTGACTATCTTCCCGATCTTACCAGGTACACCAAGCCGGACGGAACCCCTTTCTATGCCGTTTTGATCGAGCTCCCGGAAGATATTTACCTCGTAAAGATAAAAGTCGACATCGATGACCGTGACGACATCGAAAGATGGCTTGAAGGAGAAGAGGAGGAGGAGACCGAGCAGGTTGCAGGAACCAGCGGAGTAGGCTCCGACGATTCAGGCCCCCTGCCTGACGACAACATCTCCCAGTACGGTTCAGACGACGATTCGTCGGATGCGGGTGAATAAGTTACTCCCGAAGCTGTCGGAGCATAACCTCCTGCTGCTTTTGAGTTTTATAGTCGGCGTACTCTCTGGGTGCGCCGCCGTTATTCTTGACAAATCCATCCACCTCATCAGCTACCTGCTGAACGGCAACATCTGGTCCAACCTGGACTACGAGTGGCTGTTCCTGGTCCTTCCGGGCGTAGGTATGCTGATATCCCTGCTGCTGCTCCGCTATGTGGTCAAGGACAACATAGGCCACGGAGTGACCAAGGTCCTGCTTGCCGTCAGCCGCAACGAATCCAAGATCAAGCCCCACAATATGTGGTCGTCTGTGCTGACTTCGTCCTTCACCATAGGCTTCGGCGGTTCGGTGGGAGCGGAGGCCCCCATAGTCTATACCGGTGCCGCCATAGGCTCCAACATCGGGCGGCTCTGCTCTCTGTCTTTCCGCAACATCACCATCCTTCTGGGCTGCGGTGCGGCTGGAGCTGTGGCCGGCATATTCAAGGCGCCCCTCGCCGGTGTGCTGTTCACTATGGAGATTCTGCTTTTCAATGTGTCGATGAAGTCTATGCTGCCGCTCCTGCTCTCGACCATCTCCGCCACCGTAATCTCCTATATTTTCTGCGGCCAGACTCCCGTCTTCGCCTGCGCTCTGACTCCCTTCAGTATGCCCAATATGCCCTTCTACATCATCCTGGGCGTTGCTGCAGGGCTGTTTTCGCTCTATTTCACCAACGGCACCCTCTGGCTTGAAGACCATATCGGACGCATCTCCAACCCCTATACCCGCTGGGCTATATGCGCCCTCGGACTAGGCCTTCTGATCTTCCTTTTCCCTCCTCTCTACGGACAGGGCTATGACTCCCTGCACAGCCTTCTGAACGGACAGGAGCTGGTGCTCGAGCGCAAGACAGTCCTCTCCTTTATGATGAGTTCCAAATGGGGCGTGCCCCTGTTCTTCCTGCTGATTCTCTTTTTCAAGATAGTCGCGATGACCCTCACCAATGCCGGCGGGGGAGTCGGAGGAACTTTCGGACCTACGCTTTTCTCGGGAGCCATACTCGGCTTCATAGTGGCGCGCTGCGTGAACCTTGCCGGAGCTCACGTGCCCGAGCAGAACTTCGTGCTCGTGGGTATGGCCGCCCTTATGGCAGGAGTGATGCAGGCCCCTATGACCGCAATCTTCCTTATTGCCGAGATTTCAGGAGGTTACGCCTTGCTGATACCCCTGATTCTGACTTCGACCGTCTCTTTCGGTACAGTCCGCATCTTCGAAAAATACTCCATCTACACCAAGCGCATAGCCCAGAGCGGCGACCTCCTGACCCACGACAGCGACCAGGCCGTGCTCACCCTGATGCACACCAACGACCTCATCAGGGACAAGTATCCCAAGGTCCAGATAGACGCTACTCTTAAGGAAATCATTGATGTAGTGGCAGATACGGAGGCCGCGGTGCTCGCTGTCATAGATTCCAGGGGCCGCTTCCAGGGTATGGTGGACATAGCTGCCGCACGGAAGTACTTCTTCAATCCGGAGAAGTATGAGAGTGTCCACGTCTATAACATTATGGAAACTCCGCCGGACTATATCCGCTACGGAGAAAAAATGGAGTCGGTGATGAAAAAGTTCGATGATACAGGTGCCTGGCGCCTGCCCGTCATAGACGAGGACCGCAAGTATCTGGGATTCATCTCCAAATCCCGCCTGCTTATGGCCTACAGGGCTGAACTTAAGGAAATCAGCCTGGGAGACTAGCTCGCGTGCTTCAGCTCCTGGGCCGGGGCGAGGCTTATGCGTCCCCTTTCAAGGTCCACTCCGAGCACCTTCACCATAATACTCTGATGGAGCCTGAGCACTTTCGAGACTTCAGTGCCCCTTCTTCCGAGAGTGCTTACGTGCAGCAGACCGTTCTCGTGCAGGCCTATGTCCACGAAGGCCCCGAAAGCAGTGATGTTGGTCACAATGCCGGGCAGAATCATACCTTCGTGAAGGTCTTCAATCGAGTGCACATTCTCGTCGAAAGCGAATTCTGAAGCCTCTTCGCGGGGGTCGAGTCCCGGTTTGCGCAGCTCCCGGAGTATGTCGTTGATGGTCGGAAGTCCCTTGCTTTCAGTCACATAGTCCTCGGCAGAGAGTTTGTCGATAAGCTCCTTGTTGCCTATCAGCTGTGAGCAGTTCACTCCAAGGTCGGAAGCCATCTTCTCGACTATAGGGTAGCTCTCCGGATGCACGGCCGAGCAGTCCAGCGGATTCGCTCCGCCCCTTATGCGCAGGAATCCTGCACACTGTTCGTAAGCCTTGGCTCCAAGCCTCGGAACTTTCAGCAGCTCCCTGCGGTCGCCAAAAGCACCCTGGGAGTTGCGGTATGATACTATCTTTGCGGCGAGCGAAGGCCCTATCCCCGCCACATAAGAAAGCAGATACTGAGAAGCCGTATTGAGGTTCACTCCCACCGAATTCACGCAGCTCTCTACCGTGTCGTTCAGCTTGTCGCGGAGCAGCTTCTGGTCTACATCGTGCTGATACTGACCTACTCCCAGATTCTTGGGGTCAATTTTGACCAGCTCCGAAAGAGGGTCCATAAGCCTTCGCCCGATGGAAACTGCTCCCCTTACGGTCACATCCTCGTCGGGGAACTCCTCCCTTGCGGCCTCGGATGCGCTGTAGATCGATGCCCCGTCCTCGCTCACTGTCCATATCTTGCAGCCTTGCGGCAGACGCAGCCTTTTGATGAATTCTGAAGTCTCCCTGCTGGCTGTGCCGTTGCCGAGGGCTATTGCTTCAATCTTATATTTATCAAGCAGGGCCTGAAGCGTTGTAATAGCTTTAACCTTCTCATTCTGAGGTGGATGAGGAAATACTACCTTATGGTCCAGCAGCTCTCCTTGACTTCCGAGGCAGACTATCTTGCAGCCGTTTCTGAAGCCCGGGTCTATGGCCATAGTCCGTTTCTGCCCGACCGGAGGGCTTAGCAGCAGTTGCCTGAGGTTGTCTCCGAACACCTTGATGCTCTCTATGTCTGCCTTTCTTTTGGCCTCGGCTAAGACTTCGGAGCCGATAGAACTCTCGAGCAGCCTGTCAAAAGAGTCCAGGCAGCTCAGCCTCAGCTGCTCCTCCAGCTCGCGCGAGGGCCTGGGACGTCTTCCCAGAAACTGGCGGTATATCTTGTCGGCGTACTTATCGCTGTCGCAGTCCAGGGAAATGCTCAGTATCCCTTCGCTCTCTCCTCTCAGGACAGCCAGCAGATTGTGCGACGGAATCTTGTCCAAAGGGAAGGAATAGTCCAGGTAGTTGCGGTATTTCGAGCTCTCGGCCGAGTCTTTTGCCCCTCTGGCGGTGCGGCTTACTATCCTCCTTGTCCGCATCGAAGCCCTCAGGCTCTCCCTTATGGCGGCGCTCTCGCTCAGTTTTTCTGCCACGATGTCGCGCGCCAGGCTCAAGGCCCGCTCCGCGTCCTCCACCTTGTCGGTGACGAACTTTGCGGCCGCCTTCCTCGGATTCTGCTCCCTGAGCTCCCACATCCCCAGCGCCAAAGGCTCCAGTCCCAACTCTTTTGCCACTGTGGCCCTGGTCCTGCGCTTTGGCCTGTAGGGTAGGTACATATCTTCCAATGTGCTGGATTCCAGGCAGTTCTCTATCGCTTCCTTAAGCGTGTCAGTCAGAGCCCCGGCTTCGGAGATGGTCTTCAGAATGGTCTGCTTCCTTTTCTCCATCTCGTCGTAGAGCTCGCAGTAATGCTTGAGCTCCGCCACCGAAGCGTCGTCCAGACCTCCGGTCTTCTCCTTGCGGTAACGGCTGATAAAGGGGATGGTATCTCCGTCAGCGAACATCTCCACGCAGTTCTCCACCTGCCAGGCGTGAAGCCCCATCAGGGAAGCTATATGCTTGATATATAACTCTTTCATTACTTCTCTGCGGGCTTGAATTTACGGAACCTCAGAGCCAGGACACCCCAGAACGCCTCTCCGAAAATGCTTCCGGACATCTTCGAAACTCCTTCCTGGCGGTTCACAAAGATTACCGGCACTTCTCCAATCTTGAATCCCAGCTTGTAGGCCGTATATTTAAGCTCGATCTGGAAGCCGTAGCCCTTCATTCTGACCTTATCCAAGTCTATGGATTCCAGCACTTTGCGCGAGTAGCACACAAAGCCTGCCGTAGAGTCGAAAATCTTGAATCCGAGCACGGTGCGAACATATATGGAGGCGCAGTACGAAATAAGGATGCGCCCGAGCGGCCAGTTGACCACATTGATGCCGTTGCAGTAACGCGACCCCACCGACATATCGCAGCCCTGCTTGCACTTGTCAAGCAAACGGGGAAGGTCCTGGGGGCTGTGTGAGAAGTCCGCGTCCATTTCGAAAATATAGTCGTAATCCCTCTCAAGAGCCCAGCGGAAGCCGGCCACATAGGCGGTGCCGAGCCCCAGCTTGCCGCTGCGTTCCATTAGGTGAAGGCGCTCGGGGAACTCGCTCTGCTGCATCTTTTTGACCTGGTCTGCCGTGCCGTCAGGCGAAGCGTCGTCGATTACGAGTATATGATAGCCTCCTTCAAGGGCGAAGACGGCGTGAACTATCTTCGAGATGTTCTCAATTTCGTTGTAAGTGGGGATTATTACAAGTTTTTTGTCCATTTGACTTGTGGTTTTATGCGAATTTAGTGTTTTTTTGAAAATATGCCTACTTTTGTATGGAATAATCATACTTTTCTGATGACAGATTGTTTTAACATATCGAAATGGACTTCCACCCGGGAGCTGCGCTCTCTGGTTTCCCGCATCACGGGGGAGTACACTATTATCTATACGGGCAGCGGAGAGCTCAAATGGGTCGATTATGCCCTGGACCGTATGATTCAGGTTGCCGACGACACCCGTGCCGCAATGGTCTATTCTGACCGTTTCCTTTTCCTTGGGGGAGCCCTTGTCAATGCCCCGGTAATCGACTGCCAGAAAGGCGCCTTGAGGGATGATTTCGAGTTCGGAGGAGTGCAGCTCTACCGCTCCGGCATACTCAAAGAGTGTATAGAGGAGATGGATAAGGACTACAGCTATGCCGCCCTTTATGACCTCAGGCTCAGGGCAAGCCGCAAGGGGGAGCTCGTGCACATTCCGGAGTATCTCTACTACGAACTGGAGACCGATTCGCGCAAGAGCGGGGAGAAGCTCTTCGACTATGTGAATCCCCGCAACCGCGAGGTGCAGCTTGAGATGGAGCTCTGTTGCACTGAGCATCTGAAGGCCATCGGAGGCTATCTCGCTCCGCAGTTCAAGAGCGTGGACCTGGTCGAGGGAGGGGAGTTCGAATATGAGGCCTCGGTGGTTATCCCCTGCCGCAACAGGGTGGCGACCATTGGCGATGCCATCACCAGCGCCCTGGGCCAGAAGACCGATTTTAGGTACAATGTCATAGTGGTCGATGATAATTCTACCGACGGGACTGTGGATGTAATACGCTCATTCTCAGACCGAAGGCTTATCTATATTCCGCAGGACGAGTCGTACCACGCCATAGGGGGCAACTGGAACGCCGCCATCAACAATCCGCTTTGCGGACGTTTTGCCCTCCAGCTGGACTCGGACGATGTGTATTCCGACGAGTTCACGGTGCAGAAGTTTGTGGACGCGTTCCGCAGTCAGAACTGCGCAATGGTGATTGGTTCCTACCGCCTTACCGACATCAATCTCAATCCTCTGCCCCCGGGAGTGATTGACCACCGCGAATGGACCGACGATAACGGGCGCAACAATGCTCTGAGAATCAATGGGCTCGGGGCTCCGCGCGGGTTCTGGACTCCGCTCCTGCGGACTATAGGCTTCCCCACGGTGAAGTACGGTGAGGACTATTCGGTGGCGCTGCGCATAAGCCGCGACTACCGCATCGGCCGCATCTGGGATGTGATGTACAACTGCCGTCGCTGGAGCGACAATTCCGATGCCGCCCTGAGTATCGAGAAGACCAATGAGAACAATCTCTACAAGGACCGCATACGCACCTGGGAGCTGGAAGCGAGAATCCGTAAAAATAAGGGTGAATGATGGAAGACGGATGTAGAGTTTTTGTAGTGGCAGACCGCAATGTCAGCTCCTTTGCCCGCAGTCTGTCGCCCGGCAGTCCTCTGCTGGAAATCACTGCCGACGAGGAGCATAAAACTATCGATACGGTGATGCAGATTTGCCGCTGGCTGCTCGCTCAGGGGGCCGACCGCAAGTCCCTGCTTTACGCTGTGGGAGGGGGAGTGACTACCGATATGGCCGGCTTCGCGGCGAGCATCTACAAACGGGGAATTCCCTATGTCAACTACCCTACAACGCTTCTCAGCCAGGTCGATGCAGGCATAGGAGGGAAGACCGGAGTGAATCTGGACTCGTATAAGAATATGATAGGGGTGATTGTGATGCCCCAGGAGACGAGAATCTGCCCGGAGGTGCTTAAAACGCTGCCGGATAGGGAGTTGCGAAGCGGGGCGGCAGAGCTTCTCAAGTCTTTTATTATAGATAACAGAAGTGTTACAACGCCTGCTGGAGTGATTTCGGACCCCTACAGGCGCAGTGTTGAGCTGCTCAGTGCGGCCCAGATAGATTTCGAGGCGCTGGAGCCTCTTATCAAGGCGGCGGGGGAGGTGAAAAGGCGTGTTGTAGCCTCCGATCCTTACGAGAAGGGCCTTCGCCGGGTGCTTAATCTCGGCCATACTTATGCCCACGCCATCGAATGGTACCAGCACAGCTGCCCTCCTGATGCTTCGTCCGCTGTCAGGCCTTTGTCCCACGGGGAGGCCGTGTCTGTTGGTATAGTTAAGGCTGCCCGGATTTCCGCTGCGATGGGTCTTTGCCCTGCCTCTCTTGCCGATTCTCTTCGGGAGGACTTTCTCGCCTGCTCTTTGCCGGTGGATTTGCCCTGCGATGAACAGGTGCTGTTTGAGGCTATGTCAAAAGACAAGAAGGCGGAAGGGGGAAGTGTGAATTTTGTATTGATCGAAGATATAGGAAAAGTAGTAATCAAGCAGATAGATGATTTGCACAAGTATAAAGGATAAGACTTATGCTCAGATAGTTGAGCTGCTTTCGGACGGTAGTGTCGAGATGGCGGAGATTCGCCTTGACCTTTGCCCTCTGGAAGACGGACAGATAGAGGAACTTTTTTCGCAGAGCGATGTGCCCCTGGTGGCGACGTGCCGCGTTGCCGAGGTGGGGGAGAATACTGCTTTCAGGCGCCTTGAGACAGCCATACGCGCAGGTGCCCGGTATGCCGACCTTGAGATTGAGGCGCCGGTTGCTATGAGCAAGGCTTTCCAGAAGCTCTGCCGCGAGTGCGGGACCGAGATTATACGTTCGTATCACGATTTCTCACAGACCCCTTCGGACGAGGTGCTTCAGATGGTTCTTGCGCGTTGTTTCCGCTATGGCTGCGATGTGGCGAAGATAGTCACCACTTGCCTCAGCGAAGATGATGCGGCCCGCATTGAGTCTTTGTATTCGGTTGTGCTTGAGGATGTTCCGTCTATGGAGGGAAGGCTTCTCGCTTTCGGTATGGGGCAGTTCGGAAGGCCTACAAGGCTAGAGTGCCTGAGGCGTGGCGCCCCGTTCAGCTATGCTGCCCTGACTGAAGACGACTCTACTGCTCCGGGCCAGATTGCGCTGCCTCAGATGCGCCGTGCTGTGTATGGGGACCTTCATCCTTATGTCAAGGATTCCCTTCAGATGCCGGCGTCCAAGAGTTTTGCCCAGCGCTCCATTCTTGCCGCCGCGCTTTGCTCGGGGACTTCAGTTCTGTCGGGCTATAGCTCCTGCTCTGATTCCGATGCTGCTTTGAGTCTTGCGCGCTCGCTTGGGGCTAAGGTCAGTCGGACTGGGGATGTGCTTGAGATTGAGGGCATTGGAGCTGCTCCCGGCGGCCTTTCCCTGGATAAGGTATTTGTCGGTGAGTCGGGCCTGCTTTCCCGGCTTTCGATACCTGTGCTGTCGGTCCTGAATTCTTGCGATTTTACTGTCGAAGGGGAGGGGACCCTGCTTTCAAGGCCGCTGAAGGGGGCTTCGGACATTATGGCTTCGTTCGGTGTTCTGGCTTCGAATGCTGTGGGTCGCGAGGGTAAGGATGTGTTTATTCCTGCCCGCATCCACGGGTCTCTGGTGCCGGGTAATGCGGTAGTGCCGGGGAGCGGCGGTTCGCAGTTGATTTCGGGGCTTTTGATGGCTCTGCCTCTGTGTTCGAAGGATTCGAAGATTAGCGTCACGGAGCCGAAGAGTATTCCTTATATGTATATTACCCTTGATGTGCTGCGACGTTTCGGTATTCAGACGCGGAGCGAGATGGAGGGGGATGAGAGGCTGATTGAGGATAATGATTGGGCAGGGTGTTCGCAGGTTGATTTCAAGGTGCGCGCTGGCCAGCGTTATAAGGCTGCTTCTTTCCGCATTGAGGGTGATTGGAGCGCCGCTGCTGTATTTCTTGTGGCGGGGGCGGTGTTCGGTTCTGTGAGCATCGAGGGGCTGGATTGCAAGTCGCTGCAGGCTGATATCAGTATTCTGGATATTTTGGTGGATGCGGGGGCTATGGTTTCGGAGCTGGAGGATGGGACTGTGTGTGCCCGCAAGGCTCCTCTGGAGGCGTTTGAGACTGATTTGAATAATGCTCCGGACTTGTTCCCGGTGGTTGCTTTCCTGGCTTGTTTCTGTGCGGGGGAGAGTCGTATTGCTGGTGTGGGGAGGTTGCATTCGAAGGAGTCGGACAGGGCTGCGGCTATTGTCGATACGCTTACTGCGATGGGTGTGGAAGTGCGTCTGGACCAGGACTATATGTATGTTTGCGGGGAGAGTCTCGCTTCGCGTTGCCTGAATTCGCGGCTGCTTCGTGGCGGGAAGTATTCGTCGTTCCACGACCACCGGATGGTGATGCTGCTCAGGCTGGCTTCCCTGGCCTGCTCGTCTGAGATTGTGATTGACGACGAGAAGTGTGTGGCGAAGTCCTTCCCCGACTTCGACACCCTCTTCGCCTGATTCTTCCGCTGACCCTTCGCCTGCGCGTGACCCCGCGCCTGATCCCTTCGCCTGACCTCGCGCCGCTGCTTTTTGTCATTTCGACCGAGCGCAGCGAGTGGAGAAATCTATCTTGAGCCGGGCGTCAGCGCTGCTATCAGCTTTTAGGCTGCCACCGGCGGAGCTCCGTTCGGCTGCGCCTCACTCCGGCCCCTCCCAGAATCTACTGCGTCATCACTTCGTGATAACTTGTATCTTCAGGGCCCCTCCCCCTGCACTCTCCGGGGGTGGATATGTCCGCCTTGTGGCAGCCTGAAAGCTTTTTCTCGCAGCGCCGCGCCTTCATGCAAATCACCTTCCACGGCCGAAATTGCCAAAACATCGAATATCAAGGTGTTAACTTTTGCGGGGGGTTGCAGGTGGCATCAAATTGGTCTCACCTGACATATTTGCGAGGCTAACTCATTGATAATCAATAACGCCTCGTGGAAGGTGATTTGCACGAAGGGTCATAACGGAGATGCTTACCACGAGGCAAGGTTTCCCCTTGCTTGCTGTCCGCTTCACCTCTTCCAGGCAACGGCCTCTCACACCAAATGAGCAACATTTTCCAGCCGGACTTTCCGAGCGACGACTCCTCCCTCTGCCATATTAGAACGACCTCTCCGCCAAGCTATCGTCACCGGCAACGGCCACAGCGAGGAGAGCCATTCAAAGCTCCCCGCAGTTGTGGCCGAGCAGCCGGATCCCGTACATTCCGGCTGCGGTGCTGGAGAAGTAAAGTCAGCTTTACTGCCGATTATGATTACTGGCGGAGTCCTCAGGGCTCCGTTTTTGCCGTATAGACCCTCCGATTGGAAAAGAAGAGTCCCAGGCGATACTTGTACAATAGCGTAGTTAACAATGGTAAAACGACAGTCAGGGCGATGAAAAATTGGTCATGGGATGAAAACAATGGCTCAAAACATGAATTAATTACTGCTTTGAGCGGCTATCTGTTGCCATTATTGACACTTTTTGTAAATTTATACGTTTTTGAGATGTGTTAAATGCTGATAATGAGTGATAGAAATCAATTTAAAATTTTTTTCAAACCAAATTTTATCCCCCCCCTCAATTTTTTGCTAAACTGTTGTATTATTGAATAATAGTTGCTATATTTGCACCAATAAACCAGAGAGAACCATTTTAACATTTCTCTAAATTGGAAAATCTAAATCTCAGGCGGGTCTTTGTTCAGAAAGTTCCCGCGTCCAAATTGGACTCCAGTTTATTGAAGTGGTTGAAAATAGAGGTGGATTCGGTAAGCGTCCGCCCCATAGTAGTCTCTCGCAAAGTCAGCTTGTGCGTATGGTTCGGCAGGGAAGAGAGTTCCGCAAACCTGCCCGGAACCCGCAGAAAGAAGATTGCGGAATACTGATTATGAAGCTGTCCTTGGTGGCAAAATATACTTTACTGCTGTTTGCGGGCGTCGTCCTTGGCGTTCGCGCACAAGCCGTGTATGCCCACGAGGTACCTGATGCCGGCCAGGGCAGCGCAGCGGCAAAATCCACAGCAGACCAGAGCGCAGCAGCCGCAGCAGACCAGGGCGCAGTGCAGATGACTACCGACACCTATCAGCTGCTCTACCGCCTGGATGAAGTGAGGATAGACCGCAGCTACCTCTCCAACAAAGACAACATCGCCAAAATCGTCAACCATCTGCAGCGCAGCGAGCGCATCGACAGCATCGCAATCTACGCTTACGCCTCTCCTGAAGGAGTCTATGAGCACAACCTGATGCTTGCCCGCCGTAGGGCCGAAGCCGCCAAACGCTTCATCCTGAGCAATCTGCCCGACGACAAAAAGCAGAATCCCCCGCATATCATCCTGCACCCCATAGCAGAGAACTGGGCGGGCCTCAGGCTTGCAGTGGAGCAGAACTACCACCGCGCAGACCGCGAGAAGGTGCTCGCAATAATCGACGACCCCACCATATCCGATGACACCCGCGAGTGGAGGCTCAAAAACCGCCTCAGCCCTGAGAGCTGGAACTACATCCGCCGCAACCTTCTCCCCGAGCTCCGTCTCGCCACCTGGGTTTGCGTATGGCAGGCTCTCCCCGAACAGCCCGAGCCCGAGCAGCCTTTGGAGCGCCAGGATGTAGCTATTACACCGGCCCAGGCACCCGTAATCACCCTCCCTCAGCCGCCCGTAACCCTTCACGACACCGTTGTCACGAAGTTCCCCAAGACCGTATTCGCCCTGAAGACCAACCTTCTCTACGACGCAGTGACCGCTTTGAACTTCGAGCTTGAGCTCCCAATAGGCGACAACTTCTCCATTGCAGCCGAGGACGTATTCCCCTGGTGGACTGCCGGTCCGAACGGTAAAAAATACGCCTTCGAGATGTGGGAGATGGGACTTGAGCCCAGATGGTGGTTCAAGAAGACCGACTCCAGGGACCGTCTGAGCGGACATTACCTCGGCCTCTACGGAATGGCTTCCTACTACGACTTCCAGTGGGACAAGGCTGCCTGCTATCAGGGAGAGTACTTCAGCGTGGGCGTGAGCTACGGCTTCGCATTCCCCATAGCCAGAAGGCTCAACCTTGAGCTGGGCTTGTCCGTGGGCTACCTCCGTTCCGCCTACAGGCATTATCAGCCCGACCCCGATTACGAACACCTTTACAGGGACTACTATAACGCCGGAATATTCTCTTACTTTGGTCCTACCAAGCTGAAAGTCAGCCTAGTAGTGCCCATCGTAAAGACCCGTACAGTAAAAATTGCAAGATGATGAGACACTCCAGGATCATATCCAAGACGCTCTTCGCGCTGCTTCTGGCTTCGCTTTTCGTGGCCGGAGGCTGCATCCGCCGTCCCCTGGAGGATCCCGATTTCTCTACCCGTATTCAGGTGAAAGTCAACATCTCCGCCATCGCCAATGTCACCTGCGACGTGTATAACGAGAAGATTCCCGTGCCGGAGATCAACCCCGAGGTGATGAGAGTGATGTTCTACGATATGACCCGCGACAAGATGCTCGCCGAGTCCTTCATCACCGACGTCAGCCGCGACGAGAACGGCCAGCTGTCGGTCCGCGGAGACATCGCCATCCTTCCGGGAGACTACCGCCTGATTATATACCAGTTCGGAACCGAGTCCACTCTGGTGAACTCCTACGACTCGTTCGAGAATTCATCGGCCTACACGGACGCCCTCTCGCAGGAGGAGCTCAAGGCCCTGTCGCTCAAGTCCGACAACGCGTACGACAATCAGCCCATACGCTATCAGCCCGACCATATACTTGTGGCCCGAAGCGAGCACGAGAGCATCCCGTACCACGCCGGAGTATATACCATCACCGCCGATGCCTCTTCTCTGGTGGAGACCTATTACCTCCAGGTGAAAGTGGACGGCATCCAGTGGGTCAGCTCGGCCAAGGCAGTGCTCACCTCAATGGTACCGTCAGTGACTCTTGCCGAAAAGAAGCGTGACGAGGTGAACCCCTGCGCCATCTACACTCCTCTGCTCAAGAGCGAGGACAATGGAGATCCGGTGGTCTGCAACGTGTTCAACACATTCGGACGCATACCCGAGAGCACCAACAGGCTGGATGTCACGTTCGAACTCCGTACCACGGACGGCAGAACCATCAGCAAGACTTTCGACATCTCGGACCTGTTCCTCTCGAAGGAATGCATTGAGCATCATTGGCTGCTGATAGAAGAGACCATCGTGGTGCCGGAGCCCGAAGACCCGAACCCGGGTGGGGGAGGAGGCTTCGACCCGACGGTAGGCGATTGGGAAGACGAACATCACGAAATTATTATGTAATGCGTGAAAGACTATGCTTCGTAGGATTTAATGTAAGGTAGGTAGAGGAGAGCGGAAAAACGGTTAGAAAGATGACAGAAAATACAATCAACAATTCAAATTATAGTTTATGAAAAAATCACTTTTAATCGCGGGCCTGGCTTGTGTTGCACTTGCCGCCTGCACCAAAAACGAGGTCGTTAGCGTGGCCCCCGACCAGGAGATCACCTTCCAGACCGCTATCAATAAAGCCTCTACCAGGGCTCTGATTTCTTCTACGGCGTATCCTACAGGTGTGCCTTTCGGAACTGTGGCCTACACTGAGGAGAGTACCCCTCAGAACTATATCAATAATAGTGAGGTCAGCTTCAATGGTACAAAGAAGTACTGGTCAACTGCGACTGCCTACTATTGGCCTCTTAGCAAGACCCTGAGCTTCATGTCTTGGAGCCCGTTCAAATACCAGGAAACCGGTTCTCGGGATACTCCAGTTACCGTAACTCACGAGTACAACAAACTTACTATTGATAACTACGATGTAGCTGCTCATCAGGAGACTGACCTTATGGTAGCAGACGTTGCTAAGGGGCAGACAGCCAACACTACTCAGATTCCAGGTTGGGTAAAGGGTGTTCCTACCGTTTTCCACCACAAGCTTTCCCAGGTTATTAAGTTTAATTTCCAGACTGTTGATACCCAGAATCCCAGCACTGTAAAGGATTACGCAAATGGGCATAATGGTGAAACTGGAACCGAGTATCAGGCCGGAGACCAGCAGTACTATATCAATGAGGTATCTTTCAAAGGCCTGTATTTCACAGGAAAGTACACCTATGATGCAACTTCAGCTACTGATCCTGTAAGCGAGAGCTGGGCCACTACTGGAACCACCACAGCTTCAACCCTTTGGTTCAAAGAGCAGACAGAAAACCAGACCGGAAAATTCAGTGTAGGTAAATATGAGCCTAAGAAGACTAGTGATGCTGGTGTAGACGAAACCAACCAGTACCTGCTCGTTCTTCCTCAGACGTTCCCCGCTGCTTCAGGTCCTACCATCCACATCAAGTATACTATCCACACTTACATTGATGCGAGCACCTATTCTTCAGAGACTATTGAGAGTGACATCAATCTCTATGATATCCATACTTCTCGTGCTTGGGGTATGAACAAGAAGATTACCTACACAATCAGTCTTGCTAAGCAGAGGATTTACTGGGCTCCTTCAGTTGAAGATTGGTCACCTGAGGACTTTTCAACTCAAATCTAATCTACCTCTTAATCCCTCGGGGCCTGACCGCGCCGAGGGGTTCCAAAAAGCAGCCGGAAGAGGCTGCACCATTATAAGTAACTATATGAAAGCTAGAAAGATAGAATATATAATAGCGGCAGGACTGGCGGCGGTTGTGGCGCTGGGCCTGACTGCGGCATCGTGCACGCGCATCGAGAAGGCGGATGGGCCGCAGAGCCGCATCTGCTACGACGTGGTGCAGCTGCACGGCACAAAGACCGCAAAGGAATACCCCACCGACCGTCCTTTCATCTCCTGGGCTTTCATCCTTCCGAAAGGTAAATCTTGGACGAACGAAACCGACCGCAAAAGCGCGAGCCAGGTCTATATCGCAGGCGCAACGGTCAAGTTCGACGGCAGCCACTGGTACGACCCCACCCAGTCCTACTACTGGCCCAGCGCAGGAAGCCTCACTTTCTTCTCCTACAGCCCGGAGGCCATCAAAGCGAACACCACAGTGGACAGCCAGAGCGGCATAAGCATCAAAGAATGGGATGTGGCTGCAAATCAGAACGTTGACATAATGGTAGCAGACGTACAGATGGAACAGACAGCAAACAGCACCGTGGGCACATACACCGGCGTCCCGACCATCTTCCGCCACAAGCTCTCCCAGATAGTAGGCTTCGAGTTCAACACCCTGAAAGACTACAGCGCCAGCACAAAGTTCTATGTGACAGGCATTTCGCTAAATAAGATCATACAGAAAGGCACCTATGTGTCCGGCGCTGAAGTAGGAACAACCGCAACTCTGATGGGAAAATGGACAGCGGATGTTAAAGCTGCCAAGAGCAACTATAACTATTTCAGCGGCACTGTGGAGGTAGTCTATAGCACAACTGAGGGCACCAAGCTTAATCCCGGCTTCATTATGCTCCTTCCGCAGAAATTCTCCAACCCCGGGGAGACTCCGGACTGGAGCAAGACCCCTCATCTTGAAATAAGCTACATGGCCGGTTCAGAACCCAAAACTGCCCGGGTAAGCCTATACGACCTTTTCCCAAGCCACGAAATCGGGATGAACAAGAAGATAACAATCAAAGTCACCTTCAGCAACGAGGGCAACCTCATCACCTGGGCTCCCGACCAGGACGACTGGACAGAAAGCGAATTCACAGTGATAATGTAATGAAAAACAGAACAATATACATATTTGCAGCTCTACTGACCTCAGCTCTTGCACTCTCCTGCACCAAGATTACTCCCACACTCGACGGGGAGCAGCGCCCGGTGATAGGCTACAATGTGGTCACAAGCGTCGAAGGACAGACTCCGACCAAAGCGGCAAGCGCCTTCCCGACCTCCGAGAGCTTCATCTCTTCGGCTTATGCCATAGCTTCCATCCAGAACTGGGACGATAACTCTTCCAGCGCAACAAAGTTCTTTAATACTGAGGCTGAGGAGGTTAAGTGGCAGGGAACTTACTGGAGCACAGAAAAGCAATACTACTGGAGTGCAGATAAAAAGCTGACCTTCTTCTCCTATGCGCCCTCTTCGCTGAAAGATAAAGGCGTATCAATCACCAGGGAAGGAGTCAGCGCCAGCGGATGGGATGCACTGGGCGAGCATAAGGATATAGCACTGCTTGTTGCCGACATCGCAAAGGACAAAACCAAGAACGAGAACTACGCAGGCTTCAACGGAGTGCCGACCCACTTCCAGAACAAGCTCTGCAAATTGACCTTCCGCTTCGCCGCTTCGGACCTCGTGGATGCGGGAACTGAAGTGTACCTCACAAAGGCCACGATGAGCGGATTCTACACTAAGGGCGACTATGCAAAGGGAGGCACCGGAGCCGAGAGCTGGAGCAATCTGTCTGGCCAGCAGACTGATTATGTTCTCTTCAAAAATGCTGCAGGCGAGAAACTTAGCTCCACCTTCATAGTAAAGGAAATGATAATGATTCCACAGAGCACGACCGGAATAAGCCTTAGCATCAGCTATAAAACCAAGACAGGCGAACTCGTAACTCCGAAGGAGCCCGTAATCCTTTCGATGCCCGACGACTTCCGCTCCGGAAAATGGGGCAAGGGAGAGCACATCACCTACACTATGAAAATAGGCGCAGGCCGTATCCCCATCCTGTTCAACGGATCGGCAGAAAGCTGGAAGCATGAAGACGGAGGCACAATAGAAATCAAGTAATGAGGGGAAAAGTCAACATAGCAGCTCTTGTGCTTTCAGTTTTTGCAGCTCTCTCCTGCTCCGAAAGGGAAGAGCCTAAGAAGCTGAATGAAAGCATCTTGTTCAATGTGGCCGTGAGTCCTGCCACAAAGGCCGAAGAAGGGAGCGATGCTGTCTATCCGACCGACACCCCCTTTGCCGTGTGGGCAGAAGGGAGCGACGGAACTGTGCTTCTGGACAACACCCCCTGCGAACTGACGGACAGGAGTTACTGGCAGCCTGTGGGCGGTATGCTGTGGCCCCGGAAAGAAACCTCTTACCTCTTCTACGCCGCATCACCCTTCGGAAGGGCTTCGTACAGCGAACGCGAGGGTATCACTTTCCCCGACTATAAACTCTCTGAAGGCATAGACCTTCTTTATACAGAGCCCGTAAGCAGCAACAACAAGCACTGGTCCAACGGTGTAGTGCCTCTGGAGTTCAAGCACGCGCTCGCGACTCTCCGCTTCTCGGCCCGTGTCACATCGATGCCCAATGCGGTGGTCACTGTAAAGAAGATCAGCCTGAACGGAGTCGTAAGCGAAGGCTCTTTCTCGAGCGAACCCAAGGCAAGCTGGCGCAGCAACGATGTGAAGAGCAGCCAGACCCTTTTCGAGGGAAAGGCAGAACTGTCTGAAAATGAAATAGTTCTAAATCCCGGAACGAGGCAGATACCCCAGAACGCCCTCGTGCAGCTCAAGCTCCTGTGCGACCTGGTGAGCGGCGATGCTTTCCTTCTGGACCAGGAGTACGAGGCTTACTTCGTTCTGGAACTCAATTGCGGCAAGATAAGCCATTATCTTCTGAACTTCAGCGGAGGAGAAATCATAACTATTGAAAAATCAAAAGGATGAGACATACTAGACACTATATATTTCTGGCCCTGAGCCTGCTGATGCTCTACTCCTGCAATGAGAAAGTGGAACAGAGCAAGCTGCGCTCCATCTCGTTCGGCTCCCAGGCCGAAGGCAGCACAGAAAGCAAAAGTATGGGAGACGGGATTGTCAGTTCAACTACGGAGACTATGCGTTCGCAGCCTTTCGGAATCTATGGGCATCATTCCAATGCTGAGGGGCAGAAGTTCGTGAAAGGAACCAACGACGTGTTCAACACTTCCGAAGCTATGAGCGTTGCGCACGACGGCTCTTCCTGGGAGTACAACCCTCTTGCCTATTGGAGTTTTAATGACTACTACCGTTTCAGGGCATATCACCCCTACAGCGGCAGCGCATTCACGGTGCTCCCGGCTTCCAGCGTGGACCTTATAAGTATTGATTATAAGGTAGTTAACGGTAATGAAGATTTGATGGTGGCTTTCTGGAAGGGACAGGCTACTGAGGCTGTGATTTCAAACAGGGTGCCTATGAAGTTCAAGCATTGCCTGAGCGGGCTGAAAATCAATATCGGCCTCACGGACGACTCCCGCACGGATAATATTACTGAGCTCTATATCAAGGGATTAACCCCTAACGGTACTATGCTTTACACCCACGAGAACCCGGAAGGAAGCGGCGAAGGCATCAACTACGACACTGAAGTGATGAAATGGCTCGCTTCGACTTATGACTCTGATACTGAGTTCTATAAGTGGGAAGGTAGCAAGCCGATTCCGCAGAATGTGACCGCGACGGCTTACAGCACTGCAGAGCCGGTGTTCGACGGAAAAGAGAATATGGTATTCGCTATCCCGCAGACCTGCTCTGGGGCTAAGGGCGAGACCAGGGTCTATTTCAAGACCAAAAAGGGCGGCGATGCCATCCAGAGCGTCACTCTGCCCACGACCGACTGGCTCCCGGGCCATATTTACACTTACACCCTTCTGATGGCGCCGACCTCAAAGATTGATGTACTAATAAGCATCAAGCCCTGGGAAGGAGTTGAAATCAACGAAGACATACACATCCTATGAGAAAGATTATATCTACCATATTGCTAATCAGTCTGTTCTGCTCCTGCGAGAGGATTCTGCGCCCCGGTTCCGAGGGTAGCGGGGACATCGTGATTGAGCTGAGCTCCGCCCTTCAGACCAAGGCGAACGAAGCGCGGGACGGAAGCAAGATGAAAAATCTGCACATCTGGCTTGTAAGCGGCAGTAGCATCGTTGATTATCTGTATTGCAATGTGGATTATATGGATTATAAAGATGAGAATACGAGTTACTGCCAGATTTCGGCTGAGGATGAAGGGGCTACTGCCAAGGCCCTATTCACCGGAGTGGATAAAGGTCAATATACCCTGTATTTCGTGGCTAATCTGCCTTCGAGTCTCGATGTTTTAGCTTATCAAAAGGGTGGGCATATAGACTCAAATTTCAAGGACCATATACTTCCTTCTGTCGAGAGTTATGAGCCTCCTTACGACGAAACTTCTGGCATGCCGCTTTCGCTTGTCAAGAGCATTGATGTTGGCGCCGGAACGAACCGAATCTCGGCTCAGCTGGTGAGGACCTGCGCCCGCATAAGGCTGACGGTAAGAAACAATACAGTCGAGAACACGCTGGTTCTCAAAAAGATAGCTCTTAGCGCCGATGGTAATCCTTCTTCTGGCTACCTCTTCCCGAGAGCGGATTTCAGCAAGCCCGCTTCTGCTATGGGGCCTTTCAACTCTATGGAGCTGACTACGGAAGGTCAGACTACCAAGATTGTCATCCCTCACGGAGAGACTCATACCTACATCGACCAGTATATGTACGAGACCGGTCCCAACGGGGCTGTGAGCCTTGGTTTCGAGATTGCGGGTGGCCTTTTCGCTGACGGCATCACTTCTGCCACCATGGCCCAGGTGCCGGTAGGGTCCAGCGGGACGAAGTATACATATACAAAAGGAGATCCGCTGTCGTCAGAGACTAAATCACTTACAACACAGTACCTTATCAAGTCATCCACAGGTGGTTACTTTTTATATGATGATGGAAGCGGAACGCCTAAGGCCACAACTTCAACCGACGAAGAGACCCTACTAGCAGAAACTAATCCGAAGAAATACCTTTGGAGCTTTTCAGCCACTACAGGTTCGACCTATATTCTGAACTACGAAACAAGTAAATACCTGATAATCGGGACTGATGGTAGTGTTTCAATGAGAAAGACGTCAACAGATGCTTTAAGCGATTATAAAAACGATAAAGGGTTTCGGTTTTATAACGGGACTACATCAGGCTATCTGGTTAAACAATATACAGCATACACACTTTCTGTAGGTTCTTCTACTGTTTCAATTGATAAGACCTCGGGATGGGGTTCTTCAATTACTCCTTCTTCCAATGACAATAACTACTTCCAGCTTATCCCTGTTACTATTACCGCTACTACGGAACCAATATACGAGCTGAAGCTCAAAGACAATGACGGCAACGCGGCAGAGAAGTATTTCGACAAGACAGTCAGCAGCCTGCACTACATAGGGAAATACGGAACCCCGATTCCGCTCAAACATATCTACCGAAACCAGGACGTCCAGATAGTCGTGAACGTCCACTATAACCCCGCTTCCGGAGTGCTCTACTTCGAGACCTCCGACTGGGCGGATGAGTCTAACGATACTACTTTTGACTGATTGAGATGAAAAGATACACCGCACTTCTTCTTACCTGCATCCTTCTGCTGGCCACTGGCTGCGTAAAGGAACAGTTCCCGATGAGCGTTCTCGGCGAGGGCGAAGGCTGGCTCTATATGCAGTTCGGAGCCACTGACAATGTCGAAATTTCGACCAAGTCAACTCTGGACTATGGGTCTGAAAACCAGATTCTTAACATTTATGTTTTCATCTTTGACTCCTCCGGCAACAAGGTCTATGGCAACTGGCTGCAGAGTAGCGACAGGCTTGATAGTGAAAACGCTGTCAAGGCATCTTCGCGGGATAAAAGCTGGTATGTGGCAAACTCCTCCACAGACGGCACTCCCAGCCGGGGATGCCTTAAAGTGAAGTCTCCTACTGGGAATAATCTTAAAGTCTATCTGATTACCAATCTGAATGCGGATATGGTAAAGATATCTTCCGACCTTCTCGCTTCGAGCGTAAACAACGAGAGCGACCTTCTCAAATTTACTCTCCAGCTCAACCAGTTCACAGTCAACCGCAACGCCTACTTCCCTATGTCAGGAAAGCAGGAAGGAATAAACATACCCGGAACGAGCACTGACTTGAACGCTAAATACGAATTGAAACTCAAGCGCCTCGACGCGAAAATCAAGTTCAAATTCAAGACCGGAAGCCGTCCGGACGAAAACGGGCAGGTAATCAGGCAGGATACCGACAAGGAACTGGGCTTCAAAGCCATACAGTGGAAGGTGGTCAATGTCCCCGTGACCTCGTTCGTCGTTGAGCAGGAGAATGACTCCTATATGGCAGGTCCCCACATCGCAACTGAAGAGGAGTATGCAGCCGCGGCGCCGTATTTCTTTGACACCGAATGGGTTAACTACGAAGAGTCGGAGTCTTCGGGCGATATGTCCTTCTCGTTCTATATGATGGAGAATCGCCAGACCCCCAAACACACAGCCTTGGAAGCCGACACTCCGCTTAAATCCTACAACGAGCGCAGCCGCGAGGTGAAAACCCCTGAAGGCTTGAATTCAAAGGTGCATGTCGAGTATGTGGATAAGCGCGGAAGGAATGTGAGCAAGGAAGTCAAGCAGTTTGTGAATGCCAACGATTTCTCGACCTATGTGCTGGTGGAAGGAAGGGTGGATATGCAGCTTAATGACGACGACAAGGGAAAGGTGCTGGGCGCTGATGTGACCTATATGATCCATCTGGGGAACTGGAACGCGACTATCAATAATAACGACGGTAAGCACTATACCGACGATGTCTATACGGGTTTTGACAATTTCAAGACTGAGCGCAACCATAGTTATACCTACACCGTGACTGTCAATTCGGTCAATAACATCAGGGTGGAAGTTGAAGAAGACATAGAGAATCAGCCGGGAGCCACCGGGCTCGTAACCATTGCGAAGGAGGAGATTGCCCTGTGCGATGCGCATTATGTGTCTAAGACTATGACTTTCCACGCGAAGAACTTCTATAGTGTGGAGGAGGGCGGCCAGCTCATTTCTACAGCCGACAAGATGACCTGGAAGGTCAAGACTCCTTTCTGCGATGGAAGCCCGCGCCAGGAGAACGGTATTGATGTGCCTGAAGGTCTTGATTATCAATGGGTTCACTTTAGGCTTAACAAGAGGAAACCAGATGACGGATCTTACTATTCCGAGCAGAGGCGCAAGTACACCGACAGGGTGTTTGCCTCTTCGGAGACATATAGGGACGAGAAGCAGAATGCCGAGAATGATGGCACGGACGGTCTTGCGGGTTATCATAACGACGGCGCTATGAACATCATAGACCTGGTGAAGTACATCAAGGAGCAGGCGCAGCTTTATGTGGATTATAAGAATGGTGTCACCGGAACTTATACCGGGGATTTTGACAGCGGAGCCGGCGATGCGGAAGGGCCGAAGATTTGCGTAACTGTGTTTGTGGATGAGTATTACTACGATGCGAATCCGCTGACGGGAGTGAAGAGTCCTGATTTGTGGAAGAAATTTGTGAACAAGCCCGACCGTTCGATGCATATTCTGTGCGACTCCAATACGAGTAAGGACCTTGAGTCCTACTCCACGGGCTCTGTAATCAGTATCCAGCAGCATAGTATCCAGTCCATTTTCAACGATGACCCTGCGGAGACGGCCCTGACTACGGCCTGGGGGCTGGAGCATAAGGATGAGTTCCCGGATATGTGGGAGTGGGGTGACAATACTTCAGCCGGAAACACTGACCTGTTTAACGGTATGCTTAATACCTGCAAGCTCTGGGGGCTTTGCGCTTCTGACGGTACGGATTTCATTGGTACCGAGAAGTGGGCTGATTATATGGATATTGAGGTCAATAACGACACTCCGCAGATGAAGGAGGACGGCACCCACGATAGGCTTCGCTACTCTTGTATGACCCGCAACCGCGACAATAACGGTAACGGAGTCATCGACCGTGACGAAATTCGCTGGTACACCGCCTCCATCCGCCAGCTCGTCGGAATCTATGTGGGCGAGGGAGTAATCACCCCTACTTCGCGTCTGTACAACAGAAGTCCGGAATGGAGGAACTCAGACGATAAAACCCACTGGATGCAGCACGTTGTTTCTTCTTCGTACAACGGAGGCGAGACTTTGGTTTGGGCAGAGGAAGGTATTGCAACAGGGCCCTATGGTACTGGTAATCAGGAGGGTGCAAATATTGAGATGTCCGTACGATGCATAAGAAACCTAGGAATGGAAGCGGACCATTCTTTAAGCGATTTGCCTCAGGACTATGTCCAGAAGGAGCTTTCCGCTACTGGTGGAACGATTTACAATATGAGTTTCGTCAACAAGGCTTCGCTCCGGGACTATTCTTCAATGGAGCTTCCAGTACACTTCGAAAATGAGAAGGAGAACTACCTTTATGAGAAATTTGAAACTTCTACGACAGTCAAAGAAGGTCCAGAAGCAAAATTTGAGGCTTTCAATAAAAAAGTAACGGATGCGATTTCAGCCGGACAATCCAATCCATACTGTCCAGACGGATATCGAATTCCCAATCAGCGTGAACTCGCAATTATGGTTTACAATAAACTATGTGACGACATAGAATTCAACTATGACTTTCCTTCTGATTATTCTAATGCTATGTGCAGGACAAAGTATTCTTTTGGAGCTTTAGGTGCAAATAAGGCTGGAGCAACAGGCAAATATGGCTTTAGCTATACTCCAAGAATAATTACTCTTGCGGGGTATTCAGCCAAAACCACCCGCTGCGTCCGTGACGTCCGCGTCGACTAGCCCTATCTCGTAGATTTCTCGACTCTTCCTTCCTTTTCACAAATTCCAAATATTCATTGGCATTTTGATTCATTGTATCGAGAAGATATTGAGCCATTTCGTGCATCTGGGTTGCAAACACAACAGGGATACCATTTTCATCAACTCCATAATGATTACGGCTATTCTCAATACCGGCAGGCATTAGTTCAAATGCTTTACAAGGATTCAGGCCTCCGGCAACCAGCATCGGTCCTAATGCCTTCATCTTTTTACTCCGTGTCGCAACAGGCTCGGACAATAAACATTTCAAATCTTTTTCCGGATTATTCAAATAGCAGTAATACAACCAAATTTCAAAACAAGGGTTACTCACAATCCATTGCCCCTGCTTATCATTTGATCGGGTTTTGAATATCTTCTCCAACTGGCTATAGAACTCATCCACATCAGAAAGCAGAAAGACCTTGTCAGTAGAGTCCAAGTGATAAAGCTGACCATCTATCTTGAACACCCCTGCGGATTGTATTTCGCTCCATCTTTCGTGCATCTGATATGGTTGTAAGCCTTGCCCTTTTTCAGACATGAAAGCTACTCTCAAAGAATGAAGTTCACGTTGCCGTATAAGTTCACGGAGAAAATCCTTCTCCCTCTTCTCACCTCCAGAAAGTACAAAGACCAGACTGGTGGAAAGGACTCCGTCTGTTTTACAATACGCAGGAGAAACATTCAGGACTTCAGACCTGCCTCCAATGTCCTCATAGCTGCCAGTTGTAGTCTTAGGTTCAGGTTTGAATGGCGTCTTTTCAGCATTACCTTTTGAATATGTCAGATTTGATAAATCCATTGTCCTTTATCATATTACATATTCAACTCGCCTATAAAAGGAATCGCACCATAGCGACCTTCCATATACCCGTTCTCAATATTGATAGTATTATGAATCTTATAGTCATTCAATGAATACATATGGCTACTACCATACTTTTTCTCAACTAACCACACCTCATCAGTACGCAGGAAATCCTGATTCAACAAGCAGGTCTGATGAGTTGTGAATATAAGCTGACCATTGGTTTCCTGAGAAGAGAAGTAACGTACGATTTCCCGGACCAAATGCGGATGTATACTATGGTCCAGTTCATCAATTAGCACGGTCTCAGCCGATTTCATAGCATCATACAAAGCTGGCACAAGAGACAAAAGCCGGACGGTACCATCAGACTGTGCCTGAATATCCATATCTTTTGAAAAGCCATTATCTCCAAACTGCCGGAACATCATCTGGCTTATCTTCTGTACCCCATCCTCTACACTGATGGCCCTTGTATTTCTGAAATCCACAACTTCCGACAAAACCCCGGAACGCATTTCACGAACCTTATCCATTGGCAAACTGCCAACACCGTGAGTGTTTACCCAATCCTCAAAATTTTCTGTCTCTACCTTCACTTCGTCCACACCCAGGTCAATAGCTTTAAATAACTCAGAAGCGAACTTATTTATCGCCTTGTCATTTCTGAATACTCCAATCAAGGTCGGGTTAAATGAATGTAGACCGATGATTGTGAGTTCGTTCTCAAACCATTTCTGGGCGATACCTATATTTTCATCTGCCAATACCGGCATATCGTTATTTATAGTCAATAGACTTGCAAACGGATTCTTTCCTATCCATCCCATGACCATGTTATTCACCTCGTCAGAAGGAGCCATTGCATATTGCACCTTTCCGTTTTTACGGGTGAAAACATTAACATTTTCTCCTGAGCCCAAGCTTGAAACCTGTAGAGTTTCAAATGTAATCCCGGAATAATTAATATCTACCGAATATATGAATGGCACTCCAGATTTGGTTACAAACTCAATGGCAAGTTCAAGAGGTTCTTCCCCTGCGTTCTCTTTCAGTGCAAAAATGTATTTTCCAACTTTCTCTTTATCAAGGAAATTCTTGTTTGTGGCAATAGCCTTCAGGAAATTGATACCTTTCAGCAAATTGGATTTTCCTGCCCCATTGGAGCCATAGATGGCCGCCATTTTCAATACCGGTAGCTTGCCGTTAAGCACTTTGATATGATTGGACAAAGAAGTTCTCTTCATATTAGGAAACATATCAAATTGAACCTCTTCGTTAAAAGAAAGAAAATTCTTAAGGATTACACGCAGTATCATATCATAATAGTTTATTACCCATTTATGCTGGCCATACTAATACATGGCATCATCGTCCATGTCGATGCAAAGATACAATAATTTCTTATTCCGTGAAATATTCACGTGAATATTTCACGGAAAAGATATCATTTCGACCAAGCGTCCATGCCATGTCATTTCGACTAAAGCCGAAGGCCGCGCGGAGAAATCTGAGCTGCGCAGCAGGGTTTATTCTACGCGTATGTCGCGCACACAACGGGCTTTGGTGACAGGAGTATTGACATCAACTGTGATGTTTCCATTAGTAAGACGCATAAAGCCCTTATTTGTGACTTTATTCGACCCTGACGGACCAAAAGAATAATAAGTACGGGTATATAAGTTCCCCGTTAAAGTGATATAGTAATTCATCATCGCAAGTTCCATCTGATTTGGCACTCTATACCCTTCAGGGCAATAGCCTGAACCTGAGGAACCGTTTTGGTCAATGTTGCTTTGGAATAAGTCAAAGCCAGTGCTTGAGAACGTAGTATAATCAGGATATACTTCAAAGCGCTTGTAAAGCCTGTTGGAAGAGGAGAACTGGTCGGCATAGGGAAGATCCACCGAAGTGTAATCCCTAAGAGCCGCATCATTAAGGTGGGTACACTCAAAAGTATATGAATCATCTGCATTTTTACTTATGTTTACATAGTCATCCGGCTTTTCCTTTATATCAGCATCCGGTTCAAGGCCCAGGTTCCGTACACAGCGAATACCGTAGTTTTTGTATGACTTCCACTCTTTCCAGCCGTTTGAATCAGCATATGTAGAAGTTGAAATTCCTTCGTGTCCCCAAATTACAGTAGGGCTATTGCTCGTGCCGTTGGTTGTACTGGAGATAATCAACTGGCACCAATCGTTAATGTCTGAGCTTGCCTGCTGCTCAGCGCTCCTGTAGTACAACCTCGAAGAGTGCTCCACCACACCGGTGCCCACAAAGAGCCCCACAAGCTGCTGAACAGAAGCAAGATACCATCTTATTTCTTCCTTCTGAATCACTCCGTCGCCATTGTTGTCGCGGTTTCTCGCCATGCAGAAGTAACGTAGAGCCTGGTAGTCTGTGGGAGTGGATTTCATTAGCGGAGTGTCGTTGTCCACCTCATAGTTCAGAAACGTTCCCCAACTCACATCCGGCTTGACATCCGTAATAGTCTCTACCGTGACTCCGTCCGGAGCAAGACCCCACTCAAACACCGAATTGGCCCTTCCGTTGAACGGAGCCGTATTTTGCCCACTATCACTATAATCACTCTCGGAAGAGTTATACTTCTTTACCTTATCCGAGAACTCATCGGTGGTCTCGATGCCCCAGGCAGTCTGAAGCGCTGTGTATGAAGTATTTGTGTTGTAGATACTCTTGATTGAGTGCTGCTGGATGGTAATCACCGAGCCGGTCGAAGTGGACTCGAGGTCAGTGCTGGAGTTCGAGTCGCAGAGGATGTGCATAGTGCGGTCGTCCTGATTGACAAAGGTCTTCCAGAGCGTCGGGCTGGTGTTGTGGGTGATTGGATGCTCATCGTAGTAGTACTCATCCACAAAGGTAGTCACGCAAATCTTCGGGCCGTCAGGGTCTTCCGTCACACCGTCAGCCATATAGCCGTTGTCGAAATCGCTCGTGTTCACAACTGAAGAAGCCGAACCGCCACCTGCCGTCACTCGCAACACCTCATTGTAGTACTCCACATACTTCTCCACCTGGTCTTTGATATAGCTCACCAGCTGGATAATGTCCATACAACCATCGTTATGGTAGCCTGCAAGTCCCACAGTACCATCGTCTTCCAGGTTCTCCTGCGAAAGCTCCTTATGCTCATAGACTCGGGTAGTGAACTTGCGCCTGCGGTCCTGGAAATAGTTTCCACCGTCATCCTGCTTGTTCAGGCGGAAATGCACCCACCTGTAGTCAAGGTGGTCTGCGATATCGATTCCGTCCCTGATTATAGGCGAACCGTCGCAGTATGGAGTCTTGACCTTCCAGGTAAGCCGGTCGGCAGTGGAAGTGAGGCTCCCGTCCGAACCTGCAGTTACAAAATGCTTGGCGTGGAAGGTCATAGTCTTTGACACGTAATGCGCATCGCAGAGGGCAATCTCCTCCTTTGCGATGATAACCTCTCCGATGGAGCCGGGCTGGTTCTCCGTATCGCCTTTCTCCACCTCCACGCGTATATTATTGACCGAATTGACTGTCACGGTGTAGGTGTAACTATGGTTGCGCTCAGTCTTGAAGTTGTCAAAACCCTTATAAACGTCGTCGGTATAGTGCTTCCCGTCGTCATTGTTGATAGTCGCGTTCCAGTTGCCAAGATGGATCATATACTGTACATCGGCACCGAGCGTCTGTCCGGCATCATCGTTCTCTAGGTCCATATTGACGCGCCCGGTCACAAGTACATAGGTCGAGAAGTCATTGGCGTTCTGAAACAGCCTCAGCTCCCGGCTTGAACTCTTTCCGAGAAGCGAAGTATATTCCACATTGACAGTCTCATTCTTCCCGGCGGCATCCTTCATTTGCCTGCTGCGGTCCTGGTAAGAAGTGAAGGAACTGTTCTTCGGGCTCTGGCGGTTCTCGAGCATATAGAACGAGAACTCCTGAGTAGAAGTAGTTATATCCTCGAAGTTACGCCAGTCAGTCTCAAAGAAATACGGCGCCTTGGAAGCATACTCAGACAAAGGGGTTAAAGGGTCCACCACCGTGGCATCCTCACCAATGCGAGGCACTACATACGAGGTCGTGGGCACATTGACAACCTTCCACTGACGCGCTTCGAAGCTCTTGATTCTCTGTCCTCTCTCGTCGGGGCGCGTGCCAGTCTTGAAAATGAATCTTACCTTCGCGTCTATCCTTTGAAGATGAAGAGGTTTATCGCTTGGCGCCACAGTGGTCGAGCCAGCGTTGATGGAGATTCCTTCTTTGTAAGCTACCATAGGGAAATTGGTGTTGCGGTTCACCGTTTCCTGATTGAGCTGGAGCTTGAAGTTCTTAAGGTCAGTTTCAGTCGCGATGCTGTGTGAAAGGAGGTCCGAGGAGATTCGGGCCATATCGGAGTCCAGGTTGCTTATGACATAGAGCTTGAAGTTGTTGCCCGCAGAAGCCTTGATTTTGAAACATCCGTTGACAGGGCTTGCCGTGTTATCGACATACCAGCAATCGGTGCTGGCGTCAACTACATCAGTAGCAGAGGACTTTTTCTCCGACGCGGTGAGCCACTTGCCGTACAGCTTGTTGCCGTTGTTATCGAAAAGGAATACATAGATGTTGCTCACGGAGTTCTCGCTGGTCGCATTCTGGGTGGCCTTGGTGGTGACTTCAATCGACTCCTGGGGGCCGAAGTTCACCATCAGATAACCTTCTCCTTCTTCAAGGCCGGCTTCCCTGAACTGCTCCTTGACGCAGGAAAGAGCGAGAAGCGAAACAAGCAGGGCGGCAAATATGGGTTTAAATATCTGTTTCATAGCGATTAATCAAAAGTGGTCTCGTTCTTAACTCCTGTCCAGGCCTGTACATCGAAGTAAACGAGGGCGTACTCGGGGTTGTAGTATATGTTGATGACTATGTTTACATCCTCATTGCGGCTGATTTGAGTCAGCGGCACTGCTACACCGAAATCATTGATATAGTTGATATTGGGCAGGGTCTTTTTGAAGGTCTTAAGTGCACCAACAAACGGATAATAACTAATTGATGTAACATAGACAGGCGTCATATACCAGAAAAACCGGTTATCTTTAGGAGCATCTTTGCAGTATTCAGAAACAATACTATTACCATCAACGTTACCGCTCGAACACATATTGTATCCGGCATACCAAAACAACGTTGCCAATGCCCCAGAATTGTCATTAGATGCGATATTCAAATTGTTCTTGTATGATTCTACGGTAACATTTGTCCTATTTCGCCCGATAGTCAAGTATTTATTAGTACCGAGATTCTTTATATATTTATTTCCGGAGGATTCCTCAATCTGCCATATGTAGTCTTTAACATCAGAACCAGCAAGCAATTCATTAACATTACTTCGGTTATAACCTAAAACAGAAGAACCACTTGCTTTAATGAAATAGTTTGCACTTTTATTTCTTATTATCATCGGTAAAGGTTTGCCTTCTGAGTCTTTCAGAGTGTCGTTGTATTCGGAGGACTCCGTTCCGGCACTATAGACATCTTCGGTTGTTACATAATCCAGCACAGCGCTTGTCGCACTCGTCTCGAACAGCCCTCCGGCAAACTGCAGCCCCATATTGGCCACGGCGCCAACTCCGCTCTCATAGATGTACTGGTCAATGACAGTCTTCACAACGCCCGGAGCTATATGATCCGTAACCTTCTCACCTGCAGTGGTATAGCTAAACGAATCCTCGAAGCCGACATAGTCTATGTCCGAAGGTACGCTATGGTTGTCCTGCTGGAAAAGATAGCCCTTATTGGGATTCTTTTCGCCCAGGGCCACGCTCTGAAGGAAGATGTTCTTGTCGAGGGTATTGTTGCGGACACTTACCCTGATGCGGCCGCAAGAGCGTATCAGCTCGGCATTCAGGCTGTTCTGGCCTGCTGATATGCTTATGCTCTCAACCAGGCTCAGCGGCATCCCGTCGCTTCCGAAATCCGGAACATTGGCGGAAAATCCGCTCAGCACATACTTCTTGAAATCGTCTTCAATAGTTCCTCCAACCACCGGAGCAGTCAAGGCAGTAGGCTTATTTGCAATAAGATACACAGTGTAGGTGTTCCTCTCGATATTGGTGAAAGTGGCTGTGGCTGTGCTGTCGCCGACATTCATCACAATATCCCCGTCCGTACCGATCCAGGAAGCATAACGCACCACCTTACCAGCCGGATCGGCCACCCAGATATGCAGGTTGTTCATCACATCTCCGTCTGCCGCGGTCCCGGCCTTGGTGCCGCCACTTGCAGGCGAAGCGATGCGGATCACGAGCTCGCCCGTCCCTTCGCGGGATGAATCAGGCAGAGGGGTGCGACTGCACGAAAGCAGGGCAAACGCCGCCAATATGCTGTATATCAATAATTTTCTCATATTCTACAGATAAACGTCTTCGCTTGACTGAATCTCTTTCCAATCTTTGATGCTCACTACGACTTCAAGGTCGGACTTGTTAACAAGAAGGGTGTAGATGTATATCTTTCCGCTCTCCCATTTTAGGGTCGGCAGGGTGGCGCTGTTGTCGGCAGTGCCTCCGCCACGGGTCTTGAAATGAATGGTTGTGGGCTTGTCGGCTGCAGATGAGCAGGTCTGCGGAATGCAGAACACCATATTCGCAGAGCCGTCAAAAATATTGACGGCATGGGTCCCGTCATACTTTCCGAACTCCTTCTCCCCGGTCCAGCTGAAGTACGAACCGCTGTCGTAATATGTTGCAATCCATTCAATCATAGGAAGTTTCACATCCGAAGGGTCAAAGGTATAGCGAAGGGTTCCCGTAGGGATGAGGCCTTCGATATGGAACTCGGTGATGGCATCCTTGTCGGTATCGGCAATGTCGCTTACGTCTTTCAGCGCAATCTTGAACTGAAGGCCGCAGAGAGCGTGCTGGAACTCGAACTTGACCGGGGCCTTTATATTGTCAATCGTTGCTTTAACGGCCTTGAATCCTACCAGCAGGTCGTCTTTGCCGGGGACGACATTGTACTCAATCATAATATTGTCTGCTGAAGATGAGGCGTTTACAATGAATGAGTCTCCGCTATAAGGATGGTAAGCCCTGAAACGGTAGAACTTGTTAATCTTCCAGTATTGCAAAGGGCTATACTGCCATTTACCGCTGTTGTAAGTCACCTCCTGCGCCGTGGACTGAAGGAAGACATTATTGCCGCCGATGCTCTTCTCGATGTCGTTCCACACACCGAACACTCCGAACGATTTGTCTGTAAGGTTCGTATCGTTAGTCTTCACAATTCCTTCTCCTGCTCCCGACTTCAACTCCTGTTCAATCTCCCGGGCCTCGGCCTGGAACGAAAGCGCAGCCACATCATCGTCAGTGTCTGTCTTGCGGCAGGCTGAAAGGCATACGAATAAGAGAGCCAATATGGTGTATTTCAATATCTTGGTCATATTTTTTCGATTTTCAAGTCATAGTTGTCATACACTCCGAGATTCAGCTCATAGAGCTTTCCCGGCTTGAGGTCAAGCAGGATTGTGGTGCTCAGAACCTGGTCGCGAACGAAAATTCCGTCCTTGACAAAGTCGCAGCTTAGCTCCAAACGCATCAGCGCAGACTGGGGGATGAGCCTCTGCTCGCACAGCAGACATCCATCCGAGGGGATTATCTGCGAGCCCTCAAAACTCAGCAGCGGAGTGCATTCACCTTCCAGCGTCCACTTGGGGGAAGGCAGGCTGCAAAAGCTTCCTCTCTGCACTGTTCCGTTGATTTTCAGGCCTTTGACCGTTACTTGAGTGGTCGCGGCGCAGCGGCTGACGGCTTTGAAGCGCACCAGACTCAGGGCCGAGCGGAAATCTAGGCTAACCACTCCCAGCGAGTTGACGCTGCGGCGGTTCAGGAGCGGCTCTGTATAAAGCAGATCCTGCAACTCTGAAAGGCTGTAATGCTCAAATCCGACTCCGCTTTGCTCATCGAAAACGGCCCGCGACAGCGGTGCTGCCGAATAGATGTCCAGGCTCTTGGCCGCTTCCCATTTATACTCCTTCTCGGGAGCCCACAAGGCGTCCTGCCTGATCAGTGCCACTCCTTCCAGCTCGGCTTCCCGGCTTTTGGAGTCATAGGCCCATACCCCGTACTCACCGGGGAATTCAGTGCTCTTGGTATTGGGGGTGCAGACCACTTCAAAGCGCATATCGTACACAGGATCAGCAGGTTTGAAGGTGCTATTGTTGCAGGAGGACATAATACCCGTCGCCAGAAGGACAGAGCCCAAGGCGTAAAAATGCATTATGTTTGTCTTCCTTCCCATATCACTTGGATTAACCACCTATTGACACTTGAAGACCATCATAGTCAGACCAATCAACAACGCTCGCATCGAAGTCGATAGGATGCTGTCCCACACCTATATATATTTTATAGGTGTACTTCTTGCCTTTTTCCCACTCTTCCTGCCTCAGGTTCTCGTCGAAGTAGCAGGATGCCGTCTTGCTCTCCCAGTTCACGCCGTTGTCGGTGCTGATGTTGTAGCCGATTTCCAGTATAGGGTGGGCACTGGCCGAAGCAACCAACCTTTGCGGTATCATATTGAATTCCTGCTCTGCGCTGAAGCTTCCTTTCGAAATTGTCAGGCTTCCTGAGTACAGGCCCCAGTCTGAGCTTTTGAGCGAGGTGGAGCTAGGGGTCCATTTGTCGTCGGAATACCCTCCGCGGGAGTATGCACCGGCAGAATATACGTCCTTCAATCTTATTGAGGTGACGTTCACCCGGGTGGCATCGTCAGCTTCATCGGCTATGGAGAAGCGGAATACTATCTTGGAGAGCTTCTGGCGGAAGTTGGTCGGAACGCCAGTGTAGCCGGCAAGCGATTCGTTCTTGGTCTTGTCCTGGGCGATGTCCGCAACGAGTATGTCCCCGCTGTCGCTTGTCACATCCCACGAAGAGATGCTCACTCCGTCGGTCGATACGCTCGTTTTGCTGCCCTTCAGGGTCGTAGGAGAGTAGGAGAAGAAGGTTAATCTCCCGTCATCCGGCCAATAGTAATCTGTAGTTGTCTTCCAATAGTTATATGTGGCATTGTACCTTACTTCTTGCTGATTGATAAAGATTCTGGCCTCCTCCTTATTCGCATCCCATGTCTTGCCGGAAGCAAGTTTATAGGAAGTAGTTATAAAAGGGCTGCCGGTAGGGTAAGCGCTTGCCGCCTTGGTGCTCACTGTGGTAAAACCAATCAGAGACCTCACCAAGGGAGATTGGTCTGCGCTGGTTTTGGCGCACGAAGCCATCAGGACGCAAACTGCTGCCATATATGTTAAACTATTGAAATTCATTCTATTCGGATGGATTATACATAAATATCGAACTCTCCGCTGCCCCATTCGCTCTGGTCCGGAGCCCAGAAGATGAGGTTGGAGTCGTTGTTGAAGGTTATATTGACCGTTATCTTCCGGTTCATTACCAGTCTGTTGCCCGACGCGGCGAACAGGTCCTTGAGGCTCACCTCGGCTGTGGTCGGAGCATTGTTGTCCACGGAGCCGTCTTCCTTATAGGTCCTTTTGATATAGGTAATCTTCAGTTTTGCGTCCTCGCTTGTGAACTGTTGGGGAAGAAGGTACAGGTAGGTTTTCCCGCCTAGAGAATTGGCCGCGATAGCTGTTGACCCTGAACTTTGATAAGGAATCCTCAGCCCGCTATCGTTATTGTACCAGGTGTAATTGTATTTGGGCGAAGAGGCGGCCACGTTCCACTGGCCTATGGAGCCGGCGGCAGGAGCGTTGACTATGAAAGTGCCCTTTTGGGGGTAGCCTGTTATCTCTATTTTGGTGACGAGGTAAGTGATGTCAGACTGGGTATATTTTTTCTCGGAGGAGCCGTCGTGGCCGTGCTCGTAGTCCTTGAAAGTGTTGAAATTGAAGCCCACAAGCATCGAGAGCTTGTGACGGAAGACGGTGGGAACACCGGTGAGCCAGCCTCCGGTGGAGGAGGTGTTGCCGCTCTGGTCAGTGATAAGGTCTGCCACCATAATGTCGGTGTCCTGATGCTCATTCACATCCCAGTCGGTGATTTTGATTCCGTCCTCGGCGGTGCAGCTGACGGCCGAGCCGAGGCTCGAAGGACTTGCGGCAAAGAAGCTGAGCCTGCCCGCTTTGGGCCAGTAGTACGACACTCCTTCCTTCCAATTTGTGCCGACCCAGACTACATTCTTCCAGGCGTGTTTTGAAGATACATATCCTATGGTGACGCCAAACGTTTCGCCGCCTATATACCTCTCGGCATCCTTGTTGTTTTTGCTCCAGCTCTTCCCGTCAGGCAGGTACCACGCCCAGGAGAGGAAGGTGTCGCTGGTGTTGTATGCCGAGGCCTTGGTGGGGACGTCCTGGATGACTTGCCAGCTCAGCTGCACCGCCTCCGCCTCCCGCTGCTCTATCTTCGCGCATCCGGAAAGTATCGCCAGGGCCAAAGTGCCTAGTATGTATGCGTCAACTCGCATCGTCGTTTTCGTCTTCTTTGTCATTGGAACCCGCCAAGGCGGTCAAGCCCAGGCGGATTAGAGGGTTAAATAGTAATATCAATATTCTCAGTATTCCAAGGGTCTTCAGCAGGATCCCAAAGAATCTCGTCAAGACCTATTTTAAGTTTGAGAGTATACTCTGTACCTGCTTTCAGCTTTGAATCAGAAAGCAGTTCAGATAGCTTCTTTTTGTATACGTAATTGGTTGTGAGTGTTGTGCCGTAGTTTGTCGTTACAGAATAATTAACTACAATCTGTTCATCAGTCAATGACTGAGGCAGAAGTATGCACAAATCATCGCCTGATATGTTAAGAGCAGTTTCGCTATTGTTAATTTCAGTAGCAGTGTCCGGAGTATAAAGATTAATGGATGCTTGCGTACCTTCAGTTGTCCATGTTCCTGCAATAGGATTAATTGAGGCATCAGTTCCTTGCTTGTAGGTACCTGTTGAATAAAGATTATCTATAGTGATAGATGTAATCTTAATTTTAGCACTGGTATAGTTATCGGAAGTCTTTGCTGAAAGTTTAAGACTTGATAAGATATGTTGGAATACGGTAGGAACTCCTGCTGCCCAAGTTGAAGAACTAGAACCTGCTGAATTATCTGCAGGATTATTAGTTTTGTCTGCAGCAATCTTTGCCACCATCAAATCAGTATTTGCAGCGGTAGTAACGTAGGAAGTAAAGGTAATACCTTGATCAGAAGGACATGAGACTACGCTACTTGTTGGATCATTCGTATTATCCGTCCAAGCGAAGAAAGTCAAGCTACCCTGCTTAGGCCAGTAGTATTTGGAGGCAGCAGCCCAAGCGGGTTGACTATTGATGTAATTGTCATGATAATAAATCTTTTGCCCATTAATGTAAAGGGTTTTTGTTGTTGCAGAGGCCCATGACTCTGTTTCAGGAACCAAGTAAGCATAAGAAATAAAAGCTTTACCCGTACCTAAAGGTGAAGCAGCTTTGGTGCTGATGGTCTGGAAGGTGATCTCCTGGTCGGGGGCCACGCTAACGACCTCGTTTTTGGTGCAGGCGGCAAGTGCTACACAAGCCAGACCCGCGATAATAAGTGATTTTTTCATAAACTATAGTTTGAAATTATAATTTTTATATCCATATCTTCCTGTTTATTCATTTTCCCAATTTTCTATCCATCTCATTTTTAATCCATTACCCTGCTCATTAAAGCCTACGAAGCATAGTCTTTAATTTTTTTCATCTATAATTCAGGTTCTGCCCTTGTAAAACATAATTCAACACTAAAACGATATGGATAGACCAAGAAACAATTCAATGGAACCGATGAGACTCTATCTGGGGATAGATGTCGACGGTGTGCGGGAATACCAGTCAATCGGGCTTTTGACTCTCCCCGAAAAAGCTGCTCCTGTAAAGGACAAGGAGTTTGCACTGACTGAGTATCTGATTCAGTATGAGTCCGATAGGGGAGAGTTTAGCTCTTCGACCCTGAAGGGCCGCTCGGATATGCGTAAGAAGGTGGAAGAGTACCTGCGGCAAGCGGGAACCCCCTCCCTTCCGATAAGCAGTGTGGATGCTGAGTTCTGCAGGGGGTTCATCGACTATCTGAAGACAGCAAGGAATAGCGTCAGTACGAAAGAGCAAAAGACGATTTCAAAAGGTTGCGCCCATCACCATCAGACTGTCTTTTGCGCCGCGCTCAATAAAGCGGTCAAGGAAGGCTACCTGCCTTCCAATCCGATGAACTGTCTGGATCAGAGGGAGAAGTTGCGCTCGTGCCCGAAGGAGCGGGACTATCTTACGATTGACGAACTGCGGCGTATGATAAAGCAGGACTGCGGCAATCCGGAAGTCAAGCTGGCCTTCCTGTTCTCCTGCTTCACAGGCTTGCGGCTCAGTGATGTGCGAACGCTGACATGGGCGGACGTGCATAAGTCTCCGGATGGGCAATCGTCTTATATTCACGTGTTTATGCAGAAGACTCAAAAGCCGAACAATATCCCTTTATCTTCCCAGGCCCTGAAATGTATGCCGCCGGGGAGGGAGGCTGACGAGAGGGTGTTTGACCTGCCGTCGAGCGATGCGACCATCAATTATCACATCAAGAAATGGGCAAGGAATGCGGGAGTGTCGAAGTGCCTTTCGTATCACTGTAGCCGCCATACCTTCGCGACTATGATGCTCACTCTCGGGGCGGATGTCTATACGACAAGCAAGCTGCTCGGGCATTCGAGTGTCACGACGACGGCCATCTACGCCAAGATAGTGGACAAGAAGAAGGAAGCGACCGTCAATCTGGTCAGCAGTGTCTTCTGATTGGTTTGCGCTGTCTCCTGGTTGCTCGGGGCGGATGTCTATACGACAGGCAAGCAGCTCGGCCATTCGCTCTCTCGTGCCAAATCAAAAATTATTCGTACATTTGCATTGTTGATTCCCGATAGCCCCTGAAGCAATTCAAGCTACCGGGTTTAGTTTTTCATATCAGTACCTGTATCTCGATACTGTTTTTATTGCTAAGATACGAATTTCCTTTAAGCATACAAATAACGACTCTCCGCTGATTTCTCCGCGCGCTTCGCTTGGTCGAAATGACAGTGTCAGGCGCTCGAAGTGGCACCCTTGCCGTCGAGCGGATTGACGTTTTTCCTCGACATAAAAGTATAACAATTTTGGCACAATTCATTGTTTTGTGCCAATTTTGTTATATTTTTGCACAAACGGGGAGGGACGAATGACTATTACAGAGAATATTATCAGTTTCGCAGAGCAACAAGGCGGTTCTTTCAAAAAGAAAGATCTGCTGCAAGCGCAGCGTTCTGATGCTTTAGTCAACGAGGCCAGCCTATCGACATTACTGGGGCGTCTTGTGGCCAGAGGAAGGCTGGTGAAGAACGGATGGGGAGAGTATGCCCTTCCGGAAGGATACAAGCCTCGTTTTCTGGTTAGACCGCAAAAAGATGCAATGGATATAGGTAATGCGCTGAAGGAGCGTTATCCGCTGGTTAATTTCTGTATCTGGGATTCATTCTGTGTGGTGCCTTTCATGCTTCACGTACCCAATGTGAATATTACTGTCGTGGATGTTGAACGGGATATGGAGGCCACGGTTTTCGACGCACTGAAGGAAATGTACACACAATACATTGTCTTGCCACACCCCACTAAAAACGAATTCTATACTTACGGAGACAGCAAGGACTGCATCGTTATCCATCCTCTCTATACCGAATCGCCTCTGGAATCATTCCGTGGCCTTCAGGTTCCTATGGCAGAAAAGCTATTGGTGGATATTGCGGTCAATCCGGAATTCGATTACCTTCAAGGCTCGGAAGTGTTCACCATCTTCGAACGCGTCTTCCGCAGCTGTTCGATATCACGTTCTGCCCTGCTTCGCTATGCGCGCCGCCGTGGCAGCATTGACTCCATACAACAAATAATATCAAACATTGACCTGACTACTGACTATGATTAATCCTGTAAGCCGTACACGGGAGTGGATAGAAACCCTCCGTATACAATACCCTTACATCAAAGACGCATCTCTGCTGGAGAAGAGCATCAGGGCATTCTCCCTGCTTGAATCATTGGTTCGCTCCGGTTGCCCTTTCGTGTTCAAGGGCGGCACGGCCCTTATGCTTCACCTTGGTTCCTCACGCAGGCTTAGTATAGACATTGACATTGTCTGCAAACCCGGAACAAACATCTGGGACTACCTGGAATTATACGCGGGTGAGTATGGCTTTACAAGCGTGAAAGAAATTTCGCGGAAAGCACGTACCAATGTACCCAAAAGCCATGCTGCCTATGAATATCTGGTATCCTATCCGGCCGGATATTCAAGCGGGGCAATTTTGCTTGATGTTCTTTACGAGGATATTGACTACAGCCGAGTGCTTAGCATACCCATCGAGAGCCCACTTCTAAAAACTGAAGGAGAACCTGTTTTAGTACAGATTCCCAGTCTTGAAGACATATTGGGAGATAAGCTCACGGCCTTCGCCCCACACACTACCGGAATTCCGTTCTTTAAGGACGAAAAACCCTTTTCAATGGAGATTATGAAGCAGCTCTTCGATATTAGTTCTATTCTGGACCGTACCGACAGCCTGGAGATTGTCAGCAGAACCTTTCATAAACTTGTTCCGATTGAGCTAGGCTACCGCGGTCTGGATAAGCTGTCAGCCAAAGATGTTCTCAATGATGCATTAGAGACAGCTATGAACATATGTTATTTCGGATCTCTCAACAAGCAGGAATACAATTATCTCACCGACGGTGCTCACCGTGTGAACGGCTTCATCCTTATCGAAAACTATACTATGGAACGTGCTGTCCGCGATGCAGCCAAAGTTGCATATTTGGTTCGCATGATTCAACTCGGAATCAATGAGGTACACCACTATACCAAAGAAGCTGATATGGACCTTGCTACTGCGACGATTGAAGAGTTGTCACTAAACAAACTCAACCGCATCAAAAAGATTAACACAGAGGCTTTCTTCTATTGCCTACAACTGGAGCATCTAAATAAATTGCTGAGTGTCGGATAATTATAAGATGTCCCGCGCAGCTCAGATTTCTCCACGCGGCCTTCGGCCTTGGTCGAAATGACAAGTGGATGCGCGCAGGTCGAAATAGATTTTTAGCATATTTAGGGCATTTTTTTGCTATTTTGTCGATTTCAGAGGCATTTTAGCAAATTTTGACCGCTTTTTTGCCATTTCGGATGAGCAGAGTAGGAGATGGGCGACAGGGGGAGTGGCTGCGGCCTTGGAAATGACAAGGAAGGAGCGGGGCGTTAGGAGAGCAGGGAGATAATCCCGGAGACGGCGAGGAAGGCATAGACAATCTTGCGCAGAAGCTTAATGTCAATACGCTCGGCTACCTTCCCTCCGACAAGCAATCCGACAAACACAGCCGGAGCGCATACAGCCCAGTCAGTGAGCACCGTAGGCGTCACAAGACCGTGGGCGGCGCGGAAGAGGGTCATTATCAGATTGCCTATAAAGAAATACCACTGAGTCATCGCGATGTACTCCTGCTGGCTCTGGGCGGAGGAGATGAAATAAATCACAGCGGGCGGCCCCTGCATTGCAAACAGTCCGCCCATCACACCGGACAGCGAGCCGAGCCCCAGCTGCACACCCAAAGAAGGACGCAGACGTATCTTCTCGCTCAGAAAGAAAAAGTACAGGCTCACGCAGATAAGAACGCCGCCCAGAATCTTTTTCATCTCACCGCTCCCAGCCTTCGAAACAAAGAGCACCGCAAAAAACGAAACAGCCAGAAAGGTAAGCAAAATGGGCAGCAGCTTACGCCAGGGCACCTGCTTGCGCATCCTTATGGCCGTGACAACAGATGTAAGGGCGCCGAGCATACCGGACAGGGCAGTGGCTTCACCGTAGGAGGGGAGAGCAAAGCTGAAGACCGTCATAGCTATGATGCCGAAACCGAAGCCCGACACCCTCTGAGTGAAACTCGCTAGAAGCGAGATGGCAAAAACCCATAGCAGCGACATAGTATCTTGTAATAAGCCCTACAAAGTAAGCAGGAATCGCGGCAACTGAACCGGGAAGCAAAGTTACCAAAAAACACGGAGAAACGAAAAAAGTGCCCTGGAGGCTTGTCCGGAGCACTTTTTTGCTTATATTAGCAACTTAAATATTACCAAAAATAACCCAAAAAGTGTATTATGAAGGCTAAGTATTTAAGCATTATGTGCTTGGCGTCAGCTTTGCTAGCGGCGTCCTGCACAAAAGATGAAAGCGATCAGGCAAAACTGGTCATCTCCGAAGTGAGCGTCGAAGCAAACAGCGTGACATTCACCCTGAGCCACGAGGGGCTGGGCAGCTGCGCCTACCTCCTCACTCCTGCAGGGTCCTCCAGCACCCTTTCCGATGCCGAAACCGTACTTAAAGAAGGCACGGCCATCGATGCGGCAAGCCTTGCCGAACCCTCTTCCACCCACACAGCCGTAGGCCTCGAGTTCAAGACGGACTATGTGCTCTCGGTCGCAGCCAGCTCGGCATCGGGCAACAGAATTGTCAGGGCATATTTCACCTCGGCCGAAGACCCTCATCCTTCAACCTACCTCGACGGCCCGGCCAACTGCTACATCGTATCAAAGGCCGGAACCTACAGCTTCCCGGCTAAAAAAGTGAGTGGAGAGCAGATTGAAGGCATCGCAAAAGTTGACTGGCTCTGGACCACGAAGTCCACTTCAGCAACCGAGCAAGCTTACCTGAGCGACATCACCTACGAATACGGCAGGGTGCGTTTCACCGCTTCGGGAAAGAAAGGTAACGCCCTTATCGCCGCATTCGATGAAGACGGAAAGATTGTCTGGAGCTGGCATATCTGGATGACCGACACTCCCAAAACCGTCACCCATCCCGGCGGAGCAGTGTTTATGGACAGAAGCCTCGGACAGTGGAGCGCCGAGAAATATGACGGGGACGACCCGACTGTGCTCTATTATCAGTGGGGAAGAAAAGACCCCATCTTCGCAGGAGCAAGACCTGAACCCTCGAAGTACATCTTCTATTATGCAAAGTCAGGCACCAGCATCAATCCCGATTATACTTATACCTGGGCCTTCGAAGACAAGCCTGCAAGCGTAGAGATGGCTACCGCCGAGCCTATGCATATGTTCCACGCCGAGAGGCACGACTGGACAGCAGCGGCAAACGATGCTCTGTGGGCAGAGACTAAGACCGATTACGACCCCTGCCCCGCAGGATACAGGGTGCCCAGCGAAGCTGAACTGTCTGACCTGAAGAGCGTAAAGGCCTCAGCCTTTGACGATTGGGACGGCGGCTTCGAGTTTTCGGGAGCCTGGTGGCCAGGCGTTGGCGACAGGAACTGCGTCAGCGGAGCCCTGGAGCTGAACCAGTGCGTATTCAGCTGGAGCTGCAACGCCCGCGTGTCAGACAACGACAGCAGTCTCCATTACGGAAGGAGACTGTGCGCATCGGTAGATCAGCTGTATGCCGACATCATCGACGGCAACAAGGGCTTTGCTCATCCGGTGCGTTGCGTGAAGGAGAAATAATTACTTATCAGTCAGGGCGATAAGGCGGGGGTACAAGTCCGCGAACCGCTCTTCGATGCAGGCAGGGCGTCCATTGTCGAAAAAGCAGTGGACGCTCTCTGCTTTACATACCAGCTTATCATCCACATACATCAGGTAGCCGAAAGTGAGCTTTACTGCGCTGATGTTCTTGGTATATACTTCAATGCGGATTTCGTCGCGGAAAGTGGTAGGCTTGCGGTACTCCACGCTCACACTCACCACTGGGGAGCTGATGCCCTCCGCCTCCATCCTCTCGAAACCGTAGCCGTACTCGTCCAGAAGCTCAATCCTGGCCTCTTCCATAAAACGTATGTAGTTCGAATGATGGGTGATTCCCATCCTGTCACATTCGTAATAATTGACTTTGCGCTTGAATGTAAAAGTGTTCATCTTTTCCAGTTTTGAGCAGCAAAGATACTAATGATTTTTCAAAATAGTCCTAAAATACCCAACGATACTGCACGTTCAGAGCCCAAAATGCTTCTTTGTTCACCCGGCTCCAGGGGTATTGGCGAGTCTCCAGGCGGAAGTAAAGCTTATGGTGCCAGTTGAAATCATATACAGCATAAACCGAACTGTTCCAGCCTCTTAAGTAATATGCTACGACTGAAAAAGAGGGTGGGGCGTTGCGCTCATAGACATAAATCCTGTCGTCCCAGGAATCTATGCAGAATGCTCCCAGTCTGAGGTACACCGAAGCCTTGCTACCTTTCCTGCTGCCCTCGATGTAGCCAAGGCCTCCCAGGCCCTTGTTCAGGACTCCCTCCAGCCTTGAGCGCAGTTCGAAGGTCCCAGGTTTTAAGGCTCCTTCAGCCCTAAGGTTCAGATAGGGGCGCGAAGGGGCCTCAGATGATTTGTATTTGAGCCGGGCGCGAAGCTTGAGTTCGCTGCTCTCGCCTTCAAGGTTCAGACCGCCAAGAGCCTCTGCGTTCAGACTTCCCAGTGCCTGGTCATAATTGCATTCGAGGCCGGCCTGAACCATGTTGGACTGGAAAATTGCGCTCACGCCCGAATACTTGAATGTCTGTAGTTTGCTGTCCGGGTGGATGTAGCGTGCCTGAAAAGCGAAGTTCTTTCCGTAAGAAGGGACCCATAGCAGCGAAACGGCGGCATTGAAGGAGCCCGCTCCGCCGCCCTTGTAGAGTTGGGCGTCGCTACCGAGCAGGGAAGGGTAGAGAAAAGATGCTTCGCCCAGGATACTGAATGACTTAAGACATATTCTCCAGTCCAGAGAAGATCCTTTGTCCGTTATGGTCAGCCCTAAAGTGCTTCGCCTCGAGAGGACCTCGGCGTGCAGGGTGAAGTCTTTGGACAAGGGACTGCAGGAAGCCCCTATGGCAAGCGGGCCGCGCTCCCATTCAAGGGCTACGCCGCAAAGCGAAGCGGCCGAGGAGGAAGTTTCGCTAAGTCCCGAAGAGCTTGGAAACAAAGAACTTACAGCGCTTAAGGAGCTGATTCGCATCCCGCTCCAGCTGTTCAGACCCAAAGCGTAGCGGGCGCTGTAATGCCCGGCGATTACTTTAAGGCCGCTTACCCTTCGGGGAGAATAGCGAAGGCTGATTGTCCCGGGGAAAGGCTCGCTCTTGGCGCTGAAACTCTTGCTTCGGGTCCAGAAAAGCGAGCCTCTGCTGCCCCAGTCCAGCGAAAGACGCTGGGAGTCAGAGTATTTGCCGTCGCCGCGAACTCCGGCCTTAAGCTGGATTTTGCCGGAGAGCCTGTCCTGCGGCCCGCCGGCAGAGTCGGCCTCGAGTCCCAGGGTAGTGAACCTTTTCAGGCATTGCGCCAGAGTCTCATTGAAGCCGTCCACTAATGCAAGCTCTTCGTAAGAGCGGACAGATCCGCAGCGGGCAATATAGTCGCGAAGGCTTACTGCCTGATAATGAGTCATCAGACAGCTCGCTTCCAGCTGGCGGACAGTTGCGGTGTTGAGGTTCAGCGGCCTTTGCTCGAGCTTTTCGAGCCTTTCGAGGAACTCTTCGTCCAGCTCTTCCTCGCCGGAAGCCGAAGAGATGACAAGTGCGCAACGGACAAGGTCGTCGCCGGGAGCTGAACTGAGCTCGGGAGAGAAAAACAGGCCCAGAACAAGGGCCACAAAGAGATTCTGTGTCTTCATAGCATAAGTTTAGGCCTCAAAAATAAAAAAATCTTCGTAAATTAGCGCGGCCAAAAAACGGATATAATGATAAAGATTCACGACAAAGTCTTCAAGCCCTTCATCAGCCACGACAGGATTCTTGAAGCGATTAGCGGAGTGGCAGAGAGGGTCAACGCGGATTTCCGTGATTGTGAGGATGTTCCCATTGTGCTCTGCGTTCTCAACGGTTCCATTCCCTTTACGGGCGAGCTTCTGACCAGGCTGGAATTCAACTGCGAGCTCGTTTCCATCAAGATGTCTTCATACCAGGGCACCAAGTCCACGGGCACTGTTCTGAATATGATGGGGCTGACCGCCGACGTGCGCGGAAGGAGGGTGATAATTTGCGAGGACATAGTCGATACGGGCAATACTATCGTGGCCCTCAAGGAGCTGCTTCTCGACAAGGGAGCCACCGACGTGAAAATCTGCACTATGCTTTTCAAGCCCGAGGTCTATAAGAAAGACGTGAGGCTGGACTATGTCGGAATGGCTATCCCCAACGCTTTCATCGTCGGATTCGGTCTAGATTACGATGAGCTGGGAAGGAATCTGAGGGATATATATGTGATTGACGAATAATACTTTACACCAAGCAATATGAAGTACTACATTCTTTTCGGCCCTCCGGGGGCAGGCAAAGGCACGCACGCAAGCGCCATAGCAAAGAAGTACAATCTGAAGCACATTTCGACCGGCGAACTGCTCAGAGCTGAAATCGCAGCCGGCAGTGAGCTCGGAAAGCAGGCCAAGGCCCTGATAGATGCCGGATCACTGGTGCCCGACACAGTAGTTGAGGGGATGATCGAGTCGGCCTTCGATACTATCAAGGGGGTTGACGGTTTTCTTCTGGACGGCTTCCCGAGGAATCTCCAGCAGGCGGCAGACCTTGACAAAATGCTCGCCGGCAGGGGAGAGAGCCTCAAGGCGGTGATTTCGATTATGATTTCGGACGATGCCATACGTCGCCGCATTGCTCATCGCGCTGCTATCGAAGGCAGGGCTGATGATGCCAATGACGCTACCATTACCAACAGAATCAAGACTTATCATGCTCAGACTGAGCCTCTTATTGATTATTATAAGGCTCAGGGCAAGTATTTTGAGTGTGACGGGGACAACGGTACGCTTGAGGATAATCAGGCCCGTGTGCTCGCGCTTGTCGAGAGTATTGGCTAGTCTTTTCGAAGGCTGGGCTTCGTCCCTTACAAAATATCCCCGGTAGCTGTGTGCCTCCGGGGATTGTTGTGTCTAGATTTCTCCACGCGGCGGGAGGGGTCAGCCGAGGATAGAGTCGATCTTCTGAAGCTCCTCAGGGCTGAAATGAGTGTTATTCAGCGCCTTAAGATTGTCCTCCAGCTGGCTTACAGAGCTCGCACCGATAATGACCGAAGTCACCAGATCGTCCTTCAGATCCCAGGCGAGAGCCATCTGGGCAAGACTCTGCCCGCGATCCTGCGCCATCTGATTGAGTGCGCGAATCTTCCCGAGAGTCTCCTCAGTGATGGTATTGCTCTTCAGCGACGCATTCCTTGCCGCTCTCGAATCGGTAGGAATACCGTCCAGGTACCTCGAAGTCAAAAGTCCCTGGGCAAGAGGGGAGAAAGCTATGAACCCGGTTCCGTTCTCCTTAGCCTGAACCAGCTGCCCGGTAGTCTCCGGAAGACGCACCATCATAGAGTACTTCACCTGGTGCAGAATGCAATGGACATCGTGGTCCTCAAGATACTTGAAAGCCTTTCCGGCCACTTCGGCGGGATAATTTGAAATGCCGGCATACAGTGCCTTTCCGCTGCGCACGATATCCACCAGCGCCTGCATAGTCTCTTCCAGCGGAGTCTCGGGGTCATAGCGGTGGCTGTAGAACACATCCACATAGTCGAGTTTCATCCTCTTGAGGCTCTGCTCGAGGCTGGCAAACAGGTACTTGCGCGAACCCCAGTTGCCGTAGGGCCCCGGCCACATATCGTAGCCGGCCTTGCTGGAGATGAACAGCTCATCCCTGTAAGGCCTCAGGTCCTGCTCCATCACCTGGCCGAAAGTGTACTCGGCCGAACCGTAGCGGGGCCCGTAATTGTTGGCCAGGTCAAAGTGGGTGATGCCGCTGTCGAAAGCCTTGCGGAGGATCTCGCGGCTGCGGCTCAGGGGAGCCACATCGCCGAAGTTCTGCCACAGTCCCAGCGAAATGGCCGGAAGCAGGACTCCGCTCCTGCCGCACCTGCGGTACTGCATCTTGCCGTCATAGCGGCTGTCGTCTGCGCGATAAATGTTTTCTGTCATAGTGGTAAAGTGTTATGTATTAGTTATATCCATTCTTCTATAGAATCCTTGAACTCAACTCTTTCTCCCCTCACCGGGTGGGTGAATTCCAGGCTTTCGGCGTGCAGGAAGAGTCTCCATCCATCCGGGCTCCCGTAAAGCTTGTCTCCTTTTATCGGGCGTCCAAGCCCTTGGGGATGAGCCGCATGGACCCTGAGCTGATGAGTGCGTCCCGTCTGGGGAAAGAAACGTATGTCAATCTCCGAATCGGGCAGGACCGATATCACTTCATAGCGGGTGACAGCCAGCTTGCCGTGCTCACAGTCAACCATCTGCCTCGGCCGCTCGTAGTAGTCGGGGCAAAGGGGAAGGGCTATCGTACCTCGCGAAGCCTTGGTGAACGGCAGGGGAGAGGCGCTGAGACGAGCCCTGTAGCTCTTCTTTACTTCGCCGTTTGCAAACTGCTGCTGCAGAACGACTTTCGAATGCATATTCCGGGCGAAAACCATCAGTCCCGAAGTGTCCATATCCAGTCTGTGGCAGGAATGGACTTCGCCGTAGCCGCACTCTAAAATATCAACAAGGGAGTCCCTATTGCTCCTTCCCGGAACCGAGAGCATCCCCGAGGGCTTGTTGACTACGATAATATCGTCGTCGCAATACAGCACTTTAGGCTCATCGAAACAGAACTCGCTGTCCAGAGGGTTCGGCTCCACTTCGAGCCCCTGCATCATCCAGCTCAGAAGCGGCCCGCATTTGCCTGTGCAGGAAGGGTAAAAGCGCCCCTTCTCGTGCACCTGCCTTGTATCAGCTTCGCCATACCAGAACTCTCCCATAGCGATGGGATGAAGCGCGTGCTCATAAGCGTACTGGAGCAGCTTTGGAGCGGCGCATTCTCCTGTGCCTGAGGGAGGTACGAGCCCGCGAAGAGCAAAGATATCCTTTATGCTGAGTCTCTGTCCGAGAGCGTTCGACACTATATAGTTCGAGAAAAGATAGTCCTGCAACTCCCTTGAAGCCTGGGCTTTCTGCTCCCCAGAAGGCATTTTCGAAATCTCCTTTTCCCGCCTGCGGTAATAGCCTTCCGGATGGCCATAGTCAAAAATCGGCCCCACAAAGCCTTCCACTTCGCTCCTTCCTCCGGCAAGCCCGCTGAAAGCATATAGAAAGCCCCGGTCGGTCTGAAGCACACCCATCATTTTGCCTTCGCCGAAGATGCTCCTGAGCTCATCTGAAGCATCGATGCGCTCAATCAGGGCCGCCGCGGCACGGCGGATATCCTCCGAAGGAGTGTATCTGAAGGGGTAGGTGAAGGCCCTGGACATACTCTAAAACTCCAGCAGTTCCCTGTAAAGCCTGTTGACAGGAAGGCCCATTACATTATAATATGAGCCTTCAATACCCTTGATGCCCACATATCCTATCCACTCCTGGATGCCGTAGGCTCCTGCCTTGTCGAAGGGGCGGAACTTATCTACATAGTATTCTATGGTGCTGTCATTCAGCTCGTTGAACTCCACTTTTGTGGTGACGCTGAAGCTCTTCATCTTCTTAGAACTGCGAAGGCTCACTGCCGTTACCACCTCGTGGACCCTGCCTGAAAGCAGGTGCAGCATAGCTATGGCGTCCTCCTTGTCCCTTGGCTTGCCCAGCACCTTGCCATCGATTATCACTACCGTGTCTGCGGTGATCAGCACTTCGTCTTTTTCCAGAGGACGGTGAAAGCCCAGAGACTTCCCTTCGCTCATTTTCAGGGGGAGCGAGTATGCGTCGCCTCCCTCGAAAGGACTCTCCTCGAAACTGCTCCTGGCGTCGAGCTCAAACTCCAATCCCAGACCGGCGAGCAGTTCGCGCCTCCTGGGGGAGTTGCTCCCGAGAATCAGCCTCCGGTCTTTATCAATAAATGGTATCATACTTGTCCTCGTCAAAGAACCATTTGCCCTGGGCCTTGAGTATCATTTCGATACCTTCCCTCAGGCAGCCCCTTCCTCCGGGACGGGTGCTGACGTAATCAGCAGCCTGCTTAGCCTCCTCGACAGCATCGGCCGGTGCGATCCCCAGTCCGCAGGCACGCAGCACCTGGGTGTCGGGAATGTCGTCTCCGAAATATGCAACCTCGTCTGCCTGCAGGCCGTTATTCTCGCAGAACTCCTTGAATGTCTTGAGCTTGCCTCTGGTGCCAAGGTAAACGTTTTCGGGTTTTGCGCCCATGTGGCGGCATCTGCTCTCCAGGGCCTTGGTGTCTCCGCCCGAGATGACTCCCACGATGAAGCCCTTGGCTGCGGCAGCCCTCGAGGCAAACGAATCCTTCGCGTCCACTATTCTTACCAGGTCGTCGGGGTTGGGGCCGATGGGGATTATCCTTCCGTCGGTCAGCACTCCGTCTATGTCATAGACTATAGCCTTGATCTTCTTGAGCCTGTTTTCCATCATGATTTCGTTCCGTTGGGGTTAAGGTCTGACAGATTGAAAGTTGCGCCTTGGTTTGACGGAGAGTTCTGCAGCTCTATGGTCCCGAACTGGGCCTCGTACTTGCTCACATTGTCGGCCAGGGCTCCAAGCAGCCTCTTGCAGTGCTCCGGGGCCATAATTATGCGGCTCTGCACCTGTGCACCGGGGAGCCCGGGAAGCATGGCGGCAAAATCGATGATGAATTCAGTCTTGGAGTGGGAGATGACGGCGAGGTTGGAGTAGGTCCCGGCCGCAACATCCGGCTTAACTTCCAGCCGGCCTATAGGGTTCTTTTCTTTATCCATAGCGTGGTCAATATTTCCAAATCATACAAAAGTAGCACTTTAATCTTGAAAAAGAGAAATTCTGTACGTAAATTTGTAGCTTGTTCATTAAGAAACTTTTTTAATTACGATATGGAACTTGATATCAAGTACAGCCCCGCTTCGGTGGAGCAGAAATGGTACGATTACTGGATTGAACATAAGTTTTTCCACTCCGAGCCCGACGCCAGGGAGCCTTACACAATAGTTATCCCGCCCCCGAATGTGACCGGTATTCTGCATATGGGTCACGTTCTGAACAATACGCTCAACGACGTGCTCATACGCAAGGCGCGTATGGACGGCAAGAACGCCTGCTGGGTGCCCGGAACTGACCACGCCAGCATAGCCACCGAGAGCAAGGTGGTCGCAAGGCTCAAGGATAAGGGCATAAGCAAGGAAGACCTGACAAGGGAGGAGTTCCTGAAGTATGCCTGGGAATGGAAAGAGGAGCACGGCGGCATCATCCTGCAGCAGCTGAGAAAACTGGGCTGCTCCTGCGATTGGGACCGCACGCGCTTCACTATGGAGCCCGAGCTTACCGAAGCGGTGATTGCAACCTTCTGCTATTTCTACCGCAAAGGTTGGATATACAGGGGAGTACGGATGGTGAACTGGGACCCTGTGGCACTCACTGCCGTAAGCGATGACGAGGTTATCCACAAGGACACCAAGAGCCATTTCTACCACCTGAGGTACTATATCTCAGACGGAAATGGCAATCCCACCGACGACTTCCTGGTCATCGCCACCACCCGTCCCGAGACCATTATGGCAGATGCCGCGATATGTGTGAATCCTGCCGATGAGAGATATCATCACCTGAAGGGAAAGAAGGTACTTATCCCTCTGATTAATAAGGAGATACCTGTGATTGAGGACAGCTATGTGGAGATGGACTTCGGTACCGGCTGCCTCAAGGTGACTCCCGCCCACGATGTGAACGACTATGAGATAGGCCTGAGGCACAACCTGCCCGTGCTCGAAATCATAGACGACCACGGCCGTCTCAACGAGAACGCGCAGATCCTGGTGGGAGAGGACAGGTTCGCAGCCCGCAAGAAGATAGTCTCTATGCTCCAGGAGGCCGGCAACCTTGTGAAAATCGAGGAGTACACTTCACCTGTCGGATATTCCGAGAGGACGGACGCAGTAATTGAGCCCAAGCTCTCCGCCCAGTGGTTCCTCAAGATGGGGGACCTCGCCGCAATGGCCCTCGAGAGCGTGGAGAGCGGACGTATAAAGTTCGTTCCGGACAAGTACCGCAACACCTACCGCCACTGGATGGAGAACGCCCACGACTGGTGCATCTCCCGTCAGCTTTGGTGGGGACAGCGTATCCCTGCGTACTATCTGCCTGACGGCCAGATGGTTGTGGAGGAGACCGCCGAGAAGGCACTCGAAGCTGCAAGAAAGATTGACGCGAGCCTCAAGATGGAAGACCTGCGCCAGGACGAGGATGTGCTCGACACCTGGTTCTCAAGCTGGCTCTGGCCTATGTCAGTCTTCGATCCCAAGTACCCGGGCCATCCCGAGCGCACCCCGAACAAGGACCTGAGCTACTACTACCCGACCAACGACCTTGTGACCGCGCCGGACATCATTTTCTTCTGGGTGGCCAGGATGATTATGGCAGGAGGGGAGTTTATGAAGGACGTTCCTTTCCATAATGTTTACTTCACCGGAATAGTAAGGGACAAGCTGGGAAGGAAGATGAGCAAAACCCTGGGCAACAGCCCCAACCCTCTGGACCTGATAGAGAAATACGGAGCCGATGCAGTGCGCCTGGGTATGCTTCTGTGCTCTTCTGCCGGCAACGATATCCTTTACGACGAGTCGCAGATCGAGCAGGGCAGAAACTTCTGCGGAAAGATATGGAACTCCTTCCGACTGGTCAGCGGCTGGAAGGTGGACGAGGCCGCAGCGCAGAGCGATGAGTGCAAGGTGGCTGTGAAGTGGTTCGACTCCCTGCTATCCAAGACCATCGAGACTGTGGAGGACCATTACTCCAAGCTTCGCATCGGAGATGCCCTGATGGCTATCTACAAGCTCTTCTGGGATGACTATTGCAGCTGGTATCTCGAACTCGTAAAGCCCGCATACGGCTGTGCGATAGACTCTGCTACCTACAGGAGCACTTTAGCTTTCTTCGAATCCCTTCTCAAGCTCATCCACCCTATTATGCCCTTCATCACCGAGGAGCTGTGGCAGGCTATGGAGAGCCGCGCCGAAGGCGATACCATTATGTTCCAGCCTTCGCCCAAGGCCGGGGACTACGACGAGGCTCTGCTTGAGGGCTTCGAGATGGCAAAGAGCGCTGTCGTTTCGATACGAGGCATCAGGGCTTCAAAGCAGATTTCGCCCCGCGAGCCGCTTACCCTGCACATAGACGGAGACTTCAGCGAAGAACTCCTTCCCGTGGTGCGGAAGGCGGCCAATATCAAAGAGTTCCTGCGAGGAGGGGAGACCACAGGAGCTTCGGCTTCATTCATCTGCTCAACGGTGAAGATGAGCGTTCCTCTCGAGGGTCTGATTGACGCATCAGAGGAGAAGGGCAAACTCACTTCCGAGCTCGAGCATCAGCGCAAGTTCCTCGCTTCTGTGCGCGCCAAACTCTCGAATGAGAAGTTCACCGCCCACGCTCCCGCCGCTGTCATCGAGAACGAGCGCAAGAAGGAGTCCGACTGCCTTTCAAGGATAGAAGCCCTCGAGGCGGCTCTCGAAGCACTTAAGTAAACAATTAATACCAAGACTGTTATGTTATCTTATCCTTTGATGATAGGTTGGTGGGAGATAGTTCTTATAGCCCTTATAGTGCTTCTTTTCTTCGGCGGCAAGAAAGTGCCCGAGCTGATGAAAGGACTGGGCAAGGGCGTGCGCAGCTTCAAGGAAGGACTCAACGAAGTGGACAAGAGCATAGAGCAGAAGTCAGACAGCGATTCCGAGAAGAAAAGTGAGTAAGGCTCAGGAGGGAGAAAGCACACAGATGTCCTTTTGGGACCACCTGGAAGAGCTGAGAGGGACTCTGATCCGCTCGGCTCTGGTTCTTTGTGTGCTCACCGTCCCGGCCCTGGTATTCAAGAATATTCTCTTCAGGATTATCCTCTATCCGTGCTCGGCTTCTTTCCCCCTGTACCGCCTGATGCCCTTCAGGGCTGAACTGAATCTTATCAACATAGACATATCAGCCCAGTTCTTTACCCATCTCAAGGCCAGCCTGTGCTTTGCTCTTGTGGTAGGTATGCCGTTGGTGCTGATAGAGTTATGGAAGTTTATCAAGCCCGCTCTCTACCCTTCGGAGAAGAAGGTCCTGACCCCGGCGGCGCTTCTGTCGCTGGTGCTATTCTATCTTGGAGCCGCGGTCGGCTATTTCATCGTGCTGCCCGTCTGCCTTCAGTTTTTCCTGAACTACAGCGTCTCGGACAGCATCCAGAACACCATCAGCCTGTCGTCCTATATGTCGATGTTCTTCTCGATGGTGCTCCTGATTGGCCTCACTTTCGAGCTTCCCATCATCATCCTGGTACTCAACAGCCTTGGGGTGCTGACTCTGCCTACGCTTCGTAAGGGGCGCAAGATTGCTTTCGTGCTGGTGCTCATCCTTGCCGCCTTCATTACGCCCTCCGATCCGTTTTCGATGTTCGTGCTCGCGCTGCCCTTATATCTTTTGTATGAATTTGCCATTTTGCTATGCTCTCTGAAAAGACATTGAATTTCGCTCTCGAAAGCGTGAACTGGACAGAATACACCGACCCTGAGTGCAGGGCCGCAGTGAGGCTGAGTGTGCAGGGCGACTCGCTGACCCTTCTCTGGGATGTGACCGAGAGTGACGTGAGGGCCGTGTGCGCGCAGGATTTCGAGAATGTGTGGGAAGATTCCTGCGTGGAGTTTTTCGTTGCCATAGGGGACGACCCCAACTACTATAATATAGAGTGCAACTGCACCGGGAAGATGTATATGTGCTACGGAAGCGGCCGGGAGAACCGCACCAGGGTACCTCAGGCCGTGCTGGACAGCATTCCGCGCCGTTCTTCGCTCGGAAGGGAACCTTTCACTCTGAAAAGCGGCCCGCTGAGCTGGGGTCTTGAGATGAGTCTGCCGCTGTCTGCCTTTGCCTTCCACAAGATAGAGAGTTTTGAGGGCCTGAGGGTCAGGGCGAATTTCTACAAATGCGGTAATGCGCTGCCTCACAAGCATTTCCTCAGCTGGGCGGAGATCCTTACGCCCCGTCCGGACTTCCACCGTCCGGAGTATTTCAAAGAGATAGTACTATGATTTCGATAGAGAACCTTACTGTTGCATACGGCGGTTTCACCCTGCTGGACGGCATCAGCTTCCATATCAGCGAGAACGACAAGATAGGTCTCGTGGGCAAGAACGGGGCGGGGAAGTCCACCATCCTGAAGCTCATCTGCGGCCTTCAGAGCCCGACTTCCGGACGGGTTGACAAGCCCCGGGAGCTTAGCATAGGATACCTTCCGCAGATAATGGAGCACCACAAGGGGCTGAGCGTGCTGCAGGAAGCTATGACAGCCTTCGAGGAAGGGGAGAAGATGGAGCGCAAGGTGGAGGAGATAACCGCTGAACTCTCCAGGCGAACTGACTATGAGTCAGACGAATACGCAGCCCTTATCGAAGAGCTGACTCTTCTTAACGACCGCATAGAGCTGAGCCACAGCGAGCCTCCCCAGGTGCAGGCCGAACGGACACTCAAAGGCCTGGGATTCAAGTCCGAAGACCTTCAGCGCAACACCGAGACCTTCTCTCAGGGCTGGAATATGCGCATAGAACTCGCGAAGATTCTTCTGCGCCAGCCTTCGTTGCTGCTTCTCGACGAGCCCACCAACCACCTGGACATTGAGTCCATAGAGTGGCTTGAGGGCTACCTGAAGTCCAAGCGTTGCGCCCTTCTGCTGGTAAGCCACGACCGCCGCTTCCTGGACAACGTCACCAACCGCACTGTGGAAGTGATGCTGGGCCATATTCACGACTATAAAGTTCCGTACAGCAAGTACTTGACTCTCAGGCAGGAAAGAATAGCCCAGCAGACGGCCGCCTATGAGAATCAGCAGAAGATGATACAGAAGACCGAGGAGTTCATCCAGGCCTTCCGCTATAAGCCCACCAAGTCCAATCAGGTGCAGTCCCGCATCAAGGCTCTCGAGAAACTCGAGCGCATAGAGATAGATGAGACTGATTCTGTGCATCTTACGGTGAAATTTCCGCCTGCCCAGCGCTCCGGAGACGTGGTCTATAAGTGCAGTAATCTGACTGTCGGTTACCCCGGCAAAGTGGTGTTCCGCGGGGCGGATATTGAGATAAAAAGAGGGGAGAAGGTGGCCTTCGTGGGGCGCAATGGTGAGGGAAAGACCACAATGATGAGGGTAATCGCCTCGGAGCTGGAGCCTATCGAGGGCGAAAGCCGTCTGGGGCATAATGTGCAGATAGGCTATTATCAACAGAATCAGGAAGATGTGCTCGACAAGAACGAGACCGTGTTCTCGACGCTGGATAGGGTAGCGGTAGGGGATATACGCACCAGATTGCGCGACCTGCTGGCCCAGTTCTTGTTCCGCGGAGAGGATATCGACAAAAAGGTCGGGGTTCTGTCGGGTGGTGAGCGCGCCCGTCTTGGTATGGCACGGCTGATGCTCCAGAGCCACAATCTGCTGCTGCTCGACGAGCCTACCAACCATATGGATGTCAAGAGCAAAGACATACTCAAGGAGGCGCTCAAGGCCTTCGACGGCACATTGATAGTAGTTTCGCACGATAGGGATTTCCTTGATTCTCTGGTAGATAAGGTCTATGAGTTCAGGGACGGCAAGGTAAAGGAGCACATCGGAGGCATAAGTGACTTCCTGTCTTCGCTCAAGATCCAGACCCTACAGGAGCTCGAGCGCAAGGCGGAATCCCCGCAGTCTTCGTCTCAAGCCCAGGCCGCCGCGCAGAAACAGAAGGCCATCGAACAGCAGAGGGAGCAGAAGAGCCAGAGCCGCAAGATTAAGAACCGCATCTCCTACCTCGAGTGCGAGATCGGGAAGCTGGAAGAGAGGATGAAGACTATAGAGCAGGTGCTCAGCTCTCCAAGTGAGAAGGACGACATTATGGAGCTCACAAGGGAGTATCTGGAGTGTAAGCGAGACCTTGACGCAAAGACGGATGAGTGGGGAGAATTAATTGATAATTAGCAAGATATGAAGCGTTATATCATTTTATTATTTATATTGTTGACTTTCTTCCCGCAGACCCTTTCCGCCCGGCTGGACGAGGGGACGTTCAATGTGAGTTGCACTATGTTCTACGAGTTGAATGTCAGCGGGGATTTCGAAGTCGAGATTCATCCTTCAGACAGCTCTTCGGTGAGCGTCAGCGTTAATCCTGCTTTTAAGGATTATGTGGTGCTTGACGAGTCTGAAGGGGTGCTGAGCCTCTCTTTTGCTGAGCAGGATATGAGCGCAGAGAAAAAGAGGGAGTTCAAGAGCCTGGGTCCGAAGGACCTTGTCTTCAAGGCTGTCGTTTACACCTCGGCTCCTCTGAGTTCAATCAATCTGGAGGACAATGCCTGCCTGACTGTCTGCCGCTCTGTGGCGGACAGCAGTTTTCTGAGCATCAGGGCGAGCGACAATGCAAGCGTCAAGCTTGACACTCTGGTCTCCTCGAAGGTGCTTCTGGACTTCTCGAAGAAAGCATCCGGAAGCCTGTTTGTGGCTGCCCGGAGTCTGACTGTAAATGAGGGCGGATCCGCGAAAGTGAGTCTTGGCTACAGCTGCGAGAGTTGCGAGCTGAACCTCGGAGCGAACTCTTCGATAGAGTCTGACGGGCTGAGTTCCGACCTTGGCGTGAGCTCCCGCGGCACTTCGAAATTGACTTTGGCGGGGAAGAGTCTCAACTCAAAATTCGAGATTTCCGGCTCGTCTTCGGTAGCCGCCCTGGACCTGGAAAGCATCGATGCACAGGTAAAAATGAGTAGTCTTTCGAGCCTGAAACTCTTCTGCAGGGATAATCTTCAGTTGGATTTGAGCTCCGGTTCTACCCTTGGCTTCAAAGGGACTCCGCGCATCGAAATCATACAGGTAAAAGCCTCGAATATCACTCCTCTGGAGGGTTAACAAAAATGTTTTCAATCATAACACTTTTGTTAAATTGTCTGATTCTTAATCTCTTCCTCTAGAAGTCTGAGGGCGGCGTTGGCAAAGAGCCTGATGTTCAACGAACGGGATGATTTTGAGGTCTGGAAGAGCCTGGTGACCGTTCTTTCGGGCCCGCTGACGGCCATCCATACCGTGCCTTCGGGGTAGGAACCGTCCGAGCCTTCGGCAAGTCCTGTGGTCGCGACAGAGAAGGTGCTGCCGGTAATTCTTTTGACTCCTTCGGCCATCGCTGCGGCAACTTCACCGCTTACAATTCCTTTCTTGCGGACTGTCTCCCCGTCCACTCCGAGCACCTTTTCCTTGACGCTGACGGCGTAGGATGTGACCGAGCCCAGGTAGTACTCCGACGATCCGGACACAAGGGTTATGAGGTGGGAGATTTCTCCTCCGGTGCACGACTCGGCCGCACTCAGCGTCATTCCGCTTCCTTTAAGCAGCCGGGCTATTCTCTCTTGCACGTTTGCCTGCTTCATATTCGTCTTTGCTTTTTCTTATCAGTTTCAGAGTGTCGGTCACGATGCCCGGACCTTCGTGCAGAAGAGCGGTGCGTATCTCCACCAGGCTGGCGCCCCTGGTAAGAGCTTCGAGAGCGTGCTGGGGAGTGTCCGTATGGCAGTTCGCGATTATCGGAAGCCGGCCCTTGGAGCGCTTGCTTACCCTTTCGACCTGCTCGAGGCTGCGGAGCTCGAGTCCGTCCACACTGTTCATCATACAGTAGTCGCTCAGCCTTTCGAGCTCGGTAGGGGAAATCCTCTCCGACACTTTGATTACTATCGGTTTGTAGTTCTGCTCTCCGAGCCTGACTTCCAGAATGTCGTCGATGATGCCGGTATCAACCGACGAAGAGCTCATATCGATGACAAAGAAGTCGAAGAAGTCATAACTCAGGGTGAATGAAGTCAGATAGTCCCCGCTGATGCAAATCGACAGCAGGTCGTCCTGAGGGTCTTTCTGTACGTTGTTGATGGCTTTGCGCGTGCCCTCGGCATTGACTATAGGCCCAATCTCTGAGAAGCTAAATCCCAGATTGTTAAGGTCGTTGTACAGCTCTCCTCTCAGGTCCAGTCCGGCGCCCAGGCCCACAGGATTGTAGAACTGAAGGCCGAACACTTCGCTCTGGAGTCCGTCCGACTTGTTGGGATGAATCCAGCGGTTGAAAGCCCTGGCCAGCGGAATCCGTCCTATAAGTTGAAAGTACCTCAGTCCCACTCTGGATGCCCTTTCTGTGCTCATTTTCTGCACGAAGGGCTTGATGAGTATGTTATAAAGGCTCATAGCAGGCACAAAAATACTCAAAAACTCGCAATCTCGCTATGGAATCTCTGAAGAATGCTATAACAGATACTGGAAAGTGCCGTCGTCGTAGAGTACAATGATATTCTGGACCCTTCTGGTTCCCTTTTGAGCCTTGCGCTCTGCCTTGCTGAACTCATTCAGGCGGCTGGGAATGCTCTCGATAACATTCAGTTGCTCTTCGGTGCTTTCTTCCGGCAGAGAGATGGAAGAAAACAGCTCTGGAGCTTCTTCTTTTTGCGGCTGGGCAGGCTCTTGTTTGCCCTGCGCTGCCTGATACATTTTCCCTTTGCCGCTGATGAGCCATTCGATACTCAGCGAGGGGTAGTGTTTCAGCAGGCTCTGGAGGAAGTCGAAGCCGGGTTTGTTGCGGCCTGCGAGTATGTGCGAGACGCTGGCGCGGGCCACGCCCAGTTTGTCGGCGAATTCTGACTGGGTGATACCCTCGGCACTGAGAAACTGCTGTAATCTTTTGTTCATAAAAGGGCCCTGTAAATTGTAAACTAGTCTTTTACAAAAGTAAATAGAATTTTACACAAAAACAAGTTTTCCACATGTAAACAGGGGAGCGTTGTTGATAAGATGTGTAAAAATTCACTTGAAGCGACGTGTGTGATAAATCTTTTATTATATTGATTATTAGACAATAAAAGGCATCCAATTTGTGTGAATTCAAGTTTTTCGGGCCGTCGGGGCGGGGTAGTCCCCCTCTTCGGGTAATCAAGCATATTAGGTAATTGTACTTAAATTATTGGTTATGACTATCTTAATAGATAATTTTTGGTTCTATAACTTTTGCTTATTTTACAAATTGCAATTATTTCAGATTTGTATTGATTTTACATTGTTGATTACAATTTAACAATAAGAAATTTACAAATGGTGACACTGTGAGGGCGCTTCCGGACGCGCTTTGTCTTGTGCTCCAATTTTGTTATATTTGCGTTATGATACCAGTCATTCATATAGAAGATTACTCATATCTTCTTCCGGACGAAAGGATAGCCAAATATCCTCTCCCTGAGCGCGACCTTTCAAAGCTCCTCATATATAAAGACGGTTCTGTAAGCGGGACAATCTTCAGAAACCTGCCCGAGCATCTTGATTCTGACAGCATTATGGTGTTCAACGATACCAAAGTTGTTCCCGCAAGGCTGTTTTTCCGCCGCGAAAGTGGCGCCCATATCGAAGTATTCTGCCTCGAGCCTCTCGATCCTGCCGAATATGTCAGCAGTTTCGACGCCCGCAGCAGCTGCGTTTGGAAGTGCGTTGTAGGTAATGCCAAAAGGTGGAAGTCGGACACTCTGAGCCTCGATCTTGAAGCGGCAGAAGGGAACTTCTCAAAGGTGGACCTGGATACTCTCAAGTCGCTGAATTTCAGGGCGTCTCTTATTGAAAGGGATGGCCAGACGGCGAGCGTACGCTTCGATTGGGACGGTGATTTGTGCTTCTCTGCGGTGCTCGATCTGTGCGGCAGGGTGCCCATCCCTCCTTATCTGAACAGGGAGACTGAGCAGATAGACCTGGAGCGATACCAGACCCTGTACGCCCATATCAAAGGCTCTGTAGCGGCGCCTACGGCAGGGCTCCATTTCACTCAGAACGTGCTTGATGCCATAAAGAGTAAAGGCATTGATATGCAGACCGTTTGCCTGCACGTCGGGGCCGGCACCTTCCTTCCTGTGAAGAGCTCCCTGGTGAGCGAGCATCCTATGCACCGCGAGCCTTTCATCATCAAAAAGTCCTTCATCGAGGACCTGCTCCGCTCCAATAAGAAGCTGATTGCAGTTGGCACCACCTCCGTAAGGACCTTGGAATCACTGTATTATGTTGGAGTGTCGATTCTTGAGAAAGGCTTCCCCGAGGATGTTCAGCAGTGGGTGCCTTATGAGAGGGAGTATCCTTACAGCAAGGAGCAGTCACTTGAAGCGATACTTCAATATATGAATAGCAATTCGCTTGAAGAGTTGAAGATAGGTACGCGCATAATTATCGTGCCCGGGTTCACTTTCAGGATGGTCGATATGCTGGTGACCAATTTCCACCAGAGCCAGAGCACTCTGCTTCTGCTGATTTCGGCTTTCATCGGCGGGGATTGGCGCACTGTTTACGACTATGCGCTGGGCCACGATTTCCGCTTCCTCAGCTATGGCGACAGTTCGCTGCTGTATCGTCGCGATGCCAAATAACCCGAAACCTATATTATAAATATTGTCTGTTAGATATTGCAAAGCTTGTTGATTATATGTCTGAAATAGATTACGCAAACATCAGCCCCTACACCGACGAACAGGCGGTAGAGGCTCTCCATAAAGTGGCACGCAACCCTATGCTGCCTGTCATTTCGAAGTTCCTTTTCCCCGACGAGCCTTTTTACAGTCTGCACAGGATGCTCAAGAGCATCAATTCCATTGACGAATTCCAGGAAGTGGTGATGTCCAAGATGGTGGTGGCGGACGTACAGAGGACTTCGTCCGGATTCACCTACGAGGGCATCGAGCATCTGGACACGGGCAAGACCTTCCTGGCAGTTTCTAACCACAGGGACATCATTCTCGACCCTGCCCTCATCCAATGGACCCTTTTCCATAATAAGATGCCTCTGACCGAGATCTGCGTCGGAAGCAATCTGCTGGAAGGCAACAAAATCGTGGCCGACCTTCTGCGGAGCAACCGTATGATAAAGGTAATCAGGGGGATAAGTGCAAGGGAGCTGTATCTTTCGAGCAAGCTCCTTTCTTCCTACATACGCAGCCGTGTGGCTTCAGGAGAGGCTTCGGTGTGGGTGGCACAGCGGGAAGGCCGCACCAAGAACGGAATAGACCTCACCGAGCAGGGGCTGCTTAAGATGTTCGATATGAGCGGCACCAAGGGCTTCAAGGAGAACTTTATGGAGCTGAATATCACGCCGATGAGCATCTCCTACGAGTATGAGTCCTGCGATATGAAAAAGGCCCGGGAGCTGTATCTTTCGAAGGACCGCAAGTATGTGAAAAAGAGGACGGAAGACCTGCACAGCATAATGACGGGCATCAAGCAGTGGAAGGGCCGCATACACCTCAGTATCGACACTCCGCTCACCGAAGAAGAGATCGAGAGGGCTTCGATCTGCGACAAGAACGACCGTTACCAGTACATTCGCCATGTGCTGGACTATCGCATTGTCAAGCTCTATAAATTGTGGAAAACCAATTATATGGGCTACGACCTGATGAACAGGACGACCAAATACTCGTCGCTCTACGGCAAGGACGACCTGGAGGCTTTCAAGGCTTATACTGAGCACAAGCTCTCCAAAGTCGAGCGAAATCTGGACCGCGACGCTCTGAGGCAGCTGTTCTGGGAGATTTACGGCAATCCAGTGGCAAGAAAAGAGGAACTTTGTCCTATAGATTAATCCCGAAACCCTCTTTCGGGGCCTTTACCCCTATTGTTATACAATTTATATTATGTTAACTAAACAGCATACAACCGTCCCCCGGACACTTGTTGTCGCCTTGCTGTTCGTCCTGTCGTCATTCGCCGTCCTTGGCGGTGAGCTTGTGGATAAGGTTAATCCGTTCGTGGACACCCACAAGTCGCGCTGGTTCTTTTTCAATTCGGCCAGCCGTCCGTTCGGCCTCGTGTCGCTCAATCCGGACACTGCAACCAAAGGCTCCTGGAAGTCCGGATATATGTATGACTCATTGACTGTCAAGTGTTTCAGTCACGTTCATAACTGGCAGATGTCAGGCGTCGCCGTTATGCCTGCTACAGGCGGATTCAAGGCTAATAAAGGCATGGACGCCTATCAGTCCCGCTTCTCGCACGAAGGCGAAATCGCAAAGCCGGGCTATCATAAGCTTTACCTTGAGGACTACGGGGTGACCGCTGAGCTGAGCTGTACGCAAAGAGTTGGTTTTCATAGATATACATACCCCGAAAGCGACTCTTCGCAGATAATTTTCGACACCGGTGCCTACCTTGCCCACTCCCCTACGGAATTCTCCCAGGTCTGGCTTGTGGACGACCATACTGTGGCCGGTTATCAGATTTGTGCTCCTACAAGCCGCCGTCCCAAGCCCGTAAGCGTGTACTTTTATGCCGTGATTGACAAAAGAATCGAAAGGACGGTCTTCTGGAAGGAACAGGAAGTCGTTACGCCCAAGACTCCCCTTGTGTGCGGAAAAGATGCCGGAATGGCCGTCTTCTTCCATACCCGTGAGGGCGAAGCGGTGCAGATGAAGGTCGGGGTCTCTTTCACAAGCGTCGAAAATGCCAGGCTGAATCTGCTGGACGAAGCGGAAGGAATTGATTTTGAGCAGGCTAAGAATGATAGCATCGACGAGTGGGAGGAGATGCTTTCGAGAATCAGGGTCGAGGGCGGCAGCGAAGAGCAGCAGGTGAAGTTCTACACTGACCTTTGGCACTCCCTTCTCGGACGGCATAAGGTGAGCGACTCGAGAGGAAGCTATGCGGACAATACCGGGCCCTATCCGATTATTCGCCAAATACCTCTGAATGAGCAGGGTAAGCCCCAGTACGACCATTATAACTTCGATGCCTGGTGGGGCAGCCACTGGTCTTTGAACATACTCTGGACTATGGTATATCCCGAGATTGTGGACGCTTTCTGCAACACGATGCTGGACTATTACAGCAATGGCGGACTGATTCCGCGCGGCCCTTCGGGAGGGAATTATACCTATGTGATGATAGGTGACCCTGCCGTAAGTTTCTTTGCGGCGGCCATCAACAAGGGCATCAGGGGCTTCGATACTAAGAAAGCCTACGAAGGCCTGCGGAAGAACGCTTTTGAAGGTGGAATTCGCGACCACGCCGGTTATGAGCACTCTGCAGACGCTTGCAGCGGAGGAATGAAGTACTATCAGAGCATCGGCTACGTGCCGGAAGACCGTCCGGAAAAGACGGGCAACCACGTAGGCGGAGCTTCAATGACCCTGGAGTATGCCTATCAGGACTGGTGCCTCTCGCAGATAGCCCTCGCCCTGGGCAAGGAGCAGGACTACAGATTCTTTCTCGACAGGAGCGCTTCGTGGCGCAATGTCTGGGATGACGGACGGGGCTATATGAACGGGCGCCTGATGAACGGAGAGTTCCTGGAGGATTTCGACCCTCTGGAAATCAGCGAGTCCGACGGATTCTGCGAGAGCAATGCGGCGATTTATTCGCATTATGTGCCTCACGATGTGCCCTCCCTTATTGAAGTTCACGGAGGCCGCAAGGCCTACATCGATAAGCTCAACACTCAGTTTGAGCTCAGCGAGCCGGGCGGATTCCTGAGGGTGATGAGCGAGGAGAGAAAGAGCCTGAACTGGGCCGATTACGGCAACCAGCCTGGCACCGGGATGGCCCATCTCTTCTCCTATGCAGGTGCCCCCTACCTCACTCAGAAGTGGGTCAGGAAGGTCAAGGCGGCCTATAGCGACATCACTCCCTATGGCGGCTATAGGGACGACGAGGACCAGGGGCAGATGGGAGCCCTGGGCGTACTGATGGCAATAGGCCTGTTTGAGGAGGACGGCGGCTGCAGGGTGGATCCCTATTACGAGATCTGTTCCCCTGTTTTCGACCGCATAAGCATCAGCCTGAATCCCGATTACTACCCCGGCGGGAAGTTTGAGATAATATGCAGGAACAATTCTGATAAGAATATGTACATACAGCGCGCCTGGCTCAATTCCCAAAAATGGGACAAATGCATTTTCCCTCACGACACATTTGCCAAGGGAGGCAGCCTGGTTCTGGAAATGGGGCCAAGACCGAATCGAAGCTGGGGCGCAGACACATTTGGGCGCCATTGAGCGCAGGAATTCAGAAAAATTTTGCGATATTAGCATTTTGTACACTTGCCAGCCTGCTTAGGCCATAAACGCAAAGAAAAATGGGAAGAAACAATAAACCGGACCTTGTCCTTGAGTCCCTGGAGATAGAAGCGGTAGCCGCTGAAGGAAAGTCGATAGCCCACGCTCCCGACGGGAGGGTGGTGTTTGTAGATTATGCTGTGCCGGGTGATGTGGCAGACGTGAGGATTCTGAAACGGAAGAAGAACTATATGGAAGGCCGCATCGAGACTCTTGTAAAGCCTTCGGAGCACAGGGTGGAGCCTTTTTGCTCTCATTTCGGCGTGTGCGGAGGTTGCCGCTGGCAGCATCTCCCCTACTCAATGCAGCTTGAGGCCAAACGCAGCCAGGTTGTGGACCAGCTCCAGCGCATAGGCCATCTGGACATCCCTGAAGTCAGGCCAACCCTGGGCTCAAAGAATACGGTTTACTACCGTAACAAGCTGGAATTCACCGCTTCACCGCGAAGATGGATACTCTCCGGCGAGACTTCGGACAATCTCGGCGACGAAGAGCTCTGCGGGCTCGGATTCCACGTCGGGAAGTATTTCGACAAGGTGCTTGACATCAAAGAGTGTTTCCTCCAGGGAGAACCTTCGAACTCACTTCGCATCTTTGTAAAGCAATACGCAATCCAGAATGGCATCAGTTTCTATAATTTGAGGGAGAACCACGGACAGCTGCGCAGTATGTTTGTCCGGACCTCTTCCACGGGCGAGCTGATGCTTATAGTCTGCTTCGGAGAGGACTTCGACGGCAGGGAGAGGATGCTTTCTGACATATATGAAGCTTTCCCTCAGATAAGCTCACTTTACTATATTATCAACAAGAAGTTGAACGATTCGATTTCCGATCAGGAATGTATACTCTTCAAGGGCTCTGAATGCATACACGAGACTATGGAGGGGCTCACTTTCCGCATCGGGCCCAAGTCATTCTATCAGACCAACAGCGACCAGGCCTACGAACTGTACAAAGTGGCCAGGGAGTTTGCCGCCCTGAATGGAGGCGAGGTTGTATATGACCTGTACACCGGAACCGGCACCATCGCCCAGTTCGTAAGCCGCAAAGCTTCCAGGGTGATAGGTATAGAATACGTCCCGGAAGCGATTGAGGATGCCAAGACCAATGCCAGACTCAACGGAATAGAGAATTGTGAGTTCTATGCCGGAGATATGAAGGATGTGCTCACCTCCTCGTTCATAGCCGCACACGGGAAGCCTGATGTGATGATTGTGGATCCCCCAAGAGCCGGAATGCACCCGGATGTGGTAAAGACCATCCTGGCCTCGGCTCCCGAAAGGATAGTGTATGTCAGCTGCAATCCGGCCTCACAGGCGCGCGATTTGCAGATGATGAGTTCCGATTATGAAATAGTTGCCGTCCAGCCTGTAGATATGTTCCCGCACACTCAACACGTGGAGAATGTATGCAAACTGGTGCGGAGACCCCAAAAATGTGAATAATTATGCCTATACTGGTTGAAATCTTACTTTTGATTGCCGGTCTGATACTGGTCGTGTTGGGAGCAGATGCCCTTGTCGATGGAGCGTCGTCTGTCGCCAAGAGGCTGGGAGTCAGCGAGTTCGTCATAGGACTTGTGATTGTCGGTTTCGGGACCAGCTGCCCCGAGCTTGTGGTCAGCCTCACCGGTGCGTTCAAGGGCAATGCCGACATCTCGGTCGGCAATGTTGTAGGTTCGAACATTTTCAACACCCTGCTCATCCTTGGACTTACGGCTGTGGTGGCTCCTGTGGCTGTCACCTCTTCCAATTCGCGAAAAGATATTCCCCTTGCCCTGCTGATTTCTTTCCTGTTTGTATTCCTTGCCGTCCAGGGCGATGGAATATCAAGATTCGAAGGCATCCTGTTCCTTCTGCTTTTCATTGCCTATATCATTTTCAGCTTCAAGTCTTCCAAGGCTTCTTCCGCTCAGGATGACTCCGAGCAGACCAGGACCCGCGGCCTCGGGGTTTCCATACTTATGATTCTACTGGGCTTGGCCGGTCTTATAATTGGAGGTCAGCTCTTTGTCGATAATGCCTGTTCTCTGGCCAGGGAGCTTGGAGTATCGGACAAGATTATCGCCATCACCCTGCTTGCCGGAGGCACCTCACTTCCAGAACTCGCCACCTGCATAGTTGCCGCCGCAAAGCATAAAGACCAGCTTGCCCTTGGCAATATCCTGGGATCCAACGTGTTCAATATACTTCTCATTTTGGGTTGCTCTGCAGTGGTCACTCCCCTTTCGACTATATCGATGAATTTTGTCGATTTCGGAGTTCTGCTTCTGAGTGCGATTCTGATCTGGTTGTTTACCTACACCGGAACGAGGAACCGGATTGACCGTTGGGAAGGGGCTCTGCTTGTGGCCAGCTTCATTGCTTATTTCGCTTATTTATTCATACAATAATAATTAGTACTAAAACATATGAGATTCAAGCCTACCAGTTACAAACTGATGAACGTTGCGGACGGTAGAGTCTTCGACGATCAGGGTTGGACCCTTTCCGACCCTCAGAGTTCAGAGCCTTCGCTAGTCAGGGCCATATATGACAAAAGGCTTTTCACTCCGAACGACTCTCTCCCGGGCATTTACCGCTATGCGGACTGGATGCCCATAAACCGCACCCTGCGCAAGTCCTGCGCCCCGGTTACATATAAGTCTGAGGGCCTTGCCGCGCATCTTGGGCTGGAGAATCTCTACATTACTTTCTCCGGCTACAATCCTGAAATCGGAGCAGAGATGAAGACCTGCTCCTTCAAGGAGACCGAAGCTTATACGGTGTGCGCCAGAATGTCAAAAGAAGAGGACAGGGTGCTGATAGTGCAGTCGGCCGGCAATACGGCCAGAGCCTTTGCCCAGGTGTGCTCGGACAACAATATCCCCGTGGTGATATGCATCCCCGAGGACAGCAGCCACGATTTGTGGTTCCACAGAAGGCTTCGCGAATGTGTCAAGGTGGTGGCTGTGCCCCACGGATGCGACTATTACGACGCCATTACTATCGGAGAGAAGCTCGCTTCGGACCCTCATTACTTCCTGGAAGGCGGCGCGAAGAATGTCGCAAGGCGTGACGGTATGGGTACCACCATCCTGAGTTTTGTGGAGAAGACAGGAAGGATTCCTGACGTTTATTTCCAGGCCGTAGGTTCCGGCACCGGAGCTATCGCCGCTTGGGAAAATGCCGAAAGACTTGCCCAGGACGGCCGTTTCGGCAAGAACAAGATGAGGGTTTATGTCTGCCAGAATACTCCTTTCACTCTGATTCACGACTCCTGGAAGGCCGCTTCGCGCTCTCTCGCCCCGCTCGAACCGGAGCAGGGAAGGCGCAATGCCGAGATGATTATGGCCAAGGTTCTGGCTAACCGCAAACCGCCTTATTCGCTTGCCGGAGGCCTTTATGATACTCTTGTAGCAAGCCACGGCGACACCTATGTCTCCAGCAACGATGAGATTCTCTACTCTACCCTGCTCTTCAGGGACCTTGAGGGATATGACCTTCTGCCCGCAGCAAGTGCGGCCGTTTCCGGTCTTATCAAGGCCGTCAAGGAGGGCAAGGTCAAGAAGGACGAGCTCGTGATGCTCAACTGTACCGGCGGCGGAAGCCTCAAGTCCATGAGCAAGGGCTACAAAATCAAGGAGCCTGACCTTATTGTGGATCCGGACATCGACAGCGAGGAGCTGGTAAAGATGGTGGACGGCCTGTTCTAGTGTGCAGGGGCCTAGAAGGACAGGGCTATACTGAAATTGAGAGCGCAATAGTACGCATCATTCTTGCGTATGTTGCGCTTTTCTACTGTCCCTGAGCTTTCGGGATTGACAAGGTCCGGGTGGTCGCTGGAACCCTGCACCCGCAGCAGGAGATCAAGCGCGGTGCCGCTGCGGGTGAGACTGAAGTGATAACCTCCCCCTGCGGCAACGAGGAAGAGGGCGTTTTTCTGGACGGAAGCCCTGGTCTTGATTCCTGTGCCGGCTTGAAGAAATACTACTGCTGAGTCGTTATAAAAACTTGAAGTATAATAGTTTATCCTTATATTCACGGGGATGCATCGGCTGTGCCTGTAAATGCCGCATAAGCCTGCTGTGGCGCTGGTGCTGAAATGCTTGCCCATAACCCAGTCAACCCCGGCATAAACTTCAGCATTTGTGAAGAAGTCCGCACCTTTGAATTCTCCCCTTATCCGGTAGCCTTCCTGGCTGTCGAAGTTGTAGCTGTGGTAGCGGTAAAAGGTCTCGCCAATGCCCCATTCCAGCCTGGGATGCAGACCGGCTGCCCTGGCGCCGTTCTCTCCTGCTTCGCCGCAGCGTCCGCTCAACGGCAGAAGGCAGAGAAGAAGAGTCAGGAAGAGTTTATATGGGAAGGCTCTGTTCATTGTCAAAAACGGTATAAAAGACTAAGCTGCGGGGCGAGCAGGTAATAGAAACCCAATTTATAGAGCGACACCCTCAGGGAGTTGTTGCTGCTTTCAGTGCGGATGTGCAGTCCCGGATTGAAGCTGTAGCTCAGGTCGATAGTAAGATTGCGCTCAAAATCAACGGATAAGCCTGCATTGATACAAAGACAGAATATGCCTCCCATATTCTTCTCAAGGAAACGTGCCGGGCTTTTGCTGAACACTCCCTTTTCGTAATCGTGGACATAACCGCAGGTGGCTCCCACTCCGGAGTGGAGCGCGGCAGAAACGTCAGGGGTGCTGAACATCTTCAGGATATAGTTGTGGGTGTAGGACAGCACGATGCCCACATCCTTGGTCCTTTCGGAGGGAAGACCATAGACATCGGCGTACAGGTTCAGGATTTCAACTTCGCTGCCAGACGGACTGTCGACCTGAAGGGAGAGTCCCGCACCTTTCGGAGAGCAGAGCAGGCCGGCACAAACGCTCCGGCCCTGAGCTGAAGCGATGCAGCTCAGAAACAGGCAGGACAGTACAAGCGCAGTGCGAAGGTGTAGGTTCATGAATGCTAATATATAGTTTTCTTTGATTTTTTCCTATGAAAATTGTAAATTCGCGTCGTTTATCCGACATATTGAACATAAGACTTACTAAAAATAAACCTGATGTCAGTTACAATCAAAGAAGTTAAGTCGCGCGCCCAGTTGCGTACTTTCGTCAATTTCCCCGAGTTGATATACAAGGACGACCCTTGCTATGTTCCCCCCATCGTATTCGACCAGATGGACACCCTCGACCAGAAAAAGGGCGCGGCCCAGTCTTTCTGCAAGTCAGCCCTCTACCTTGCCTACAAGGACGGGAAGCTGGCCGGAAGAGTCGCCGCAATAGTCAATAATCTGGCCAACAAGCAGTGGGACCATAAAGAAGTCCGTTTCGGATGGTATGACTTCATTGACGATGTAGAGGTGTCCAGGGCTCTTATGGACAAGGTGGAGGAGTTTGGCCGCCAGTACGGTATGGAGTCGGTGGTAGGGCCCCTGGGCTTTACGGATTTCGACCCTGAGGGTCTTCTGGTGGAGGGTTTTGACTGTCTGAGCACTATGGCCCTTATCTACAACCGCCCCTACTATGTGACCCATATCGAGAATATGGGCTTCAAAAAGGACGCCGATTGGATTGAGCTCAAGATAACCATCCCGGAGCAGCTGCCCGACAGGGTGCTCAGGGTGGCAGAAATCCTGCGCCAGAGAGCCAATGTGCATATCCGTCCCCTTACCCACAAGCTGATCCGCAAGGAGGATTACGGCCACAAGCTTTTCGATCTGATCAACGACTGCTATAAGGACCTGTACAACTTCACTGTCCTGCCGCGTGAGATGGCCGACAAGTATCTGGGCTTCTATCTCAGCATTCTGGACCTGGATTATGTGACCATCCTCGAGAACGAGAAGAACGAGCCTGTCGCCTTCGGCATCACTATGCCTTCAATCGCCAGGGCACTTCAGAAGAGCCGCGGAAAGCTCTTCCCCTTCGGCTGGTTCTACATTCTGCGTTCGCTTTTCTTCAAGCATGAGGAGGGCGTGGAGATGCTGCTTGTCGGAGTCCGTCCCGACTACCAGAACAGCGGAATCAACTCTCTCGTGATGGCCGACATGTTCCGCAAATACTCCGAAAAGGGAGTGAAATGGGCCGAAACCAACGCCATCCTGGAGACCAATCTCAAGAATCAGGGGCAGTTTAAGGATTTTGAGTCCGAGAGAAAGAAGAGACGTCGCTCTTATATCAAACCGCTTGATTATTAGGATATAAAACAATAATGTTTGAGTCTATAACAAAAATGTTACCGCCCTTGCCGGAGCGTATGAGGCCCAATAATCTGGACGAATATGTCGGACAGAGGCATCTGGTGGGCAAGGGTTGCGTACTTCGCAAGATGATAGACTCGGGCAGCCTTTCTTCCTTTATATTATGGGGCCCTCCGGGAGTCGGCAAGACTACTCTCGCCCGCATAATCTCCAAATCCCTGTCAAGGGAGTTCTATACTCTGTCGGCTATCAGCTCGGGAGTAAAGGACCTTCGGGACGTCATAGACTCGGCCAAACAGAAGTCGCTGTTTTCCTCCTCTGCCGCTCCGATTCTGTTCATAGACGAAATACACCGCTTCAACAAAGCCCAGCAGGATGCCCTGTTGGGCGCCGTGGAAGCGGGAACCATAGTTCTTATCGGCGCTACCACCGAGAACCCTTCATTTGAAGTCAACTCTCCCCTCCTCTCGCGCTGCCAGGTGTTTGTCCTCAAAAGCCTTGAAAGGGAGGATCTGATGAGCCTTCTGCAAAGGGCGGTAAGCGAAGATGTGCTTCTGAAACAGAAGAATATACATCTGGACCAGACTGATGCCCTTCTGAGGCAGAGCGGAGGCGATGCGAGAAAGCTCCTTAACATACTTGAGATAGTTGTCGATTCGCAGGCTGGGAAAGATGTCATAGTAATTGACAATAAGACAGTTACCGAGTGCCTGACCGATAATGTGGCTGTCTATGACAAGGATGGGGAGATGCATTACGACATCATCTCCGCCTTCATCAAGAGCGTGAGGGGTTCAGACCCGAATGCCGCCCTGTACTGGATGGCCCGTATGCTGGATGCCGGAGAAGACCCTCTTTTCATAGCCAGAAGGCTCTGCATCCTCGCCTCTGAAGACATCGGCCTGGCCAATCCCAACGCTATGCTGCTAGCGAACGCAACCTTCCAGACCGTCCATAACATAGGTATGCCCGAGGCCCGTATTCCGCTCAGCGAGTGTGCCATATACCTTGCCGGCTCGCCAAAGAGCAATTCGGCATATCTGGCCATAGATGCCGCCCTGCAGGCTGCAAAGCAGGACAGGGGTGCGGCAGTGCCTCTGTACCTGAGGAACGCCCCAACCTCTCTTATGGAGTCGCTCGGCTACTCCGACGGGTACAAATATGCCCACGATTACCCGGGGCATTTCACCGACCTGGAATTTATGCCCTCTTCATTGCAGGGAAAAGTCTTCTACGAACCTCAGGCCAACGCCCAGGAAGACAGGCTTAAAGCTTATCTTCTCTCCTGCTGGCCCAAATATTACTCCAAGAAATAGCGCGCGCCCGCTTATGGCTTGAAGCTGCCTTATTTGATAGGGATTTTAAGCTTCTGGCCGGGACGTATGTTGTTGCTTGTAAGGCCGTTGGCTTTCTTGATGTTCTCTGCGCTCACTCCCGGGTAGAGCTTGGCGATGGTATAGAGCGAGTCTCCGCTCCTTACGGTGTAGTAGGCTCCTGAAGAACTGCTGCCGGAAGAGGAAGCCGCCGCAGAGGAAGAGCCGTAGATGTATAGGGTTTGACCTACCTTGATATTCGAACTCTTGAGATTGTTCCACTTTTTCAGCTGGCTCACAGTCACACCGTAGCGTGAGGCAATCTTGCCCAGATAGTCCCCGCTCTTGACCTTATATGTGGTCCGGCTCTGTTTGGCGACGGCCTTTGCGGAGTTGTTGATGTCCTTTACCACCTTGCCGCTCAGCAGCGAGTCTGCCTTGTGGGCATATAGGCTGTCGCGGTCCACATCCAGGAATGCTCCTGTCCAGGTGTAAGGCAGCTTGAGGGTGTAGCTGTGGTTGTCGGCAGGGATTATATCGTTGAAATACTGAGGGTTAAGATTCCTCAAATCCTCCATAGGCACGCCTACCATCTCGTTTATCTGGGCAAAATGCAGATTCTTCCTGATTTCGAAAGTGTCGGTCTGGGCGGGCATTCCGACATCCATAGGGCTTAGTCCGTACTCCTTTGCATAGTTGAAGGCGTACATCACACCTACAAAAGCCGGGACGTAGCCTCTGGTCTCCTTCGGAAGGTAGGGATATATGCTCCAGAAATCCCTCTTGCCCCCTGCCCTTCTGATGGCTTTCGACACATTGCCCGCTCCGCAGTTGTACGAACTGATGGCGAGCGGCCAGTCCCCGAAGATGCGGTATGCGTCCCTCAGGTACCTCGCCGCGGCATCCATACTCTTCTCCACATCCATTCTCTCATCCACATAGGAGTTGATTTCCAGCCCGTAACTTCGTGCTGTCGAGTACATGAACTGCCATATTCCCTTCGCTCCCGCGCGGGAGGTGGCGGTGGGGTTGAGCATAGATTCCACTATGGCGACGTATTTGAGCTCGAGCGGAAGGTTGTAGCTGTTGAGTATCTGCTCGAAGAGCGGGAAGTAATAATTGCTCAGTCCCATTACCCTGTTCATCTTGGAGGGCATTTTCTCGGAGTAGAGTATGATGTAGTTCTTGACGTTGTCGTTGAAAGGCAGGGAGATGTAGGAGTTCATCGCCTTCAGGCGCCGTATCATCTCTTCGTCGCTGACATTGGACGAGAAGCGGACCGAGTCCATATCATACTCGCTGAGACTGTATTTGTCTTCGGAGTAGGTGTTGCGGTACCAGAGGTGAAGGAGGCTGTCGCTCACTTCGGGAGTGTACTCCACGATATCGGACTCGCTCTCGTTCCCTTCCATCACGGCAATCAACTCGCTGTCCTCAAGGTAGCGGCGCATCTGAAGGCTGTCCACTAGGCTCTGAAGCGAGTCCAGCGCGGTTTTAAGACTAAGATTCTCACTCTCCAGGGCCTTGCGTTTGGGGCGCTGAAGGAAGTCTTTCAGATTGAAATTCTGCGCCTGGGCAAGGCTGGTGAGACTTAAAAGAAATGCTGCTGCGATGAGTGACTTTAATTTCATACCTTAAAAACTGAAACCAATTCGGAGTCCTGCCGCAGGAGAGGACAGAGTGTTGCTCGCCATCTGGAACTGGGGCATAATGACCGTCGGTGATATACTCATTGAGAGGTCGTCATTGACCTCGAAATTGTGCATATAGGAAAAGACGTTAGCGTCGATTATCTGCAGCACATACACGGCGCAGGTGGCCAGCAGGGCATAATCCCTGTAACGCCTGTAGATATTGCGGTAGTAGAGGGCCTGGTCTGCTGTGATGGGCCCGTCGTAGGTACCTGCAGAATCGGTGGCATCGATATAGATGCCGCGGAAACGCTGGAAATTCTTCGAGAAGTCGGAGTAGAAATGCAGGCCGGCGGCCATCATACCCCAATACAGGGGCACTTTCCAGTACTCCTTGTTGTACACCTGACCGAGGCCGGGCACGAGAAGGGAGTATAGAGTGGCCTTCCCGGCACTGGGATAATCGTCAGGTTTATAGCATATTACACCGTCCATCATACTCCCCCACCAGACCAGTCCGGCTCCGGCGAAGCTGAGTGCGGCAGCGGTGCTGTTGCCCTGCGAGCGGTAATGGAAGCCAAGGCCGAGACCGGTGCCTATGCCGGCGTAGATGATGGGCAGTTTCCAATACTGTTTGTTGTAGATCTGATTGCCGCCGATGAATACGGCTGAACCGGCGAACAAGGTACCCACCTTCAGCTCGTTCTTATGGCCAAGACCGCCGAAGTACTCTTTGAACGAAAAGAGCTTCTCGGTGGAGTCGGCTGCAGTTGCGGGGTCGTTGTTGTACTGCTGGCTGAATGCGGGGTCGCGGAACTGGGCATACGAAGGCACAACGCTCCCAAGCGCCAGTGCAACAATAAGGAAGACAAGTATTTGGCCTCTTGATAATCTCATCCGAGCTTCGAACTTTCAAGGGCTTTCACGAACTCTCTGACCTCTTCGTCCGAATTGAAGCGTATGGTCATAGTGCCTTTTCCCGAGGCGCTGCGCTTCATTGAAATCTCGCCGCCGAAAAGCTTTCCTATGCTTTCGAGCACCCTGCGGTAGTCGTCTGTAAGCTCGCTCTGGCCTTTCTTCGGGACTTTCACTGCGCTTGCAGGCTCAACCTGAACCTTGCGCACCAGCGCTTCGAGCTCGCGGACCGACATTCCGTCCCGGATGACCATATCGCAGAGCTGCTCCTGAATCTCGGGGTCCTCGACCGAGAGAATGGCCTTTGCATGGCCCGAACTCAGCAGGCCGACCTTTATGTCGTGCTGCACTTTGGCGGGAAGCTTGAGAAGGCGTATGGTGTTGGCTACCGTCGCCCTTTTCTTGCCTACCCTGTCGGCAAGCATATCCTGGGTGAGGCTGCACTCGTCGATGAGTCTCTGATAGCTCAGCGCAAGCTCAATCGGGTCGAGATTCTCCCTCTGGACATTCTCCACGATAGCCATCTCGAGCATGCCCTGGTCATCTGCCTCCCGAATGTAGGCGGGGATGACGGTCATTCCGGCCATGCGGCAGGCTTTATAACGCCTTTCTCCGCTGATAATCTGGAACTTGCGATCCGAGATGCGCCTTACGCTGATAGGCTGGATAAGGCCCAGGGTGCGAATCGAAGCGGCTAGCTCCTCGAGAGCCGCCTGGTCGAATGACATACGGGGCTGATATGGGTTGGGGTCTATCATATCCACCGGGATGCGCATAATGTCGGCGCTGTTCTCGGCTTTGATGGGCCTTTCGCCCACTATTTCCTTATTGACGTAGCCTACGGGCTTGCGCAGCTGGTCGGCAGACGGTACTGCCCCGAATATGGCGTCCACTCCCCTTCCCAGGCCTCTCTGTATCTTGCTCATATCTTCTGTCCGTTGTGTTCCATAACTTCCCTTGCCAGATTGAGATAGTTGTTGGAACCGTTGCACATAATGTCATAAAGGATGATGGGCTTGCCGTGGGATGGGGCTTCGCTCAAACGTATGTTCCTCTGTATGACGGTGTTGAATACTAAATCTTTGAAATGGTCCCTCAATTCGGCAAGCACCTGGGTATGCACTCTGGTGCGTCCGTCGAACATCGTGACTACAAAACCCTCAATCTGAAGCGACGGGTTGACTCCGCTCTGGACTATCCTGACGGTCTGGAGCAGTTTCCCAAGGCCTTCGAGGGCGAAGAACTCAGGCTGGACGGGGATGATGACCGAGTCGGCGGCGGTAAGGGAGTTGATGGTAATAAGCCCGAGCGAAGGAGCGCAGTCGATGATGATGTAGTCGTAGTCGTCCCTGATGGGGGCGAGAGCGTTTTTCATTACCGATTCCCTGTCCGGAACCTCCAGAAGCTCGATTTCTGCGCCGACCAGATTGATATGGGAGGGTATCATATGCAGCCTTTCGACTTCGGTCTGGATAAGAGAGTCCCGCACGTCCAACGAGCCTATCAGAACCTCGTAGAGAGTCCTTTTCTCATCATTGTCCGGAGAAAAGTTGAGCCCGGAGGTCGTATTGGCCTGAGGGTCAGCGTCAATGATGAGCACCTTCTTCTCCAGGACGGCAAGAGAAGCGGCAAGGTTGATGGCGGTGGTGGTCTTCCCCACTCCTCCTTTCTGATTGGCTATAGCTATGATTTTTCCCATATAATGCGTTTATAATCCCTGTCAGAGCTACAAAATTAATAATTTTTCCTAATTTTGTGGAACGATTCAGGAAATGACAGACAAAAACAGTACCCTATTTTTCGTAGTGAATCCCCGTGCCGGTTCTGGCAAGACTATGTGCGAGTGGCTCCCGGCTGAGAAAGAGTTGGAAAGGGCGGGTATAGACTACATCACCGCTATGACCGACCATAAGCGCCACGCGACATCGTTGGCGATGGAGGCTTGTCAGCTGGGGTACCGCAAGATTATCGCAGTAGGCGGCGACGGATCGCTTCACGAAGTGTTCAACGGCATCTGCCGCTGGTGTGAGAACTCGAACTGCGACATTTCGGATTTCTTTATCGGGGTTATTCCTATCGGCTCGGGCAACGACTGGATCAAGAGTCTGGGCATAGAAAAGGACGCCCGGGCAGCTTTGGAGTGCGTCTGCAGTCCTGAATACAGGATGATGGATGTGATAAGGGTGCAGAGCAGCGGTTCAAGGGTCTGCTATATGGCCAATGTCGGCGGGGTCGGCTTTGACTCCCACGTCTGCCGCAGGGTGAACTCCCAAAAGGAGAGCGGCCGTAGAGGAAAGCTCATCTACCTGAATTCCCTTGTTTATACGGTCAGCACCCTGCGTTCCATAAGGGTTGCCTGCTATGCCGACGGAGAAATGGTTTTCAGCGGGGAGTGTTATTCGATAGCCTTGGGCAACGGCAAGTATTCCGGCTCCGGAATGAGGCAGGTCCCAGCTGCTGAAATCGATGATTCGCTTGTCGATTATATGATAGTTCCGCGCCTGCCGTTGGGGAGGATACTCCTAGAAGCTCCCAGAATATTTACAGGAACCATCAATCAGTCTCCCTATGTGGTAAGCGGGCAATGCAAGTCATTCAAAGTGATGCCTTTGGATGCGGAATCTGAAGATATACTTGAGCTGGACGGGGAGCTTGAAGGAAGGCTTCCGATAAGCGTCGAGGTGCTCCCTTCGCAGATACGGGTGATGACTAGGCGCCTTAAGAACCGCTAGCCTGGGGCTTGATTCTGTCTGAAACCTTTACGGCTGCAAAGGCCAACAGGGAGCCAATCAGTGCTCCAACGAAAAAGCCAACCAGGACGTCTCCGAGGAAATGCTTCCCTACGAATATTCGGCTTATTCCTACTAGCAGGGCCCACAGGATGATGGGATAGGTATAAAATCTTGATTTGCGGCGGATTATGTGTCTTATGCATAAGGCAGAGCACAAGGCGAAGCCCATACTGTTGGCAGCGTGGGCGGAGTAGAAGCCGTAGAGGTTGCCCTTCCCTTCCGCGAGCCGCAGTCCGTGGCTTGTCATCCATTCGTCCCAGCAGGGTCTGAGCCGCTGGAAATGTTCTTTGCAAATATTGCCCAGCTGGTCGCACAGGGCAACGGTCAGGATGCAGGCGAGGATGAAAACGAGGGCCTTTTTCCAGCCGAATCTCCAGATGAAGAAGATTATGACGGCAAGGTAGAGCGGAATCCAGAGATTGCGGCTCGAAAACGCCTGCCACAGAGGGTCGCTCAAACTTGACCCCCCCATATTGATAGCCAGAGTTATGTCTTTATCGGCTTGTTCGAGAATAGCAGCCAGGTCCATTGTCAGTTAGGAATTGTCGGTTTGTCAATTTTCGGGAATGCTGATCGCTTATTCCTGAAGGGTCTTCCAGAGTATGTCTTTCAGCTCCTTGAGCCCTTCACCCGTGCTGGATGATATGAAGACGTGAGGAATCTTGCGTGGCAGATGGGGCCTGATTTCCTTTTCTATGTCTTTGTCTATCAGGTCGCACTTGGTGATTGCCAGAACCCTCTGCTTTGTGAGCAGCTCGGGATTGTACTGCTTGAGCTCGTTCAGAAGGGTCTTGTATGAAGCTGCGATGTCTTCCTCCTCGACGCTTACCATAAAGAGCAGCACCGAATTGCGCTCGATATGGCGCAGGAATCTGATGCCTATGCCCTTGCCTTCGTGCGCGCCCTCGATGATGCCGGGGATGTCTGCCATCACGAATGAGCGGCCGTCATAGTAGTTGACGATGCCGAGGTTGGGCTCGAGAGTGGTGAATGCATAGGAGGCGATTTTGGGCTTGGCGGCCGTGATGGTGCTCAGAAGCGTAGATTTGCCCGCATTCGGGAAGCCTACCAGACCTACATCGGCCAGCAGTTTGAGCTCCAGGATGAACACTCCCTCCTGCCCTTCTTCGCCCGGCTGGGCGTAGCGCGGCGTCTGATTGGTGGCGGTCTTGAAGTGGTCGTTACCCCAGCCTCCGCGGCCTCCTTTGCAGAGTATCCTTTCCTCTCCCGCTTCCATCATTTCGAACAGGACTTCTCCGCTTTCGGCGTCCTTGACTACGGTGCCGACGGGCACGTCAAGGTATATATCCTCTCCGTTTTTGCCCCGGCAGAGGGCTGCTCCGCCCTTTTCTCCGTCATCGGCTTTGATGTGCTTGCGGTACTTGAGGTGGATAAGGGTCCAGTATTGCGGGTTGGCCTTGAGGATAATGTGCCCCCCGCGGCCTCCGTCTCCCCCATCGGGTCCGCCCTTGGGGATGTACTTGGCCCTGTGAAGGTGCATCGACCCTGCTCCTCCGTGCCCTGAGGCACAATATATCTTTACGTAGTCTATGAAATTGCTGTCTGCCATACGATCTTAATAGAGATAACTCGCAAAGATAGTGATTCTTTTTGAGCTTAAAAAGTCAGGAGCAGCAGATACCGTAACCGAAAAGCAAAGGAAGGATTTGGATATATTAAATTGTCGCACTATATTTGCAACTATCGTTATAACGATACTAAAATATTGGACATTATGAGATTATATCATGGTTCTGTTTCAATTATTGAAAAGCCTGAACTTGGCAAGGGCAACCATAAGAATGATTATGGGCTAGGGCTATATTGTACGGAGCATGTCGAGCTTGCTAAAGAATGGGCCTGCTCAACAGGAAAAGACGGTTTTGTAAATGTTTATGAACTGAATGTGGAGCGTCTTACAGAATGCAATCTGACTCAGGGTCATATTTTGAACTGGATGGCAATACTTTTGGAGAACAGGACGTTTGATCTTTCTGCCACTCTTGCTTCAGCTGCCAGAGATTATATTCTGGAAACCTTCCTTCCTGATTATAAAGAGTATGATATCATCAGGGGATATCGCGCAGATGATTCGTACTTTTCATTTGCAAAAGACTTTCTGAATAACAGCCTTTCTCTTGAGGAGCTGTCAAATGCAATGAAGTTAGGAAAACTGGGAGAACAGGTAGTCCTTAAAAGCGAGAAGGCATTCAAGGCTCTGGCTTTTCAGGAAGCCATACCGGTGGACAGCAGTGTTTATTATCCTAAATGGAAGAGTCGGGACTATAAGGCGCGCCTGGATTACAAGGAAATCAAAGATAAATCTGACCCTTTTGAAGGAACATATATCCTGGATATTGTAAGGCAGCAATGGAGGAACGATGATGAACGCTTATGATAAGATATATTTGGATGATGCAATGTCGAATCTGGCAGTAATGTTGGATTATGGAAGCGCAACTTATGGGGATCCGGAAACATTCTTCAACAGGTTTCTGGTCAGCGATATCTCCAAGCAGTTCGCTATGGGGAACCCTCGTTATCTTTCGGGAATGTCCGGCATTGAGTTGGCAGAAAGGGTAGTTGAAGAGACGGGACGTATGCCCTTAAATGCTGAATACAAGACATTTGGCAGGTCGGCTACATATTGGGCAGGCTGGGCATTGGCCTATCTGCAGTGGTATACAGGATATGCATTCGAGAAAATCAGGGACTGGGGCGTTGATATAGGATATATTCTTTCCCTATATCCGACATATCACGAGGCGGATATCACCAAGTTCATAGAGACTGCTACTTTAAGGATGGATGAATTCAAGGACAGGTCCCGGAATTCACTCAAGCGTCAGCGCGAATCCGCCGGACTGACACAGCAGGAACTTGCCCGCAGGTCAGGAGTCAAACTCCGGATGATTCAGGCATACGAGCAGAACTATCAGGATATATCCAAGGCGGAGGTCGGCTCAGTTATCAAACTGGCGAAAGCGTTGTCGTGCAGCGTGGAAGACCTGTTGGCTTAAATAATATAAAGAAGATTCCACCCTGTTCTAACGGTCTAAAGACGGAAGCATTATAATCTTTTTCAAAGTGGAGCGTAGAATAAATGGAAGAAGTAATCAATATGCCACAATTTTGCAGAAGCTTTTGTTATCTTTGCAGTCATTATGTCAAAGAACTACTTTAAATCATACGTATGGCTTCTGGAGACGCTCCTGAGCAGGGGACCTTTAACCTTGAAGGAAATCAAGCAATTATGGATGAATAGCAGCGCCAATGAAGACGGCAAGGAATTGGCGACACGTACTTTTGCCAATCACATTGCGTCAATAGCAGATGTTTTCGGAATAGATATCGTATGCGACCGCAGGGACAACACATATTACATAGAGAATAAAGAAGACCTTGATGGCCGAGGCATCCGTAACTGGATGCTCAATGCCTTGAGTCTTAATTCTTTGCTTTCGGAGGGTGCAAGCCTGCATGACCGCATCTACTTTGATGAAGTGCCTTCAAAGGATAAATTCCTCCCCACGATTATCCAGGCAATACGTGACGGCAAGAAGCTGGAAATACGCTATCAAAGTTACAGAAAGCCGGATGAAGAGCATTTCATGATTGAGCCATATTTCCTGAAAGAATTCAAACGCAGATGGTATCTGTATGGATACAAGGGAGATAAAGACGGTTGCAGAATGCTGGCTCTGGACAGAATCATAACAGCGACAATCACTTCAGAGAGCTTTTCCTTGCCTCAAGAATTCTCAGCTGCCGGATATTTCGGGAGCATATACGGTGTGCGCGTTTATTCTGGCATGCAACCGGAGAAAGTCCTCTTGAAGGTCTCGGAGATGCAGACAAAATATTTCCGCTCTTTGCCGTTGCATAGGAGTCAGGAGGAAGTCGAAACCCATAAGGGGTACAGCATCTTCTCATATTTCCTGACCACTGACTACGATTTCAAGCAGGATGTGCTGTCGTTTGGAAGCGAGGTTGAGGTGTTGGCACCGCAATCTCTAAGGGACGCTATATCAGATATAATAACTATATTGAATTCAAAATATAATTGATTATGGCACAAATTGCTTTTGGTTATGGAAGTGAATATCAACTTCTGCGATATTTAGGACATCATCGACAAGAATTGGAGGAAATCATTTCCAAGCAAATCGGGGAAGGAAAATTTGAGTGGGAAGATTTTAAATATGCAAATCCTAAAAAAGCAATATCAGGGGATAGAGAGTTAACTGGACTAGATTTCTTAGAAAGCAAATATCCTGATAAATACAAAACAGTCATAAACGAATATAAAAAATTTATCAAAAAGGAGGAATGGCAAAAGTGGGATGCTATATTCACTCACAAAGGAACGCTATATTTAGTCGAAGCAAAAGCTCATATAAGAGAATTGTCATCTGGAGCTGAATGTCATGGGGGTACATCGTCGGAACGTATTCTTAAATATTTTAAATTTGAATTGCCTAGTCTTCAGGTAAGTGAAGCTTGGCTTAGAGATTATTATCAATTAGCAAATAGACTTGCTACTTCTGCTTTGCTTAACAAATACGGGATTAATACAAAAATATTATACATATACTTTGTAAATGGGTATAGAAAGCGCGTTATAGATAATGACAAGGTTTTTGAAACTGTTAATCTAAATGCATCTGAAGAACAATTTAGAGACGCTATAAAGATAGAGATGCAAACTCTTGGTATTACTTATGAAAGTGTTTCAGATCTATTAGCACCCCCAGTTTTTGTTAATGCAGAGCCTATTCCATATAAATAGTGTATGTATCTTCGCCTACTCCGACACACACGGTAAGTACCATCAGCTCCCTTACCCTCACAAGATTTTCGTCACAGGCAACCACGACCTGTGCTTGCGGGATGCAGAGGGCATTGAAGACCGGCGACATCAATTGGGGCAACCTTACCTTAAAGGAGCGGGTTATGAAGATTCATCCCCGTTTCCACCTATTCGGACACGCCCACGGTGCATACGGGACAGAAAATATCAACGGAATTGTCTTCTCAAACGGCAGTCTCCTCGATCACAAAGGAAAGATTATACACGAAGCTAAAGTATTTGAAATATAATTTTCATTCTGCCAAATTTCTGCTGAAGCCCGCCCTATATTTGCAGTCGTAAATGACTGACAATATGGACGACATCTTAGAAAAGTACCCGGAATTCGAAAACAAACTCTACATCATCGGGGGCTCACGCCGGGAAGCCCTCAAGGAAGCTATGGCCATTCTCCTCCGCCTGACCGACCGCTGCTACTTATCTACAGAATGGTTCTGTATCAAAGACAACGAGGAGCAAATCAAGAGCACCATCGACGAAGTCGCCGCCGCCACCGGCCTCGGCAAGAGCTCCCGTGACCATTTCCGCACGGTCAAATGTGGAAATGTCGAGTCCGTCCAGGACAGGATTTGGGCATCTCACAACCGCCGCTTCATTCGCCTGACCTTCATCGACTCCCTCGAAAAACTTCACCTCAAAGGCCAGCCTTATAACCGGGAGGAAGTCATCAAGAAACTGAGCTGCTGTCCCCACCCCGTCATCGCGGTCTCCGAAGAAACCGCCCCTATAGGACCAGATACAGTACAATTCACAAACGGTGCCATCTTCTCGCTCACCGTAAGTGGCTAATTCACAAATATCAAACTATATGAAACAATTTATCTCCACTGTCGCGGCTTTGTTATTTGCCTCAATTCCGCAAACTGCCAAGAGTTTTTGCGTAAAAGTGTGATTTCTTAGCCATTTTGCCTTTCGCATCGGTCGTCGGAGCGGCTTCTTGGAGTCCAGGGCGCCGATTTTTGTTCCCAAGCAGAACTCCAGATTGCGAAGATGACCCTATAATGTACAGCGAAGCAGCCTCTTGAGCGATTCAAAGGCGGATTCCGTAATGTATCTCAACGTCTGATACTATAAGATGAGGTAGACTTGTTGACGTGAATAAATGTTGAGCACCTCCTGTCTGCCGGAGCGGATCCATTTGGCTGGGGCGCAGACGAAGCGGTGGATGAAGCGCTTGAGGCGGCTGGTGATGTCAAGACCCTTGACGGCAGAACCTATGGTCTGTAGGATGTACAGATAGAAGTTCTTTAGCATAGCAGTGACCAGGAGGAAGACTGTGTTCTCCTTGAGGTATGAGAATGGGAGATGTGCCCACCCGAAGTCGTTGTTTTGGCAGTCGAAGTTGCGCTCTGACGCACCTCGCTGGTTGTAGTAGAAGATGATGTTCTTCTCGGAGTTGCTCCAGTCATTGGTGAGTATGCTGCGATAAACGTATTCCGTTCCGAATAGGCCTTCAGACTCGGCATTGGGGTCCTCGTCACTGATTTTCGTCCGTTGGACGACAAGACGGAGGTTCTCGTCAGGAAGGAAGCCGTCGAAGCGGAAGGAGGCAACGCCACAGTCCATTTCGCCGATGCGTACCTCCTCCCAGTCCTTGTGCTCCATGAACTCGGTATGTCTTGACCGACAACTACTTGCACGAAGATAGAAGTGTTCGCAATGGTCTTTGACATAATCGACTATAGCCTCGGAGTATGAGCCGCAGTCGGCCCTGAAGTTACGGATGACCACACGGCTCTCGGTCTCGAGCCTGCCTATGATGCGGCGCAGTGTGTCCTCCTGATGGAACTTGACATTCGTATTGGCATCGCGGTTCTCGATGCCTACGATGAGACCTCCAACTGTGGCTACGCCGGGAAAGTAGCCGTCAGCTTTCTTGTACGAGTATTTCGCATCCTTCTTGCCTGCCTGAATGAATTGGTGGTCGAAGTCAAGGTCGATGCAGTCTCCTGGATTGAGTTGACACGTGACTTTGAGAAGTTTGAGCAGCAGGGAGTTGAGCCTGTTGGCGATGTTGAATGAATATGAGACCTTGTCAGTGTTCTCGTAGGTTATGTTGTCGCAGCTGAGCTTGCGGAGAGTCCTCTCGATTGTGTCTGAACTCGCAATTCGGATTCCATCGTGACCATGCCAGAAGGACTTGACATCCATCACGTCCTCAATGCAGTCGCCGCCGCAGAGGTAGCTTGCAAAGAGTGAGGCAAACACGTCGCCGTAGCTGAACGCCTTGGGATCGCAGCTGCGAGAGCCGAGGAAGGAATCGATAGTTTTGCGGATTCCGGAGCGGTTAAACTGGTTGAAAATTGAATAAAGTCCTCCAAAAGGAGTGATATTGTCAGATTTTAGTTGTATCTTCGCCATGTCAGTGATAACTTATTATTA
>CAMCGB010000003.1 GCA_945874355.1 uncultured Bacteroides sp.
GGAACACCTCGGCATCATCCTTTTCAAGGTTAAGGCTGATGAAGGAGTCGAATTCTGCCATAATTTCACGTTTGTACATAATTGCTCCTGTTACAGAGGCAAATATACAAAACTTTCCAAATTTATAGGCAATTTACTAATAGAACTCAAGTTTCGCATGTGCGAAACATTTAGGAGAAGGGTAACGTATATCAGTTTTGTGCGTGGGCAAAAGTTTCGCAAGAGCGCACAAGGCTATCATTAACAAACAGTTTTATGCTTGCGAAACTTGAGTAATAGAATTTACCAATTTAATATGCAACTCAGGAACTAAATTTGCTCAAATGATATGCAAACTTGTACGATTGGTAATCAGCTATGAAGTCCTGCGCACAGATGATGTGCGCATAATAATCTGCAGGATTTGCGGTTTGTTCGCCGGAAATATTAAATTTGCAGAAACAATAATGGGTTATGAACATAGCACTATATACCCTGACATCATCTCTTCACGACAGGAATGCCGTGGATGCCCTTTCACTTGAGTTTCTCTCGGCAATAGAGGCAATTCTCGGATATAAGTTCGATTTCAAGGGTGGTGATTTTTCCTCATACGGCCAAAGCGACCTGGATGTCATCTTCATCAGGACTGGAGGCTCCGAGGGGCTTTTCAAACAGGTCTTCCCTACCCTTTCAGGCAACATACTGCTCCTGACCTCGGGCAAGAGCAACTCTCTGGCCGCATCGCTGGAGATACTTTCCTTCCTTAACCAGAACGGGCGCAGGGGCGAGGTCCTTCACGGAAGCGCAAAGTACATCGCCGGGAGGATTGAGACCCTCGCAAGGGTGAGCCGAGCAAGGAAGGAACTCCGGGGACAGAGGCTCGGCATCATCGGGAAGCCGTCCGACTGGCTCATCGCGAGCCAGCCCGACAAGCAGGCCGTGAAAGATAAGTTGGGAATTGAACTCATCGACATAGACATCAGGGAACTCATTGACTTGGCCAAGGATGCTTCCTGCACTACTCTGCCCGAAACGGCATCCGACATTGTCGCAGGCCTCCGCAGGGATGCTCCGGAAGCCGTGAGGAAGTATGTGGAGGGTGCCATCAACATCTATGTGGCACTCAAATCACTGGTTGTAGAATATGGCCTTTCCGGACTTACCTTACGCTGCTTCGACCTTCTGGATGCCCTCGGGAACACCGGCTGCCTCGCTCTCGCCCTCCTCAATTCCGAAGGAATCCCGTCATCCTGCGAGGGTGATGTGCCTGCCCTCCTCTCGATGGCAATCGGCAACGCCCTTACGGGGAGGAGCGGATTTCAGGCAAACCCGTCTCAGATTGATCCGAGCGCTGGTACGATGTTGCTTGCGCACTGCACAGTGCCGTTCAATATGGTGGAGAATTACTCCTACAACACCCATTTCGAATCGGGAATTGGAGTCGCCGTCCACGGAGATATGGCCGAAGGCGATGTCACCATTTTCAAGACCTCGGCAGACCTCGGGCGTATGTTCTGCGAGGAGGCAACCCTCATTGAGAACCAGTACGGGCGCGACTTGTGCCGCACTCAGGTACTCCTCCGGATGAAGAATCCTGGAGTCCTCACGGACTATTTCCTCAAGAACCCTATCGGGAATCACCACATCGTCTTCAGCGGAAAGCATAAGGAGCTATTTGAGGAGTTCATGAAACAAGAAAACTAGTGAGTAATTGGCAGATAATGAGAAAGGAAAGCAGGCAGATGAGTGCCGAGTGGGCACTGGAGGTGTTCGACAAGGCACCATACATAACGGTCAGCATGGCAGGTTCGGACGGCAATCCCTACGGCTTGCCTCTGTCTCTTGTGCGTACCGATGAGAAGACTTTCTGGTTCCACTGTGCCACTGAAGGGAAGAAACTGGACATCCTCAAGGCCAACCCGAGGGTGTTTCTTTCAGCCGTCACCAAGTGCAGGCCCCTCAGAGGCCCGAAGGACGGCAGCTTCACGCTGGAATTCCAGTCGGCTACAGCCGTCGGGATGGCGGAGGTCATAGAGGATGAGAGTACAAAGCGGGAGGCCCTGAGGGCAATATGCCAACGCTTCCTCCCGCAGCAGATGGACGGGTTCGAGCAGGCGGCGGCAAGAAGCCTTCACAGGACCGCAGTAGTGAGGATCACTCTCACGGAGCCTCCGGTCGGCAAGCGCAAGCAATATGACACCAACGGCGACGAGATGAAATACGGAAGAATGCATCAAGGCTAACGGGTCCATCGGAATACCTTGCTTCGTGTCTGAAGACGGACAGATTAGTTTCGATACTGGAACATTCATCCCTGAAGAGTTTCCGTCAGGGGCAGCTTGCAGTATTGACGGGAAAGGGTGCTGAGATACAAGGGGCGTCATCTTAACTTTTGTAATTAAGATTGCAGAGATTTTTACCAGTATCGAAGAAAATTTTATATCTTGCGAAAATAATCCAGATGTTACTATGGTGGACGGATATCCCGTAAGGGACAAAATCGAATATATCATTGCGTTTATCAATGAATTTGGAAAGCGGTTCGGTCTTACCGACTCGCAGGCATATCGATATCTGAATACATACGGGGCCATTAAAAACATAGACAAACACTACGGAGCCCTTCACACTCAGGATTTCCGTGGCAATGTAGAGGACGTGGCAACATATTGCCGTAGAATGGGAGGACAGTTGTGATGATACTTTACCATGGTTCAAATGTCCCCATTGATGTAATAGACCTTTCTAAATCCCGTCCGGGCAAGGCCTTCGGTAAGGGTTTCTATTTGTCGGCCGATGAAAACTAGGCCATTGAGATGGCAGAAAGTAAAGTGGCTTTCCTTGGAGGCGAACCTGTTGTCACTTCATTTGAGTTTGATGAGTCCATCCTATCATCAAATATCTTGAAGGTCAAGATGTTTGAAAGTTATACTGAAGAGTGGGCTCATTTTGTATATGATAACCGTGAAAATTTCACTGACACGCCTATTCATAAATACGACATCATTTATGGACCTATAGCCAATGATAGGGTTGGTGCGCAGATTCGCAATTACAAGAACGGTAACATTAATCTCGATGAATTGATGAACCGCATCAAGTATCTGAAAGGTATCACGTTCCAGTACTATTTTGGGACAGAAGCCGCAATTAATACACTCAGGAAACTATGAGCGAGAATTTTCAGTTCTTGAAAGAAGGACTTATTGCCGATTTGGTAGGCCGCTTGATGTCGGACTACAATTTTGATATGGAGAAAGCTCTTGATATCGTGTATTCTTCCGATACAATCCAAAAACTTTCGGATCCTGCTACGGGACTTTATAAGGAAGGTCCGGCGTACGTATATTCGTTCCTTCAGGACGAGTTGATAAGAGGGAAGCTATAACGCTAGGATTAACGATTATTCTTCTAATTCTCAAAATAACCTTTCTCAAAGCATAACGGAAATGGAACTTTGAGTCTACAGTATCCCCTACCTTCAGATTGGCATAACTTAGTATATTAGCGATGTAGTACTCACAAGTTTGATGATGCGATAATGAAGATAGAGGAAGCAATACTATATGTCCTTGCAGAACGCAACGGGGGCCTTCGCACGGAGCAGATTGCGGAAATCATCAACCGCAAGAAGCTGCATGTGCGCAAGGACGGACAGCCGGTGACGTCTGCCCAAGTTTATGCCGTGGCGATGCGCTTCCCGGACACCTTCGTCAAAGCTGAAGGCCGGATAATGCTGATGATTTGAGAGGCAGATGAAGCAGCAGATTCCCAATATCATCACGCTGACCAGGGTGCCGATGTCGGTAGCCCTGCTATTCATTCTGCCGCTGTTGCTCCAATTGGAGAGCATTAAAGTCCCCTCCTTAATCCTGACCTGTTTGATTGTTTTGACGGCTAAATTTCATATATTTGCAAAATATACTAACAAACGCAGAGCATAGTAAACTAATTTCATCTACACGGGATAAACTAATAGTAGATAAACATAATATACTAATTATGGCGACGATACAGGAAAAGTTAGCAGAGTCAATGGCGGTACTCAAGGCGTATCAAGATGAACATGGCGAAAACTTGGTTATCCGAGGCGTCGATGTGCTGGGGCGTACGCATACAGAACGTCTTGTCAGCAGCGGATATCTGCAAATGGTCATCAAGGGGTGGTATATTCCCTCCTCTCCCGGGAGTGAAGGGGACTCAACTGTATGGTATGTGTCATACTGGTCATTTGTAGCAACTTATCTTGACAGCAAGTTCGGTGACAGATGGTGCCTTTCTCCAGAATTGTCGTTGTACTTCCATAGCGGGAAGAGCGTTATTCCCAAGCAATTGATTGTACGTAGTGAAACGGCCACGAACAATATTATACAACTTCCTTTTGGTACCTCCATCCTTGACATCAAGGCATCTGTACCATCTACAATTGAACGAGAACCACGATATGGTGTGAGGCTTTATCCATTGCCGCTGGCTCTGCTGTTGGCCGGCCCGGATTATTACCGGAAGTGCTCACTGGAGGCGCGAACTTGCCTATCTTCGCTTCGGGATGTCTCTCCCATCATATCGGCAGCCATTGATGGCGGACACAGTACCCGTGCAGGAAGAGTGGCCGGAGCCCTTCGCTCCATAGGCCGCAATGAAATGGCGGACGCCTTGTTGTCCACAATGAAGCATGTCGGTTATAAATTGACGGAAGAGAACCCGTTTGAAGATGATGTACGGATAGGTACTTTTGCCCCTTCTCCTTATGCATCCCGGATTCGGCTGATGTGGATGAAGATGAGGGATGTCGTCTTATCTTCTTTGAGTGCTTCCAGCATTATACCTGAGCAGCAGGAGCCGGCCAGCATTCTTGCAATGATGGATGCGACTTATATCAAAGACAGTTATAACTCGTTGTCCATCGAGGGGTACAAGATTACTGAAGGCTTGCTGGAAAAGGTACGGAGCGGCAATTGGGATCCAAAGAATGACGAGCAGGACAAGGAACGGAAGAATGCATTGGCTGCACGCGGCTATTATCAGGCATACCAGATGCTGAGAGAGTCCATCGCATCTGTTTTCGAGGGAAAGCCAGCAGCAGAGATGTATGTCAAGGATCATCAAGGATGGCATTTCCAACTGTTTGAGCCTTGCATAAGGGCGGGCATCCTCAAGGCCTCCGATTTGGTTGGATATAGGACACACCAGGTTTATATCAGGAATTCCATGCACGTTCCACTTAATCCTGATGCCGTATTGGATGCCATGACAGCACTCTCCTCATTGATGAAGGAAGAAGAAAATGCTTTTGTAAGGGCAGTCCTGGGGCATTTCTTCTTCGTGTACATTCATCCTTACATGGATGGCAACGGCAGAACTGCCCGATTTGTGATGAACAGCCAGTTTGTCACCGGCGGCTATCCCTGGGTGGTAGTACCCGTAGAGCGTCGGAATGAATATATGTCCTCTCTGGAAAAGGCCAGCGTGGAAGACAATATTGAGCCATTTGTGCAGTTCATCGTTTCGTTAATCACAAGCTTAGCTTGAGGTGGGAATCAAAGAATTCGTAAAGGGGCGATAATGAAGATAGAGGAAGCAATACTATATGTCCTTGCAGAACGCAACGGGGGCCTTCGCACGGAGCAGATTGCGGAAATCATCAACCGCAAGAAGCTGCATGTGCGCAAGGACGGACAGCCGGTGACGTCTGCCCAAGTTTATGCCGTGGCGATGCGCTTCCCGGACACCTTCGTCAAAGCTGAAGGCCGGATAATGCTGATGATTTGAGAGGCAGATGAAGCAGCAGATTCCCAATATCATCACGCTGACCAGGGTGCCGATGTCGGTAGCCCTGCTATTCATTCTGCCGCTGTTGCTCCAATTGGAGAACATTAAAGTCCCCTCCTTAATCCTGACCTGCATCCTGGCCATCATCTCCGCAATAAAGGAGGGACATCTGATAAGGACTGAAGATAATGGTAGCAGAAGCTTATAAGACCATACTGCCATATTTTTGCGGTAAGGATGCTTATATTTGCATCGAAACAATAAAGTGGACGCTATTATGGCAAAGAACTTTTTCAAAAGATACATCTGGCTGGTGGACCTGCTGAGCCGCAGGGGGTACATCTCGCTCCAGGAAATCAGCGACGAATGGAGGAAGAGCCCCCTGAACGACACTCACGCTCCCCTCTCCGAGAGAACATTCTTCAACCACAGAGATGCGATTTTCGACATCTTCGGCATTGAAATCAGGAACGACAGGTCGCTCGGGTTCTATATAGCCGGCTCCGATATGGACGGAAATACCACAGGAGAATGGATGCTTCACACCTTGTGTCTCAACAATGTCCTGCAGGAGAATGCGGACATGAAGAGCCGCATCCTGATCGAGAAAGCCCCGTCGAGCGAGAAGTTCCTCACGGAGGTCATAAGCGCGATGCGGGCAGGCAAGGTCATCAGCCTGACCTACAAAAGTTACTACCGCCCCGAGCCCAGCACTTTCAATGTCAGGCCATATTGCGTCAAATACTTCAAACAGAGGTGGTATATGCTTGGGGACTCTGACCTCAATCTGCGCGTCTACTCCCTCGACCGCTTCGTGGATATGGAGGAACTGGACCAGACATTCGAGATTCCCGAGGAGTTCGATGCCGAAAGGTACTTCAGCAATTATTTCGGTGTCATAATCGGAGACAAGGGAGCTGAAGATGTCGTCATCAAGGTCGAAGATTCGCAAGCAGCCTATTTCCGTTCAGTTCCCAAGCACCACAGCCAGAAGGAGATAGAGCCGATTGACGGGTGGCCGGCGTTCACCTACCACCTCGCTCCGACCTACGACTTCATGCAGGAACTTCTCTCCCACGGGGCATCCGTAGAAGTGCTATCTCCAGAGTGGTTCCGCAATGAAATGGCCGACACGGCCGCGACAATGTACAGAATATACGAGAAGAAATGAGAGACTTTGCAGCAATAGATTTCGAGACGGCAAACGAACAGCCGTCCAGCGTCTGCTCCGTAGGCGTGGTGATAGTACGTGACGGTGAAATTGTGGATTCGTTCTACAGCCTCATCCACCCGGAACCTGAATACTACCAGTGGTTCTGCCAGCAGGTCCACGGTCTGGGGTCGGAGGACACCGATGATGCTCCGGTGTTCCCCTATGTATGGGAGAAGATTGAGCCGCTCATCGAGGGACTGCCGCTGGTGGCGCACAACTCCTGCTTTGACGAAGGGTGCCTCAAAGCTGTGTTTAAGGTCTACCAGATGGACTACCCCGATTATGAGTTCCACGACACCCTTGCAGCTTCCCGGCGTCATTTCGGCTGCAGGCTGCCCAACCATCAGCTGCAGACCGTCGCCGCTGCCTGCGGCTATGACCTCGTCAACCATCACCACGCCCTAGCCGATGCCGAGGCCTGTGCCGTGATTGCGATGCAGTTGCTGTAGTACCCCATACCGGCCATTGAGGCCCCCACGTCACCTTTCACCCTTTCTGGTTGTCATATATGTGAGCCGGTTCAAAACAGCATAATCCCAATGAGGGATTGAAAAAGTCAAACAAAGTAAAAAAACAAATATGAACTACGACATACTGCTCGCAGCGAAGAACGCAATAGAGCCCGTCTGCACGACTACCCTACTGGTGCTGACCACATGGTTCGTCACGCGCACCGTCATCAAAAAGAACGAAGGGAAAAGGGACATCATCCTTACTGCCCTGGAAAAGAACCCGAACCTGGACACGGGGGAATTGATAAAAAGCTTCCAGACAGGATCCTCCACGCTCAAAGAGAGACTCCTGAAGAAACTTCTGTGGGGTATCATATTCACTTTCGCAGGACTGCTCGGGCTTGCAATGCTCCTGATTGCGACCATCGTCGGAGGAGAAGCCAACAAAGACGTATATGCTCCCGTGATACTTTTCGCGGCACCGGCATTGGCCGTCGGAATCTCATTCCTCCTCAACTACTTCATAGGCAAAAAGATGCTGGCCAAGGAGATAGAGGCTGAAGAAAAGCAGAGGCCAAAAGAATAATGACAAGGGAACAGTTCATAGAACTGGTTAAAGGTGAGCAGGATGCCCTCAGGCATTATCTGCTCGCCCTTTCAACGCTTCCGCCAAAAGAAAGGTCGGCAGTCACCCTGTATTATCTCACCGGCTATTCCGTGAAAGAAATCGCAACAATCTCAAACAGCACCGAAGACGCCGTCAAGAAACAACTCTCCCGAGGCCGGGACAAACTCAAATCACGACTCAAACGATGACATCGGACAAAGACATACAGAATCTTTTTGACTCCGTCAATATGCCATTTACTGACAATGACGCATTCCTGGACACACTGAATCAGCGCCTTGACAAGGTCGAATTCGTCAAAAACACCCAGAATGCCCAAATCAGACGCTACAAGATTTCGGTAATATGCTCACTTGTCGCCGGACTGATTGCCGGGTCCGTCTCGACGGTGCTGATCCGAATCCTGCCCGTTACAATATTCCAGAAGGTTTCTGCCGCCCTGGCCGCACTGCCGCTGCTTAAAGCGGGCAACACTCCATCCGTCTTCAAATACGGCATTCCGCTGCTCATTGGAACCGCCGTTTTCCAGATTGTCTTGAATATGCAGGAAATACACGAGATCCGCAGCAGAGGAATGCAACAACAGACTTCAATACGCCCTACTTCAGGCCATCGCTGAGAAATTTTTAGTATTCCTCAACGTCGAGGTTGTATCCCCTTGTAGGGACCTTGTGCTCTTCAGTCTCAGGATTCCGCCGTCAACATCTTGAGTCACTCATTGTTTAACTTTTTCATTAAAAATGTTGCAAAGGTAAGCAGATTATGCTACCCTTTGCAACAAATAATACGAATTATAGGGATGTGGGATTTGCTATATTTTGTCAATTTATTGAAATATTGTCATAATTTAGTATATTTGCATTGTTATGACAAGTTGCGAGAAATACATATTGGAATATTCTGCGGGACGTGCTACATTCCGCAGTTGCGGCTTGTTATCAGCAGCGGAAGAGTCAGGATTCTCGAAAACCGCTGTCAACTGGTTCCTGCACAAGCTCACCTCTGAACGCAAGCTCTGCCGGGTTGGGCGAGGTGTTTATTCCGTAGTTTTCCGTCAGGAATTCAGAAATGAGCCAGACGAGCCTTTGATAAACCTTGCAAGGCAAATTCTTGATCAATATCCTGGAGTCAGGGCTTGCTTTTACCAAGGTGCAATCCTGTCGCCACTGCTTCATCATCTGTCTTATAACGCACTGACATACATCGAAGTTCAGCGTGAATTGACGGAGATTCTCTTTCACCGGCTTCAGGAGGCCGGGGAGAAGGTATATCTCAAGCCATCACGCGAAATGATGCAGAACTATATAGACATCTCCAAGTCAGGAATCATCATTAAGCCGCTGATTTCCGGCTCGCCAGTCACTATCGAATCCGGGATTCCGATGCCTGCTCTGGAGAAAATCATCGTGGATACACTGTGTGACGAAGACTTCAGTTATCTTCAAGGTGGTGAATGGGAATACATTGTTGAGAACGCCTTCAGCCTATTCTCCATCAACAGCTCCCGGCTGTTCCGTTATGCCGGACGCCGAGGAAAATTGCAGGAGATTAAGGAGGCTATTAAACCATATTACTATGATACTTACAACTACACCGGCCATTGAGGGCCACACAATCAGGGAATACAAGGGAGTCGTCTTCGGGGAGGTCATCACCGGAGTCAACTTTCTGAAGGACTTTGCAGCCAGCATCCGCAACTTCGTCGGCGGACGCTCCGGCTCGTATGAGAATGAGCTCGTCGAGGCACGGCAGAATGCCATGGACGAGATGGCTGAGCGCGCCCACAGGATGGGAGCCAACGCCGTTGTAGGCATCGACATCGACTACGAGGTGCTCGGAGCTGACAACGGTATGCTGATGGTTACCGCATCAGGAACAGCCGTGATTATAGACTAAGGAGAGTATATTATGACCAAAGTATATGTAATGTCAACCTGCCCGGACTGTTTTGAAGTCAAAGCAAGGCTCTCGGGCAATCCGGACTTCGAGATTATCGACATCGGCGAGCACGTGAGGAACCTTAAAGAGTTCATCAGACTCCGTGACACTTCCCCTGCCTTTGACACCGTCAGGGCTAACGGTTCCGTCGGGATACCGTGCTTCGTATCGGAAGACGGACAGATCAGTTTCGATACAGAGGCATTCATCCCTGAAGAGTTTCCGTCAGGGGCAGCTTGCAGTCTTGACGGCAAAGGGTGCTGAGATGGCTCGGAATGTATTTGACATGGCCTTCGCAAAGGTCTTCCCCTGCCTGATTGCAAAGGCGGAGAGAAAAGGGCGTACAAGGGATGAAGTCCTGTTGGTCACCGGATGGATGACCGGATACAGTCCGGAGCAGTTGGAGGGACTCCTTCTGTCTGATGCGACCTACGGGGAATTCCTCTCCGGTGCCCCTGCAATGAATCCGGCCCGTCTTGGTGTCAAGGGCAAGGTCTGTGGAGTTCAGGTTGAAACGATAGAGGACCCTATGATGCGCAACCTGAGGATACTGGACAAGCTGGTGGACGAGCTGGCAAAGGGATGGCCTGTGGAGAAGATAATGAGAGAGGAATGATAATAGAGCTTGCGTAGCGGTTAATCTGCAAGGCTTGTAAAATTATGGAACCTTAGCCTGAAACAGGACGGACAGCCAACCCTTTGTAACGTTTCATAGTACTCTTGTCAAAAGTTGAAGTACTCGAGGCGCTGGAGGACCTGGGGGATGACGTCTTCTGACGAAAGCGGAAGAATCAGGACAGTATCGGAGCTCTTCTTCCCATCCACATCAAGAGCCTCTGAAAGATAGGACTTGAAATAGCCTATCATCTCCTGGGACTGGGCAATCGACAGTTCTATGTCCTCCTTGCACTGCGTCAATGTCTTGGGCCCTATTTTCAGCAGCTTGCCGTAGGTGCTCATATCCTGGAGAGTTCGCAGCTGGGGCAGTCCGAGCGTTGCCGAAGCAACTCCCAGCTGGGCTATGTAGACATTCTCAATCAGACTGTTGCCCGCCGCTATTCTTTTTTCCAACTTGCTTATCATATCCTGGAACGAAAGCCTTGAGCCCCGCGAATCCACAAAAGAGAAACACTTGTAAACCCTTCCGTCTGCCGCCTGGACATAGGTCTGCGAATAAGAAGGCATCTCATAGGCATTCTGCTGATACTCCCGGGTTGATTTCCACACATTGGTCACATCCTTCAGATAAGAGTCAATTGCCGACACTCCGCTGTAGTACGACCTCACCTCCCATTCAATCCGGACCTTTTCCTGAGGATTGCCTTTTCGTGATTTCCTTCCGGAAGTCTTTGGTGATGATACAGGACTCTGAACTTCAGACACATCGGGGGCGGGGGCGGAAGAAGCCTCTGAGACCGAAGGTCCTCTGTCGCCGGGAGTATATTCTTCAGGAATGGCCAGATTGCAGGGCGCCTTGCTGAGCTTAAGGTCGTGGAAAACGTACTGCCCCGAGCGGACATCGCCGCACTCAAGCCAGAACATCAGCTGCTTGCACTTGAAGATCGGGACGGTGACAGTAAGAGGCTGCATCTTATTGTCCAGCCAGAACTCCCCTACCAGCACATTATCAGCTATTACATTCAGCTTGACAGGATTAGTCAAGGCATCCCTACTTCTGTAGCCGGTCAGTTCATCAAACTCATCCACATATTCCAGGACATTCTCAACGGTGAAAGTACAACTCTCATACTGCCCTAAAGTATTGAAGGCAGCAGCCGACGACTGCTTGTTGTTCTTGTCATTCAGCAGCAGGAAAATACCCATATTCACCGTTCCGGAAGCGCCTGCGCTGACACCTGTATAGGCGGCCACATCGGATGCGCTGACACTTGCGCCCACACCTGTCAGCACCATACAAGCCACATCCATAACTGTAACATTCTCAAGTCCGAGAGGGATGTTAGTCTCAAGCAGGAAGCCCTTGTTGATTTCCCTTCCGTCCTTCATCCTGAAGCTCTTGGTGATGGTACTTCCGTCCAGGAAGCAGTCGCTCATATTGAAATTGGTGAGGTCGCTGACAAATCTGCCATTGTAATGGAAGTAAGGTTTGCCGCAGAGATCGATTAGGTCCGTCTCGTAAGGGCAATCCGGAGCCTCGCGCACAAAGAGGTCATTCTCAACAGGTTCTCCGCGATACAGGACTATATCGCCCAAGCCGATGATGGTCTGTTTCTGCCTGCCTGTACCCCTTCTTGCGAACTTGAGGGTCCGACATTTATACAAGGGCAGGGTGTAATGCTGGTTCGGCATCGTACAGTAGATTGTATGGTCGAACACAAGCTGGTCATCGACATATATGAGCAGATTGTCATCATCCATAAAGCTCCTCTTGCTCAGGCACCCGGCATCGAAGCTGATCCAGTCGTACTCACCTGCCAGGTCAAACTCCGCATACGAATCAATCTGGTCGCCCATAAGGGTGTTGCCGGTAGTGAGCAGCAGCCCTTCCCAGTATTTCACTCCGCCCATTGAGAATGTGTAGTGGCGTGACTCCCCCTCGAACAGGGTCTGGTTCGCCTTGCTGATTCCCCTTACGGAGAACGGCCTTATGCTTGACATCAAAGGACATACGTCCGGAAGCCCGGATATACGCTCCTTGTTCGGATTCACTATTCCCTCCGCGGGGACAGAACCATCCCCTTTCGGATAGGCATATATATCTACCACCCCAAGGGTCATTCCGCCGAGGAAGTCGCTGTTGCGGTATTCTGTCAGGAAGGTAAGCGATTCTACCCCGCTCACATCGAGGACTATCTGTTTTGACAGGTCATTCTGCCTTATGCAGCCCTCGAAAATAGTTTTCCTGTCGGCTTTGACAACGAGCCAGACACTGGCGTTGCTGCTCTGGTTGTCCCTGGGCCCTGCAATGAATGAAAGCTTCTCATAACGTTTGTTCAGCCAGAAACTTGCATGCCCCAGCTCTTTTCCTATAAGTGCCTGCTGAACGGAAAAAGAGAGGCCTGAGTCATATTCCTTTCCGGAGACTCTGATGGTCTTCTCCTGGCTCATACTGGTTCTGAACTTGTCTCCGAGCACAGGTTTTACGTACCCTCCCGTAATGCTAAAATAATAGGGAAGATCCCGGACAAGCTTTACCCTGCCAGCAGGAAGCTTGGGGTAAATGTTATTGGGATTCGAGACATTCTGCCCTGCCTTCCACAGCTTTGTATTGGCGAATGAGACCGGTACTGAACCCTGTACAACGGTGAAAACCAGTTGCTTGGCCCCTTTGATATCCAAAGTGCAGAAGCGAGGGGCATCGCTTTCGAAAAGCACTTCGTCAAAAATGAGTCTGCCGTCCGCTTTTATGGTCACGATGGAATTTGCAGAAAGGCTGCCCTCTCCGCCCGTATTCGGGCCCACGATGAAGCTCAGTTTCTCATATCCGCCGTTGATGTTGAATGTCACGCTGCCTTTGATGCCGTCAGAAATCAGTCCGCCTGAGGGTGCACCGAGAGCAAAGGCGGAAGAGGGGGAATAGCCGCTCAAGTATGGATTCCCCGTGCTGTATTTGCTGGTTTCGAGGGCTTTGAATGCTCCGGTCAGAGAAGTCTGTGCAAAAAGGCTTGTCAAGGCCGAGGTCACAAGGAAGAGTGTGCAAATCAATCTTTTCATAACGGTGTAAGGAGTTGGAAGGTTGATACTTAGAAATCCTGCGCCAGCTTTCGGGCCAGGGTGGCAGTCTCCTCGAGCTTCTCCTCTACCTTGTCTGCCGACATATAATCAAGGTTCCAGGCGGCAACAGTAGTCACTTCTCCCAGGCCCCAGAGGCTTGATAGCGCCTTGAGATAAGAACTGCCCTGGTCTCGGACGTCGCCTGTCGGGATGTCCATTCCGCGGGTGGTGATATACAGCAACTTAGTGCATTTGCAAAGGCCCGTACAGGTCGTCCCGTCGTCCGTAAAGGTGACATTGTAGAGCGACATGTTCTCGATGAAGGCTTTGAGTACCGCGGGGAAACTCATATCCCAGAAAGGGGCCGCGATGACTATCCTGTCCGCCGAGGCAATCTTGCGTGCGATGCTTACTATCTCTTCCGGAACGCGTCCCCCGGTTCTATCCTTCAAGAAGCCCGGAGTCACCGGAGGCAGAGCCAGGGCGTTGACATCGATGGTTTCAATATCATAGCGGGATGCGAGCACCTCTTTTGCCGCGTCAAGTATGATTCTCGTTCGAGACTCCTCTCTCATACAGGAGTCGATGATAAGAAGTTTCTGCATATTCCAATATTATTGTCAACTCTCAAAGATAGTAAAAAAGAGTTGTATTTCATCAGTTTATTTGATAAATGTATTACATTTTCCAAATTTTGGCTATCTTTGCCCTGCAACTAAGTTTGTCGCAAGGGCGGAACTTGAGTAAATAAGTTGGAAATGGAAGAGAAAAAGGGAAAAAGGGGCGGTGCGCGCCCCGGTGCAGGCCATCCCAAAGGGGACAGCAGGATGATTTCGTTCCGGGCCCCGGGGCCGCTGGCGGAGAAGTTGGATGGGATGGAGAACCGCACGGAGTTCATACGCAAAACCCTTGACACTGCCATACGCTCGCAGGACAAGGCCCCCGAGAGCATAGGGAAGAGCATTCCGGCAAGCAGGGTCAAGAGCCGGGCCCTCCCCTATTTCGACATCCGCGTGGTGGCAGGCTTCCCAGTGCCGCTGGACAACGACGAGCGCTCGCAGGACATCGACATCATCTCTATGCTCTGTCCCCATCCGGAGGCTTCATACCTTATAAGAGTAAGCGGGGACTCGATGATTGACGCAGGGGTTCTGGACGGAGATATTGTCATTGTGGACAAGAGCAGGCGCGACCCTTCCGCCCACGAAGTGGCGATGTGCGAGCTGAACGGAGAGTACACCCTGAAGCATTTCGTCCAGGAGGAGGGGCAGGGCTGGCTCGTCCCGGCGAACCCCGACTATCCGCGCATCAGAATCACACCGGACGACGAATTCAGCGTCTGGGGCACCGTCACATACATCATCCATAAACCCCGTGACTAAACCAATATGATATATTTTGGCAATTATCTTTGAAAATTGCCAAAAATGATATAAAACAAAAGTAATATGAACTATACAGGTTTGATGATAGCAATTGCTACTTTCGTGATAATAGGAGTGTTCCATCCCATCGTAATCAAAAGCGAATACCATTTCGGCACCCGATGCTGGTGGGCTTTCGCGCTCGCCGGAATTGCATTCATCACAGCAAGCCTCTGCGTTAAGAGCAACGTGTTCAGCCCCATCCTTGGAGTCATCGGTTGTTCCTGCTTCTGGAGCATTCTCGAGCTCTTTGAGCAGAAGAAGCGCGTCGAAAAAGGCTGGTTCCCCAAGAATCCAAAATAGACACATAAGAATAACAAAGATCCACATAAATACACTGTTATGAACCGACTGATAACCACCCTTTGCCTCCTGGCTATTACCCTGCCATTATTTGCCCACAGACCCGATTCGGTGTATGTCCGCCCCTGCATCAACAATGGGGACCGCGACTTCCGCATCGCCTGGTCCCTGGACGGAAAACATTGGACCAGAGTCGAATGCAACCTTTTCGAGAGCGACTTCGGGGCCTGGGGCAGCGAAAAGAAAATATACTACCCCGTACTTTCATATGACGGAGAGCAGTACTACGCCTCTTTCATCCCCAACCCGAAGCTGAATCAGACAGCCATCACCTCGTCGCGGGACTTCAGCCTGTTCAAGCCCCAGGACTACCCGTACCACTCCGAGCAGGAGTTTGCAAGGATTCTGGAGGAACACAAGCGAAAGTCTCAGGACAATGTGATCCGCATCCCCTACAGCGGCCTTGAAAACTTGCTCGCAAAAAAGACCAGGGCCGACCTGAATACGCTGAAGGCAAACGATGATTTCATAGCTCGCGGCGAGGCGCTCAGGCAGGAGAGATTCTCTGCCGAGATGACGATAGACCTGGACGACAGGAAGGAGATTTCAAGCAATCTGATGGGCATCTTTTTCGAAGACATCAGCTACGCCGCCGACGGAGGTCTGTATGCTGAACTCATCCAGAACCGCGACTTCGAATACTGCGCAGACGACCACAAGGGCTGGGACGCAAAGACTGCCTGGAGCCTGGAAGGAGAAGGCTGCGCCTGGACCATAGGCACTGAAGACCCTATCCACCCCAACAACCCCCACTACTCCACGCTTGAAAGCAGCTCTGCCGGAGCCAGGCTGGTGAACAGCGGCTGGGACGGGATTGCCGTCAAGGCCGGGGAGAAGTACGACCTAAGCCTCTTTCTTCGCGGGAAAGGCTCAGTAAGGGTATCTCTGCTCTCTCAAGGCAAGTGCCTGGCTTCGAGCGTATTCAAGGCTTCAGGCAAATGGAAGCAGCACAAAACCAGCCTCGTCCCGAAGGCCGGAGCGGACGACGCCACCCTTGCAATCGAACCCCTGGGCAGCGGCAGGCTCGACCTTGATTTCATATCACTCTTCCCCCGCAACACTTTCCGTGGCCGCAAAAACGGACTTCGAGCCGACCTTGCCCAGACCATCGAAGAGCTTCATCCGCGCTTTGTCCGCTTCCCGGGCGGCTGCGCCACTCACGGTCAGGGAATTGACAACATCTACCACTGGCAGTCCAGCATAGGAGAGCTGTGGGAGAGGCAGCCGGACTTCAATATCTGGGGATATCACCAGACAAAAGGCCTCGGATTCTACGAGTATTTCCTTTTCTGCGAGGACATAGGTGCAGAACCGTTGCCTGTTCTTGCCGCCGGCGTCCCCTGCCAGAACTCCCGTAAAGGAGGAGCCGGACAGCAGGGAGGCATTCCTTTCGAGGAGGAACTTGGAGGCAAGCCTTCGCCATACAGTTATAACGGAAAGCCTCTTACGATGGAGAGCTATCTGCAGGAGCTGCTAGCCCTCATAGAATGGGCCAATGCAGACCCCAAGAACTCAAAACTGGCCGCACTCAGGGCCAAGGCCGGGCATCCGGAACCGTTCAATCTGAAGTATCTGGGCATAGGCAACGAGGACCTGGTCAGCGAAGTGTTCCTGAAGCGTTACCGTTTCCTCATCGAAGGAATCAGGAAGGCTCATCCCGAGATTACGGTGATCGGTACCGTGGGACCTTTCTGGGAGGGTAGCGACTACGAGTACGGATGGCAGGAAGCCAGGCGCAGCAATATTGCCATCGTAGACGAACACTACTACAATCCAAAGGCCTGGTTCTATCACCACCGCGATTTCTACGACTCTTATGACAGGAACGGCACCAAAGTGTATCTGGGCGAGTGGGCATCCCAGGGAAACTATGTCGCGAATGCGCTTGCGGAAGCAGCCTACCTGTGCAATCTGGAGCGCAATGCCGACGTGGTCGTAATGTCCTCGTACGCTCCCCTGCTTGCCAAGGAAGGGCATACCAGCTGGAATCCGGACCTTATCTACTTCAATAACACCGAGGTTCACCCAACAGCCAATTTTTATGTGCAGCGCGCTTTCGGCCGTAACGCAGGATCGGAATATGTCTATTCCCATCTCAAGGCTGAAGGAGGAGAAGAAGTTGAGCAAAGGCTGGACAAGTCTGTAGTCATCGACCCTGAAACGGGAGACCTTATCATCAAGATAGTCAGCCTCCTGCCGCGCCCCTGCAGCATCAAGCTGAATCTGCCTGCGGGAGCTTTGGATGAATACAGCGCAACGGCAGAGATGAGTGTACTTTCGAAAAAGCAGAATCCGGACAAGGAGCGGAACTGGGATACAAATGAGCAAAGGCAGATTGAAGTCTCGGACTCATTCAGCATCGAGCTGGACCCCTACTCCCTCTCAGTCATCCGCATCCATAAGAAATCGAAGTAGGACACATTTCGCCGGCGGAATACCGGCGACTGCTGAGATAAAAGCAAAAGACTATTTGTTGTAATCCAACAAATAGTTTTTTTTGTATATTTGCAGCGCAAAAGGCGGAGTTCTAGGCCTGTCATCCTCCGCCGGGTTATAAATTAAAACATAAAGGGCAATGAAACATTTATTTTCTATGGCGGCAGCTCTGCTGTTGTCGCTTGTGCCGGCAAGAGGCCAGGCAAATCTACACATTCTCCAAAAGATTGGCGGGAGCGCCCAGACCCACATTATGGTGGACTTATCAAAAGCCGGGGAGAACTCTTTCAGCTATGCGCTTCTGAGCGATGACCTTTCCAGTGAGGGAAGTTTCGCTTACATCCAGCTCTTTCACGAGCAAAAATTCTGGGACTCTCCCCTGTTCCTTCACGCCGAGTGGCGCAGCTACGGCCTTGATTCCCACTGCCTTTACCTTGGCGCGTCCTACGACTTCTTCACCCCGCACGGAATGATTGCAGTGGAGCCCCTGCTGCGCAACAACAGCTTCTTTGAGGGGAACCATTTCCCAGCCCTCAAATCAGACGGATTCTCTGCCCAGCTATCCATCATCACCGGTCACGACTGGGGATGGTGCAACCTGAACAGTTTCACCGACATCTGGACAGCTCCCCGTGACGGCAGCGGTGCAGGCTGGTACAGTGAAGCCTGGCTTTATTTCCCTGTCACTGATTGGCTGCAACTTGGGGGCATCGGCTGCTTCAGCTCCGACTTTGCCGCTTTCACCCAGCTGTCCGTATTCCTTGGCGTCAAGTTCAATATGTAATCCATCTGCAAGTCTATGTCTCTCAAAACCATACTTCGTCGCGAACTGGAAGACTACAAAATCCTCTTCCGCAACATACCCTCAATCGTCGTTGCTCTGTTTTTCCTGAGCGTTGTGGCGATGAACCTGCTCGCCAACAAGGAGCTCTTCTCCACCCGCTGGCTGGCCCTGGACTGCGGTTTCACCCTCAGCTGGATTTCCTTTCTGCTTATGGATATGGTGTGCAAACGTTTTGGCGCCAAGGCCGCAATGAAGCTGTCCATAGCGGCCCTGGTAGTCAATCTCTGTGTATGCGGCCTGTTTTATCTTCTCTCTCTCACTCCCGGGCACTGGGGAGAATACTACAGTTACCTGGACAGCGACCCTGCCAGCGCGCAGGCTGCCAATCAGGCGCTCAACCGCACTGTCGGAGGCAGCTGGTACGTAGTGCTTGGATCCGCCCTTGCTATGCTGGTTTCTTCGCTCGTCAACTCCGTCAGCAATCACCTCATAGCCAAACACCTGAAGCACAATAATTTCGGCAGCTTCGCCCTGCGTTCATTCAGTTCCACCGCCCTCGCCCAGTTTGTGGACAACCTCATTTTCGCAACCGTGGTCAGTCACGTATTTTTCGGCTGGACCTGGACCCAGGTGATAGTATGCTCGCTGACAGGGGCGCTTATGGAACTGCTCTGCGAAGTAGTATTCAGCCCTCTGGGTTACCGTATGGCCCGCGCTTGGGAGGAAGAAAAAGTAGGACAAGATTATCTGGACAAACAAATATGAACATTCTGATTACAGGCACATCAAGCGGCATAGGCCGCGCTGCGGCTCTGCTGTTCCTGGAGCGCGGGCATAATGTGTACGGCATTGATATCCAAGAGGCTACGATACCCCAAGGCTCCCTTAAGGAACGCGGCTCTTACACTCACATCCGGGCAGATATTACAGGGGAGTTGCCCCAGCTGCCGCAGTGCGAAGTCGTCATTGCGAACGCAGGTGTGCAGCAGAGCGGACGCGATATAGATGTAAACCTCAAGGGGACAATCGCTACGGTAGAGAAATATGCCTTCCACAAGGGCATTCGAGCAGTTCTGATAATGTGCAGCGCATCAGCGCACAGCGGGGCAGAGTTCCCCGAATATGCGGCTTCCAAGGGAGGGCTGCTCTCTTATATGCGCAACGCCGCCCAGAGGCTTGCAAAGTTCGGCGCCGTTTGCAACAGTCTCTCTCCCGGCGGAGTGACTACCGAGCTCAACCGCCCCGTGATGGATGATGCCTCCTTATGGGCACAGATTATGGACTGCACTCCCCTGCGCCGCTGGGCATCCCCCGAAGAGATTGCACTCTGGGTATGGTTCCTTACGATGGAGAACCGCTTCTGCACCGGTCAGGACATTCTGGTGGACGGCGGCGAAAAGGACCTGAACAGCCATTTTGTATGGCCGGAAGATCAATAGACCTTCATTGACACAACCTTTACGTCAGCGACGGGTCTGTCACCGCGGCCCGTTGCCACTTCTTGAATCTTACCCACGACGTCGAGGCCTTCCTCCACCTCTCCGAAAACGGTGTATTGGCCATCCAGGAATGGAGTTCCTCCAATTGTGGAATAAGCCTGCTTTTGCTCTGCGCCCAGTTGCGGCTTGGGCTTTGAGGCGCAGATGGCGTGAGTCTCGGCAAGAAGTTCATCCTGCAGTGCAGAAAGTCCGGCCCTGTCGCGCTCGCGGCGCAGTTTCAATATGAGGTCCCGATTCTTTGCTACCAGGGAGTTGAACACGCTCTGCTCTTGCTGCATTTGGAGCTGTTTATCCATTTGACGAAGCTCTCCTTCAGAATATTTCTTTCCCCAGACGATGTAGAACTGGCTGCCACTGCTGCGTTTTGTAGGGTTGACCTCGTCGCCCTGTCGTGCGGCACAAAGCGCTCCCCTCTTATGGAACAGCTCCGGAAGTATCTCTGCGTCAATGGTATAATCAGGCCCTCCAACCCCAAGACTCTTCCCCGCTGGGGCACCGATGCTGTCCGGATCGCCACCCTGTATCATAAAATCCCTGATAACTCTATGAAACAAGGTTCCGTCATAATACCCCTCTGCTGCCAGTTTGAGGAAGTTGTCCCTATGCTGCGGAGTCTGGTCATACAGGCGCACCGTGATGTCGCCCTCTGTGGTCTGAATCAATACTTTTGCCATATCTTTGATTGTCTATTTCAAAATTCCTGCGAATATAACGCTTTTCAATGACATCTTGCTTGTCCGAATGGCTATCGTTTCCTATATTTGCTCCGTAATACAATTGGATGCGTAATTCTTACTTGGATATTGTCCGCTAGCGTTCCTTCATTGCTTTGATTGGAACGCGTGGATTTCAGTCGCTCGCCTCTTTTTTGGAGGCGGGAAGGTTTAGTTTTACATTTAACTTTATCACAATGAATAAGAATTACATAATCCGTCCTGAGATGCAGCAAGATTTCAGGACAGTAGAAAACCTTTGCAGAGAGTCTTTCTGGAACGTCTATCAACCGGGCTGCACCGAGCATTATGTCCTACACCACTTGAGAAATCATCCGGATTTCATTCCTGAGCTGGATTTTGTAATGCAGGTGGACGATGTCATTATGGGGCAGATTGTATTCTGCCGCGCAGAAATCCTGTCCGATGACGGCAGGCATATTCCGATCCTGACCTTCGGACCGATAGGCATCGCGCCGGAGTTCAAACGCAAGGGCTACGGTCTGACACTTCTGAATTACGCTTTGCATGAAGCAAGGAAAATGGGCTTCGGAGCTGTGTGTATGGAAGGCAACATCGACTTCTACGGCAAGGCCGGGTTTGTCCTCGCCTCATCAAAAGGGATTCATTACCACGGGGAAGACCGCTCCGACCCTGTCCCCTACTTCCTCTGCCTGGAATTACAGGAAGGCTACTTCGAAGGGATTGAAGGAGTGTATCATACTCCGAAGCCGTACTTCATAGCCCAGGAGAACCCTCAGGACTTCGAGAACTTCGACAAGGGTTTCCCGCCTAAGGAGAAGCTGAGACTCCCGGGCCAGATATTCTGATAAGAGCGGCTGACCAAAAAGCCTGTCATATCGAGCGAAGCACTAAGTGCGTAGTCGAGATATCTATTAATTATCAATTAGTTAAGAAGATCTCTCCATGCGCTTCGCTTAGTCGAGATGACAGAATAGTATCTTTTTGGTCAGCCTCCGAAAGATGCGCCGCCAAGGCCAAGCTTCCTGCTGGGATTCTGTATGTTAAATGAACCAAACATGGACCTGATTTTGTTAATCTTTATTTGCACTTTTGCGTGCGGTTGGCTTGCCAGCCACCAGACGTACTTGATGTTCATCTTCTGGCCTCAAGCTTGGAAGGGAATTGATTGTAAGGATAGTAAGGCAAAGTAGGCCTGAAGTCAGGATGATACGAGTAAACTCCCACGTCTATTGTTTTGTGTCCGTTCGGATTTGGGCAGTTGCCGAATGCAAACCAAGTTCAAGATGCCTAACTATTGGATGCATCGCATAACTGGAGGCGAAAATGCCGCAGGATATGCACAGAAGATTTTGTTTGGCCTGCCTGGAAATGTTCATTTCCTATCAATAGGCTGGTCGGATTTTTCAAAAGATTCGTATTCTAAGGAAATTCAGAAGAATGGCAGGGCGGCTATGTCACAAATCTGTCAGTTTGAATGGAAGGAACTTCCTAGAAATCGCTTCAATCTATCCCGATTTGTCCATGAAATGAAACCTGGTGATATCGTTGTCGTACCACTTTGGAAATCTTTCACGGTTTGTGAAATCCTCGACGATAGCATCTATACAAATGAGACACTTCCGGATGAACTTCAATCAGCTTTTAGTTCGTATGGGCTGACATACAATGGGCAATATCTTTATGATAAACAAAGTCAGTATGTGGATTTAGGCTATTACCGAAAGGTGAAGATTATCGAAAGCGGTATTCCTCGCGATGGATATGCGAAGCAGAATCTGTATTCTGCGATGAAGAACCGTTGCACTAATGCTCAGTTGTACTGCCCTATAGAAGTGGAAGATGCGATTGACAGTTACAGACGAAAGAAGCCGATTGATCTGAAAACAATCATTACGGACAGATTGTCTTCAGAATTGCTGTCGTTAATTAGAGAGAACCTGCAGGATGCGAAATTTGAGAATCTTGTTGAATGGTATCTCCAACGAATCGGAGCAAAGACTCAAAGACCTGCAAAGAACAGTTGCCCGACAGAAGACGGAGATGCAGACATAATAGCCAGTTTTGAAAATCTCAATGTTTCAATACTTGTCCAGGTCAAAAAACACGCCGGACAAACTGATGAGTGGGCAGTTCAGCAGATCTGTAATTATTCCTCAACACATTCTGAAGATGATTCCATCTCGCAACTCTGGGTAGTGTCCTCCTGTGACAGCTATAGCGAAAAGGCCCAGGAGCTGGCCGCCGAAAAGAATGTCCGGCTGATGGACGGCAAAGAGTTCGCCGCGTTGCTGCTGGAGGTGGGTATAAAAGGGCTAAGTCTTTAATATCTAGACTTCCAGGTTCTTACAATCAACATATGAGTTCTTGTGATTCCATAATGCTAATCATTGCAGGGAACGCCTATTCGATATAAGTGATAAGCAATCCCCAAGAGGACAACCATAAAAGAGTTTAACCTTTATCAATAAATTTTATGTTTCACAAAATCATCAACAAAATCCCTGGCATTTTTTGCCTTATTCTGTCTTGTTTTCTTTTTGCTTCTTGTGGCGGTTACGATGAGCAAGATGTTACTATTATCTCTTATTTGAAAATCAACGACCTCCTTGAAAACAAATACTTCGAGAATGCCGAGGAAGTAATCACAAATAATATCGGACAAGCACTACAATTGTCTGATAATTGGTTCGAATCCTTAATGTTCGCTAATACAGTTGAAAAAGAAATAGATAACATAAGTCTGGCCGATATTGAAGCTGAAATCAGTCAATCTCTTTGGGAGTATATCGCAGCTTGTTATCCTGCCACTACCATTCCGTCAAAAGCGCAAAACACAGAAACCGGAACGTATTATTCTATTTCGGAACTAAAAGCTATGTACCCGGATTATAAAGAGGTTGAATTGAAAGATTTTATTCCGATGGTGCTAATCAGCAGAGTAGAGAAAGAAGACGTATTTGATGGACTCTTTGGTGACGGTGATGGTAATGGTAATCTCAAAACCCTATATGTGCTTCAAGCATATAAACAACAACATAAGAATGCTGTCACTGATGACGAAACCAGTTGTGCTGATGACCGATGAATACAGATTTGAGAAAATGCGAATACTGCGGTGCAATGATTCCAAGTGAGTCAAAGATATGTCCTGTATGTAATGCTGATCTGACTGAAAATGCAACTCATGGTAATACAATCGTTAAGATTATTGCCTTTTTAGTGCCACTCATAGGATTAATACTGTGGAAGTTCTCGAAACGCGAGAATGACAGACAATCATATTTGATTCCTTCTACATTGGGCACGATAATATGGTGCTTTATTATTTATACTTTATGTGAATAAATTACCAATTTATTAATTTACAATAATTTATGGATATCTCTACTATTAAGGCAGCAATTGAACAATTGCGACCGCAACTAAATGAAAAAGCTGCAATCTGGTTTAATCCTCAAATACCAGAAGAGGTTGTTGAACAACATAAGAAACTATATCTGGATTTGCAACCAGATGAAACTCCATTAATTGTCGTCAATAAGAAGGCAATGTTGTTTACAGGATTTTGCATTACAGACAAAAGGCTTGTTCTGAGGCTTGAAGGAAAATTCGGATTAGGAAGTAGTTTAAGCCGCAAAACCATTGTATTCAGGCTTGAGGACATTGCAACCATTTCCTGCCTTCTTAATTTAGACCAATCTGTAAGAATTCTTGTTAACAATCAGAACCTTGGGTACGTTTATCAGATGTCTCAGGCAAGTGGACTGAATGCTCAGAACGTATACAAGATTAATGATGAACATTATCGTATCTTGGATTTGCTATTTAATGCACTCTCTGGAGCTACTGTAGAATCGACAGGTGAAGATGTCAATGAGAAACAGGCAGAGTCCATAGATAGTGTTGATGAAGTAAAGCCGGCAACAACTTCGGTAGAACCGCCTCGTGTGGAGATGCCTCGTGAAGCAAAACGCAGCAAGATAGCAGGGCTTATCTCAACGTATTTTGTTGATACAATCAAATCCCATTATGTGGACTTCAAAGGCAAAGCGACCAGATCTGATTTCTGGTATTTCGCACTTTGCCAGTGTTTATTCCTCTCCGGAATAAGCGGTATTTGTCACTTGATGTTTGGCAGTGGACTGATAGCATATTATATATTGAGCCTTGCTCTCTGCCTTCCGGCATTGGCGGTTACAGTGAGAAGACTTCACGATATCGGCAAGAGCGGCTGGATGCTTCTGATTGTGTTGATTCCACTTGTTGGTGCAATCTGGTTGATTGTTCTTTTGTGTAAAAAGGGAGAAACCGCACCAAGACGTCACAATGTCCTGCCAGTTGATTATATCATCCTGTTAATCTCTGCTGTCTTTGGATTTCTGTGGTATGAACAGATGGCCACAAATAGTGCAGATTTGATTTCGGATGCAACTGAATATAACTATTCTGAGAATACGAAAAGTAAACCCGCAAAGAAAATCAATGGCAAGTGGTTTCCTATATATGAGGCGGAAGCAGTCCCGGACTACGATTTAAACAGATTGTTTGCAGTCGGTAGCAATGACAAGAAGGACATCGACAGTGATGGACTGGGATATTATGGCAAACCTGCAATCATTTATGCGGAAATCAATGGGAAGAAGGATGTTAAATGGAAGGCACTTCTACTATTCTCAGATATCAGTGATGCTTATCAGGATATGCATATGGACCTAATACCGGCATCATTCAACTCAGATGTTTTATATTTCAATTATAATTTCAACGGTGAAGATGGCTGTGGGCATTCCGGGAAAGTAGATGTTACCACCGGAAAGTTTGATTTGTTTGAGGGGAGAATAATGGGAATGATTACCGAAGGATCATATGAAAATACGTATTTGAAGGATATGGGCAGCTATTGGGGGCTTTATCAACAATCCGGTATCGGGGAGAGCGGGGCACCTTTGGCTAAACTTAATCCGTATGATTTCCGAAGGATGACAGAAGACGATGTTATTAGTTGGATAGAGGGACAGTAAAATATCGGGGATATGGACATACGAACGTGTAAGTGGTGTGGGAAGAGAGTCGATTCTCATAGAGCTTTTCAGGCTAGTGGAAGTACGGAGTATTGCTCTAGACGATGTCGAATAGCAGCTGAGAACCAAAAGAAAAGAGAAGATGTTCAGCGTAAAAAGGATTGGGAGAATTCCTGGTTTAGGCGATGGTGGAGACAACTGTCTGTAAAGTGGAAAATAATTATCATTGGAGGTCTCCTAATTTTCGGATATATCTGGTCACTTATAAATGGCGTACAGTGAGAGTTGATTACTATAGATGAAGTCGGTTACTTTATAATGAGTGACCGACTTTCATTTCCCTATTAGGAATGGTCGGTAAGCCTCCGACAAAGTACATGTGAGATCCTAAAACCGCTTATCCATTGAGTTCTTTATAAGCAGCAAGGCCTTTGACCGTCAGTAAGTATTTCTGGCGTGGATGACGAGGTGAGTGTGGATAAAGCATTCTAACGTATCCTTCGCTTATGGCCGGGGAAAGTGAATACTCAACAAAGCTAGGCCTGTTTTTAAGACCAATAGCTTCCAGAATCTCTTTAACAGAAAGTTGTTGGTTACCAAGGGCTTCTACCAGACGTTTGATATTGTCGTTCTCAGGGACTAAACTTGCATGGGTACTTGTATGGGCACTTGTATGGGTAACCCCCTCAAGTAACCCTTTTGCCTTAATGTGAAGATACCTGTTCATGAGAACATTATCTTCTCCCATCAAAAGATTACGGAAGAAACGCTCAAGATGAATTGTCTCTTTGTATATACCTTTCTGTAGGTTCTGATAGTTTGCACGCACAAGTGCATTGCGGAAATACCATGAATTTTTCTCAAATGTGGTATTATTCACACTGAATCCAAGTGAACGCAGGTATTTGATGATGAATACTGCTGTTGTTCTTGTGTTTCCCTCACAGAATGGATGAATCTGCCAGATGTCTGAGGTGAATTGAGTTATATGCTTAACAATCTCCGACAAAGCCATTCCTGTATAATTGAAGTCCCGTTCCCTCTGAATGTCGTGCTCTAAAGCTCCTTTTAATTCAAATGCAAAACCATATGAAACAGAAGCACCATCCAATACCCATTCTTTCTTAGAGATTTCGTAATCACGTATGATGCCAGCATGCTTGAATATTCCGTTAAAGATTCTTTTGTGGATGGATGTCAATCCGCTAATTGAGAATGTGAACGAAGGCTCGTTAAGGATACTGGCAATGTTTACAGATGCTTTATCCGCTTCCTCAATTTCGTTATCTTCAGACGAACGATTGGTCTTTGACTGATAATATGTATCAATTAGGGTCTTTACCTCTTCAATGGTAATATCTCCCTCTATATGCTTAGCGGCAGTCTCATTCAAGTACTCAGATGTCTTGAGTCCATCAACAGCCTGCAATCCTATAGCAATCTTCCAAGCCTCAGCTCTTTCCTTACTGCCAGGCTCACCCATTCTTATATATGTATCATAGTCAATCATTATTCAAAGATACGAAAATAAATATAATGCCCCACCAATTTTAGAATTGTGAAAGACGCTTGGAGCAGCGTTGGAGCAAGCTCAGTGACGGGATGATTGTATGTTCTGTGGGAGTCGTTTACGCCGGCTGCCCGTATTCAAGAATGGTATCGGAAGGCAGGTCTACCCGTTCTGTCCAATAGACACAGGTCCTTGAAGAGTCCAGACGCGCATTCCTGAACAGGCCATACTCGGTTTCAAGCACGCGGAAATCCGCCAGGGTACGAATATCGTCCTTGACGTCATAGGCAACTTTTTGTCCCCCGTCGAATTCGACAAGGAGAATGAAGTTGTCAAGCGGATGTATGCTCTTGATGCGCGGTATCATTTCGTTGTTATTTGAGCGGTTCCAGTTTCGTAATGACCTGAGTGTTCCACATCTCCAGGAGTTTTTCGTAGTTGGTTTCCAGCCACTCTCTGACCAAATTCTGTGCCTTGAGGGGGAGGTCTCCGTCCGTCATCTGGAACGTGTGGATATCGAAGATGCCTACATATTCATTATAAATGGCATGAATATGAGCAGGATCATGTTCCTTAGGCTTGAAGAACATCTTGATAATAATTCCGAAAATCTGCACATCTCCGGCATAAACACACTGTCCGCTACACATTTGAGGCGGGACAATGGCAAAGGTAATGTTTTTCTGCGGAAGAACAAAAGCAGGCCGGATATTATTCTTGTATTTTTTACTGAAAATCATTAACTTCACTCGTTAATGGGTCAGAAATGCGCCACACAATGCTGCATAGCCATCAACACCTCGCATCGATTTCAACACGAGGTCTGAATGCATAGAATCCAATTGATAATGGTTTCAAGTACTGCAGGTGATATCGTTTCTTCTATATCTCTATATTCTGTCACTGCTCCTGTCTTGCAGTGCTGGAAAAGATGGTTGACCCCATCGACACTTTCAATGCAGTTGTTTCCTTTCGCTGGCAAACCGTTTCGGAGAGCAGAGAGATTGCTTTCATGCTCCACTTGGACATCTTTTGTTCCATTGAGAGCGAGAACGGGACAGGTTATATTACCAAGCTGAGGACGTATATCCAATCTAAGGAAATGTATCATGTATGGCATTTGAATCTGTGCTACTACAACCCAATAATTCTGCATCAGCACATCGGGTACATTATAGTCATTGGGATCAGGCATTCTGCCTCCGTTCGCCCTTACATCAAAGGCAGTTTCAAGAAGTTTGCAATATGAATCAATCTGTTCAGTTGTCAATCCTGATCCTTGAAGTGCGACCCTGTTCTGCCAAACGAGAGTTTCTGCACCAGATACTACCATTCCTGCAAGCGAAACCACAAAATCAACTTTCTGCTCGGCAGCAAGCATAAGGGCGATAGTTCCACCTTCGCTGTGACCTAGCACACCAACCCTATCAAAACGTGTTCGGAGAAGTTCTATACCGGCAAGAGCATCGTTCTTGAAATCTTCAGTTGTACAATCGTTGATATTTCCTTCATATCCGTCGAAACCTCGGTCATCATATCTCAACGTTGCGATTCCGGCTCTTGCTAGCGCATCGGCAATGACAGCAAAAGGCTTGTGCTCAAAGAGTTCCTCATCACGGTTCTGCTGACCGCTGCCTGTCACCATAATGAGGACTGGGGTAGCTCGGGTATATCCTTCAGGGAGCACAAGAGTACCATTGAGGGCAACATCTCCATTCATGAATGAGACTTCCTCTGTGGAATAGGGGAACGGGCTCTTGGGTGTCTGCGGACGCTTCGGTTTATCTTCGCCAGGAATAAGAGTCAAAGGCAACGACATTCCAGCTTGTTTGAAGGTCCCGACGACCTGATGCACCATATAGATACCCTCATAACTGGCCCCTATCGATGGTATCTTGATATTAATTCCACCATAACTTTTCCTTTCAATCTGAACAGGAATCCCTTTCGCTCCCTGATCCGGGGAATCCATAGTAGGATTATCACCGTCCAGATGAAATACAAGAGAGAGTTTAGTGCCTTGTACATCAAGTTTGCCGGACCATGTACCGGTTTGTGCCTTTGTCTGAATTACTAGCAGAAATAGAGCTGCAAATAAAGTCAATAATCGTTTCATATCGTTATAGTCAAGAGGCCATCACAAGATTTCATATTGCAATCCACCTATGCGAAGATATAAAATATGAATGTGTTTGCAAAGACTGTCTTTCTGCGCTGAGCCTATATGTCAAGTTCCCACTGGAGCAAAGTTGCTTCTATACCTATTGATTATCAGATACTTACATAAGTCAACATAAAACACATATTGCTTTTTTGAGTCAAAGTTGTTATCTTTCCATCATAAAACGAGAAACAACTTTGATTATGAGAAGAATAATAGAATGTGTGCCTAATTTCAGTGAAGGCAGGAACCCTCAAGTCATCAATGCCATCGTTGAAAGCATAGAAAATTCAGGTGGTGTTAAAGTACTCAATGTTGACCCTGGCGAAGCTACAAACCGCACAGTAGTAACCTTTGTCGGAGAGCCTGAGGCTGTTGTTGAAGCTGCCTTTCAGGGCGTGAAATGTGCTTCCAAGCTCATCGATATGCGACATCATCACGGGGCACATCCTCGCTCCGGTGCAACCGATGTGCTCCCACTTATCCCGATTTCCGGAATCACACTTCAAGAATGCGCTGAGCTGGCAAGAACGCTGGCCGAGCGCATTTATAATGAGCTTCAGGTGCCTTGCTATTGCTACGAATCTGCTGCCTACAAACCAGAACGCAAGAATCTCGCTGTCTGCCGTGCCGGCGAATACGAAGCCCTGCCTGAAAAGATAGCAGACCCTTCACGCCGCCCAGACTACGGCCCTGACACATTTACCGAAGCTGCAGCACGCAGCGGAGCAACCAATGTCGGAGCTCGCGACTTTCTTATCGCAGTCAACTTCAATCTCAATACTACCTCTACGCGTCGCGCAAATGCAATCGCATTTGATGTCCGTGAGAAGGGCCGCCCTAAACGCGAAGGCAACCCTATTGTCGGCAAGATTATCCGTGACGAGCACGGAGAGCCTGTGATGATCCCGGGCACGCTCATGGGATGCAAGGCAATCGGCTGGTATATAGAAGAATACGGCATCGCTCAGGTGTCAATGAACATTACCGATATCAATGCTACCCCACTACACAAGGCGTTTGAGGAAGTATGCAGAGCTGCACAAGCTCGTGGCATCCGAGTTACAGGTACAGAGATTGTCGGACTAGTGCCTAAGCGTGCCCTCATCGAGGCAGGCCGCTATTTCCTAGAGAAACAGAGCCGATCTACCGGCATCGACGAGAGTGAGATAATGAAAATCGCCATCAAGTCTATGGGACTTGACGACCTGAAGCCTTTTGATCCTAAGGAAAAGGTAATAGAATATCTCATTGAGGACGAGAATCAGACAGCCGACAAGGAAAGACTCATCCGTATGAGCTGCAAAGCCTTTGCAGCAGAAACAGCATCAGAATCCCCAGCTCCTGGTGGCGGCTCGATTTCAGCCTATATGGGCGCTTTGGGAGCTGCTCTTGGCACGATGGTAGCCAATCTCTCCTCTCACAAGGCAGGGTGGGACAGTCGCTGGAAAGAATTCTCAGATTGGGCAGATCGTGGCCAGGAATTGCTTGGCAGATTGCTTGCCCTTGTCGATGAGGATACTGCAGCATTTGATAGGATTATGGCTGCTCTTGGCATGCCGAAGGGCACAGAAGAAGAGAAGGCTGCACGCAGCGAAGCATTGCAGACCGCTACTCTTTATGCAACACAGGTGCCTCTAAAGACGATGAAGGCTGCTTCCGAGGTCTTCCCTATCGTGCGCGCAATGGCCGAGGTGGGCAATCCTAATTCGGTTTCAGACGCAGGTGTCGGAGCCCTTGCTGCCCGCTCTGCTGTGCTTGGCGCTCAACTCAATGTGCGCATCAATGCAGCCGGTCTCAAAGATCGTCAGATTGCAGAACAACTTTGCGCTGAAGCTGATAAAATTGCTGCTGCAGCAATTGCAGAAGAGTCAGAAATCCTTCAAATCGTCAACTCAAAGATATGATTACAAGCTTCCAAGAACAAATATTAGCCGGCATACCTCAGACGCTACCTGAGCCTAAAGACTACGACCATAGCATCAATCATGCGCCTAAACGCAAAGAAATACTTAGCTCTGAAGAAAAGTCTCTGGCGCTGAAAAATGCGCTGCGCTACTTCCCTGCTGAGCAGCATGCGGTCCTCGCTGCCGAATTTGCTCAGGAGCTCAAAGACTATGGACGCATCTATATGTATAGATTCCGCCCTGACTATGAGATGTATGCCCGCCCGATTGACGACTATCCAGCAAAGTCAAAGCAGGCGGCTGCTATTATGGCGATGATTCAGAATAATCTTGATCCGCGAGTAGCACAACATCCACACGAGCTCATTACCTATGGCGGTAATGGTGCTGTGTTCCAGAACTGGGCGCAATATCGTCTGACAATGCAATATCTTGCTACAATGACAGATGAGCAGACTCTGGTAATGTATTCTGGTCACCCGCTGGGACTCTTCCCAAGCCACAAAGATGCACCTAGAGTGATAGTCAGCAATGGAATGGTAATTCCAAACTATTCCAAGCCAGATGATTGGGAGAAATTCAATGCCCTAGGGGTCTCTCAATACGGCCAGATGACCGCTGGTTCTTATATGTATATCGGCCCTCAGGGCATAGTGCATGGAACCACCATCACGGTAATGAATGCAGCCCGCAAGCAGTTGATATCTAAAGGAATAGAAGCTACTCAAGAGAATCTGCGCGGGATGCTTTTTGTCACTGCAGGACTAGGCGGAATGTCAGGAGCACAAGGCAAGGCGGGAGTGATCTCGGGAGTAGTCAGCGTGATTGCTGAAATCAACCCGATGGCAGCCCGCAAGAGATATGATCAAGGCTGGGTAGACGAGATACATCAGGACCTCGACGAACTCATCCCTCGCATCCGAAAGGCTATCTCAGACAAGGAAGTGGTAGCACTTGCCTACCAAGGCAATATCGTAGACTTGTGGGAACGCCTGGATCAGGAAAATATAAAGGTTGACCTTGGCTCAGACCAGACTTCGCTCCACAACCCTTGGGCAGGAGGATACTATCCGGTCGGATATAGCTACGAAGAGTCCCGCACCATGATGGCCGAAGAGCCAGAGCGATTTAAAGCTTGTGTCCAGGAGTCACTTCGCAGACACGCAGCTGCTGTGGGCAGACTTGCAGACAAGGGAATGTATTTCTTTGACTACGGCAATGCCTTCCTTCTTGAAGCTTCTCGCGCTGGTGCTGATATTGTGCTAGCTGATGGCAAATTCCGCTATCCTTCTTATGTTCAGGATATTATGGGGCCGATGTTCTTTGACTACGGATTCGGACCATTCAGATGGGTATGTATGTCACAGGACCCTGAAGACCTTGCAAAGAGTGACAGGATTGCCGCAGATGTACTCAAGGAAATCTATAAAACCGCCCCCGAGGACATCAAAGGCCAGATGATGGATAATATCAGATGGATTGAGGAAGCGGCCAAAAACAAGCTCGTTGTGGGCTCTCAGGCTCGCATCCTATATGCAGATTGCCAGGGCCGAAGCAAGATAGCCCTTGCTTTTAACGAAGCGATCCGACGTGGTGAGATCTCAGCTCCGATAGTTCTCGGCAGAGACCATCACGACGTCTCTGGCACAGACTCCCCTTTCCGCGAGACTTCCAATATCTATGACGGATCAGCGTTTACTGCAGATATGGCTGTGCACAATGTGATAGGTGATGCATTCCGCGGAGCTACCTGGGTATCAATCCATAACGGCGGCGGTGTTGGATGGGGAGAAGTGATTAATGGCGGATTTGGAATGGTGATTGACGGATCGGAGGATGCTGACCGTCACATCAGCGAAATGCTGCTCTGGGATGTCAATAATGGCATTGCACGTCGCAGTTGGGCTCGCAATACTGGAGCTATAGACACCATCAAGCGCGAGATGGAGAGGACAGCTGGATTAAAGGTCACACTCCCAAATATTGCAGATGAAGAGATTATTAAAAACGCACTAAACTGATATGATACATACAATTTCTAACCAACGACTCACGGTCGCAAGAATTAATGAAATTCTGATTAACGGTATGCAGCTCGAGCTCAGCAATGAGTCCATCGATGCCATAGTAAAGTGTCGCAAATATCTTGACCTCAAGATGGCTGACACCAATAATCCGGTCTATGGAGTAACAACCGGTTTTGGATCGCTATGCAATGTGACAATCCCTGAAGAAGACCTCTCTCAACTCCAGTACAACCTTATGATTTCACACGCTTGTGGCACAGGAGACGAGGTCAGACCAGAGATTGTGAAGATAATGCTGCTTCTCAAAATCCAGTCGCTGTCCTACGGTCACTCTGGTGTGCAACTCATTACAGTTCAGCGATTAATAGACATGTTTAACAATAATGTTATACCGGTCGTATACCAGCAAGGATCGCTTGGAGCGTCAGGAGACCTTGCTCCGCTGGCACATCTCTGCCTTCCTCTTCTCAAGCTTGGAGAAGTCCAATATAATGGTCAGAGGAGACAGGCTGCTGAGCTGTGGGAAGAGCTAGGATGGGAGGAAATCCGCCTCCAGTCCAAGGAAGGTCTTGCCCTTCTCAATGGTACTCAATTTATGGCTGCACACGCTGTGTGGTCACTCTCTCACGCTGAGCGGATTTCAGACTGGGCCGACAGGATTGCAGCAATGTCTCTTGAAGCCTTTGACGGTCGCATTGAGCCATTCTATCCTCAAGTGCACGAGCTTCGTGGACACAAGGGTCAGATCGCTACAGCCGCGAGATTTATGGAGATGCTTAGTGGCAGCGAACTCATCGCAAGAGAGAAGACACATATCCAGGACCCCTATTCATTCCGCTGCATTCCTCAGGTCCATGGCGCATCAAAGGATACAATTACTTATGTACAGGATGTGATTGAGACAGAGATAAATAGTGCAACAGACAACCCTACTATCTTCCCTGATGACGACTTGATAATTTCTGCAGGTAATTTCCACGGTCAGCCGATTGCCATCCCTATGGATGTTCTCGCAATTGCCTTGTCGGAGCTTAGTAACATCTCAGAAAGGCGCATCTACCGCTTGATTTCAGGACAGCGTGGACTTCCAAACTTCCTTGTAGCCAAAGGTGGCCTCAATAGTGGATTTATGATACCACAGTATACTGCTGCATCTATCGTCAGTCAGAATAAAGGACTTTGTATGCCTGCATCTGTCGACTCGATCCCGTCATCTCAGGACCAGGAGGATCATGTCAGCATGGGTTCAAACGCCGCCACAAAACTCGTCAGAGTTGTTGAAAATACAGAACGAGTGCTCGCTATTGAGCTGATGAATGCAGCACAGGCTCTTGAGTTCCGCAGGCCATTGAAGTCGTCTGCTACGATTGAAGGAATCTTCTCTGAATATCGCAAGCATGTGCCATTTATTGACAATGACTGTTATATGCATCCGTTCATCGAGGAATCGGTAAAATTTATACTCTCACATTAATGAAGATTCTGATTGACAATATCTCAAGCCTACTCGGCATACTCCCCTGCGATAAGAAATTGCTTGCAGGGGCAGAAATGTCCGAGGTTCAGTCTCTTGACAATGCCTGGCTGCTGATTGAAGACGGCTTCATAGCAGATTTTGGATCTGGCGAGGCGCCACAAGTGGACGTTGACCGTCAGATTGATGCAGAAGGCGGATTTGTAATGCCGACATTCTGCGACCCGCACACGCACATCGTCTATGCAGGATGCCGCGACGGCGAATTCCGTGACAAGATTGAAGGCCTTAGCTATGAGGAGATTGCAGCGCGCGGAGGTGGTATCTTGAATTCGGCAGATCTGCTTCATAATACCTCTGAAGACGAGCTGTACAGACAGTCAATGGAGAGGGTGAGAGAGATAATGTCAATGGGCACAGGAGCTGTTGAAATCAAGAGCGGATATGGCCTGAATACGGAAGATGAACTGAAGATGCTACGAGTGATCAAGCGCATCAAAGAGAGTGTCCCTATCGAAGTGCGTGCGACATTTCTCGGCGCTCACGCAGTCGGAAGAGCCTACCATGGCCGCCAATGCCAATACGTGGATCTCGTCTGCAATGAGATGCTGCCCGCAGTAGCGGCCGAAGGACTGGCAGATTTTGTGGATGTGTTCTGCGATAGCGGATTCTTCACCGTCGAGGAGACTTCATGTATCCTTGATTGCGCCAGCAGATATGGCCTTGTCCCTAAGATTCATGCCAACGAGCTTGCCATCTCTGGAGGTGTGCAGGTCGGCGTCGCCCACAATGCACTATCGGTAGACCATCTTGAAAACACCGGAGCTGAAGAGATTGCTGTCCTGAAATGTAGTAACACGATGCCGACAATGCTTCCCGGCTGTTCGTTTTTCCTGGGGCTTCCATATGGCAATGCCCGCGGGTTCATCGCAAGCGGCCTGCCTGTCGCTCTTGCCTCTGACTATAATCCAGGATCAAGCCCAAGCGGCAATATGCGATTTGTGATGGCATTGGGATGCATCAAGATGCGTCTGACACCAGAGCAGGCATTTAATGCGTGCACCATCAACGCTGCCTATGCGATGGGCGTCAGCGACTCTCTTGGTTCTATAACAAAAGGGAAGAAAGCTAGTCTTATCATTACTAAGCAGCTCCCTTCCCTTGCTTATATTCCATATAGCCATCAGACTCCTTTTATCAAGGAGATAATCTGGTAGTCAGTTTAGTCCAGCGCAAAATGCCTCTCAGATAGCTGAGAGGCATTTCTTGAGGTGCGTAGCGGAATCGAACCACTGTTGCAGGTTTTGCAGACCTGTGCCTAGCCACTCGGCCAACGCACCAATGGGAATGCAAATTTAGGATTTTTTCTTTGATTTGCAAAGCCTGTGGACACTTTTTTGGCAAAAGTTGCTATCTTTGAGAAAAAACCGCAATATATGGAAACAAAGCACCGCACACTTGCCCTATGCAGCCTGATATGCATCCCGATTCTATTGCTCAGCGGATGCGGCAGCACTGCCAGAATCAGCCCCACTGGAGGTCCCGACCCCCTGGAAGAGGACGTAAACATCGGATATGGCACAGTGAAGAAAAAGAACCTCACCGGCTCCGTATCGACAGTAGAAGTAGAACGAGGCACCTCCTACACCAACATCTTCGACTACATAAAAGGCCGCGTGCCCGGAGTGGAGGTGATAGGCAACAACTTCCGCGTACGCGGCATCAAGACTATTATGGGAAGCGAGTATGCCCTCGTCCTGGTGGACGGTCTTGAAATGGACGACGTAAGCTCCATCAGCCCCAACGACATCGAAAAGGTAGATGTACTCAAAGATGCCGCCGCAACCTCCATCTACGGCTCCAGGGCTGCAAACGGAGTCATTCTGATTACAACCCGCAAACAATAACCCCGGCCAATGATAAGCAACATCATCTTCGACTTCGGCGCAGTTCTCGTGGACTGGGACCCTCTGCACCTTTTCGAGCCCTATTTCAATGACAGCGAAAAGACCGATTTCTTCCTCGAAAAAGTATGTCCCTACGAATGGAATATGACAGTGGACGCAGGAAGAAGCACCAAAGAAGCAACCGAAGAAAGGATAAGGCTTTATCCGGAATGGGAGGAGCCCATCAGGATGTATTACGGACAATGGATAAAGATGATGGGAGGTCAGATTGAAGGGATGCAGGAACTCCTTGAGAGCCTCAAGGCTCAGGGCTTTCATCTCTACGGCCTTACCAACTGGTCGGCGGAGACCTTCCCGCTCATCAGCGGACGCTACCCCATCTTTTCGCTTCTGGAAGGCTACGTCGTCTCGGGAGTGGAGAAATGCATGAAGCCGCAGGAGAAGATTTACCGCATACTGCTCGAGCGCTACGGTCTCAAAGCAGAGGAGAGCATCTTCATAGACGACAACCCCGCCAACATCGAGGGCGGCAAAGCAGTGGGAATCGACGGAATCGTATTCCAGACAGTAGAGCAGCTCAAAGAAGAGCTGGAACGCAAACTCGGGTAGACGTAAAGTGCATAATCTTAACCTCTTGCAATACCTGAGCATGAAACAATTCAGAAGCCTCTTTTACATTACCTTCTTCGGTCTGTTCTCCATTATGGCAAATGCCAGGCCGGAAGACCAGGAATACGACGTATATCTGCTTATAGGTCAGTCCAATATGGCAGGGCGTGGCACAATGCACGCTTCCGACACGACCCACTCTATTGAAGGAGTCTACCTGCTCTCGGACGCGGGCGAAGTCCTTGAAGCCCGCAATCCCCTGAACCGCTATTCAAGCATACGCAAAGACATCAGTATGCAGCAGATAGGACCCGGCACAGGCTTCTCGGAGCAGATGTACAAGAAAACCGGACGCAAGGTACTGCTGGTAGTCAACGCCCGGGGCGGTTCAAAAATTGAGGAATGGCTGCCCGGAACCGTATATTTCAACGAAGCAGTCCGCAGATGCCGTCAGGCAATGGAGTACGGAGAGCTGAAAGGCATACTCTGGCATCAGGGATGCAGCAATGCCAGGACAGACAGGCAGGAATATATGGAGATGCTTTCATCCTTGACAGAGGCCCTCAGGGAGGATTTGTGCCCCAAAAAAACTGTGCCTTTCATCGCCGGCGAAATTGCTTACTGGGTGGAAGGGGCCGAGTCGTTCAACAAAATGATACACAGCATCTCAGACAGGATACCCGACAGCTCCTATATCTCCGTGAGAGGATGCGGACCGCTGAAGCCGGAGTCCTTGAAGACAGACAGACCAGACCCTCATTTCAGCAGGGAAGCTCAGTTGAAGATAGGGAAACGTTATGCCCGTAAAATGCTGCAAATGAGCAGATAAGGCAGAGCCTAAACAGCAGTCGCCTAGCCGGCCAGCTCAGCCAGGACAGTCTCGCTGGCACGAACATAAGAGCCGAGGGAGACTTTGATGTCGGCATCCAAAGGCAGAAATATATCAATCCTGGAACCGAATTTTATGATACCGCACTGCTTTCCGGCAACTGCGGTATTTTCATTCTTGGCGTAGCACACTATCCTGCGAGCGAACCCTCCGGCAATCTGCTTGAAGAAAATCTTCTGCCCGCTAGCAGTAGTCAGCCCCACACAGCTGTGCTCGTTGTCGATTGAAGACTTGGGCTTGAAAGCCAGCATATGCTTGCCCGGATAGTATTTATAATATGACACCTCGGCGTCCAAAGGCCAGAAATTGGCGTGCACATCAAAAAAGTTCATATACACAGACAACTGTATGCACTCCTGCTTGAGCCATTCACCCTCATAGACTTTTTCAAGTATGACAACCTTCCCGTCGGCAACCGAAGTCACCTTGCGGTCCGAACCCATCCGCTTGCGCTCAGGAATGTGGAAGAAAGCCAGCTGCCAGATACAGAACCACAGCATCATAGCCACCACCGGGTAAACAATCCATGGAACATGGACAAAAGCAATCAGAAGGGCAGACACCAGAATGCTGCCCGCAAATACGAGGGCAATCGTGCCTTTTGAATTCTTGTCAATCTTGAGTCTCATAGCTTTGAAAGAACTAAATCAGACCGAAAGCGGCAAGATAGGCAGCCGCAAGCGGAATGGCGATAAAACTGCTGTCGAAGCGGTCGAACATACCGCCGTGCCCGGGGATAATATTGCCGGAATCCTTAACCCCAAACCTTCTTTTCCACTGGGACTCAAACAGATCGCCGCACACTCCCCCGACACTGATCAGTACACCGACAACAATGCAGTGCACAAGATTGAATGGAAGCCAGGATAAGAAATGAAGGGCTACAGCCCCCAGGACAGCAAAGACGAGTCCGCTCCAGAAACCCCACCAGGACTTCTTTGGGGAAATCTCCGGGGCCATTTTGGCCGATGTGCTCTTCTGGCCGAAAAGAGTTCCCAGGCAATATGCGCCCACATCCGAACACCACTGTATGATGAAGAACGAAAGGAGCATCCAACCGTCATATACATCTCCGTCCATAACCAGAATCGGACTCACGCATATAGGAGCGGCAATATACAGAAGACCAAGATATATGAGCCCCAGATCCTGGAAATCATCCCTGACGCCATAGAAAACGCTGGTAACGGGAATAAGCAGCAGCGGGAAGATGCAAAGGCAAAGATAGTGCAGGCCCAGGCCGTAGAAATAATGACAGGCCGTGAGCACAAACGCCGCCGCGGCCGTAAGAATTGCAATCTTCTGCTGCAACATATAGCGGTCCTGCAGCGTGATGCGGTAGAACTCCTTGAGGCAGAAATACAAAACAAAAAGGAACAGGGCTCCGAAAAGAGTCCTATCCCATATGATGCAGAAGACCGTCACTACAAGAAACAGAAGTCCGAAGACGGTCCTTTTCCAAAAATTATTCATCACTGTCATCTGTTTCTGAACTATCGTTTGATGCACTCCCGGCACCCTGTGCGCTCCCGGCTGTATCCCCTGCCTTGGGGCTCTCGCTCTCCTGATGCTCTGAGGCTGTCCTGTCTGCAGCGCTCTCAGGGGCTGATGAGCTGTCTTTGAGCCGCTCCTCGCCGTGCTTACCTGCCTTCGGTCCGAAAATCTTCTCTATGTCTTCAGCCATAATGATTTCCTTCTCGATAAGCATCTCGGCAAGCTCCACGACTCCGCTCCAATTGTCCGACAGAATCTGCTCCGCCCTTCGGGTGGCTTCATCGGTAAGAGCCTTGGCTTCGGCATCTATCAGCTCTGCAGTCTTCTCGCTATAAGGCTTGGTAAGGTCATAGCCTCCACCGTTGGAATTATAATAGGACAGATTGCCCACCTTATCGCTCATTCCGTAATAGCTGACCATCGCATATGCCATCTTGGTCATCCTTTCGAAATCGTTCAGAGCTCCGGTGCAGGGGACTCCGCCTCCGACAATCTTCTCGGCTACTCTTCCGGCGACAAGCATACACATCTCGTCCTTCATTCCGTCACGGGACATCATCACCTTCTCGTCAGGCAGACTCCAGGTAAGTCCAAGGGCCTGTCCACGCGGGATGATGGAAATCTTCAGCACGGGATCGCAACCCTCGAGCAGCCAACCTACTACTGCGTGACCGGCCTCGTGATAAGCGGTAAGCCTCTTCTCCTGGGGAGACATCAGGGTCTTTTTCCTTTCTATACCGGCTACTACCCTATCGACGGCATCGCTGAAGTCGCTGTTGTCAATGCTTGACTTACCCTTGCGGGCTGCCCCCAAAGCGGCCTCGTTGCACACATTTGCAATGTCGGCACCGGAGAAACCGGGAGTATTCTTGGCAATTGCCTCCATATCGAAGTCGGGCGAAAGTTTGAGCTTGCGGGTATGTACTTCGAAGATTTCCTTCCTCTCGTTCAAGTCAGGCAACGTGACGTGAATCTGTCTGTCGAACCTTCCCGCCCTCATCAGCGCCTTGTCCAGGATGTCGGCGCGGTTAGTGGCGGCGAGCACAATCACACCGCTGTTGGACCCGAATCCGTCCATCTCGGTAAGAAGCTGGTTCAGAGTGTTTTCCCTCTCATCGTTGGACGAGAATCCGACATTCTTGCCACGGGCCCTGCCCACTGCGTCAATCTCATCGATGAACACTATGCAGGGAGCCTTCTCCTTAGCCTGGGCAAACAGGTCACGCACACGGCTGGCACCCACGCCCACGAACATCTCCACGAAATCCGAACCGCTGATGCTGAAGAAAGGCACATTGGCCTCTCCGGCTACAGCTTTGGCCAGCAGGGTCTTACCCGTGCCCGGAGGGCCGACGAGCAGCGCACCCTTGGGTATCTTGCCGCCGAGCGCGGTATATTTGCCGGGATTCTTGAGGAAATCCACGATTTCCATCACCTCTTCCTTCGCGCCGTACAGACCGGCCACATCCTTGAAGGTGACATTCACCTTATCCTTGTCTGCGAGCTTGCCCTGGGCCTTGCCCACATTGAAGGGGTTCATTCCGCCACCCTGACCCTGGCCGCCTCCCATCTGACGGGACATCGAGCGGAACATCCATATATACAGAATCACAAGCAGCAGGATGGGAATGATCCATTCCATAACTCCGCCCCAGAAATTGGTCTTATTCTCCATTATCACGGGGACTCTGGACTCCCTGGGCAGCTGCTCATTGATTGCGGCGAACTCCGTCTCGGGGTCGAAATGAGTCGAAGTCAAGAAGTAGAACTGCGGACTGCTCTTGGGGAAAGAGCCGCCGGGGAAGAGCGAAGAGTAGTTCTTCAGGCTCTCGGGCTTTACCGAAACGGTACCCTTGAATTCGTTCCTTACGAAGTGAACTTCTTTTACATCTCCGCTCAGGACCATCTCCTGGACCTGGGCCCACTCGACTTTGGCAGGGGGGACATCTGTATTCTTGAAAAGCATCCAGGCGATGACGCCGAGGAGGACAAGATAGAGTATTGAAGAAAGGTTTATTCTGATTATCCTAGTCTTCGGTTTTTTATCATTTGGATTTTGAGCCATCGTTATTATTTTTGCAGCACAAATATACAACAAAAATGACACCATCCGACCGCAAGAGCAAGATAATATGGCTCCAGACCACCGATTCGACTAATACTGAGATAAAAAGGAGGATTGACAGTCTTGACAATCTGTCAGTGATTGCTACCGTGGAGCAGAGTGCAGGCAGAGGTCAGGGCGACCACAAGTGGCATTCGCTGCCGGGACAGAACCTGACTTTTTCTCTTCTTCTGCGCTTTCCGACGACAGGACAGGGCCGCATCCGGACTTCGGAAATCCTTCTGATAACCTGCATAACCACACTCGGCATCAGGGACTATCTGGGCAGCCGTGGAGTTGAAAGCCGCATCAAATGGCCAAACGACATCTGGGTGGGGGACAAAAAGATTTGCGGCATCCTGATAGAGAATACCCTTGACCACGACTGTGTAGCCCACAGTATAGTCGGAATAGGCCTGGACATCAATCAGACCGTCTGGCCTGATGAGCTTCCCAATCCGATATCCCTCAAGCAGTTGACAGGCATTAGCTACGACTTGGAAACTGAGCTTGAAGAGCTTGCCGCCTGTATAGAAAAACGCTGCGCCCTTCTCGATTCGGAAGAGCGCAGGAAAAGTCTTGAAGAGGAGTTCCGCAGGAACTGCTTTACGCTGAACGCAGAGCAGCGATAGCATTGGCCGGGTCATCAGAGCCGTAAACAGAGCTTCCTGCCACAGCGATATCCACACCGGCTTCGCGCACGGCGGCGACAGTTGAAAGGTTGATGCCTCCGTCAATCTCGATCAGGGCGTCATCTCCCCTCTTTTCTATCTCGGCCTTGAGCTCCGCCACCCTGTCGAGCGACTCGTAAATGAACTTCTGGCCTCCGAAGCCCGCAAACACAGACATCACCAGGAAATAATCGGCCTTGCCGATGAAAGGGAAGAGCTTGGAGATGGGAACATCAGGGTTCACCGCCACTCCGGCCTTCATGCCAAGCTGCTGGATCTGAGCGATGTAGTCTGCAGTATTGTGCTTGGCAGCTTCATAGTGGAAAGAGCACATTGCGGCTCCTTCAGAAGCAACTTTCTTGAACCATCTCTGAGGCTCAACAACCATAAGATGGACATCCATAGGGGCAGTAGCAATCTTTGCAATGTGGTCTATCACTGAGAACCCGAACGAGATATTGGGCACAAGAGTGCCGTCCATCACATCGAGGTGGATGACATCACCACATTCATTGACCAGTCTGATATCCTTCTCGAGGTGAAGGAAGTCAGCGGCAAGTACTGAAGGGGCAATCTTGAAATCGGCCATATAGAAACAGTGTTATTGGATAAGTCTAACGCGCTGAAGGACTTTCAGAGCCAACAAGGGAAGTCTCGATGTCGGAAACGTACTTCTTGAAAGTCTTGTCAGTGGACATAAGGTCGGAGACAGTCATACAGGCGTGCAGCACCGTAGCGTGGTCCTTGCCCCCGATTTCGGAACCGATGGTGGACAGGGAGCAGTTGGATATGAGGTTGCGGCACAGGTACATAGCAATCTGGCGGGCCTGCACTATCTGACGCTTGCGGGACTTCGAAAGCAGGTCGTCGCGGCTTATATTGAAATACTCGCACACGTTTTCCTGAACTTTGTCGATGGTAACCTCGGACTTGGTCTGCCCCACAACGTTCTCCGTGATGCTGCGGGCAAGGTCCATAAGGCTCTTACCCTTTTCGACAGAAGCATAGGCTATCAGCGACACAAGAGTACCTTCGAGCTCACGGAAATTGTTTTTCACTCTGGATGCTATGAATTCCAGCACGGGAGTGGGGATATCTACGCCTTCGCGTTTTGAGCGCAGCTCTAGAGCCTTGAGCCTGGTCTGGTAATCAGGCCTTCCGAGCGAAACTGAAAGACCCCATTTGAAACGGGACAGAAGCCTCTCCTCGAAGTTCTGAAGCTCAACCGGCGAGCGGTCGGAGGTGAATATCAGCTGTTTGGAGTTCTGCCTGAGATGATTGAACACATTGAAGAACGCATTCTGCGTACCCTGCCCCAGAAGGTCCTGGATATCATCCACTATCAGCACATCAATCCTCATATAGTAAGCCATGAACTCGGGCAGATTGTTATGCTTTGTCAGGGCTGTCATATATTGGGTCTTGAACTCGTTGCCGGTGACATACAGCACTACAAGCTCGGGGAATTTCTCCTTGATGGCTATGCCTATCGCCTGTGCGATATGGGTCTTGCCAAGACCTGAACCGCCGAAGATGAACATCGGGTTGAAAGAGGTCTTGCCGGGGGCGCGGCTGATGTCGTGGCCGGCGATGATACCCAACTTGTTGCACTCTCCTTCCACCAGATTTTCAAAGTTGTAGACCGGGTTGAGCCTGGGGTCGATCTTGATTCTGTGGATTCCGGGATAGACGAAGGGATTGGGCTTGTCGGAGGGATGGGCGGCTATGGTGACGTCCGGATTCACAGGGGTTGACACCTGCTGGCCGGGTATGTTCATACTCTGCTGCCCGCGCACCGGACGTATTTTATATATAAGTCTGGCGTTCTCCCCTATCACCCTGTGAAGAGTCTTGCGGAGCACATCCAGATACGCTGACTCTATGTACTCCATAAACCAGTTGGAAGGGACCTCCAGGGTCAGAACCGCATCCTCCAGGGACACCGGACGGATTGGCTTGAACCAAGTCGTATATTGCTGCTGTCCGACGATCTCGCAAATGATCTTCAGACAGTCATCCCATACGGCTATATGTTTCTGTTTGTCTTCCATTTTTCTGGTTTGTAATTTTCTCCTTGAAAAGGACCCCATCCTCAGCACAAAAGGCGAGGTTGAAAATAGTTCTTCCTTAGGGGGTAAACTCGCAGGCGGGACGTTCTCCCTTCCGCAGTGCAAAAGTGGGGATAAAAAAGTTCAAAAAAATTGCAATCTGCTATTGCATTTTATTTTTTTTAGACGTATAAGAGGTTTAGAAATAAGCTAAACGATTAAATATAATCTATTAGAAATCAATTATTTATACAAGCATAAACAATGTAAGTAACTGAAATTCAAATAAGGCTAATTTAGATAGATTCAAAATAGGCAAATACTCTTTCCAAAACCATCCCGGCGCTGTCATTTGACCCTGACGATGCTCTCCCCTTCTATCTTCACGACAAAAGCGTCGGGGTATTTTTTCCTGATTTTCGGGAGTTCCTTCTCGGCAGCTGCCACATCCGGGCTCAATGCTATGAAATATTTGTGCAGTTTTCCACTCTCTATCCGTTTATGCTCATATCCCATAAATAGGGATTTGTCGCTGTCAACAATTCTTGACGAAGCAAATATCTGCACAGCATACAGGGCGGAGTTCCCTTCAGGCTCAGCCGGAGACACTTCCGGTACACTATCTGTCGGGGAGGGACTCTCTATATTTATATTGATGCTCCCGTCATATATTCTTTTATACTGTTTGAAAGCCTGGAACAGGCACTCGGCAATCGCCGTGCGGTTATCTTTCTTGCGCAGAATCGCAAGGTCGGAAGGATTGCTGATGAAACCCATCTCCACCAGCACCGAGGGCATAGCCGTCCTCCATAGCACGAGGAAAGGCTCCTGGCGCACGCCACGGTTATTCTTCACCGGGCCCTTTTGAAGACATCCGTTCACTATATGGGCAAATTTCAGGCTCTGCTCCAGATGGGCGTTCTGCATCAGGGTCATAAATATATAGGACTCGGGGTCAGAAGGGTCGAATCCCTGATATGTGGTAGAGTAGTCACTCTCCAGAAGCACCACCGAGTTCTCCCTTTTGCACACTTCCATATTGGAGGCATACAGGTCCCTTTTGCTGGACTGCCCCATCACGAAGACCGAAAATCCGTTGGCGCTTTTCGACTGGGTGGCATCCACGTGCAGCGATATGAAAAGGTCGGCATTCGACTTGTTGGCGATGTCCGTGCGCTTCTCCAGGGTGATATAAACATCTTCGCTTCTGGTCAGAATGACATTGACATCGGGATATCCGGCCCGAATTTTGGATGCGAGAGCCTTCGCCACTTCGAGAGTATAGTTCTTTTCGAGGGTCTTGCCGTCTGCACTGACGCAACCGCTGTCCTTCCCGCCGTGGCCCGCATCAATGACCACGGTCTTGAGCGAAGGCTGGTCAATAGCGGAACCCACTCCCAGGAAGGAGAGCAGGAGGAGCAGTATGCAGATTGTACGTTTCAAATAAATATGCTAAATTTGTAGGTTATTGCAAATATACGAAAATTCACACTTGCGCAAAAGTATAAACATATTTTTGTCCCTGATGCTCCTTCTGAGCTTCATCGCACCTTCCCTCCAGGCCCAAAACCGAAGGAGCAGGCAGACGCAAGCATACGGTAAACAGATAGAAAAGAAGGTCGTAGCCCCAGATTCAGCCGCCATAGCCCGCAGAGATTCCCTCAGGCAGGCCGACTCGCTGCGTCGCGGCGACTCCCTCTCTATGCTGGGCAAGAGTTCGCTCGATATGCCGGCTTTCTCGGGAGCGCGAGACACCATCTACCAGAAAAAAGGTCCCGACGGAGGGATGATAGGCTACTATTTCGGAGACGTGAAAGTCAGCTATCAGGATATGGAGCTGACGGCGGACTATATGGAGTACGATATGAAGGCCGGGACGGTCTATGCCAGAGGAACTTACGACTCCCTGAACGGAGAATGGATCGGAAGGCCGAAGATGACCCAGGGGCAGAGCACCTACGAGATGGAGGAGGTGCGCTACAACTTCAACACAGGCAAGGCGCGCATCACCAATATGGTCACCACCGAGGACGAAGGCATACTCCACGGCCAGAACATCAAGATGTTCAAGGACCATTCGATCAACATCACCCAGGGGAAATATACAGTCTGCGACGCGGAGCACCCGCACTATTATCTTGCTTTATCCTCTGCCAGGACTATGAGGGAACCCTCCCAGAAGACCATTTTCGGGCCGGCCGTACTGGTTGTGGAAGACGTCACCCTACCCATAGGCCTACCCTTCGGATTCATACCCAAAAGGCCGCAAAGGGCGACCGGACTGCTGATGCCCACCTTCGGCGAGGAGCAGGCCCGAGGCTTTTTCATGAGGGACCTGGGTATGTATTTCGTATTCGGGGACCACTTTGACCTGTCCGTAACCGGAGACTATTATACTTTGGGCTCCTGGGCCATAAATGTTGACTCGCGCTACAAAGTGAACTACAAGTTCAACGGAGGATTTTCGCTGAACTATTCCAACGACCAGACCGGAGAGAAGGGCACTCCAGAGTTCAACAAACAGACCAACTTCGGTGTCAAATGGAGCCATTCGCAGGATTCAAAGGCCCATCCTGGAAGCACGTTCAGCGCATCTGTCAACTTTTCCAGCCCTTCGAACAGCCGCTACAACTCCAACTCCCTGAGCGAAGCCCTGCAGAGCCAGACCTCATCTTCAATTGCCTATTCGCGCAACTGGAACGGCAAGATCAACCTCAGCCTGAGCGGTCAGCACTCCCAGAACATGAGGGACTCTTCGTACTCGTTCACCATCCCGAACCTTAACTTCTCCGTATCCACCTTCTATCCTTTCAAGCGCAAGGAAAGAGTCGGAAAGGAAAAAATATACGAGAAGATTTCATTCGGCTACCGCACCTCGCTCCAGAACAGGGTCTCTTTCAAGGCATCGGAGCTCAAGGAAGTGAACCTGCTGGACAAGTTCGAGAACGGAATGAACCATGACTTCTCCATCGGACTTCCCAACTTCCAGCTGTTCAAGTACATAAGTGTCACCCCCGGCGTTTCTTACTCCCAGAAGTGGTATTTCAGAGAGACCAATTACGAGTACAATCCCGAGACCGACAAGGTGGAGGCGCACAAAAGCTCGCAGTTCAGCACCCTGGGCATCAGCCAGAATTACTCGGCCAACCTCTCGATGAGCACCAGAATCTACGGAACGTTCAATTTCGGGCAGCACCGCAAGCTGCAGGCCATAAGGCACGTCATTTCGCCGTCTGTGGGCCTTAGCTACACGCCTGACCTTGCCACCCGCTTCAACGGCTACCGTACACTTAACTACACCGACGCCTCGGGGCAGGAGAAAGTCTTCCAGTACAACGCCTATACGGGTAGCACTTCAGTAAGCGGCGGTCCTAACGCTTCGATGAGCATCAACATAGGCAACAACCTGGAAGCCAAGGTGAAAGACTATGCTGACACCACGGGAAAAGGCACAAAGAAAGTCAAGCTCATCGACCAGTTCAATATCTCCACCAGCTATAATTTCCTGAGCGAGCAGTTCAAGCTCAGCGACATAGCGATGAGTATGAGCACCCAGCTTTTCAATAAGCTCCCCATCAATGCAAGCGCCAGTTTTGACCCCTATGCTATAGATGATAAGGGTGTGAAAATCAACGAATTCGCCATCACCAGAGGGCAGGGATTCGCAAGGCTGAAGAGTTTCAACCTGTCCACATCATACTCCCTTTCCGGAAAGGGTACCATTAACGGCGACGACGGCAGCAAGCAGAGCGGAGGAGGCGGAGGTTCCGGCAGCAGCGCCAATTACTACCAGAGGGTTTATTATCACCCGATTACCGGAGAATTCATACCGGACGGATGGCTCTACTATACCAATCCCAATGTGCCCTGGTCGCTGAATATGAGCGCATCGCTGAGCTACACCGCCGGTTACCGCTACAATGCAGCAGAGGAGAAACTCGAGAAGAAAAATACTTTCAGGGCCACTTTGAGCCTTAGCGGCAATATCAAACTGACCCCGAGGCTGTCAATGAATATGTCCAGCGGTTACGACTTTATCGCACGCCAGATGACCTCTACCCAGCTGAGCGCCACCTACGACCTGCACTGTTTCAATATCTCAGTGAACTGCATCCCCATCGGCCGCTATAAGCAGTATTCGTTCACGATTGCAGCGAATGCCGCCCAGCTTGCCGACCTTCTGCGTTTCAAGAAGAGCAGCAGCTATTGGGATAATTGATTTTTATTGCTATATTTGCGCAGTCAAACACAAAGGAGCCGTTTCTGCGGTTCACTATTTTATCTCTATTTTTTATGCCGCACACCATTTTTGAGCTTAACTCAATGAGCCGCGAGCAACTTGAGAATGTAGCTAAAGAATTGAACATTAAGAATATAAAATCCTTGGATAACGAGCGACTCGGGTATTCCATACTTGATGCCCAGGCAGCCATTGAGGCAGCTAAGCCCATAGTGGAAAAGCCCAAAGCCAAAAGGGGCCGTCCGCCAAAGGCAAAGCCCGAGGCCCAGGCCGCTGAAAATGCCCAGCCGGCTAAACCCAAGAGCGAGAGCGCAGGAAGCGCTGATAATGCTCCTGCGGCAAACCAGAAGCCAAAGAGCGAGCCAAAGAAGCGCAAGAGCGCAAAGGCCGAACCCAAGAAAGCGGCTACGGAAAAGGCAGGTGAAGACAAGGTTAGTACAGAAATGGCAGGCGCAGAGAGCGCTGAACTCTTCCCCGTACAGGCAGCAGAGCCCCAGGATAGCCAGAAGAAAAAGCGTCCCAGGAAAAAGTCTGACAATAAAGTCAATGCAGACAACAAGCCGGAGCAGAGCTCCAAGGAAGCGAAACCTTCTGCCGCAGAGGGAGATGGGAGCGCAGATGAGAAAACCACTGAAGTAAAGGAGGAAGGCGCTCAGAACAACAAGGCACCGCAGAAGGGCACCAAGGATGTAGAAAAGATTCTTGAAAAGGTAAACATCAAAGTCCAGCAGAAAGCCCAGATGGGTTCTGTCACCGCCGGCATCGATCCTACCCAGATACAGGGCACTCCCTACTACAAGCAGAACAACAGGGAGAAGGGCGAGAACAAAAACCAGAATCAGAACCAGAAGCCAGTCCTAGTATATGAAGGTACTGTCGAGGCCACCGGAGTGCTTGAGCTTATGCCCGACGGCTACGGCTTCCTCCGTTCTTCGGACTACAACTACCTGAACTCCCCGGACGATATCTATGTATCCCAGCAGCAGATCAAGAACAACGGTCTGAAGAGCGGCGACACTGTCACAGGTGAGATTCGTCCTCCCAGGGAAGGGGACAAATATTTCCCTCTGGTCAGCGTCAAATCCGTCAACGGGCGCAGCATTGAATATATAAGGGACAGGGTTCCCTTCGATTTCCTGACTCCTCTCTTCCCCGAGGAGAAGTTCAATCTCCTGGGCAACGGTCACGAGAAGGACAAGAGCTGCCGCATCGTGGATATGTTCTCTCCTATAGGAAAGGGTCAGAGAATGTTGATAGTCTCCCCTCCCAAGGCTGGTAAAACATTGCTGCTCAAGAGTATAGCCAATGCTATCGCAGATAATCACCCCGAAGTATACGAGATAGTCCTCCTTGTCGACGAGCGTCCTGAGGAGGTAACCGACATGCAGCGCAGCGTCAAGGCCGAAGTTGTGGCTTCCACTTTCGACGAGCCCGCAGAGAAGCACGTCAAGGTGGCCAATATGGTCATCGAGAAGGCCCGCAGACTTGTTGAATGCGGCCACGATGTAGTCATCCTGCTCGACTCCATCACCCGTCTTGCAAGGGCCTACAACACCGTTCAGCCCGCATCCGGAAAGGTGCTTACCGGCGGTGTGGATGCCAATGCCCTGCAGAAGCCCAAGCGCTTCTTCGGTGCAGCCCGAAATATCGAAGGCGGAGGGTCCTTGACCATCCTTGCCACGGCTCTTACCGAGACCGGCTCGAAGATGGATGATGTGATTTTCGAGGAGTTCAAGGGCACCGGCAACTCTGAAATCCAGCTGGACCGCACCCTCGCAAACCGCCGTATCTTCCCCGCTGTCAATGTGTTGCTTTCCGGCACGAGGCGCGATGACCTGCTCTACACCAAGGACCAGGCCCAGCGCATCTGGATACTCCGCAAACTGCTCGCCGATATGAATCCCACTGAGGCGATGAACTTTATGCTCCAGCTTATGGACGAGTATAAAACAAACCAGGACCTACTGGACAACATGTCCAAGGTAAGTCCCAGGGAAGCAAAGTATTACGATAACTACTAGACCTTATTTGGTCCCGAATATCCTATCGCCTGCATCACCGAGTCCCGGTACGATGTAGGCGTTTTCGTTAAGGTGGTCGTCAAGGGCCGCGATGTAGATATCCACATCGGGATGCGCCTTCTGTACTGCTTTCACTCCTTCGGGAGAAGCCACCAGGCACATCAGGCGGATGTTGGTGCAGCCGCGTTTTTTGAGCATAGTGAGGGCGTCGCACGAGCTGCCTCCGGTCGCTAGCATAGGGTCGGTAACGATTACCAGACGGCTGTCGATGTCTTCGGGGAGCTTGCAGTAATACTCAACGGGCTGATGGGTGGTCTCGTCGCGATAGAGACCTATATGCCCAACCTTCGCTACGGGGACAAGGGTTAGAAGGCCGTCCACCATTCCGAGCCCGGCACGGAGTATAGGCACTACGGCGAGTTTGCGGCCGGAGACCTTCATTGCTTTCATCGGACATATAGGAGTCTGAATTTCAACGTCTTCCAAAGGCAGGTCACGGGTGATTTCGTAGCCCATCAGCAGGGCGATTTCCTTGAGGAGTTCGCGGAAATCCTTGCTTCCGGTCTCCTTCATACGCATAATGGTCAGCTTGTGCTGAACCATCGGATGGTTGATTATGTGCAATTGACTCATATCGGGATAACTTTTCTGTAAATGTACGCAAAAATTATGTATTTTTGTTTTCTTAACTCGTGTATGATGCTGAAGATTTATTGCAAGAACACCGGCGGCTACAAGTATTTCAAGGAAGGGACCACACTTCTGGAGATGCTGCCCGAATTCGATTTCGAAAAGCCTTATGACATTCTGTCGGCAAAGGTCAACAATGTCTCGGAAGGTCTGAAGTTCAGGGTATTCAACAACAGGGACATAGAGTATCTGGATTACCGCTCTTACAGCGGGAGGAACGTCTATTGCCGCTCGTTGTGCTTCCTGCTGTGCAAGGCGGCCCAGGACGAGTTCCCGGGATGCAGCATCGTACTGCGAAGGCCGATTTCCAAGGGCTATTTCTGCTCTATGAGCAAGGCTGACGGCAGTGAGCTGGAGGAGAGTGACATCAGGCGCATAAGGGAGAGGATGCAGGCTCTGGTCGATGCGGACATCCCTTTCCGCCGTCACGAGGTGCAGGTCGAGGAGGCGATAAAGGTGTTCAGCCGGCTCGGGCAGACTGACAAGGTCAAGCTGCTGCAGACTTGCGGAGAGGTGTATGTGACTTACTACACTCTTGAAGACAGTGCCGATTATTACTATGCTTCGCTGGTGCCGAGCACTGCATATCTGAAGGTGTGGAGTCTGGAGTCCTACCGTTCGGGGATGATACTCCGGGTTCCGGACAGGCATCATCCGGAGGAGCTGGCCCCGTTCTTTGAGCAGAGCAAGACTTTCGGGGTGTTCACCGAATCCATCAAGTGGAACAGCATTATGGGGCTGAGCAATGTGGGGGATGTGAACGAGGCCTGTCTGCAGGGGAAGGCGACTGACCTGATCCAGGTGGCGGAGGCGCTTCAGGAGAAGAAGATAGTGCAGATAGCCGAGGAGATTGAGCGGCGCTATTTCAGCCGCACTCCGGTTCGGATAGTGCTTATCACAGGGCCGACGAGCAGCGGCAAGAGCACTTTCTGCACCAGGCTCAGCGTGCAGCTCAAGGCCTGCGGACTCAAGCCGGTATCGTTTTCGACTGACGACTATTTTGTGAACAGGCTGGATACACCCAGGCTCCCTGACGGCAGTTTCGATTTTGACAATTTCGACACTGTAGACCACGATTGCCTTCAGAAGGATGTGATGAGGCTGATTAACGGAGAGAAGGTGGAAGTGCCTGAATACAACTTCGTTACGGGTATTCGGGAGTACAACGGCAAGACTCTTTCGCTCAGCGAGGGAAGCATTCTTCTGATTGAGGGCATACACGCCCTGAATCCTGCGCTTCTGGACAAGATTTCTGACGAGAAGAAGTTCAAGATATTCATCAATACTATTACCAGCATTTCGCTGGACAACCACAACTGCATTCCTACGAGCGACAACAGGCTGCTGCGCCGTATCGTCAGGGACTACAACAAGGGAGCTTTCACGGCCCGGGAGACTATTTCCAACTGGCCTAATGTCAGAAGGGCTGAGGTGAAATGGATTTATCCCTATCAGGAGGATGCAGATGTGCTGTTCAATTCGTCATACCTGGTGGAATTTGCGGTGCTGCGCAGCCACGCGGAGGCCATTTTGGGTACTGTGCCGAAGAACTGTCCGGAGTACAGCGAGGCCTACAGGCTGCTGACCTTCCTGCACTACTTCGTCCCTGTCTCCGACAAAGCCATCCCCAGCACCTCCTTCATGCGCGGCTTCATCGGCAAATAAGCCTACCCCGCAGCGCTGCCTTGGGCTTTCAGGCTGCCACCGGCGGAGCTCCGTTCGGCTGCGCCTCACTCCGGCCCCTCCCAGAATCTACTGCGTCATCACTTCGTGATAACTTGTATCTTCAGGGCCCCTCCCCCTGCCCTCTCCGGGGGTGGATATGTCCGCCTTGCGGCAGCCTGAAAGCTTTAGAAAGCAGCGTTGCAAAAGCAGGAGGCTGCCCGTTCCGAACGGGACTTTGCAAGCGCAATACGAGCGATTAGCGAGCTAAAGCGGTCCCTGAGGAACGGGACGGCTCCCTGCCGCAGCGCTGCCATCTAAAAAAGAGGGTGACCGCGATGGTCACCCTCATCATATCATCGGAGCAGGAACCTCCGTCACTGCAAAATACCGAGCTACTTCACATACTTAGAAATTGGCGACTTCGACTCCTTGAGCGCACGAGCAATAGTCTCGCAATAAAGCCTGGCGCCCTTCTCGCGCGTATGCACACTATCAGCAAAATAATCCTTACGCGCCGTCTCCTCTCCCATCGCATCATACTCCCTCGCAATCAGCTCATTGATATCAATGAACAGAACACCCTCCTGCTCAGCCACCTCACGGCACCACTCATTGAAAGTCTCATCGTAGCGGCTCACCTTACCGTCCTTCCAGCGGTTGAGCGGCGTAGGAGAAATCACAATCGGCGTAGCACCCCTCATCCTGGCCTGACGCACCATCATCCGGATATAATACCCGTACGGATACACATCCACGCTCCTGCCGTTCTTCTCCAGCACAACCTTCTGAGCCTTATCACCGGTCCCGTCAAGAGTACCGCGCGCACGGCCCGTACCCAAAGGAGCCACATCATTATGCCCGAACTGGATAATCACATAATCACCCTTGCGGATGCGGTCGCGCACAGAAACCCAGTTATTATCGTAGAAAGTACGGCTTGACAGCCCGCCGACAGCATCATTCTCAACCACTATCGAATCAGACATATACTCCTGGAAGAAACTGCCCCAACCCCACTGGCCGTTATCGCCCGTTCCACGTCCGTTCTTGCAGGTAGAATCTCCGGCAAGGAAAAGCACCTTCTTCCCCTCCTGCCTCTGATCCTTACCCACAACTCCCACATCTACAGGAGAATAAGGCATATAAGCTCCCTTGGGAGCAGGAGCGGGAGCAGAATAAAGAGCAATCATCTCGGCGGCGGCAAGCAGCACCGGACCGTAGCCGTGGGCAGCATAGACACTTACAGGCCTGTTCTCATAGAAAGTATTGGTCCATCCAAGACCAGTTCCCACGCAGGTATTCTCCACCTGGCCCAGCTCGTTAATCTGAGAAGCTACACCTCTCCAGCCGGCCTTCGCAATGTCCTGATATGCAGTGCGGTCTATCCAGCCTTTATTGATGGCGTGGGCATAACCATAGACAAACATTGCGCTTGCACTGGTCTCCAGATAAGACTCGGTCTTGTCAATCAACTGATGCCAACGTCCGTCAGGAGCCTGATATGCGCTGATGCCGCGAAGAAGGTCCTTCAGCAGAGAAAGAATCTCATCTCTGCCCTGGGCCCTTTCAGGAAGCACATCCAGCACATCGCAAAGAGTGAGCACAGCCCAGCCGTTGGCCCTTGCCCAATGATAATCGGGATGCTCCTCCATAGACTCGATCCAGCCGTGGCGGAACAGGCTCTTTTCGGGAACCCAGAGATACTTCTTGAAAAGCTGAACCTGGGTGACTGCATCATTATAGTACTTCTGGGTCAGGTCTCCCCTCTCCTTCTGGCTCAGTGCGGCACGGTAGGCTATAGGAGTGATACCCATATACATATCATCCAGCCACACAGAGTTGGTCACAGGGCGGTGGCGGGCAAGTATGCCGTCCGACATCCTGTATTCCTGATAAAAAATGAAGTCGTACCACTTGTCCAGCAAAGGACGGAACGAACGGCTGCGGGCAGGGTCCTTGAGGGTGGCCTTGATCATTGCGGCAGTCATACTTCCGCAGTCGTCCAGCCACTTGGGGCTCTGCAGGGCCTTCAATTTCATAGGATAGCCTGTAGCGGTATAGTAGTCACGCACATAAGGATAGAGGCTGCCCAGGAACTCCATCCTCTCATAGGCGTAATCCGCATATTTGCTCTCGGACAGCACCTCGCTGAGTTTCAGGAAGCCCGAATAGGTAACTCCCCACTCATAAGTATTGATGCCGAAATCTCCTTTCACCAGGGTTGAATTCTCGTCGATCTTAGAAAGGTCCTTGATTTCCTTTCCTTTAGCATCGGCTACGCCCATAGGGGTGCAGGAATTCAGATAATTGTAGATTCTCTCCACACTGGAGACGATTTCAGCCTTCGGGTCCGGTCTGGGGTTCTGCCTGCCGTTCTGGGCACCGAGCTCCGGGCACAGCAGCACGGCGGCTGCACAAAGGCCGAAGAAAAGTTTGCTCTGTCTTTTCATTTGATGTTTTGTGTTTATTGTGGTAAGTAGTTTTCCTATCGGTTGCCAAATTTAGCATTTTTTATTAGCTTTGCCAAGTTTGTTGGTACTCAAAACTTATTTACATATATGAAAGCAGCCATTGTAGGCGCCAGCGGCGCTGTAGGTCAGGAACTGCTCCGCGTGCTGGAGCAACGAAATTTCCCTTGTGACGAACTCCTTCTTTTCGGCTCCCCGAGAAGCGCCGGAAGCAAATATACGTTCAAAGGTAAAGAATTGGAGGTGAAACTATTGCAGCATAACGACGACTTCAAGGACATAGATTTCGCCTTCGTTTCGGCCGGAGCATCCACAAGCCGCGAATTCGCCGACACCATCACAAAGCACGGCACCATAATGATAGACAACTCCAGCGCTTTCCGTATGGATGAGGACGTTCCCCTGGTGGTACCCGAGTGCAACGCCGAAGACGCCCTCAACGCACCGAGAAAAATCATCGCCAACCCCAACTGCACCACCATTATGATGGTAGTGGTCCTCAAGCCCATAGAGCAGCTCTCCCACATAAAGGACATTCACGTGGCCAGCTACCAGTCGGCTTCGGGGGCGGGCGCCAGCGCGATGGCCGAGCTGCAGGAGCAGTACTGCCAGCTCACCAGGGGCGAGGAACCCACCGTCAGCAAGTTTGCTTACCAGCTGGCTTACAATGTGATACCTCAGATTGACGTCTTCACCGACAACGATTACACCAAGGAGGAGATGAAGATGTTCAACGAGACCCGCAAGATTCTGCACTCCGACGTGAAGTGCTCTGCTACCTGCGTGAGAATCTCCTCGCTGCGCTCCCACAGCGAAGCCGTATGGTTCACCACAGAGAAGAAATTGACCGCAGAACAGGTGAGGGAGGCCCTCAAAAAGGCCCCCGGAGTGAGTGTTCAGGACGACCCGGCAAGCAAAACCTACCCTATGCCCCTCTTTACGGCAGGCAAGGACGACGTCTATGTAGGCAGGATACGCGAGGACATCTCGCGCGAGAACGGCATCACCCTCTGGCTGTCTTCAGACCAGATCCGCAAGGGAGCCGCCCTTAACGCAGTCCAGATTGCCGAGTATCTTATTGGCCGCTGACTTTGACCACGGCTCTTCCTTCCCTTCCGTCCGAGCATACGCTCAACTCCTCGGGGAAATGGACGAGTCTTACATATTCGCTCTCGTATTCGGCCTCCATCGAGTCCAGCAGGGCGAAATCGCAATCATCACCCGTACGCGAGTACGGGTTTATGTTTGCATAGCCGGCATTGAACGAAGTCAGATTCTGGAAGAAGTGCGTGCCCTGGCTGGGGTCTATGCGGAAGTTCTCAAGGCAGCACTCCACTATCAGTCGGGCCTCGGAAATATCGCTCCACTGCACGGGAACTCCGAGTGAAGGAATACTGGAGCCCCAGCGCCCGAAGCCTATCAGCAGGTAGCTGCGCCCCTGCTCGCGAAGACGGGAGTTGAGAGCGGTGACTTCAGCCGCCATCTCCCTGGTCTTCAGCGTATTGAAGGCCTCCTTGCGAAGGTATATCACATCCTTCACACCCTTGATCCAACCCGGGCCGATGGCGCAGGACGAATTCAAAAGCGCACCTTCGGCGCTGATAGAGCTCCAATCCACCTCGCTGTTCAGACCGTCGGCAGAGATGGGACGTATCTGGAGCACATTGAAAACGGCGACATCATCCCTGTCCAGATTGGCCGCGAACTCGATCTCCACTCCGCACCTGACTTCTTTCTGGGTGATATCCAGCAGCTTACACAATATGTCGGCAAGCGGGAAAGTGTTGTACTTGAGGATATGGGCGAAAGTGACGAACTTAGGCCCTTGAGGAAGCGGAGAATCCACAATGCGCATATTCTCGTAGTCGAAGGTCGATACCACTTTGCTCAGCGAGCGGAACTTGCCGCAGTCCGAAATCGGAATCCTCTCGAGATTGACTGCATCATCGACCGAAGTCTTGAACTTGTCCGGCTGGAGGTTCAGGGCGAACATCGACTGCTGTGTCTCCCTCATAGTAAGGTCCGGGGTCGAAGTCTGAAGCACATTGCGGGGGAACTTGGGCGAGAAACGGAGCACCTGGTCCCCGTCTACCACTGCCTTGCCGAGTCCGTAGGCCAGTTTGACAACCCCGTCTTCCGGACGCTCATAGCCCAGAGGATAGAAATTCACCGAACGGGCGACTCCCGAGAAGGTCGGGAAGTAGTATCCCCCGTCTTCGCTTCCGCACACTTCCTGAAGCACGATGGCCATCTTCTCCTCGGAAAGCACGTTCGAGGTGGAAAGGATATAACCCCTTGAAGACGCAAAATACACCGAAGCATAGACGCTCTTGATAGCCTTCGAGAGCAGCCTCAACTCCTGGTCCTCATTCTCAGTGTGGGGTATCATATATGTGGAATATACCCCGGCAAACGGCTGATAATAAGAATCTTCCAGCTTGGAGGAAGAGCGGACTGCAAGAGGTGTGCGCACATTGCGGATGAAAACCCTCAAGGCTTCAGTCAGGTCGGACGGCAGGGTCGAAGCGACGAACTCCGAGAGGATTTCGGCATCGGTGATGTCTGAATTGATCACATACTGAAGTCCGTTGTCCAGGATGAAACGGTCGAAATACTCGGTCGTGATCACAAGAGTACGGGGCACCATAACCCGGACATCCTCCCAGCGGTCATAGAGCTCATACTTCTTGAGAATATGGTTCAGGAAGGCGAGTCCCCTGGCCTTACCGCCGAGAGAACCCTCTCCCAGACGGGCAAACCACATAGAATCGTTGTAGGTGGCAGGGTCGAACTGGGCGACAACTCCAAGTCCCTGATTGATGCGGTAGTCGTGGATGGCCTGGATGTTCATTTCCCTGACTTTCGATACGTCGGTGTCGCTGCCTATGGTGATGGGACGGAAAAGGTCTCCGATCGAGAACAGACCGCGGCCGTAAAGCCAGCGGGAGATGTAGTTCTTGGCAGAAAAGTAGCGCAACGCATCGTCCGAGAGCGAAGCGATGACCTTCTCGAACTCATAAAGGTCGCCGGCCCTCGCCACTTCCTCTCCGGTAGCAGGGTCCGTCACCACAAAATCGCCGAAGCCGAACTCGCGTCCGATGTACTCGCTCACCTCGTGGGTCAGAGTCTTGCTGGTCTTGCGGACAAACCCGACACCCAGCTGAGCCGCAACGCTTCGCATACTCTCCTGGGAAGACTGCAACAGGTAAGGCATAGTAGGGTTGTCGGCCTTTATCAGACGGCAGAGGTCCACTCCGGCGTCTATCTTCTCGGTGTCCCTGCGGTCGCCCTTGTGGAGAACGAAACCCACGTCGGAAATGACTCCGAGGATATTGTCCTTGTACTTGGTATAGTACTCCAGAGCCTCATCGTAGCAGCGGGCCATAAGGATTTTGGGACGGGCGCGTTTGCGCATATACTGCTGCTGTTCGTTCAACGCATCCTTTACAGCCTTGCTGTTCTGCTGGAGCACCAGCATATAGAGCAGCGGAAGGTAGGTGGAATAGTATCTGACCGAGTCTTCGACCAGCAGAATGGCCCTGACTCCCATATCGAGGATATCGTGCTCGGCATTGAGGCTGTCCTCGAGCAGCTTGATTATGGCAATCAGCAGGTCAGTGGAATTGTTCCACCAGAAAACATAGTCGATATGGGTCTTGTCGCTGTCCTGTATGTGACGGTATATCTCCTTAGAGTATGAACTCATAAGGACTATGGGGGTGTTGGGAGCTAGCGCCTTGGCCTGGCGGGAAAACTCGAAAACATCCAACTCCCCCACATTGTACATTGTGATGATCAGATCGTAGCTGCACGAAGGCTGCCTGAGGAGCTCCAGGGCATCGAGGGTCGACTCCGCCCTCTCGAAAGAAGGAGGGTTGCTCAGGCTCAGGTCGGCGTATTCCCTGCGTATCTGTTCCTCAATATGTCCGTCCTCTTCGAGAGAGAAACTGTCGTAATTGTTGCAGATCAAGAGTATCCTTCTGATCCGCTTGAGCATCAGCTGATTGTTGTCGTAGCCCGATCTCATCTCACCAAAAAAGAAAATTATACCAGTCCCTGGTCAACCATCGCATCGGCCACCTTTATGAAGCCGGCGATGTTTGCGCCTTTTACGTAGTTTATGTATCCGTCCTCCTCCTTGCCGTATTTGAGGCAGGCGGCGTGGATATCCGACATTATACGGTGCAGATGTGCATCCACCTCCTCGGCGGTCCACTTCTGGCGTATCGAATTCTGGCTCATCTCAAGCCCCGAAGTAGCGACGCCGCCGGCATTGGAAGCCTTGCCCGGAGAGTATAACAGCTTTGCTGCCTGGAAGATAGCTATAGCTTCAGGGGTGGTGGGCATATTGGCTCCCTCGACCACACAGTAGCAGCCGCCTTCTACCAGTGCGCGGGCATTGTCGGCATTGATTTCGTTCTGGGTGGCGCAGGGCAGGGCTATATCGCACGGAATGCCCCAGGGTCTCTGTCCGGGATAGTATGTCGCCTGGGGATAACGCTTTGCGTACTCGCTGATGCGCCCGCGGCGGATGTTCTTCAGCTCAAGCACATATTTAAGCTTCTCTTCGTCAAGACCTTCGGGATCGTGAATGAATCCGTCCGAGTCGGAAAGGGTGACAACCTTGGCGCCGAGCCTCATTGCTTTCTGGGCGGCATACTGGGCCACATTGCCGGAGCCGGATACGAGTACCGTCTGGCCCTCGAAGCTCTTGCCCTGAAGGGCGAGCATCTCCTGGGCGAAATAACATACTCCGTAGCCCGTAGCTTCGGTCCTCAGGCGGCTTCCTCCCCAGGCGATTCCCTTGCCGGTAAGGGTTCCGGTGAACTCGTCGCGCAGCCTCTTGTACTGGCCGAACATATAGCCCACTTCCCTTCCGCCTACTCCGATATCGCCCGCAGGCACGTCGGTATCGGGTCCGATATGTCTCTGAAGTTCAGTCATAAAGCTCTGGCAGAAACGCATCACTTCGGCATCCGACTTACCTCTGGGGCTGAAGTCCGACCCTCCCTTCGCTCCGCCCATAGGAAGGGTCGTGAGGGAGTTTTTAAAGGTCTGCTCGAAAGCCAGGAACTTCATAATGCTCAGATTGACGCTGGCGTGGAAGCGGATGCCGCCCTTGTAAGGGCCCAGGGCGCTGTTCATCTGCACCCTGTATCCGCGGTTTATATGTATCTCTCCCCTGTCGTCTGTCCAGGGAACCCTGAACATTATGACTCTCTCGGGCTCGACCATCCGTTCCAGAATCTTCTGGTCCATAAGATGGGGATACGCTGTGACGTAGGGAGCGACGCTCTCGACGACTTCTCTGACCGCCTGGTGGAACTCGCTCTCACCGGGGTTGCGCGCGATAAGCTCTGACATGAACTTATCGACGTAGTTTGCTGTAAATTTGTCCATAGGAGATAATAATAACTAACGCTACTAATTTAGTGATTTCAGCCAATATTTCAAAATTCAGGAATATTTGAGCGCCGGAGGCTGAACAGGATGCTCAGCAGGGCGAAGCCTCCGAGAAGGAAGGGATAGTACAGATAAGGGATGATGGAAGCAGGCGAGATGCCGGCCATACCCGAAGCCATAAGAAGCTGGGCGCCATATGGGATAAGCCCCTGCACAAGGCAGGAAAACACATCCAGCAGGCTGGCAGTCCTCTGAGGGCTTATCCCGAAACGGGTAGAGATATCCTTTGCTATTGACCCTGAAGTTATTATGGCGATGGTGTTGTTGGCTGTGCAGAAGTTCGAAAGGCTCACGATGGCTGCAATCGAGAGTTCCGCCCCGGCTTTGCTTCGTGTCCGCCGGGTAAGAGAGCTGACTATCAGGTCCAGACCTCCGCCCACGCGGATCAGCTCGAGAAGTCCTCCGGCAAGAAGGGTTACGATGATGAGCTCGCTCATCGAAGAGATGCCGTCGCCAAGAGTCGAGAGGAAACCGGTCCAGCCGAAATCGGAGCAGCAGAAGCCGATGACGGCATTGGAGAGAATGCCGCAGGCAAGGGAGGTGCAGACATTCAGGCGGCACAAAGCGAGGATTATCACCAGCACGTAGGGAAGGCATTTGAACCACTGCGTGCTGCCGCCCTGAACGCTGTACTCGAGGTTTCGTCCGCAGAAAAAATATATGACAGCGCAGACCAGAAAGGCTGGCAGGGCCATTTTCAGATTGGCCTTGAACTTATCAGCCATTTCGCAGCCGGCAGCCTGGGTGGAAGCTATGGTGGTGTCGGAGATGAATGAAAGGTTGTCGCCGAAAAAAGCTCCTCCGACCACAAGGGCAGTGATGAATTCCGGCGCGAGACCGGTTTTTGCGGCTATTCCGGAAGCGATGGGAACAAGGGCTACTATGGTTCCGACACTGGTACCGATTGCCATTGAAATGAAGCAGGAAGCGACGAACAGGCCCACGAGCATAAGTCTTCCAGGCACGGCGCCCATAATCAGGGCGACTGTGGCATCTACGGCCCCAATCTGTTTGGCGCTTGCTGCGAAAGCTCCCGCAAGTATGAATATCCATATCATCAGCAGCACTTTCGGATGGCCTGCTCCGCGCGAGAGGGCTTCCATTTTTTTGCTCAGTTTTCCCTTTGAAACAATCACGGCATAAACGCAGGCTACAAGAAAGGCAGCCGGCACGCTTATAAGATAGAAGTCACCCGCCACCAGAGAGGATACCAGATATACGCAAAGAAAGACAAGCAGAGGGCTTAGGGAGATTAGGGCGGAGAGCTTTCTGTTCATATTGATTTGTTTTCGGGCCGCAAATTTACTCATTATTTCCAATATATTGATTTAAGTTTCGCATTGCGAAACTACAGTTTTTAAGGCCTTTAGGCCGAAAGTAAGTCCTCTTCCCGAGGAAGAGGATTTAGGTGATGGGTGACGTTAATATATTGTGCGTGGGCTTCCGAAAGTTTCGCAACCTATACAAGGTTTCCATTACCAAGTTATTGTTCAATTGCGAAACTTGAGTATATAGATTTACTTATTTGAAAGATAACTCCTAACAAAGTCCGAAGACAGCGAAAGTTTGCAACCAGATTGCAATTATTATTTCAGGAAGAGCGTTCACTTGCTAAAAAAGGTCGAAAGGGCTATATTTGTTTTGATGTGAAGCAAAATGACACATGAAAAAACACATATTTATCACAGCGCTGCTGGGCTTGTTGTGCTCCTGCGGTGCACCCGGGGACAAACACTCCCACGAAGAAGACTCCCACTCTTCAGTTCAAGTCACTGCAACTCAGGGAAACATCGAACTCTATGCCGAATGTGAGCATTTGGAGGAAGGGGAAGAATGCCACCTGGAAGCCTGGTTTACAGACCTTGACTCCTTCAAGGCGGCAGAGGTGGAAAGCCCTGTTCTGCTCTACAAGGCAGAAGAAGGTCAGATTATAAGAAGCGAAGGCGAGAGGCTCTCCGAGGGCTTTTTCCACTTCGACTTTACCCCTTGCAGCGACAAGCCCTGCTTTATAAGTATCGAAGCTGGAGAGCTGAGTTTTGACATTTCAGCAGCCAGCCACGTTCACGCTCCGGCAAACAGCGTAAAACTCCCGCTCGAGCAAATCTGGAAGATCAACTTCTGCTCTTCAGAAGTTCAGAAAACCCGCCTAGGCTCTGTCATCAAGGCCAGCGCCCGACTTGGCAGCCTTCCCGGAGCAGAGAAGACTATCATCGCAAAAGCCTCGGGAATAGTCAGTTACGCCTTCCCTACCCTTACCGTGGGAAGCCTCGTGAAAAGCGGGCAGGAGCTGATGAGAATCACCTCGAAGGGACTGACAGAGGACAACCTCGAAGTAAGATACTCGCTTGCCGAAGCAGAGTTCCAAAGGGCCGAGCAGGAATATGAAAGGCTGGAAACTCTCAGCGAAAAGAATATCGTAAGCAAGGCCGAGCTGAATGCAGCGAGGGCCTCATACCTAAGTGCAAAAGCCGAGTATGAAAACCTGAAAGAGAACATTCGGAACGGACTTTTCTGCGTCAGCGGCGATATGAACGGATACATCGACGAAATATATGTGTCCAACGGTGAGTATGTCACTACCGGCACTCCCCTTGTCTGCATTGCCCAGAGGGGTCCTTTCCTTGCTACGGCAAAGGTCAGCTCCTCATACTACGAGTCGCTCGGAAACATCAGCGACGTGATATTCCTCACTCCCAAGGGAGAGTATAGCCTGGAGGAAATCGGAGGAAAAGTCGTGAGCATCTCCCAATCCACTTCGGAGCAGAGCCCTCTTATAAGCGTAAATATGCAGATTGAGGGCTACGAAGGCTGCGTAAGCGGCTCGTTTGCCGATGTGAGGATATGCACTGAGAGCAGGGAGGAAAAGATGGCAGTACCCAATGAAGCGCTTGTCGAAGAGTCGGGCAATTTCTTTGTTTACAAGCAGTTGAGCCCGGTACTGTTCGAAAAGGTGCAGGTTGTAAGGGGTGAGAGCAACGGCAGGCTGACCGTCATAGAATCAGGTCTGCAGGGCGACGAAACCATAGTGGGAAGCGGCGCCGTGATCCTGAAACTTGCCCAGGTAGCAGGCAGTCTTGACGCACATTCAGGTCACGTTCACTGATAGAAAGAAACAGATATGAACGTACTGAACGGAATCATACACTTTTCGCTCAAGAACCGTCTCCTGGTTCTTCTGGGCGCGGCCCTCGTTATTGCAGGAGGGCTATGGAGCGCAAACAGGCTGGACGTGGACGTATTCCCCGACCTTACGGCACCCACCGTTGTAGTGATGTCCGACGCGCGCGGAATGTCGGCCGAAGAAGTCGAGAGACTGGTCACCTTCCCTGTCGAGACCGCCGTCAACGGAGCGGCCAATGTAAGAAGGGTGCGCTCATCTTCGATGTACGGCTACTCTTTTGTATGGGTTGAGTTCGACTGGGGTATGGATGTATTCAGGGCCCGGCAGACCGTATCGGAGAAACTGGTCACCATCAGCGACGAACTCCCCGAAGGTATAGTGCCTATGCTTGCTCCCCAGTCCAGCGTGATGGGAGAGATTATGTTCATAGGTATGCAGTCCGACTCCACCTCGATGATGGAGCTGAGGGACATCGCCGATTGGGTCATAAAACCGGTAATTCTCGCAACGGGAGGAGTCTCGCAGGTAAGTGTCGTCGGAGGAGAGGAGAAGCAGTACCAGGTCCTCGCAGACCCCCTGAAGATGGAAGCGTACGGGGTCACGATGGCCGACCTTGAAAGAACCTGTACAAGCCTGAGTGTCAATTCGGAAGGAGGTCTGATAAGAGACCGCGGTAACGAGTACGCCCTGAGAGGGATAGGCCGCACGACAGACATCGGCGAACTCTCGGCTAGCCTTGTGAAAATGACGGACGACGGGCCTGTCTGCCTCAGGGATGTGGCTACCGTGCGCACCGGATCGGCCGTCAGGCTGGGTAACGCTTCGATGAACGCAAAGGACGCGGTCATCATCTCGGTAAGCAAGCAGCCCGACATCAATACCCTGAAAGTCACCAGGGCAATCGAGAAAAGTGTAGCCCAGGCAGCCGAGTCGCTTCCCTCCGACATCACTGTCGACACCCATATTTTCCGTCAGGCAGACTTCATCCAGGCATCGGTCGGAAACGTCGGAAGAGCCCTGCTGGAAGGCGCTATCTTCGTGATTCTGATACTCTTCCTCTTCCTTGGGAATTTCAGGACCACCGTCATTTCCGTCATCGCAATCCCGGTTTCCCTGCTTGCCACCCTTATCGTGCTATTTGCCCTTGGGATGGACATCAACACAATGACCCTCGGAGGTATGTGCATTGCCATAGGCTCGCTGGTGGACGATGCCATCATCGATGTGGAGAATGTATATAAACGGCTCAGGCAGAACCACAAACTGCCCTCTGGAGAGCGACGCAAGGCTTTCGATGTAGTGTTCGAAGGTTCGCGCGAGATACGCTCCTCTGTCATCAATGCCACTTTGATAATTATGGTGGCCTTCACTCCCCTCTTCTTCCTCGACGGGATGGAGGGCAGACTTCTCAAACCTCTGGGTATCACCTTTATAATAGCCCTTTTTATGTCCCTGCTGGTAGCGATGACCTTGACTCCGCTCCTATGCAAGGACCTGCTCTCGAGCGAAAAGTACCTTGACCGCACCAAGGAGGAAAGCCTACTGAGCCGCAAGCTCAAACTCTGGTACGGGAAGGCCCTCGACGCCGCAATGAAGCACAAAAAGACGGTGCTGATTTCAACCCTGGCGCTGCTTCTCGCGGCTGTATTCTTATTCACCCGTATGGGCAGCAGCTTCCTTCCCGACTTCAATGAAGGCTCAATGACCATCTCGGCCGTCACCGGAGTGGGCAGCAGTCTGGATGTGAGCAACGAGCTGGGAGAACTGATGGAAAAAGAGCTTCTGAGCATTCCCGAGGTCGTCCGTACCTCCCGAAGGACTGGACGTGGGGACCTGGACGAGCATTCCCAGGCAACCAACGGAGCTGAAATCGACGTGAACTTCAAGCTGGACAAACGACCCAAGGAAGTGGTCTTCGACGAGGTGAGAAGCAAGTTGAACGCAATCCCCGGAGTGGCGGTCACCGTCGGCCAGCCTCTCGGACACCGTATCGACCATATGCTGTCGGGCACCAAGGCGGCCATAGCAATCAAGATTTTCGGAGAGGATTTGAGCACTCTGCAGATGACGGCCAACAGCCTGAAAGCGGCAATAGGCGGGATAGAAGGCCTGGTGGACCTTACGATTGAGCAGCAGAGTTCGACTCCTCAGATTCTCGTCAAGGCAAAGCGCGAAGCCCTCGCCGCATACGGCATTTCGCTCGAAGAGTTCGGCGACTTTGTGAGTATGGCTTTCTGCGGGGAGAAGATGTCCGACATCTATGAAGGCCAGAGGCGCTACGATGTGGTCCTGAAACTGGACCCCAAATACACTTCAAGCGCAGATGATGTGGCCCACGTGCTTATCGACACCGGAACCGGCGGCAAGGTCGCACTCGGACAGGTTGCGGACATAGTGTCCACCACTGGCCCCGGAGCCATCAGCAGGGAGAACGTAAGGCGCAAGACTGTAGTGAGCGCCAATGTGAGCGGAAGGGATGTGGGAAGCGTGGTTGAAGAAATCAAAGAAGTGGTCGGAAGGGAAATCACCCTGCCAGAAGGCTACAGCATCGAGTACGGGGGACAGTTCGAGAGCGCGGCAAATGCGTCCCGCACCCTCGCCCTGGCTACGATACTCGCGGTATTCGTAATCTTCCTGCTCCTGTATGCCGAGTTCCGCGACCTGGGTCTGTCGGCCATTGTGCTTGCCAGCCTGCCTCTGGCCCTGATAGGCGGAGTGTTTGCCGTATGGGTAAGTTCCTCTGTCGTGAGCATACCTTCCATAATAGGATTCATAACCCTGCTCGGAATTGCGACCCGCAACGGAGTGCTGCTGATAAACCGCTACCGCCACCCCGGCGCCGAAGGCCTGAGCCTGCGCCAGAGAGTGAGGGAAGGCTCGCTCGACAGGCTCAATCCCATCCTGATGACGGCCCTTACCAGCGCCCTTGCCCTCATCCCTCTTGTTATGAACGCCGACAAGACCGGAAACGAGATCCAAAGCCCCATGGCAGTGGTGGTACTGGGCGGACTGGTGAGCTCCACTCTTCTGAACATTTTTGTTATACCTATTCTGTATGAATGGTTTGAGACTAAAAGAAATGAAAGGAATAAGAAATCTGAAATATAGCGCGACGCTTGCCCTGGGGCTGCTTCTCTGCCCGCTTGGACTGGCAGGACAGTCTTTCAGCGAAGCTCTTGAGAGCATAGAGCGGAACAACAGCACGCTTGAAGCGCTGCGCGAAGAGATGAACGCGGAGATAATGCAGGCCAAAACCGGTCTGACACCTTCCGACCCGAGCGTGGAGTGGGGCTATCTCTGGGAGACCGTAGCCCCTGAAGGAGGGCACAGGATAGACCTGGGCGTGAGTCAGGAATTTGACTTCCCCAGCGCATACTATTGGAGGCAGAGGCTCTCTAAAGCGACTTGCAGCAAAGCGCGAGTGCGCTATGAAATAGAGAAAAAGAACCTTCTGCTCGAAGCGAAGAAGCTCTGCATCAATCTCGTATGGCTGAACGCCATGGGAGTGGAGCTGGAGAGGCAGAGGGACTTTGCCGGGCAGATAGAAAGGAACGCGCGGCAGAGTTTCGACTCCGGAGCCCTGTCACTTATAGAGCTGAACCAAGCCGGGCTGAACCTTCTGAACTGCGAGAAGGCCCTGAGGGAGAACAACATCGAACGGAATGAGACACTCGGAGAACTCAAGAGAATGAACGGCGGCAAAGAAGTAAAGATTGAAGAGTCTGCCTTCACGCCTGTAATGCTCTTCGAGGACTTCGAGAGCTGGTTCGATAGGGCAAGCGAACTCAGCAGCGAGCTCGAACTGAGTTCCCTTGAGAGCAGTGGCGCAGAGATGGAAGTGAAACTGGGAGTGGCCGAGGCCCTGCCGAAATTCAGCATAGCTTATGCTTCGGAGCGGGTTAGCGGAAGCACGCTCCAGGGCATCAAGATGGGACTTTCAATACCTTTGTGGGAGAACAAAGGCAAAGTCAAGGCCGCAAAGGCCCGCCACGAAGCCAGTCTGAGAAAGGAGCAGAGCAGCCGCGAGCAGTTCCTTCTGAGCATGCAGAACAAGTACCAAAAGACCAAAGACCTCTCGGAACTTGCGGCGCAGTTCAGAGAAAGTATGAAGAGCCTGAGCAGCGAAGAACTGCTGTTCGAAGCCCTGCAGGCAGGCCAGATAGGCCTCAACGACTATCTTGTGAGCACCGGCCTGTGGAAACAAACACTCAGCGAAGCACTCAGCTGCGAAAGGGACGCTGCCCTTTTGATGTGCGAGCTGGAGTACTTCGCCAAATAAAAAACCGGAGGGAAAGAGCTACAGAGGATAATTCAGATTCTCCTCGCCTGCCATCAGGAGCACTTCCCGAAGATATTTATCCGCCTCATAACGGGCCATAGGCAGGTCGTGAAGCAGGTAATTGCCGCAATCCCTGGCGCTGGCGCCGGGGATTTCGCCTTCGTAGGAGGCTATGAAGGAGAAGGTCTCAATCATCAGGGGAAGGATGTCGGAAGAGCTCAAATCACCTTTCATCAATAGATAATTGCCTGTCAGACAGCCCATAGGGCCCCAATAGACTATTTTCTCCGCCCAGGCAGGATGGTTGCGCAGGAAGGTGGCCGCCAGATGCTCTATGGTGTGTATGGCTCCCTGTCCGAGAACTGGCTCCCTTCCGGGTTCCTTCATCCTAATGTCGAAAGTCGTGACCGTTTCTCCTCCCACTTCATCCTTTCTGGACACATATATGCCCCGCAGGAGCCTCAGATGGTCAATTGTAAAACTGGGTATCTTCTCCATTGCTTATCTGTCTTGAAGGTAATATGTTACCGTTGTCACTACCCTGACGTTTTTGATCCAGGGGGTGAAGCTGTCGCGGTCTGTGATTGAGAACTGACCCTGGCTTGCAGTCTTGATGCTGCCTACCTTGCTGTGGGAGTCCTGGGCGAACTTGTCTGCCGCCTCGCGGGCTGAACGCGTGGCCTGGGCTATCATCTCGGGCTTGATGTCGTTGAGCGAAGTGTACTCATACACAGTCCTGTACTCATAGTCCTGGTTGAGCGTTACGCCCTTTTTCATCAGCTCCATCTGCGAACGCATCAGGCTGTTCACCTTTTCCACCTGGCCCGAAGCCACGGTGATGACCTGGGTCACATTGTAGCGGTAAGGAGCGTCATTGCGGTAGGTCTGTGCGTCCTTGTCGAAGACCTGGGGAGCGCTCACTGAAATTTCTTCTTCCGTAATGCCATTGCTCTTGAGGAAGGACACGACCACGGAGTTCTTTCGCGACACTTCGTTATAGAGCTCTTGAAGGTCGTTCCCGACCGTCTTGATGACCAGGGGCCAGGTGACTTTGTCTGCCATCACTTCCCTCTCGGCAAGTCCGCGCACCACCACCTGGCGGTCTTTCTGGGCTATACGGCCTATTCCCGCATACAGGAACCATCCCAATGCCACAAGTCCGAGTGCGAGCGGGAGCGTCACCAGGGCTTTCTTCAATGTATCCATAATAGTGTGTGTTGGTTATTCTGCTTTGGGCCAATCCATTGTCCTGTGGAAGGGTCCCACGTGGCCGCTGACTTTCAGCACTCCGTTCTCCACCCTCATCGAGCAGCGGTAGGTCTTTCCTCCCTCGGGGTCATAGATTTTTCCGTCTTTATAGCTGCCTTTTCCGTCGGGCTTGAGGTCGCTCAGAAGGTTCAGTCCCAGAAGAGGACGGTCCCTGAGGCTCTTGTCGGGATTGTTGACATCCTTTACGGGATTGCCGTTCTTGTCGACGCTCTCCTCGAGCCATACTATCTTTCCGTTGTACACTCCACCGCTCTGGTAGATTTCAATCACGCAAGCTCCCGAGTCGGTGCCTGCCCTCCATTTTCCGAGCACGCTCTGTGCCGATGCGCTGATGCCCATAAGAAGGGCAAGTGAAATGATGATAAATGCTTTTTTCATCTTTGTTTTCATTTTTGTTTGTCCGAGTCTTTGCATCAAATTCCGCTCCAAAACGCTTCAGAGCACATCCAACAACTGGCGCAAAGCAGAGAAACTATTGGTTTTGATTGTGTTCCAAAATGTTTCGTATGTACTTTTCTGGACCTCCACTCCGGTGTGGATGTCGCTGATAATACGGAAACTCAAAAAGGGCACGCCGTAGTGACTGCAGACCTGGGCAATCGCCGCCGACTCCATATCGCAGGCAAGAACTTCGGGATAGAGGCTCCGTATGCGCTCGTCTTCCTCAAGGCTTACGAAAAACTGGTCGCCGGAGCACACCAATCCAGTAAAAAGCTTCCCTTCAGAGAGTTGCACCCTCGAAGCCTTATCCAGCAGAAGGCGGTCCGATTCGAAATATCGCGGGCAGCCTTCTACCACCCCGAAGGGATTGGGAGAGCCGCACCATACGTCGTGATAGGCGCAGCGCGAGGCGACGACCATATCCCCCACCCCGATTTCAGGCCTCATACTGCCGGCGCAGCCCGAATTGATGATGCAGTCGGGCCTGAGCTTCAATATCATTTCGGTTGCGCAGCGGGCGGCATTGACTTTGCCTATGCCCGACAGGGCGGCCTCAATGCCGCTGGAGCGAAGAGAGAGAAGCTCGCTTTCCATTGCCACTATTACTCCTGCCTTCATACTTACTTAAGTTTCGCAAGCATATAACTGTTTGTTAATGATAGCCTTGTGCGCTCTTGCGAAACTTTTGCCCACGCACAAAACTGATATACGTTACCCTTCTCCTAAATCCTCTTCCTCGGGAAGAGGACTTACTTTCGGCCTAAAGGCCTCAAATATAGGTTGTTTCGCACATGCGAAACTTGAGATACTTATGATAATCTTTTGTATTATTTTACAAATTTAACTAAATTGCAGAGTTTTTCAACATCAGGTTTAATGGTTTCGCCCGAGCGGGACGCAGTTAGTTGTTGTTATGTTTTCTTTTCGTATAAAAAACCTCTGCGCAGTATTGGTTATGCTGCTTTCCTGCCTGTCAGCCCGGGCCCAGGTGGTTATAGACCTTAGCCAGTTCGAGAAGACGAACAATACCAGATTGAAGTTCAAGGTGCTGGACAGCGGGAGCAAAGAGCCGCTGAACTTCGTTTCGGCCTATATGATACCTGCCAAAGACACCATCATCACCCATTTTTCCATCTCCGACAAGGAGGGCAACGTGGATATGGGGGAAGTTGTGGCCGGAGAGTACCAGCTGAACGTGGAGCTGCTGGGATACAGGCCCTTCAGCAAGAATATCAACGTGAAGGGGTACAATATGACGCTGGACGACGTGCTTCTCGAGCAGGACAGCGCTTTTCTCAAAGCGGCGGCAGTGAGCGCCAACGTTGACCCTGTGACTTTCGACAAGGATACCATCATCTTCAACGCCGCGGCCTACAGGCTTGGCGAGACGGCAAAGCTCGAGGATCTTCTGAAACTGATGCCCGGAATGGAAGTGGATGAGGACGGAACGGTCAAGGTGAACGGGGAAAAGGTGGACAAGATCACCGTGGGAGGCAAAACCTTCTTCTTCGACGATCCGAATATGACCCTGAAGAACCTGCCGGCCAAGTTTGTGGACAAAATCAAGGTCGTGGACAAACAGACGCGCCAGGCCGCTTTCACCGGAGCCGACACCAAGCAGGACAAGGAGAAGGTGATGGACGTAGTGCTGAAGGAGGAATACAAGAAAGGCTCTTTCGGCAACGCAGGCGTTCTGGGCGGCGTTTCGCTTCGGGGAGATGAGACGAACCCCCTGACCGAAGACTCGAAGCCCCTGTTCAACGCCTCGGCTATGTTCGCAAACTACAACGAGCAGGACCAGCTTACCCTGATAGCCGGCGGCAAGAATGCCGACGACCCCACCTCTTCAAGCGCGATGGCCATATTCTACGGCAATGAGGAAGAGTACGACCCCCTGCAGGGCAAAAGCGGCCTGAACACCAGCGCCCAGGCGGGAGTGAACTACAACACCGACAGAATCAAGGGCTACAATTCAGCTACTTCCCTGAGTTACAACTATCTAGGCAAAGACATCAAGGAGCTGTCCGACAGGCAGAGCTTCCTCTCGGAGAGTTCCAGCCTGAGAAGCGAAAACTCCTTTACGGGGGCCCAGAACACCCACGCGATAAAGCTGAGCACGGAGCTCGACAGGAAAAAAGAGGACAAGTTCCAGTTCTATCTCTACCCCAGTCTGCGCTTTCAGAACGGGAGCATCTCCAGCCTCTCCGAAGGCAGCAACAGTATAGACGGGCAGGCCACGACAGACAGCCGATCGACCTATTCAAGCAGGAGCAACTCCCTGGCTTTTGACATCGATATTGAGACCGGCGTCAGAAACTTCGGGAAAGAAGGCCGTTATCTGCTGTTATTCCCTAAAATTACCCTGAAGGGAGGACGGAGCAACAGCGCGGAGAATTCCCGCACGGACTTCCTGAATTCATCGGCCACCGAGAACCTAAATCTGCTGTACGACAACAGTTCTTCAAACCGGAAATACGAGCTGGATATGGCTTATTGCGAGCCTTTGGTAAAGAATCTGTCCCTAGTGGCCCAGCTGCATTCGGACTACAATTCAAAAGTCGTGGGCAAGGATGCCGTGAACGCCATTGACTCCACCCCCAACGACTATTACTCCAGCTACACCAACACCCGCAACACTACTTTCCAGGAGGATGTGTATCTGCAGTATAAGATCAAGGCAGGATCGAACGTAAGGCTGGGAGCGGTGGCACGCCAAATCCGCACCAACACCTTCTCCCGTACTATGGGCGTGGAAAAGACGGCGGGAGGAAAGGGTTTCACTTCGGAAGTCGCTCCCAATGTGTCCCTGAGACTGAGCGCGGGCAATTTCACAGGCTACCTGATGTACCAGTCATACTCTTCCCTTCCCGCAGCCGAATATCTGCTCGGTGCCATAGACCTCACGAACCCGCTGGAAAGAAGCATAGGTAACATCTACCTCGGCAGCAGCGTCAATCAGAACACCTATATGCAGGTGGGCTACTCTCTGCCCAAGAAGTCGTTCAACACCTACGTTTATGCCAGCTACTCTTCTTCAAGCAGGGAAAGGGTATTTGCCTCCTGGTTCGACTCCAATTCAGTCAGATACTCTATCCCGGTGAACTCCCGCAAACCCTCTTCAACCCTAACAGCGCAGGCCGTAATCAACACCGCGCTAGACTCCAGGAAGAGATGGTTCCTCTTCACCTCATTCAACTTCTCGAGCCGCAGCGCAGTAAGCTACCAGGCAAAGGGAAGGCTCGACATAGTGGATGCGTCAGAGTTTGATTACCAGTCTTTTATGAGCGCATTCTGGGGCGATGAGAGCGGCAGCAAGTTCTATAGCGGCGAGAGCGGATTCGCCCAGAGCAAGACTGTCTTCACCGATATGAACCCCATCGTGAGTCTGAGTTTCCGAAACGGCGGGCTGAACCTCGAAGCCACCGCGCGCGCCAGCTTTATGAAAAGCAGCTACAGCCTTGACAGCAGCGCGGACACCGATTGGAGAAACTACAACTTCTCTTTGAGGGCCGGTTACCAGTTCAACTCCGGATTCTCGCTCAACAGCAACGCCAACTATCTGATGTACCAGGGCTATTCCGATGCAGTGGACAGGAACGAGTTCATCTGGAACGCCTCCATCTCAAAGAGTTTCAAGTCTTTCACCCTCTCGCTCAAGGGTATAGACCTTCTCGGGGCGAAAAGCAATTTCACAAGGGCATCAAATGCCGAATATATACAGGACACCTGGCGCAACACCCTCGGAAGGTACATTCTGGTGGGCATAAGTTTCGACTTCGGAAAGAAGAACGCCGCAAACAATTCGAAAGCGCAGAGTGCGATGTTTGACATGTTGTATTAGTTTATGGAAATCAATGTAATGGTGGCCGACGAGAGCCACACCGGATTTGCAGAAGAGATCTGCGAAGAGATTTACACCTCCTCTCTTGAGAGGAAAACCGGAATCGCAAAGCGTACTCCGGAATATATTTGCGAGAAGATTCGTGCCGGCAAGGCTGTCATAGCTGTCAGTGAGGACGGGCGTTTCGCCGGCTTTTCATATATCGAATCCTGGGGCGGGAAGAGCTTTGTCGCCAACTCGGGACTCATCGTCGCCCACGCCTTCCGCGGTATGGGAATTGCAAAACGCATCAAGGAGCAGACTTTCCTTCTGTCCAGAAGGCTTTTCCCCGATGCGAAAATCTTCTCCATCACCACCGGAGCGGCTGTGATGAAGATGAACTACGAGTTCGGCTTCCGTCCGGTGCCTTTCACCGAGCTCACCGACGACCCCGAATTCTGGAAGGGCTGCGAGGGCTGCCGTCATTTCGACATCCTCCAGAGCCACGACTACAAGATGTGCATCTGCACAGGCCTGCTCTACGACCCCATGGAGCATCTTGAGATTCACCATCCCGAGGAGCAGAAAGAAGATAAAAAATAAAATATATGAGCAAGAAAAAAGTAGTGGTCGCATTCAGCGGCGGGCTAGATACCTCCTACACGGTGATGTATCTTGCCAAAGAGAAAGGATACGAAGTATATGCCGCCTGCGCGAATACGGGCGGATTCAGCCCCGAGCAGCTCAAAACCAACGAGCAGAACGCCTACAAGCTGGGCGCAAAGGAATATGTGACCCTCGACGTCACAAAGGAGTATTACGACAAGAGCCTCAAGTATATGGTCTACGGGAACGTCCTGCGCAACGGCACCTACCCCATTTCGGTGTCTTCGGAAAGGATATTCCAGGGTATGGCCATAGCCCGTTATGCCAATCAGATCGGGGCGGATGCCATTGCCCACGGCTCTACCGGTGCGGGCAACGACCAGGTGCGCTTCGATATGACCTTCCTGGTGATGTGTCCCGATATGGAAATCATCACCCTCACGCGCGACGGCAATCTGAGCCGCCAGGAGGAAGTGGATTATCTGAACGCACACGGCTTCAAGGCCGATTTCACCCGTCTGAAGTACTCATACAATGTGGGAATCTGGGGCACTTCCATCTGCGGAGGGGAGATTCTGGACTCAAAGCAGGGCCTGCCCGAAAGCGCCTACCTCAAGCAGGTAGTAAAGACAGGAGAAGAAGTATTGAGCCTCGGCTTCACCAAGGGAGAGCTCACGGCGGTGAACGGCAGGCAGTATGACGACCCCATCGAAGCCATCCAGGCAGTGGAGAAGATAGGCTCCGGGTACGGAATAGGACGCGATATGCACGTCGGAGACACCATCGTAGGCATCAAGGGAAGAGTAGGATTTGAAGCCGCAGGGCCTATGCTCATCATCGCTGCCCACAAGTTCCTCGAGAAATACACCCTCTCAAAGTGGCAGCAGTACTGGAAAGACCAGGTGGCCAACTGGTACGGAATGTTCCTGCACGAAAGCCAGTATCTGGAGCCCGTGATGAGAGACATCGAGGCTATGCTCGAAAGCAGCCAGCGCAATGTCAACGGCACGGTCACCCTGCAGCTGCGCCCCTACTGTTTCAGCACCATAGGAGTCGATTCGCCCGACGACCTGGTAAAGAACAAGCTCGGCGAGTACGGAGAGGGAGCCAAAGGATGGACCTCGGAAGAGGCCAAGGGATTCATCAAAGTCACTTCCACACCACTCAGGGCCTACTATCTGAGTCATAAAGACGAACTCCCCGAGTAATATGATAAAGGCAGGAATAATAGGCGGGGCAGGATATACCGCAGGCGAGCTTATAAGGCTTCTGGTGAACCATCCGGAGGTCGAAATCAGTTTCGTGCACTCCACCAGCAACGCCGGCAAGAACCTATACGAAGTCCACGAAGGGCTTCTAGGCGACACGGCACTGAAGTTCTGCGAGAGTTTCAGCCTCGAAGACATTGACGTGCTCTTCCTCTGCTCTGCCCACGGGGCTAGCAGGGAGTTCTGGCAGACTCACACCTGTCCCAAGCGCCTGAGGGTCATCGACCTTGCGCAGGACTACCGCGACGAGTCGGAAGGCTATGTCTATGGACTTCCCGAGTGGCAGAGAGACAGAATCAGATGCGCGCGCAAGATTGCCAATCCCGGGTGTTTTGCCACTGCAATCCAGCTCGCCCTTCTTCCTCTTGCCGCCGCGGGACTTCTACAGGGAGACGTGAACATCACCGCCATCACCGGCTCCACCGGAGCGGGGGTAAAGCCCGGCGCCAGCACCCACTTCAGCTGGAGAAACAACAATGTTTCAACATATAAAGTATTTGAGCATCAGCACCTTATAGAGATACGAAGAAATCTTTCCCTTTTGCAGCCTGGCTTGGACGCCGCTCTGAACTTCGTTCCCATGAGGGGTGATTTCGCAAGGGGAATATTCGCCTGCATAACTCTGGACAGCCCTCTTGATGAGAGAGAGGCACGACAGCTCTACGAAGACTACTACAAAGATGCCGCATTTACCTTCGTTTACGCCGGGAGTGTTGACCTCAAGCAGGTTGTCAACACCAACAAATGCATAGTGAGCGTAGAGAAGCACTCGGGCAAGCTGGTCATCAATTCGGTGATAGACAACCTTCTCAAAGGGGCTTCGGGGCAGGCTGTCCAGAATATGAACCTGCTCTTCGCTCTTAAGGAGAATGCAGGATTGAAGCTCAAGGCTTCGGCTTTTTAAACTTTTAGAAATGAATCTTTTTGACGTATATTCACTTTTTGATGTCACTCCCGTGAGGGCCTTGGGATGCAAGGTCTGGGACGACAAGGGACAGGAGTACCTCGACCTGTACGGTGGGCACGCCGTGATTTCGGTAGGCCACTGCCACCCCGACTATGTGCGCGCACTCACTTCCCAGCTGGAAAAAATCGGATTCTACTCCAACAGCGTCCGCAATCCCCTTCAGGAGGAGCTGGCACTAAGGCTTGGCAAAGCGAGCGGCTATGAGGACTACAGCCTCTTTCTGGACAACAGCGGCGCCGAATCCAACGAGAACGCCGCCAAACTCGCCTCATTCCACACAGGCAAGGACCGCATCGTGGCCTTCCGCAAGAGCTTCCACGGACGCACTTCCGGGGCCGTAGCACTCACCGACAACCCTGCCATAGTGTCCCCGTTCAACTCCCACCACAAGGTCACTTTCTGCTCCCTGAACGATGCCGCCGGCGTCGAAGCGGAGCTTTCAAAGGGTGATGTGGCAGCCGTAATCATCGAAGGCATACAGGGTTGCGGAGGCATCAATGTCCCGGATGCAGCTTTTATGAAAGCTCTTTCTGAGCTTTGCCGCAAATACGGATCCTGCCTCATCCTGGATGAGGTTCAGAGCGGATACGGACGCACCGGCAAGTTCTTCGCCCACCAGTGGTACTCCATCAGGCCCGACATCATCACAATGGGAAAAGGCATAGCGAACGGCTTCCCCTGCGGAGGCATACTCATTTCGCCCGAGTTCCAGGCCCGAAAAGGTATGCTCGGCACCACCTTCGGAGGCAACTATCTCGCAATGGCGGCAGCCCTTTCGGTGCTTGACATCATAGAGAAAGAAGGTCTGATAGACAATGCCCTGAAAGTAGGAGAATACATCAAGGGCAGCATCCCTTCCAGCCCCCGCATCAAGGAAGTGCGCGGCAAGGGTCTGATGCTGGGCATAGAATTCAACGAAGATGTGGCCCCGATAAGAAAGGCCCTGCTGGAAGAAAAGCACATATTTACGGGCGTAGCCGGCAAGAATATGGTAAGGCTCCTTGCTCCCCTGTGCCTGGGAATGCAGGAGGCAGACCGCTTCCTCGAGGCATTCAATCAGATAATAAACGAGTAGAGTATGAAGACATTCTTTCACGTACAGGACCTGGGCGATTTGAATTCAGCCCTTGAGATGGCAAAGCAGGTCAAGGCGACTCCCTTTGCCTGGAAGAGCCTGGGCGAGAACAAAACCATAATGCTGGTGTTCTTCAACAGCAGCCTGCGCACCCGCCTGAGCAGCCAGAAGGCGGCCCTCAACCTGGGAATGAACCCGATAGTGCTGAACATAGGCCAGGACAGCTGGAAGCTGGAAACCGAGATGGGAGTGGTGATGGACGGCGACAAGTCCGAGCATCTGAGGGAAGCCATACCGGTGATTGCCAGCTACTGCGACATCATAGGTGTCCGCTCCTTCGCCTCGCTGACCGACCGCAAGGCGGATTATGAGGAGACGGTGCTCTCGCAGTTCATCGAATACAGCCACAAGCCCGTAATCAGCCTGGAGTCTTCCACCGTACATCCATGCCAGGCATTCGCCGACCTTATCACTATCGAAGAGTACAAGAAAAAGAGCAGGCCGAAGGTCGTCCTCAGCTGGGCACCCCACCCCAAGGCTCTTCCCCAGGCCGTTCCCAACTCGTTTGCCGAGTGGATGAATGCGGCAGACGTTGAATTTGTGATCACCCACCCCAGAGGTTATGAGCTGGACGAAAAGTTCGTTCGCGGAGCCAAGGTGGAGTACGACCAGCTCAAGGCTCTCGAAGGAGCAGACTTCGTATATGCCAAGAACTGGAGTTGTCCCGGAGTATCGGACCCTTCAAAGTACGGGCAGATTCTCTCAAAAGATATGGGCTGGACCATAGACGAAGCCCATATGGCAGTAACCGACAATGCCTACTTTATGCACTGCCTTCCCGTGAGGAGAAATATGATAGTGAGCGACGCCGTGATTGACTCCGAGCGCAGCCTTGTCATCCCGGAGGCGGCAAACAGGGTTGTATCGGCCCAGACGGTGATGAAGATGATGCTGGAAGACTTGAAATAAGGATGGAAAGGGTCACAGTTGTAAAAATAGGCGGCAATGTGGTGGAGAACGAGCAGAAGCTCGAGCAGTTCTGCCGCGATTTCGCTTCCCTTCAGGGGCCGAAAGTCTTGGTGCACGGAGGAGGCGTGATGGCCAGCGAACTGATGGGAAGGCTCGGAATGGAAGCTCAAATGATTGAGGGAAGGAGGGTTACGGACGCCAAAACGCTCCAGACGGTGACTATGGTATATGCCGGATGGTGCAACAAGCACATAGTCGCCCTGCTGCAGAAATACTCCTGCAACGCCCTCGGACTCTCGGGCTGCGACGCCTCCGTCATCAAGGCCCGCCGCAGGGCTCCCCGCACCCTCAAGGACGGAAAGACCGTTGTGGACTACGGGCTTGTGGGAGATGTGGACAAGAGCAGCGTGAACGCAGACGCCCTGCGGAAGTTCCTCGAAGCGGGTCTGTGCCCCGTTCTGTGCGCCATCAACCACGACGGTCAGGGACAGCTGCTGAACACGAACGCCGACACCGTCGCAAGCGCAGTTGCCTGTGCGATAAATGCGAAACTTGTTTATTGTTTCGAAAAAAATGGCGTACTTTACGACCGTTTTGACCCTGAAAGCGTCATCGGCAGGATAAATCCCCTCGACTTCACTTCCCTTGTGGCCGACGGGAAGGTGGCCGACGGTATGATTCCCAAGATTGAAAACGCCTTCAAGGCCCTTCAGGAAGGTGCCGCAGAAGTTGTAATCAAGAACTCGGACGCTCTTCTAAAGAATGGAGGTACACATATAATAATATGATGGAAGATTACGGCGAATACATCGGACTGCTCCGGCAGATGGTAAGCATCCCCTCCCCTTCTTTCGAAGAAAAAGGGGTGCTTGAGCTGCTCTGCTCCTTTTTTGATGAACGGAATCTGCCCTACCGCATCGAAAGGGGCAATCTGATTGCAGTCTGCCGCGGTTTCGATGCTTCGAAAAAGACCCTGGTCCTCGATGCCCATATCGATACCGTCCCGGCGTCCCAAGGATATACCCGGGACCCCTTTGACCCGGGGAAGGATGCCCAAACGGTCTGGGGACTCGGAGCCAATGACGATGGCGGAAGCGTGGTGTCTATGATAGCCGCTTTCCGTCATTTTTTTGACTCTCAGCTTTCCTTCAATCTAGTTCTGGCCCTGACCGTGGAGGAAGAGCGCAGCGGCGAGAACGGGGCCTGCTATCTCTACTCTGCTGACGGACCGCTCGGAGCGGAAGGAGATTTGAGGGCAGACTGGGTGATAGTAGGAGAGCCTACAGGGATGAAAGCCGCGACCAGCGAGAGGGGGCTTCTGGTGCTGGACGGTCTCGCTGAAGGGGTAAGCGGCCACGCAGCCAGGGGCGAGGGAGTCAATGCCCTCTACATCGCCCTCGACGACATCGCCGCCCTGCGAAACTACAAGTTCGAGCGGATTTCCCCCAGGATGGGAGAGGTGGCGATGAACGTGACTATGATAAGCAGCGGCACTGCCCATAATGTAATCCCGGACAAATGCACTTTCACCGTGGACATCAGGCCCACGGAGCAGTACAGCAACGAGGAGATTCTCGCTTTGCTTCAGCAGGAATGCCGCAGCAGCATCAAGGCACGCAACCTTTCCAACCGCTCTTCTGCCACAAAGGAGGACTCACCCCTTTTGAAAACCATTGAGGCTCTGGGCATTGAGACCTTCTCCTCCCCTACGACTTCGGACTGGATGAGAATTGACGCCGACTGCATAAAGATGGGCCCTGGCGAATCGTCCCGCTCACACAGCAGCGACGAATTTATTAAAATATCGGAAATCGAAACAGCTATACAAACATACATAAAGTTCATATCTACATTCGATGGCAACACTCTGGAATAAAGGAACAAGCGCAAGCGAAGCGGTGGAGAAGTTCACCGTAGGAGCGGACAGGGAGCTGGATCTCAGACTCGCAAAGTTCGATGTCATAGGCTCCAAGGCCCATATCCGTATGCTGGAAAGCATAGGTCTGCTGGAAAAGCAGGAGCTGGAAGCACTGCTGAAAGAACTGGACTCTATACTTTCGGACATTGAGCAGGGGAAATTCCGTCTCGAAGAAGGGGTGGAGGACATACACTCCCAAGTGGAACTCCTGCTTACGGGCAAATTGGGAGACATAGGGAAGAAAATCCACTCGGGACGCTCGCGCAACGACCAGGTGATGCTGGACCTGAAGCTCTACCTTCGGGACTATCTTCTGCAGCTTAAGGGAAGGGTGCTCAAACTCTTCTCCCGCCTCCAGACCCTGAGCGAGGAGTACCGCGATGTGCTTCTTCCCGGCTACACCCACGCCCAGATAGCAATGCCCTCGTCTTTCGGACTGTGGTTCGGAGCCTACGCCGAAGCGCTGGTGGACAATATGTATATGCTCGGCGCTGTTTACAGGGTGGTCAACCGCAACCCTTTGGGATCGAGCGCCGGCTACGGCAACTCTTTCCCGCTGGACAGGGAGATGACTACCCGGCTCCTGGAGTTCGACTCCCCTGTCTATAACAGCATAACGGCCCAGATGGGACGCGGCCAGACCGAAAGGTGCGTCGCCTCCGGGATCGGTGCAGTAGCCCTGACACTCAATAAGTTGGCCTCGGACTGCTGTATGTATATGTGCCCCAATTTCGGCTTCATCAGTTTCCCTGATTCGCTGACCACGGGCTCCAGCATAATGCCTCACAAGAAGAACCCGGACGTATGGGAGATAATGAGGGGCGAGTGCAATATGATACTCTCCTGCGAGAGCCGGATAGATATGATGTGCAGCAATATGGCACACGGCTACCACCGTGATTACCAGCTGCTTAAAGAGGTCCTCTTCCCCGAGCTGGAAAGGATGGACGAGTGCCTGGATATGGCTGTGTATATGCTGGAGAACATCAAGGTCAACACTCATATACTCAAGGACGACAAGTACAAGTATATGTTCACCGTCGAGGAAGTGAACCGCCGGACCCTTGATGGCACGCCCTTCCGCGAGGCCTATAAGCAGGTGGGAATTGAAGTCAACGAAGGGAGGTTCAACTATGCAGGCAAAGATATTTCGGAGCTCAAAGTCAGCGACCTTGGGCACACTCACATCGGAAGCATAGGCAATCTGTGCACCAAGCAGGTTAAGGAGCTTATGGACAAGGCAAGTGAATGGAAATGATTCTCAGCACAATATGGAAAATCAAAACAAAAAAGCGGCCCTTGTACTGGGCAACGGATGCACTCTTGAAGGTACCGGTTTCGGCTACGAAGGCGTAGCGGACGGCGAAGTGGTCTTTTCGACAGCGATGGTGGGCTACCCCGAGAGCCTTACCGACCCTTCGTACTCGGGCCAGATTCTATGCGTAAGCTACCCGTTGATAGGCAATTACGGCATACCTTCGGAAGAGTATGACCAGGAAGGCCTGTGCACCACCTTCGAATCGGAAAAGATTCACGTCAGAGGCCTTATCATCTCGGACTACAGCCTCAAGTACAGTCACTGGGACGCAGTCAAAAGCCTGGACGAATGGCTCAAGGAGAATAAAATCCCGGGCATCTACGGCATCGACACCCGTGAGTTGACCAAGATGCTGCGCGAACAGGGAGCTATGCTCGGAAGAATCATCCCCGAAGGACACAGCGCTGAAGGAAGTATCGCCGACCCCAACAAGGAGAATCAGGTCGATATCGTAAGTTGCAAGGAGGTAATCACTTACGGGCAGGGCGAAAAGACAGTGGTGCTGGTGGACTGCGGAGTCAAGCACCAGATTGTGCGCTGCCTGGTATCGAGAGGCGTGAAGGTCGTGAGAGTCCCCTGGGATTATGACTTCAACACCCTGGAATGGGACGGGCTTTTCATCTCCAACGGCCCCGGCAACCCTTCCCTGTGCACAAAAGCCGTGGAGCATATACGCAAAGCCTACGAAGGCAACAAGCCCATTTTCGGAATCTGTATGGGCAACCAGCTGATGAGTCTTGCCGCGGGCGCGAGCACATTCAAGCTCAAATACGGACACCGCAGCCACAACCAGCCGGTAAGGATGTGCGGGAGCAACAGATGTTTCATCACTTCGCAGAACCACGGTTTTGCAGTGGAGAACTCTACCCTTCCCGACGAATGGGAGCCCTACTTCATCAATATGAACGACTCCACGAACGAGGGCATACGCCATCGCAGCAAGCCTTTCTGCTCAGTGCAGTTCCATCCCGAGGCTTCAAGCGGCCCGGTGGACACTGAGTTTTTGTTTGACGACTTTATCTCCAAGCTATAAGTTCTTCATACATATATACTTATGATAGATACAAATATCAATAAAGTACTCGTGCTCGGAAGTGGAGCACTCAAGATCGGCGAAGCCGGAGAGTTTGACTACAGCGGCTCGCAAGCCCTGAAGGCCCTCAAGGAAGAAGGGGTGCAGACAGTGCTGATTAACCCCAACATCGCCACTGTCCAGACTTCAGAAGGAGTGGCCGACAAGGTGTACTTCCTGCCGGTGACCCCGCATTTCGTGGAGGAAGTCATCAGGAAGGAGCATCCCCAGGGCATACTTCTGTCGTTCGGCGGGCAGACGGCGCTGAACTGCGGAGTGGAGCTCTACAAAAGCGGAGTGCTCGAGAAATACGGCATACGGGTGCTCGGAACCCCGGTACAGGCCATCATCGACACTGAAGACAGGGAGCTGTTCGTCGAAAGGCTCGATGAGATAGGCGTCAAGACCATACGCAGCCACGCGGCCGAGAGTCTTGAAGAAGCCCTGAAAGCAGCATCCGAAGTCGGATACCCCGTGATAGTGCGTGCGGCCTATGCCCTGGGCGGGCTCGGATCGGGCTTCTGCGAGAATGAAGCCGAACTCAGGGCCGTCGCCACCAAGGCCTTCTCGTTCTCTCCGCAGGTGCTGGTCGAAAAGTCGCTCAGAGGCTGGAAAGAGATTGAGTATGAAGTGGTCCGGGACCGCTACGACAACTGCATCACGGTCTGCAATATGGAGAACTTCGACCCTCTGGGCATCCACACCGGCGAGAGCATAGTGGTAGCCCCTTCGCAGACCCTGTCGAACAAGGAGTTCCATTTCCTGCGGAAAATCGCTATCGACATAGTCCGTCATATAGGTATAGTCGGCGAGTGCAACGTCCAGTACGCCTTCAGTCCCGACGGAGAGGACTACAGGGTGATAGAAGTCAATGCCCGTCTGAGCCGTTCTTCGGCCCTGGCATCGAAGGCCACCGGTTATCCACTCGCCTTCATTGCCGCCAAACTCGGACTGGGATACGGACTGTTCGAACTCAAGAACTCCGTCACCAAGACCACCCCGGCCTTCTTCGAGCCTGCCCTCGACTATGTGGTATGCAAGATCCCGCGCTGGGACCTTGCCAAATTCAAGGGAGTATCGCGCGAGATTGGCTCAAGTATGAAGAGCGTGGGAGAAGTGATGGCGATAGGCCGCAACTTCGAGGAGGCAATTCAGAAGGGACTCAGGATGATAGGCCAGGGCGCAAACGGTTTCGTATGCAACAAGCCCTATAAGGACGAGGACCTGGACTATGCCCTCAAGAATCCTACCGACACCCGCATCTTCGCTATTGCAGCGGCTCTCCAGAGCGGCTACAGCATAGAAAAGATTCACGAGCTCACCAAAATCGACAAATGGTTCCTTGAGAAGCTCGCCGGCATCGAAGACACTTACCGCCGCCTGGAAGAGTGCAAGGGCCTGGAAGATTTGAGTGAAGAGCTGCTGCGGAAGCTCAAAAGGCAGGGATTTTCCGACATCCAGATTGCCCGCGTGCTTTCGGTCAGCGAGCAGAAAGTAAGGATGAAGCGCAGCGATATGGGCATACGTCCGTATGTAAAGCAGATTGACACCCTTGCCGCAGAGTTCCCTTCGCAGACCAACTACCTCTACCTCACCTACAACGGAGACTGCGACGATGTGCAGTTCGAACGCGGAGGCAAGGAAGTGATAGTGCTCGGCTCCGGAGCCTACAGGATAGGAAGCAGCGTGGAGTTCGACTGGTGCGGGGTCAACGCCCTGAAAACCCTACAGAGTCTGGGCTACAAATCCATAATGATCAATTTCAACCCCGAGACCGTCTCGACCGACTACGACTCCTGCGACCGTCTGTATTTTGACGAACTGAGCTACGAGACCGTGATGGACATCTGTACGCTTGAGCAGCCTTACGGCGTGATAGTCAGCGTGGGAGGCCAGATTCCGAACAACCTCGCGCTGCCCCTGATGAAGAGCGGAGTGCATATTCTCGGAACCTCGGCCATAGACATCGACAGGGCTGAAGACCGCAACAAGTTCTCCCAGATTGTGGACAAACTGGGCATAGACCAGCCCCGCTGGAGCGAACTCACGACTATGGATGACATTCAGAAGTTCATCTCCGAAGTCGGCTACCCTGTGCTCGTAAGGCCTTCCTACGTGCTTTCGGGCGCCGCAATGAATGTCTGCTACAGCGACGAGGACCTGAAGATGTTCCTGGATATGGCTGTGGAAGTGAGCGACGAACATCCTGTGGTCATAAGCTCATTTATGCAGCGTTGCAAGGAGCTTGAATGCGACGCCGTGGCCGACGGAGGCGAAGTGATAGCCTACGCAATCTCAGAGCATATCGAATTTGCCGGAGTGCACTCTGGCGACGCCACAATCCAGTTCCCGCCCCAGAAAATCTACGGCATCACTGCCGCCAAAATCCGCAAGACCACCGCTGCCATAGCCCGCGAGTTGAACATCACGGGTCCCTTCAACATCCAGTTCCTCGCCACCGACAACTACATCAAGGTCATCGAGTGCAACCTCAGGGCGTCAAGAAGCTTCCCCTTCGTATCCAAGGTCCTGAAAGTCAATTTTATAGAACTCGCCACCAAAGCTATGCTGGCGCGCCGTCCTCGCAAGATGGAGCTCGACCCGTTCGACCTGGAATATGTGGGCATCAAATGCTCCCAGTTCTCGTTTGCCCGTCTCGGCAAGGCTGACCCCGTGCTGGGAGTCGATATGGCTTCGACCGGCGAAGTGGGCTGCATAGGTGACTCCCTGGATGAGGCTCTGCTCAAGAGTATGCTTTCGGTCGGGCACCGCATCCCCGAAAAGGCCGTCCTCATATCTTCGGGAAATGCCCGACAGAAGGCGGATATTCTGGACGCGTGCAGGCTGATTGCAGAAAAAGGGCTGGATATCTACGCCACTGCCGGCACCTGCAAGTACTTGAACGAGAACGGGATACCTGCCAGACGCGCACTGTGGCCCTATGAAGTAAGCACTGAGACGCACCCTTCGGCAATAGATTTGATACGCTCGCATACGGTGGACCTGGTGATTAACATCCCCAAGAACTACTCCCACAACGAGCTCAGCAACGGCTACAAAATGAGGCGCGCTGCCATAGATTTCAATGTTCCCCTGATTACCAACTCCCGGCTAGCGACTGCCTACATCAAGGCTTTCTGCAAGGTTCCCCTCGACAAGATAGGAATCAAGAGCTGGGACGAATACCGTTATTAGTATGAAAACCGGACCCCTGTTCACATCTGCCCTGCTTGTCCTGCTTGCAGCAGCCTGCGGCACTGATTCCGAATTGGAAGAGTACAAAGCTCTTTGCAGGCAGGAAGGACGAACTCAAAGAGGCCGTCAGGCGCTACTGCTGGGACGAACTGGTACTAAACATGATTGCCTGGCTCGAGGGAGCGCAGGCAATCGAAGAGTTCTAGGAATCTCCAGAAGAGCTCTAGTCAGGAATTTTGTCGAACAGGGCAAGCGTCGTGACATCTTCTTTGCTAACCAGTTTGACATCACGGTAGCTGTGCTTGTTCGCTGCTATGACAATTGTTTTGTCGCCGCAGTTTTGCAACTCCTGCTGGAGAAGGGAAATAAGTTCTGATGTTTTCATATCCAAAATGTTTTAGTACTTTCCGGTTCAGGATTCCGTGTCCCGTTCGGTAAATATAATACTTTTTTAAATAGAAGCCAATATTTGAAAATAGTTTAAAAAAATATATCTTTGTTCTTCCGACCAAAAGCGGATCGGAACTCTTATTATGCTTCAAACAGGAATCAAAGGTTATCAGGAAGAGACAGTTGTGGAAGGAAAGCTCGCAAGCAACGTAGGCAGCGGGCTGGTGAAGGTATATGCTACGGCTATGATGATAGCCTTGATAGAAAAGGCCGCCGTGCTTTCGGTGGAGCCTTATCTGGAAAGCGGGCAGGGCACTGTGGGCACTCTTGTGAATGTCAGCCACTGCAGCGCCACACCCCTGGGCATGAAAGTCCACGCCGAGACCGAGCTCATCGAAATAGACCGCCGCAGGCTTGTATTCAAAGTCGCAGCCTATGACGAATGCGGACTTATCGGAGAGGGTCTTCACGAGCGTTTCATCATCGATATGAAGAAATTCCAGGACAAAACTGATTCAAAAGCCTGAACGCACTATGATTAAAGACATTTACCTTGCCGCAGGTTGCTTTTGGGGCGCCGAGCGATACTTCAAGCAGATTCACGGAGTTGTGTCGACCGAGGTAGGCTATGCCAACGGCAACATTTTCCACCCTACCTACCGCGAAGTGAGCACGGACTCCACCGGCTATGCCGAAGCCGTTCACGTCCAGTACGATACCGAAGCCATCGGGCTCGAAAGGATAGTCCAGCTCTATTTCAGGGCAATTGACCCCCTTAGCGTGAACCGCCAGGGAGAGGATGAGGGCATACGCTACCGCAGCGGCATCTACTACACCGACCCCGCTGACCTTCCCGCCATCAAAAGAATCTACGAAAGGGTGGAAGGCGAGATCAAGAGCCCTCTGGCAGTCGAAGTGAAGCCGCTGAAGAATTTCTACAGGGCAGAGGAGGAGCACCAGAATTATCTGGAAAAGCACCCGGGAGGCTACTGCCATATCAGCGAGTCCCTGATTGAGTTTGCCCGCAGCGCTTCAGAAACCGTAAGCGACTGATTCTGTTATGGATCAGGTGCAGGTTTGCGTGCCTTTAAAGTTGTCGTGGGTTCCATACTACCTCAGTCCCTCGGCCTTGAGTGCAGGCGAAGTTGTAGAGGTTCCTTTCGGGAACAGGCAGTACCTTGGAGTTGTTTGGAGCGGCATCGGCAAGCAAGATGACAATACCCCCGCAGACAGGCCCTCTAACATACTTTCTGTATCGAAAGTCAGAAAAGACCTCCCTCCCCTTTCTCCAAACGAATTGAAGCTTTGGGAGTTTGTCTGCTCCTATTATATGTGTTCTCCCTGCGAGCTTCTGCGCGCCGCAAGGCCTCTATGGTTCTACAGGAGCCTCGGGATGCTGACTTCAAGAAGGGAAAAGCTGCTCGCAAGGCTCGAAAAGAAAAGGCAGGAGCTCCAGTCAAAACATAGCGAAAAAGTACGCAGCCGCCTTGAAAGCGAGTGCGAAGCTCTTGAGAAGCAAAGCGGAGACTGCCTTATAAAAGACTGCGCAGACAGCTTGTGTTCAAAGGGTTACAGCGCCACGCTGGTGCTGGGGAAAGACAGGAGCGCGGAGTATGCCGCCGCAATCAGGGAGGCCCTCGGACAGGGAGGGCAGGTGCTGGTTCTGAGCCCCGAGGCCAACTCGTGCGCCAGGATGAAGCACACTCTGCAAGGCCTTCTTGAAGGCTCGAAGGTGCTGAGCTGCAGCAGCGAAGACTCCCTGGGCAGCAACGCCGGGCTGCTCCGGGACCTCTACCGGGGCGAAAGCGTAGTGGTATGCGCCACGCGGGCCGGAGTGTTCCTGCCGCTGCGCCGACTGTCCCTGATTATCATAGACAACGAGCAGGATGCCTTCTATAAGAACAGCGACTCTTCCCCCCGCTACAATGCGCGTGATGTGGCCGTAGTGCTGGCCTCGATATGGAAGTGCCCCGTCATCCTCGGGAGCAACTGCCCCTCGCTGGAGAGCCTTCAGAACTCGCGCAGCGGCAAATACGCTCTTGTCGGCAGTATAGAAAAGGGGCGGGAGTGCTTTGTCGTGGACATTGCTGCAGAGCGCAGGAAGAACGGTATGATTGGCGTCCTGTCCAGAAAGCTTCTGGAGCGCATCCGCAGATGCAAAGCTCGCGTTGTGCTGGTCCGGGGCTGGGAGAAGCCCTCGGACATCGACCAGGCGCTTAGTCTCATAGGCCCGGAAGCGGAAGTTGAAGTGCTGACTTACAATGAGTTCCGAAAGATGCCCGGGCATAGCGAAGCTCTCATCGGGATACTTGGAGCAGATGCCCTGTTCCAGAAGGACGACTTCCGGGTGGACGAGAAGGCCTTGCAGCTCTTGAGTGAGCTGTCTTCCCTGGCCGCCGAGGTGGTCATCCAGACCCAGGTTCCGGAGCGCTTCAGTTCCTGCCGCAGCCTTGAAGATTTGCTCGAAGAGCGGCGAGAGTTCGGCTATCCCCCGTTTTCGCGCCTTGTCGATGTCATAAGGGAGAGCGATTCTGCAGTCTGCCGAAGGGTCATTCTGAAAAAGGACTCAAAGGCGGAAGAGCAGAAACAGGCCCTGTACGACAGTCTCGAAAAAGGCCAGGCGCTGGACGTCGATCCGCTGTAAAAAGAAAACCGCCCCTTTTGAGGAGCGGCTTTTCTGTAAACCTGCAAGAAACTATTTCCTGCGAGACTTGTATCTCTGATAGAACATATCAACTCGGCCGGCGGTGTCGACAATCTTCATCTTGCCGGTGTAGAAAGGGTGAGATGTGTTCGAAATCTCAAGCTTCACGAGAGGGTACTCAACTCCGTCCACTGTAAGGGTCTCCTTGGTGGTGGCGCAGGAGCGGGTGATGAACACCTCATCGTTTGACATATCCTTGAAAGCTACAAGACGGTAGGTTTCGGGATGTATTCCTTTTTTCATAATAACACTAGTGTTTAAAAATTCGGGCGCAAATATAGCAATAATTTTTGTATTTTTGCAATCCTTACATGATAATATAGCTTAAACATACACCGTTATGACACTCATCAAATCGATTTCCGGCATCAGAGGCACCATCGGAGGCCCCATTGGAAACGGACTCACCCCCATTGACATAGTCAAATTCACATACGCCTACTGTGCCGCCCTTAAGAAAAGGCTGCCCAAAGGCGAAGGCGGGCGCTATAAAGTAGTAGTGGGCAGAGATGCCCGCATCAGCGGCGAGATGGTGGAGCAGCTGGTCTGCGGAAGCCTAGTCGGATGCGGAGTGGATGTGGTGAAGTGCGGCCTCGCCTCCACCCCTACCACTGAACTCGCAGTCAAGTTTGCCGGAGCGGACGGAGGCCTCATCATTACAGCCAGCCATAACCCCAGGCAGTGGAACGCCCTCAAGCTGCTCAACTCCGAGGGGGAGTTCCTGTCGGCCCTTCAGGGAAAGGAAATCCTCGACATAGCAGAGAGCGGAGAGTTCGACTTCAGCGAGGTTGACTCTCTGGGCAAGATTAGCGCACACGACTTCACCGACGAGCATATCGACTCTGTACTCGCCCTGGAAGAAGTTGACGCAGAGGCAGTTCGCGGTGCTGGTTTCAAGGTGGTGCTCGACCCTGTCAATTCCGTTGGAGCCATCATAATGCCCCGCCTGCTGGAAAGGCTGGGAGTCGAATGCATATGCCTGAACTCCACAGTGGACGGCAATTTCGCCCATAACCCCGAGCCGCTTCCCGCCAATCTGAAGCAGCTGAGCGAGGAGGTTGTGCGCAGCGGAGCAGACCTCGGAATCAGCGTGGATCCGGATGTAGACCGCCTGGCTTTCATCTGCGAGAACGGAGAGCCCTTCGTGGAGGAATACACACTGGTGAGCGTGGCCGACTATCTGCTGGAAAGGGCCTACAAGCGCGGAGAGAAGAATCTGTGCACAGTGTCGAACCTGAGTTCCAGCCGAGCCCTGAGGGATGTAACCGAAAAATACTCAGGCACTTACTACGCCGCCGCAGTGGGAGAAGTGAATGTAACCACGAAGATGCACGAAGTCGGAGCCCTGATTGGAGGGGAAGGCAACGGAGGAGTCATCTATCCTGAGAGCCACTACGGTAGGGATGCGATGACAGGAGTTGCCCTGTTCCTGAGCAACCTGGCGCACAAAAAGATGAAGGTAAGCGAGTACAAGGCGACACTTCCGGAGTATCATATAGCCAAGAACAAGATTGAGCTCAGCGACAGCGCCCTGATAGACAAGATTCTCTCCAGCCTCAAGGAGCACTACAAGGACGAGAAAATCAACACCATAGACGGTGTGAAGATCGATTTCGAGGCTTCCAGAAGCTGGGTGCACCTCAGAAGGTCCAACACTGAGCCCATCATCAGAATCTACGCCGAGGCCCCCAGGCTCGAAGCTGCCCAGGCTCTTGCCGATGAGGTCATCTCGCTGGCTGACAGTATAATAGGAAAGTAAGGAAGGATGTTTTCATTCAGGACCAGCCCCATTGAGGAGCAGCTCGACAAGGCTCTGAGGGAAGGCAGGGTGGCCTGCTTCTGCACGCAGAACAGTTTCCATCCGGAGAGCAGGAAGTATCTTTACGAAATCTTCCGCGAGAGGGGCAATCTTGCCGCCGTGTTCTCGCCCTCCGAGGCAGAGCTCTCCCCTCTTACCAAACACATTGATTTCAAGGCTGAAGACCTTGAAGACCTGAGCGCTGTCGTGGTGGAGATCCAGGACGCAGGCTGCCGCTACTTCAATTTCACCCGCGACGTGATGCGGCTCCTGAGCACCTGCGCCAGGATGGAAAATGCTCCCGCCGTCTATATAATCGACCATATCAACCCGGCCGGAAGGGTCGTGGAGGGCAGCATCCCCGCGGTAGAGTCCGATATATGGACGCCTAAAGTTGCTCACCGTCACGGACTTACCCTGGGTGAGCTGTGCCTTCTGTACTGCAGTGAGATCGGAGCCAAGTTCCCCCTTCACGTGATTTCCGCTGCGTGCAGCACTGCCGGCAGGGACTTCCTTCCCTGGGCCATCGCCCCTTCCTCCGACATCTGCGGAATGTTCACCTGCGAGATGTACTCCGGGGCAGGCCTGTGGAACAATACCAACATCTGCCCGGGTATAGGCACAAGCCGCCCCTATGAGTATTTCGGGGCCCCGTTCATCATCAATGACGATGCCGCCCATATCCCCGCGCCCGATGGAGTGGTGATGCGTCCCTGCAGTTTCACTCCCTCCACCGGCATATATGAGGGCCGCAGATGCCAGGGTTACCAGATTATGCTCCTTCCCGGGGTGCACTATCATTCGCTGCTCCACACCCTGCTGCTGATGAGGTTCTTCAAGGATGCATACCCCCAGTTCGAGATGAAGGATTCTTTGTTTGTAAAGCTCGCCGACCCGGTATGCGAGGAGTATCTCAGAGGGTCCCTGAGCTACGATGTGGTCCAGGAACATATCAAGGCTGAGGAGCAGAAATGGATCAGAAAGGCCAAAAGATACTGCCTGTACGACGATGCGCCCTACAGAATGAAGTAATTTTTCAAAATTTTCGCCCCACACGCTTGCAAATTCAAAAATAATGTCTACCTTTGCATTCCCGACAGTTCGGGGCGTTACGGTGGGTTCGTATAACGGTTAGTACTCGAGATTCTCAATCTCGCAATAGGAGTTCGATTCTCCTACCCACTACCAAATCCGGTCAGATTCTTTCATCTGGCCGGTTTTTTTTGTAATATTGCACTCGGTTTTTGAAAACAGTATTATTTATATGACAACCAAAGGGAAAATCATCACCTGGAGCTGTGCAGTAGTTGCTGTAGCTCTGGCCATTTTCATCTATTTCAAGTTCTACTTCGTATTCGGAGAGGGCGTGAAGGCAGGAGAGCTGAACCAGATAGTCCACAAGGGATGGGTGTGGAAGACCTATGAAGGAAGGCTTATCCAGACCGGTTTTTCAAGCGCCAAGAAGGGCGGCAACATCCAGTCCAACGAGTTCAACTTCTCGGTGGTGGACAAGACCATTGCCGACTCCCTGATGCGCTGCAGCGGCAAGCTGGTTGAGCTCCACTATAAAGAGTACAACGGATATCTGCCCTGGAGAGGTATGCAGAAGTATATTGTGGATGGCATCGTGTCCGTGAGGGAGGCCACAGTAAGTTCCGAAGTTCCAATTTTCACAAGCGAATAGTATGAATGCCTGTCTTCTGTTCCTGGTCGCTACGGTGATTGCGACCCACCCCGCAGGCAACCCCAATGCCCGCAAGATTACTGTCGAAGAAAGTGTCGGGATGGGTCCCCGCCGGCTCGCTCCGGAGTATGTGCGCCTGTTCTGGGATTCGAAGGGAGAGCTGACCAAGAATATCGAGAGGCCGGCAGGGCCAGTGTTTGAGCTTCCTGAGAGCGAGGCGGAAGGCATAGTGTACGGTCAGGCTGTGAGCCGCAACGAGTTCGGATGCTCTGTCGGGCGTTTCACTTCTCCGGATGGGAAGCTGCAGGCGGTGTACCGCAAGGACGAGTCGAGGGTGGGGTTCTATCCGCTCTATGACATCACTACGCGTACGGGTTCGGCTTCGATGATCCGCTACCCTATGGCGGGCACAGATTCGGAGCATCTTTCAATCTGCATCTGCGCCCGGGACGGGAGCATAGTGTCCACTCTGGATATAGACGATTTTGACGACGAGAGGTATCTGACTTCAGTGAGCTGGAGTCCGGACAGCAAGTATGTGTTCGTGCAGGTTCTGGACCGCGCGCAGCACAATATGCACCTTAATATGTACCGCGCGGATAACGGCAAGTTCGTGCGTACTCTGCTGACTGAGAGCAACAAAGCCTGGGTGGAGCCGCAGAATCCGCTGTATTTCGTGAAGGGCAGATACGAGTTCATCTATACTACCGACAACCGCGACTCTTACCGCAATCTGTACCTGTGTGACACTCTCGGGCGCATCAGCCGTCTGACCAAGTGCAATGCCGACGTGAGCTATCTGGACAATGACGGGAAGTACGCCTATTATACTTCGGCTGAGGTGTCGCCTATCGAGAATCATCTCTATAAGGTGAAGCTCAAGGGTTTGGGTGCCGGGAGGAGCGAGAGGCTGACTTTCGAGGAGGGCTGGCACAATATTGACCTGAGTCCGGACTGCACGAAGTTCATCGACCGCTACAGCAGCCTGAATGTGCCTGGAGTTACGCTTATCAAGAATATAGACGGCAGCACTTTGGACAAGATTCTGACTGCCCTTGACCCGCTTGACGAGTATGCGCAGTGTAAGGTTGAGCTGGGGAGCGTGCGTTCGGCCGACGGGAAGTTCGACAACTACTACCGTCTGTTCTACCCTCTGGACTACGATCCGGCCAAGAAGTATCCGCTTATCGTGTATGTGTACGGAGGGCCTCATTCGCAGATGGTGAGCAATTCGTATCTTGGCGGCGTGAGGATGTGGGAGATGATGATGGCGCAGAAGGGTTATTTTGTTTATGTTCAGGATAATAGGGGTACTTCGAACCGCGGGGCGGATTTTGAGAAGGCTATCAATCGCCAGTGCGGAACGGCTGAGTGCGAGGACCAGATGGAGGGCATCCAGACTCTGCTTGCGCGTTTCCCTGCGATTGACCGTGACCGCATTGGTGTGCACGGGTGGAGTTACGGAGGTTTTATGACTTTGAGTCTGGCGACTCGTTATCCGGGCTTTTTCAAGGTGGCTGTTGCGGGTGGTCCTGTGATTGATTGGAAGTGGTATGAGGTTATGTATACTGAGAGGTATATGGATACGCCCCAGACGAATCCCGAGGGGTATGCGGGAGCTTCTTTGATTTCGAGGGCGAAGGACCTGCCTTCGGGGTGCAGGACTCTTATCTGTCAGGGTGTGCTGGATGATACTGTTGTGTGGCAGCATTCGCTGTCGTTTGTGCAGGAGTGCATCAAGGAGGGGCGGCAGCTTGACTATTTCCCCTACCCTATGGACAAGCACAATATGGTGGGCAAGGCCCGCGTGCATCTCTACGAGAAAATCACCGACTATTTCGACACTTACCTCTAGCAGCTGCTCCCCTTGTCATTTCGACCGAGCGCCCTCCCCTGTCATTTCGACCGAGCGCAGCGAGTGGAGAAATCTATTTTGAGCCAGGCGTCAGCGCTGCTATCAGCTTTCAGGCTGCCAACGGCGGAGCTCCGTTCGGCTGCGCCTCACTCCGGCCCCTCCCATCGTCATCTGCGTCATCGCTTCGCGATAACTAGCTGCCGACGGGCCCCGCCCCCTGTACTCTCCGGAGGTGGATATGTCCGCCTTGTGGCAGTCTGACAGCTTTATCCCGCAGCGCCGAGCCCTCAAATCTCACCATTGTCGCGTCACACTGCCCTGACAGACCTTCGAGCAAATCACCTCGCACAAGCCATTCTTGAGTATCAATGAGTTAGCAATATAGCTATGCGAGGTGGAGACAATTTGTCCTCACCTTACATAGGGCATTTTACTACATCGTTTATAGCCAGCAAATTGCTAAACTACAGCGTGCGAGTTGATTTGCACGAGGGACAAAACCATCAACCATCAGGGATGAGATCAGCTATGTGCTCGAAAGGTGTAATCTATGTTGCACATCTCTGCGATAGCGCCTCTGTGGTATAATCAAAGCAGGGTGGTGTGCTGTGTCCCAAAGCTGGCAACGGCCACAGCGAGGAGAGCCCTCCATAGCTCCCCGCAGGTGTGGACGTAGCAGCCGGAGACCGTATATTCCGGCTGCGGTGCCCTCGCCCTTTCGAACACCCACTAATGCATAGCACCTCAGCGAGTTGCGGAAGTTTCTCAAACTTAAACGATTAAAAACGGATAATAAGAAAAGAATCGCTTATCTTTGCCTTCGATACTTAACTGGGCCGAAGGCGCAGGAGGGTCCTGTCCCACAAGTCCATAAAACAACTTACACTATGATCAAAGCATCTACAAACCGCTATGTTAACTTGCTCAAAAACAGCGGATTTCATGCACTCTTCGGAGACGAGGACAACAAGGATGTGGTAATTGGAGTGCTGAATATGCTTCTCCCCGCCCACCACCAGGTGACTGACTTCACTTACCTGAGGACCGAACTTCATGGACCTCTGCTCACCAACCGCGAGTACCGCTACGATTTCGTGTGTCGGGATACGGCAGGTTTGACGTTTATCGTTGAGATGCAGTGTTATGATGAGGCCTACTGGTTCAAGCGCTGCGTGAGCTACTGCTGCCGCTCCTACGACAGGCTCACTGTGAAGGGAGAGAAAAAGGAGGATGAAGAGCAGGAGGCAGAGGAAAAGACAAAGAAGGGTGCAGGAAAGGAGAACGTGACAGACAGTATCATAACGCTTGAGCCAACAGGTTATGATGTACCGCCGCTGTACTTCATCGGCTTTATGGGAATTGATTTGAAACACGAGGACGAGCAGGCGTGGGAAGGGCGGTTCATTTCCGAGTACACATTTATGGAAAAGACGACGCACGAATTGCAGGATGAGACAATTTTCATTATCTTCGCAGAGCTGAAGCGTTTCAATAAGAGCGAGGAGGAGTGCGTGACGTCTCAGGACAAGTTGCTGTACCTGTTCAAGCATATAGGCGAGTTGGAGGATGACGAGAATTGGAACAAGGACAAGTTCTGGCAGCGCTTCTTCGAGGCTTGTGAGATAGCGGCATTCAGCGAAAAGAAACGGGCACAATACGAACAGGATATGTACGACGAAAGAAGATTTCAGGGACAGTTGGCCGCCAGCTACAACAATGGTCTGGAGGCAGGCATTGCCGAAGGCCGCGAGGAAGGCCGCGAGGAAGGCCGCGAGGAAGAGAGGCTGGAAAGCGCAAAGAAGATGGTCGGTGCAGGTGTTGACATAGACCTGGTATGCTCAACCTTGGGCGTTGATAAGGCGGCGCTGCTGGAGAAGTAAAGCCAGCCTTACTGCCGACTATGATTACTGGCGGAGTCCTTTGGGCTTCGTTTTTTCTGGCCCTCCCCTGTCATTTAGACCGAGACCGCAAGAGCTGTTTCACTTTCAGATAACACATTAATACTCTGCATATAAGCGCGCATCATCTGACGTATATTCTTGAAATTGCTTTCCTTTTTGAGCACAGCAGCGACATTATACTCACGCCAGGAGCAGGAAGAGAATAAGGAAATGGAGAAAATTATTCGATTAAAATTGTGTTAAACGCTTGAAAAAGACCCATAAAGTCTGTACCTTTGTAAGACGCGCTTAAAAACAACAAACCATATTATTTAATTATGACAAAAAACACTTCTTTAAACCTTATGGGGGGGTCGGAAATTTACACCTCTCCTAAGTGCGAAACGATTGAGTTCGACGCAGTAACGACCATCTGCGCCGGCAGCGAAGGTGAATTCAGTCTTCCTGTATGGGGAGAAGATGATCTTGGTCTGGACTTCTAAAAATTAAGCAGCTATGAACAAGAACATTCTTACGATGGGTCTAATTTGCGCAGCCGCATTCTCCCTCACCAGTTGTAACAAGGAACTCGAGCCTCAGGCTCCCGTCAAGGAAGGCGTTCCTTTCGAAATCATCGCCAGCACAGGTTCTACCAAAACTACCAATGACGGTCTGAACACCAAGTGGGCTTCAGGTGATAATGTCAGCGTTTTCCACGCAGAGGCAGGTAGCAAGAGCTATGGCTCAAACGACGAATTCACATACACCTCAGGAGACAGCTTCAAAGGAACCCTTACCGAAGTACTTAAAGACGGCAAGAGCTATGATTGGTATGTAGTATATAAGTATGCTAGCATCAAATCCCCTGCATCCGAAGATGCTGCTGGTGGTTACACATATGTAGGTAATAGCAAAGGAGTTACTCAAAACGGACTCAATAGTACTGCACATCTTAGCGGAACAAGTTGCAATATGTATGGTGTAGCTAAGAATATCGCAGCAGACCAGCCTGTAGTTGTTGATATGAAGCACCTTACATCTGTAGTAAAAATCAATGTAAAGAACTCTTCCGGAGCAGACTTGACTGTTTCCTCTGTTGAATTCACTGCCGAGGAAGACATTGTTGGTTCTTACTATATCAATTTCACAGACGGGACACCAAAATATACGGCATCAACTGGTTATGTTAGCAACACTGCAAAACTGAGCGCAAAAAGTGCCACCATTGCTAATGGAGCTACTGCTGCTTTCTATATTCCAATCAAGCCTTTCACTGCCGCATCCGGAGATAAACTTTCAATAAGTGTTAACGGACATTCCAAAGAGAAGACTCTTACCAGTGATGTTACTTTTGTTGCCGGAACGATTCACTCTCTTAACTTCGATTATATAAAATTTCCTGAAATTAGTGTATCGTCTGGTTCTATTGACGTAGCAAAAGAAGGCGGAGATAAATCTTTCACATACACCATCACAAATTCTATCGCAGGAAAGAAAATCAAAGCTGTCGCCAGTGATTCATGGATTAACAATATTGGTTATCCCACTGATGGAACTGTTTCTTTCAAGGTAGACGCAAATACAGGTGGCGCGAGAACAGGAAAGATAACCCTCTCGTATGAGTACGCAAATGACGTAGAAGTTAGTGTAGAGCAGGCTGGTGCCATTGCATATGACTACAAACTCGTTGAAAGCGCCTTGGCAGATTGGAGAGGTGACTATCTAATTGCATATAGCTCAACAGTGTTTATGGATGGATCGCTTCCTGGCGGCAAGAGCACTGGACAAGTTGGAGGATCAGGTGCAAAGGCAAATCCTGGTACTGCGTTATCCGCAGATGGAAAGACAGTTTCTGAAGAATGGGGAAATGAACATTATCTTACAATAGAAGCAATTGACGATAAAGACCTTTCTAAGGGCTATGTTCTAAAAACTCATTCCACAACCAATCCATATATTTATGTTTCTTCTAAAAATAGTGGGATGACCGGCACAGCCACTAAATCAACAGCGGCAAAATATCCAATTTTTATTACCTTTAATGCTTCTAATGACGTATTGATTGTTCTTTCTGGAACTGCTGATGGAATGGCTTTAAGGTATAATACAAGTGGTTTCTTCCGGTATTATTCTAAGGATACCCAACAACCTATTTACCTCTACAAGAAAGCAAACTGAACCTCGTCCGGTGGGGACATCGGAGGCGGAGGTGCCGTTGACCGAGAGCCGAGCGGCAGCGTAAGCAACAATGACCCCGACATATTGAGTTCGACAGAGGCAACTCTGTCGGGCTCTTTTTCAGGGGCAAGCTCGACTCCGAGCGAAGTGGCCTTTTGGTGGGGCACTTCATCAAGTTCTTTGACAAACTGTGCTATAGCAAGTATCACTTCGTCTTCGACGGGTGCTGACGGGCTGGTGAGCGGCACTTTCAGCGCTACCCTATCGGGCCTTACCCCCGGCGAGACTTATGTCTATCAGGCTTGCGCCACGGTAAGCGGAAGCGGAGAGTACGCCTCGCAGTCCAATACATTCTGGGCCAGCGGGACGAAGTTTTTCACACTCTCCAGCGGTGCTGAGCCTGCACTGGACGAGGATTGGCTGGAGCTTCCAAGTTCGATTGAAGGCAGCCGCTACAAAGTACTGAATGCAAACTCGGGGTCGGAGCGCAACTATACCTGTCTGTACGACACCCAATATATGGTATCGCTCTGGACGGCGTACCCGCTGAATAGTTCGCATATAGGCTCTCTCGACCGACCTAAATCGTGGAGCTACAACCCTGCTCTGGCAGAAAACCTGCAGCCGAACCTCGTGAATCATTCCTATAGCGGGAGCAAGTACTCGCGCGGGCATATGATTCCGAACGGGTCTCGAAACGGAGTCAGCCAGATGCAGAAGCAGACTTTCTATGTGACCAACTCGGCGCCGCAGATCCAAAACAAATTCAACGGTGGCATCTGGGCTGAGCTCGAGAACGCGATACAGTCTCTGGTGATAAGCAAAAACGAGGAGGTTTACATCGTGACGGGTTCAGCTTTCGAGAAGCAAGGTGAGAGCAAGTCGGTGAGCTATGTAAGTCCATCTGACGACAGCAGTCAGAAATGCGGCATACCGAATTACTTCTATAAGCTGGTGCTTCGGGTGAAGTATTCGGGTTCGACAGTCGTTTCGGCCTGCACGATAGGATTCTGGTTCGAGCATAAGGAGTACTCTGACCAGAATGCCTGGGCGAACTACAGCGTGTCAGTGGACCAGGTTGAGGAATGGACTGGGTTTGACTTTTTCGTGAACCTTCCGGACTCGATCGAAAACGCAGTCGAGAGCGCGACACCATCCTGGAGCGAGTTCAAAAGCTTCTAGCACAGCATACGCCAGTAAATAACATCAACGAAAATGACTGCATTTGACACCTTACGTCACTTGCAGTCATTTCTTTTTCGCTTATGTCGTAAGCCATAATAGATTTCTCCACGCGGCCTTCGGCCTTGGTCGAAATGACAAGAGGGGAAGCCTTGGTCGAAAAGACAAGGTGCGCTTCGCTTGGTCGAAATGACAGGGGGATACGCTCAAATAGATTTATTCGCGCTGCCTTCGGCCTTAAAGACAATGGGCAGACTGGCTGAAAAAAGAAAAGTTTATTAACTTTGGGGCTATGAAAAAGACAGCAGCCATCATTCTATTGGGCCTGAGCCTGTGCTCGGCCGCATTTGCGCAGAGCAAAACAGAGACCAAGAACTACCAAAAGGCCCTCGCGAAGCCTTCAATCAAAGCATACGACGCTTTTCTGAAAAAGTACCCCAATTCAGTGTATTCCGCTGATATCGAGGCACGTAAAGACACTCTCCTAAGCATCACCCCTTATAGCTTCGAGAAGGCAGGCGAGATTGCGGCTACTCTTCTTCCTGAGTGCAGAGCAGAGAACTTGCGCGCTTTCCCCTTAAGAAAAGACGCCCAGGACTACATCTTCGCTGCGGCGCTTCAGGGCGAAGGGCTCGAGAAGGGATACATCCGAATCCATAAAGCCACACTTCAGAAAGGCAACTGGAGCCTGGAGGGAAGCATAGACCTACCTTACGGAAGCTGCGAAGAGCAGGACCAGGTGCAATTTGTAGACAGCCTGAGCTCCTTCAAAATCAAGGGCGAAACGAACTTCAAGTTCGCCCTCTACCGGAGTAATCCCCAGGGCGAAAGCGCAAGCTACTTCCTATGCTGCCTCGAGCCCATTCAGGACCATCTGGAGGCAGTAAGCTTCAACGGAAAGAAGGCCGAAGCAGCCGACGGGCAGTACCGCATAATCGGAAGGGTGGACGATATGATGCCGGACTCCAATAAGGCACAGATACGCCTGATGATAGCAGAAATCAAGGGGAACCCCAGGCTGGAGCAGATTTCGGACGAGGACTACTACACCGACCTTGCCATCGAATGGTGGCTGGAGCACAACAGCGCAGCGGGAAAGGTTTCTTCAGGCAAACTCTTATTCAGCCTTCTGGAGAACAATTGCTCCCTTGTGAGCGAGTTCCAGAAAGCCAAGGGGAAGCAGGATTCCGCCAAGTACAAGGCCGCCATTCTGGACATCCGGGGCTATACGGTGATAGTGGTATATCAGAAGACCAGCAAGGATTATGTACTGGCCTGGGCGGAACCGGAGTGCAAGGACCGCAAAAAAGACCAGTTGCTCTCGAGCATCTATTTCACCAATCAGAACTCTCTGAAGATGAACTACTACAAGGGCAACCGGACTTTCAGCTACACTCTGAATCTTGCCTCCAAGACTCTCAGCAAGTAAGAGCTCTAGGGGAGATATTCGTAGAATTTGGCGATAGCCTCCATCCCGCCGAAAAGCTGGGACAGGAGGTAACTCTCGTTGGGAGAATGAATTGCATCCCTCTCAAGACCGAATCCCATAAGCAGGGGGTCAATGTGGAGTATCTTCTGCATCTGGGCCAGAATGGCGATGGAGCCGCCTCCGCGGGAAGGCACAGGGGTCTTGCCGAACACATCTTCAATGGCCTTGGAGGCAGCCTTATAGGCAGGAGAACTGATAGGAATCAGGAAGCCTTCCCCACCCTCGAACTGCTTCACTTCGACGCTCACGCTCTTGGGCGCCAGACTCTTGAAATATGAGCTGAAGCGCTTGGCAATCTCGCTGCTCTTCTGATTGGGCACAAGACGGAATGAAATCTTGGCACTGGCTTCGGAAGGCAGCACAGTCTTCGCTCCTTCAAGTATATAACCTCCCTTGATGCCGCACACATCCATACAGGGACGTATGCCGGTACGCTCCAGGGTCGTATAGCCCTTTTCTCCCCTCAAGCCGCGAACTCCGATCGAATCCATATACTCCTTCTTGTCGTACGGCGCTCCGGCAAGCAGACGCCTCTCGCTCCTGCTCAGTTCCACCACATCATCGTAGAAATGGGGCACGGTAATCCTTCCGTCCTCGTCTATGAGCTTGGAAATCATCTCGCAAAGCACCTGGATGGGGTTCGCCACGGCGCCGCCGTAATGGCCCGAATGCAGGTCGCGCGACGGCCCCTTGACCTTTACCTCCATATAGCACAGGCCTCTCATTCCGCAATTGATGGAAGGCAGATGCTCCGAAATCATAGTCGTGTCGCTGACCAGACAAAGGTCCGCCTTGAGCAGCTTGCGGTTCTGTTTCATCCACGCAGTCAGCGAAGGGCTGCCGATTTCCTCCTCACCTTCGAAAAGGAACTTCACATTGTGGCGCAGCAGGCCGCTGGAAAGCAGGTATTCGAAGGCCTTGATGTGCATGAAGAGCTGGCCCTTGTCATCGTTGGCTCCACGCGCCCATATAGCCCCGTCGTGAATCTGAGGCTCGAACGGGTCGCTGTTCCACTTCTCCAGAGGCTCTACAGGCTGCACATCATAATGGCCATAGACCAGAACAGTTTTCGCCTTCGGATCCACAATCTTGCGGCCGAATACCACCGGATGGCCTTCTGTGTCGCACACTCCCGCCTCGTCTGCTCCTGCCTTCAAAAGTAGGTCGGCAAGGGCAGATGCGCATTTGTACATATCGTCCTTGTGTTCACTCCGCGCGCTGATTGAAGGGATTCTCAACACTGAGAACAACTCTTCCAGGAAGCGCTCCCTGTTCTGATCGATGTATTGCTTCATAACTTAACCTTAAACTCGTAGTATCCGCTCTGCAGCTCTGCCATCACCTTGCCTTCCAGCGAACGCAGGGGTGAAGCCGTTCCGGCTCCGCTCACGATGCTGACGCCCTCCTTCGAAGGAGCCTGAAGGGTAAGCGAAGCGCTGGTGTTGGCGGGAATTTTGACTGTATATATATAGCCTCCTTCAACCTTCTTCCAGGAAGATTCCACCTTTCCGTAAGGGGTCTCAAATCCTCCCTTCACCCACTCGAGGCTTCCTCCCACCTTGGGCTGAAGGATTATGTGCTTATATGCCGGATCCTTTTCATCTCTCTGGATACCAAGCAGATGCGCATACATCCACTCTCCTATCGCTCCGTATGCATAATGGTTGAAAGAGTTCATATCCACCGGACCGAACCCGTTTTCGATGGTATATGAATTCCATCTTTCCCACATTGTGGTGGCACCCTGGAGCACGGGGTACAGCCACGAAGGATAGGCCGTCTGCTCGAACAGGTCGAAGGCCACATCGTCCCTGCCGTTCTCGCTCAGCGCGACATTCAGACAGGGCGTGCCGATAAATCCGGTAGTAAGAGTATTGCCCTTCTGGCGTATGTTTTGAACCAGATTCTCCGTCGCCTTTTGCTTCAAGCTCTCATCCACCACTCCGAACGCGAGCGGAAGAGCGTACGAGGTCTGGGTGTTGCTAACCGTACGTCCCTCTGAATCAAAGTATCTGGCATTAAAGGCCCGCTTGATGTTCTCGTACAGAAGAGCATAACGGCGGCTGTCGTCCTTCTTTCCGAGAGCCTCGGCCATCCGGGACATCATTCGTGCATCGTAGGCATAATAGGCAGTATTCGTAAGCCCGAGGTCAGTGCGTTCGAGGGCAAGATGGTCCCCAATTCCTGTTGCGGGCTGGAGGTAGTCCTGGGCCATCCTCTCCAGATAATCCATATACTTTACCATTGACGGATAATGCTCCTCCAGCACTGAAATGTCGCCGTACTGCATCCACACCTGATAGGGCACAATGATTCCGGCATCCATCCAGCCTATCCATCCGGGCTGATTGTTGGTAAATCCAACAGGGGGACGGCCGGTCACGGGATAGTAGTTGAAATAGCTTCCGTCCTTGTTCTGATTGTCTCTCATGGAGTAGAACCAGCGGGCGTAGAACTTGTCCACCCAGGGGCTGAAGTAAGTTGCAGTGCGGGCAAATACCTGCGCATCGCCTGTCCATCCCTGCCTCTCATCCCTCTGGGGGCAGTCGGTAGGCACTGATTGGAAATTGCCTCTCTGGCCCCATAAAATATTCTCATACAGCCTGTTAACCAATGGATTAGAGCTCTCGAAACTGCTGGTGCACTCGCCTATCGACTCGAGCACCACTGCCTTTACACTCTCCAGCGGGAGGGGTTTGTCGAGGCCGGTGATTGACACATATCTGAATCCGTGGTCAGTGAATATGGGCTGATAATCCTCCCCTTCCTCTCTTCCCGCAAAGGTATATGTATCAATCGATATGGCGCCGCGATAGTTCTCGATATAAGCCTGTCCCTTCATCTTTTCATACACTTCCCTGGTATAGGGAGGCACGGGATTCTCGGGGATAATTTCGGGGTATGTCATCTCGGCGAAGCGCAGTTCTATCCTCCTGCCGCGCGCAGCCTTCATCCCCTCGAGACGGGGCACTCCGACTACATTCTGGCCAAAGTCATAGACAAAGGTACCCTTGACCGGTTCGCTCACGCTGCAGGCCGTGAGGGTAATGTTGTTCTGGATGGGAAGACCCACATAAGACTGGATATCTACCTTATAATCAGGAGCTTCAAGCACATCAGCGCTCTTCCAGGACGAGTCGTCGAAAGAGCCCTCCTTCCAGTGGGCAACTTCCTTGCGGGCATCGTAGTCCTCGCCGAACTGGAAGCCGTTGCGCACTACTGGCCCCTGGTCGTACTTCTTCCAACTCTCGTCGCTGACTATGGTCTGACGACTGCCGTCCTCGAACTCGAGCACCAGCTTGGCGAGCAGGCTCTGCCTTATTCCATAAGGGTCCACGTAGGCAGAGGTGAAGATGTTCAAATCGCTGTACCAGCCGCTTCCAAGCATGGCCGAGAGGGCATTGGAGCCTTCGGCAAGCATTGAGGTCACATCGTAGCTGTTGTACATTATCCGGTAGCGATAGTCGGTCCATCCGGGGTTGAAATAGTCATTGCTGACTCTCCGTCCGTTGATATAGAACTCATATATGCCTCTTGCCGTAAGGTATAGTTTGGCGCTCTTGAGAGGCTTGTCTATTGTAAGCGCGCGACGGAGCATAGGGGCGCTGACCTGGCCGTAAGGCTCCCATACTGAGAGCTTTCCGTTGCCTTTAACCAGCCTTTTGCTTTGCGGGTCGGTGTAGAGGGTCTGTCCCCAGTTGGACTCGCTGATACGTATATCAGAGAACTCTGCACTATGGCCCTTGGGCTGCTTGAAGCCTATGGAATGAAGCCTTGCCCAGTCGTGCACCCTGCGTCCGTCGGGATAAGGGTCAATTGTCATCTGATAGGGATTGCCGCTCGAGACGTTCTCCCTCCTGGGAGCCTTCGAAACGCCTTCGGTAGGCTTGAGAACCACTCCGTCCACACTTGCTATCAGATTGGATTTCAGATGATAGCCCGGGGTACTGACATCCAGCTTCACTGAGTGCTGACTGTGGGCTGTCTCTTTCGGGACGACACTGCTGATGTCGATTGTGGAAAGGTGCCTGAGCTCTCCCTCCACGCAGTAGTCCACTATCAACCGGGGCTTGTCCTCTATATTCAGTTCTACGCTGATATAATTGTCCTTGTCCTTTGCGCTGTATACGAACACGGCGCGGGAGCTGCCCTGAGGGATGGTGACATTGTAGTCAATGATAAAATTGGTGCGATACTTCGATACGCCCAGCTCTTCGGAGCCTATCCACTTCGCCCCGCTCCATCCCTGGGTCATCAGTCCGGTGTCGAACCAGCTGGCCTCGCTCTCGGACTGCTTCCCCAGCTCATCGATGACCTGGACCTTCCACCAGTAGCGGCTGCAGGCCTTCAGTGCAGGCCCTTCATACCTGATGTTCAACGACTTGTCTGAGAAGATAAAACCTGTATCATACAGGCATCCGGAGCCTTGAAGAGCCTCGGGACTCTCGGCAAGAAGCAGCCGGTAAGACTTCTGGGCCGCTCCGTTACGCTGCGAATTGAGCTGCCAGCTGAAAAGGGGTCTGGGGGTATCTATCCCCATTGGAGTGCTTAAGCTCTCCGTGCGGAGATTGCCTACTTCAACGCTTGTCTCCTGCGCCGGTGAAGGCGTCATCAAAGCCGAAAAGAGGAACAAAAGCGCTGCGGTTAGTGAGTGTCTGATCATTTTTCTGCGGTTATTTTTGTATTATGTAAAGATAGGTTTAATTTTGCAGAAAATACATAACTAATGAAAAGAATTCTATTAACCGCATCAATTCTGTGCCTGTTTTGTTTCTCTTCCCTGCAAGCGCAGGACAGGGACGTGATTGCAGGCATACCTGTAAACTACGACGAATCGAAAACCGGGGATTACACCCAGGGGCTGCCGGACCTGCTGACTTTCGCAAACGGGAAGAAAGTGACGAGGCCCGCCCAGTGGGCAAAGCGCCGCAAAGAGATTCTTAACATCGTGGAGACCAATCAGTTCGGAAAGGTCCCCGCGAAAAGGCCCGCTCTGCGCTTCGACAAGCGGGATGACATTGCCCTCGACGGCGCCGCGCTCAGGCGTCAGGTCAGGCTGTTCTTCAGCCCCGAGGACGACTCCACTTATGTAGATGTGCTGATTTATCTTCCCAAGGATGCCAACTCCCCTGTGCCGCTTCTGCTGAACCTCAGTTTCTCGCCCAACAATCTGGTCGTGGACGATCCGGGAGTATGGACTGGCCGGAGATGGGATCCCAAGACCGGGAAATGCTCGCCGGCAAAGGGGAACGGACACAGAGGCCTTGCAATGAATGATGTGATAAAGAAGTATCTGGCTGAAGGATACGGCTTTGCGACACTTTGCTACTCGGACATAGAGCCGGATTTCCTTGGAGGAATGAATCTGGGCGTAAGGAAGTTCTACCTCAAGGAGGGGCAGACAGAGTTCGCGCCTGACGAGTGGGGTGCTATATCAGCCTGGTCTTGGGGAGTGAGCTATGTGATTGATTATATGGAGAAAGACAAGGATATCGATGCCGAAAGGATTGCCCTGACAGGGTGCTCACGCCTCGGCAAGACTACCCTTTGGACCGGTGCCCGCGACAGAAGAATCGCCGTAGTGATTCCCAGCTGCTCCGGCGAGGGAGGGGCCGCCAGTTCAAGACGCAACTTCGGCGAGACCGTGGCTCATCTTACCGCGCCCACCCGCTATCCTTATCAGTTCGCCCGCAACTATGGCAAATGCGGCGAGGATGTGTATTCGATGCCTATGGATGCCCATATGCTCATCGCTCTTGTCGCTCCGCGCCCGGTGCTTTTGCAGACTGGCCTGACGGACAACTGGTCCGACCCCAAGGGCGAGTACTATAGTGCGACTCTGGCTTCCTGCGTGTATGAGTTGCTGGGCCAAGGCGCCTTCGGCGCTTCGGAACTTCCTGCGCCCGAGCAGCCTGTCTTTACGACTCTGGGTTATGTGATGCACGACGGAGGGCACGCTGTCCTGCCCCAGGACTGGGACTACTACCTGCAGTTCATCAAGAGATACCTGTAGCGCCCGCGGCTGAGCCTGCGGCTTTGACTGGCTTTGTTGGCTTGCTGGTTTGGCTTGCGGCTTGCTTTGTTCGCTTGCTTTGTTGGCTTGCGGCTTTGACGAGCTGCCTGGGCTTGCTTTTCGGCCTGAGGTTGGCTGTATGGTTAGTGCCCGCGGCATTGCGCGGTTGCTGGTTTAGCCGATTGGCTCGGTGCTCTGACTTGCGCCTTGATTTCCGCTAGGGCCAGCCCGAACTGCTGGACAATCTACGCAAAGAATAGCATCAATGCTTAACGAAGTGCAGATATTCCAAACTTTTTTGTATATTTGCACTCCCAAGGAAAGATGCTCGAGTGGCTGAAGAGGCACGTCTGGAAAGCGTGTGACCGTCCAAAGCGGTTCCAGGGTTCGAATCCCTGTCTTTCCGCAAAGCTTGATTATCAATGAATTAGCATCGCGAAAGCGATGCTAATTTTGTTTTCTACCACCGCCGTCAAGAGCTTGCTCTTGTAAGGAGGTGGGAGAAAACAAAACCAGCGGCCTCAGCCGCGTAATTCATTGATAATCCACCGCTTTGCACCGCCCCGCCGCAGGCGGATGGGATGTGCAAAGGAGCGCAGCGACTGCGCAAATCCCGAAGGGCCCCCGCGGCGAGCGGGATGTGAAAAGGCACGCGCAGCGTGGCTAATCCCTGAGAGCCGCAGGCGGAAGGGATGTGCAAAGGAGCGCAGCGACTGCGCAAATCCCGAACCTTCGTGAAATTCACCTGGCACGCCAATGTGCCCTACACTGCCTTCTGTGGCCGGTCCAGGTGCCAGGTGAGACCAAATTGTGCGCACCTGCTCCCTTTCACTAAGCTAACTATTTGATAATCAATGATAGTATGTTCCAGGTGAATTTCACGAGGCACCACTCAGGACTATGAGATAAGACAACTGCGGGACGCAATATCCATATTACTTTCGGGACCGACCAGAGGTAAGGAAAAGGAGCCGCCCAAGGACGACTCCCCGAACCGGAGGCGAAGCAGCGCACCAATTAGCGCCAGTCTATTCAGTTATTACTCAGCGTCCCCAAACGCGTCTGTAATATGAATGGACCTTCTCGACCTTACCATTGCGGACTCGGGTGTAACCCTTGACCTTGATAAGGATTGGCATTCTGACCTCTATGAGAAGAGAAATGCCTTGCGATCTGGATTCTTTTCTATTGTTGTACATTATTTTATCATTAAGCTGTAAAAGAATCGTTGGCAAGATTTCAAATCTACTTCTCCGGTTCTATTCCTCCGTTCAGGTACGAAAAAAGCACCTCAGTTGGGGCTGAAGTGCCTTATATTTTCGCTTAATGACGTCAATAATGACCCTACAAAGATACGAACTTTTCTTTGAATCGCAAGTATTTCTTTAAAAAGCACCTCAACCATAAGGCCACGCCAAACTTCTTGGCAACTTGAGCGATTTTTCTTCATAAAATATGTATCTGTCTATCAATTACGAGTTACAATTCCAACCTGAGGTAGTCGTAAAGTATGCCGGAATTCAGGGAGCCGGCAGGCATATTGATGACGAGATTGTTGCGCCCCTCAGAAAGCAGCGAAGCATCAAAGGCGAACTCTTCCTCGTGCCAGATGCCGTGAGAACCGTGGCGGGTAATCACGCCGTCGCGGGTCTGGGTAAGCGGGAGGCTGCCCGCATGTTGGCCGTTGACGCTGATTTCAAGACTCTGTGCCGCCGTCCCGCACAGGGCAAGGCGAAGGACAGCCTTGTCAGATGCAGCCTCGGAAAGGTCGTCAGGGCTAACATCAAAGTTAATCCGGTAAGGAGTCTCCCTTCCGTCTGCACGAATGCCGAAAAATGGCAGAACCTGAACATCATCCGACTCATTATGAGGCACATGCAAATATGGCCAATCGTTTGAAAAGTCACTCTCCCCTATGGTAAAGTCCACATCCTGAGGGTAGAGTTTTGCGTAATTGAGCACTATCTCGGGATCTCTGAACTCCGTTCCCAGGGCGAACTCCGAACCGTTGCGGTTTGCAATTCCAATCTCAAAAATCTGCCTACCCTTGCGCACAGGTTTCCAGGCCATTGTGCCCAGATTCACCTTTTTACCCTCAACCCGGACATTCTCTGCCCTGAACTCTCCCAATACTCCGTCGGCAAATGAGACCATAGTATATGTACCGGGTATCACATTGTCTAGGACAAACTCTCCATTCCGGTCAGCCTTTGTCCAGAACTGATAATGCTTGGCATCTCTCTGCCAGAACGCCTCGGGGTCCACCAGACCTACAGTCATATCGCCGCAGCTTGCGAGTTCATCATCCAGGGCAATCCGCCCGCTCACCCTGCTGCGCTCATTCTTGCCCGCATAGGCAGGAGTATCCACCAAGGAATAGGGCCAAAGCCGGCGCTCCTTTTCCACCTGGGCGCGGGCATCAGCGTAAAGATGCTCGTGATCAGATCCGGAATTGAAATACAGCACGAAAGGACCAATCACTTTCTGCCAGAATTCCCCCTGCTCCACAGAGACCTCCGCACCTCCATAATGGCTGCTTCGCCAGTAATTCAGAATGCAGGGAGCCGCGGCCTTGTTGGTATCACGATGCCCGAGAAACTCCACCTTTGTAGGACCGCCGCTCATGTATTCCATAGAAGGATTCAGAAGGAAGCAGCCTATGCCTTCAAAAGTGCTGGACCAGCCGAAAGCGGGATTCTCCGACTGAACAGCCGTGTAAACATACTTGTCACCGGCAAAGTGGTCGGCGGGATAGTAGAAATCCACATCCTTGTCCACGCTCATCCAGTCGAACATCGGGGCGAGCTTGGCGCAGAACCTGGCCTCTCCGATAGCAGATGCAGGGTAGGATTCAGGATGAGTAAATACGCAGTAAGTATATATCTTCGGACTGCCCGCCTCAAGGGCATAACGGATTTCTATATCAGCAGCGAACTGGCCGTCCTGCGAGGCTCCGGGGCCGGTACCCATCTTTCTGCCCTCCGAGATGCCCTTCACACTGACTTCAGCCCTGCGGCCAGCGGTCTTTGAAGGGTCAATCGTGATGCTCGCAATAGCGTCACGGGTGCCGCGGGGGCCCATTGCATCGTGCGACCAGAATCCGTACTGATGGTCAGTCATACCCTTGTTCAGCCCGTTCGGATTGGCTCCGGGAGGGTCCAGCTCCAGATCGGGCCTGCCTTCTCTGTCCATTCGCACAGCGAGCATCTCCTTTCCCTGATACTTCACCGACACCAGATCCCCCGACTCCTTGGCTACCACTGCGGTAATCATAGAGTTGGACAGGGTATAAGTTCTTTCATCTTCGCTGAGCGAGACTTTATCCCTGCCGCAGGAGCACAACAGAGCGGCAGGAACAAGGGAAACAGAGGCCAAAAGTAGTGTTATTCTATTCATTTTGATTGGGTTATCAGCCATTTTTCAATATTTATCTGCATCGGGGCGGACAGTCGTCCGTAATCCTCAGGGGAGCTGAGCTGGAGACGGTCTGCCGCGCCCTGCCATTCATATATTTTCCGCGCCCTTTCCACACAGGCTTCAACCGCCTCCGGGCTGGCATCCCTGTCCATTGTGGGCTGAACTATTAGCACCGGACGGGGAGCTAAAAGGGCTATAAGGGAATCGTAGTCATAGGGAAGGCGGTCTTCCTCACAGGCAAACAGGCCCAGGGCGGGGAGCATCGCATACAGGTGGCTGTAACGGGTCATACCGGAAAGGGAGGTGCCGGGGACATCGCTGCGCATAGGAGTAAAGCCGCACACCGAAACCGCACCGGCAACCCTGGGATCAAGCGCGGCGGCATAGAGGGCCACCGTACCTCCCATTGTAAAGCCATACAGACTGATACGGTCCTTATCGACCAGACTCTCCGCCTGAAGGGCAGTAACTGCATCTTTGACATCGTCCACCATCCTGCCAAGACGGGACCATTGCGGGAAGCGGTCATAGAAAGGGGCATACTCGTCAAAGCGGGAGCCAAAACCAGTCTGGTCGAAAGCCAAAACGGCAAATCCGGCCTTGACAAGGCTCAGAATGGGATGGATATCAGTGCGATACACCCACATATAGCCAAGAGGATAATGAAACCCGTGAAGCCAAACTACCGTGGGAAGATGGGCATCTGAAGGGGTCCCCTGAGGATAATACAAATCCCCCTTTATCCCTTCCGGTCCTATGCTTATGCGCTTGGAGCTGACCCCTTGGGAGTTTTGTTCGTTCCATCCGAACTCATCTATCTTGCGGCTTATGACCCAGGCAGGCACATCGGGCTTGAGCTGACCCGGTCTGAACTTTCCTTCCAGGGCCTCCACCGGGCCTGTGGTATCAGCCTTTCCGAAGCGTCGGGCCGGGCCTCCGCTCTTGCTTACAGGGCTCTCTCCCAGCATCTTGCAAAGCTCTTCTTCTATGAGCGGCTTCTTCTTCTCCCAGTCCCTTAGGCTGCGCGCCAAAGGCTCATCCCCAGCCTTCCGGGGATACTTTCCTATATCGAAATCCTTTGCATTCCTTTCCCTCCACTCTTCCCAATTCCAGGAGAAAACCATACGGTTCTCCCACCTGGCACTGCTCCTGCCGAATTGGATATCAAGGAAATCCATACAGGCCTGCATATCGTTGGAGCCGTGGAAACCGGGGATGGCGAGCATTCCCAGTTTCTGCCCCGCAGAGTATCTGCGATACACTTCCAGAGCCGAAGCATAGGCCTGCTCCTGCGCCCAGCCGTTCGACACCTCGTCGTTATAGCCCCACTGAATAAGCACGGCACGGGGAGCTATCAGGGCAAGGAACAGGTTTGCATCCACAGGTAGGACATCTTCCCTGCCGGAAAAGAACCTCAGCTCCGGGATAAACCAGTCTGGGAACATACGGGTGGTGCTTTCTATACTTTCGCCGCCTCCCCTTTCGCCCGAAAGCCTCCAGGGAAGAAGCCCGCCCACACCTGTGCTTCCGGCGATAAGCGCGGAGATTCGGCTGTCGTAGGCGGCGGCAATGGTCGCCATCTTCCCGTCGCGGCTGTAGCCGTAAATGGCTATCCTCTCCATATCTATCTCAGGCACAGTCTCGAAGTAGTCCAGCACTATCGACACCAGATAGGCTCGCCGGGCAAGTTTCGCGAAGCTGTACTCAGGATACAAGTCTTTCAGTATTGCACTGTCATCCATAAAATCATTCCCCGCAAAACCCGCACTGATATACCCCCTTCTTAGAGCAACATTACCCGGGCCGTCGAGATTGGTGCCGATCAGCACAGGGCGCTTACCCTCACCTTGAGGTATGGTCAGGCCTACCCTTACGCTCCCCAGCCCTCCAGGGCCGAAATATAGTTTCACAGTGCGGCTGACAAAGTCCTCGCCCCGGGTTTCCGAGAGCACTTCCACCCTGTGGATTGCTGCTTTGGGCGGCATAGTACCCAGCACATACTGCTCGAAAAGGCTTTTAATTTCCTGCCGACGACGCTCCCACGAAGCCTCGTCACTTACCATAGTTCCGTCAAGGAAGCGGAAGGGGTCAGGAAGGAGATTGGACGACGGAAGAGCCTCAAAATCAGGAGGCAGGACTCCGGTGGAATCGGCCCAGGCATCGAATTCGGGGCACTCCGGAAGCGTCTCCTGCATCCATCGAAGGTAGGATTTCCGCCCGTCGGTATCCATTGCGCCCAGAAGCACAGGCAAGGCAGCGGCAAGCAGCACTGCTACCTTTTTATTGAACTTAAAATGCATAAGACTCAAGTTTCGTATTAGCGATTATGCGGTCACATTGTGGTATTGTGCAAATATAGTCATAATCGAAAAGACTACAAGCCCAATTACGGGAGCGGGGAGTACAGGTTTGAGAAAAAATTCTTAAGTTTGCAACCGGAACGTCAAAGGGGTGCCCGCAAGGGCTGAGATTATACCCTCAAAACCTGATGCAGGCAATGCTGCCGTAGGAATTGAGCCATCTTTAGGATTGAGGACCTCGGGGTCCGAGCCGCTTTCTTTAATGTCCCACATAATTTCAATGCAAAACTTATGGGATATCAAGCATTTGATCAGTACGCATCCGAGTACGATGCGTGGTTTCTGGAGAACGAAAACGTGCTCCAGACAGAGTTGCGGCTTGTGGCCGAAAGCCTCAAGGACGCAGGAGAGATCCTTTCAATCGGCTGTGGAAGCGGTCTTTTCGAGAAGCTCCTGCAGGACCAGTATTCAATCAGGATCAAGCACGGCATCGAGCCTGCCACAGGTATGGCCGAAATCGCCCGCAAAAGGGGTTTTGACGTGGAGATCAACACCGCGGAAGACGCCGACTATGGGATTGAGAAGTACGACACTGTCCTATTCAACGGCTGCCCCTGCTATATGCAGGATTTGGGAGCGGCCCTTCGCAAGGCTTATGCCGCTCTTCGCCCGGGTGGCAGAGTAGTAGTGATAGATATTCCCAAGGAGAGCGCTTACGGACTGATTTACAATCTGGTACTTGCTACCGGAAGCTGGGACCACCCTCTTGTGGAAGGCTGCCAGCCCAAGGACCCCTACCCCGTGGAGCTCGTAAAGCAGGCGAACTGGAGGACTACCGCAGAAAAGTCCGCAATCATCGCCGAGAGCGGATTCAGCGACCTTGTCTATAAGCAGACCCTCACCCTTTCGCCCCACTACTCCCACACAGTAGTCGAGGACCCGCAGGACGGCTGCGACAGAGGTTCGTATGTAGCTATCATAGGATATAAAAAGTAAGATGAAACAGTACAACAGAGTTCTTACCATCGCTGGCAGCGACTCGGGCGGAGGAGCAGGCATCCAGGCCGACATCAAGGCCATCAGCGCCTGCGGATGCTACGCCGCGAGCGCCATCACCGCCATCACGGTGCAGAACACTTTAGGGGTGGAAGCTGTGCACGCTGTTCCCCTCGACATTCTCGAAGGCCAGATTGTGGCCGTGCTCTCGGACATAGGCGCAGACGCCGTGAAGATAGGGATGCTGCACTCCAGCGAAGTGGTGCGCCTTGTAAGGAAGCTGCTGGACAGGTTCGATGTGAAGAACGTCGTGCTTGACCCGGTAATGGTCTCAACCTCAGGCCATAAACTAATTGAAGACGAGGCTATTGACGCTTTGCGGGAAGTTTTGCTGCCCCGCTCCAGAGTCATCACCCCCAACATCCCGGAAGCGGAGATTCTGCTAGGAGGGGTGGAGCTCAAGGAGCAGAAAGAGCTCCCTCAAGCGGCAGAAAAGCTCGCCTCGATGTACGGAACCAGCGTTCTTCTGAAAGCAGGCCATCTGACTGAAGACAAGCTTGTAGATATCTTCTACGACGCCGAAAACAAAAGCATCCACTACCTGGAATCGGCAAGGGTTCATACCCGCAACACCCACGGCACCGGTTGCACCCTGTCTTCAGCCTTCGCTGCGATGCTCGCAAAGGGCGAGAGCCTTGAGATGGCGGCTCGGGACGCAAAGGACTACATAAACGGCGCAATAGTAAGCGGCGCAGATTATACTATAGGCCACGGATTCGGCCCGGTAAACCATTTTTACGCATTATGGAAATAATAGTCAACAATTCAAAAACAAGCACTCAGGCTGCTGATTTGCAGGCTCTTGCAGTTGAACTGGGCCTTCCTGAAAAGGGAGTTGCACTCGCGCTTGACTCCAAGATGGTTCCCCGCTCCGAGTGGGGCAATACCCCCTTGCATGAAGGCGCGAAACTGCTTGTAATCAGGGCTACCTGCGGAGGCTAAGGCTATGGAAGAGAATTTCAGCATACAGTTCATATCCCATACCACTGAGTCCATTTCCTACCTCGAAGGCATAAAACTCGCCCTTGAAGGCGGATGCAGATGGATTCAGCTGAGGATGAAAAATGCCTCTGACGGGGAGTTCCTTCCCCTGGCACTTGAAGTCCGGGAGCTGTGCACCCGCTCGGGCGCCACTTTCATCATCGACGACAGGGTGGAGTTGGTAGAGAAGTGCGGCGCCGACGGAGTGCATCTCGGGAAGAATGATATGTCTCCCGACAAGGCAAGAGAGATACTTGGGAGTGGGAAGATAATCGGAGGCACCGCCAATACTCTTGAGGACATTGTTTCGCTCCACAGCAAAGGAGTTGATTATATCGGATGCGGCCCGTTCCGTTTCACCACCACCAAGCAGAACCTCTCCCCGGTGCTCGGGCTTGAAGGCTACAGAGAGATTGTCAGAGGGATGAAAGAGAGGGGCATTGAGCTTCCGATAGTTGCGATCGGGGGCATATGCCACGACGACATCGCAGCCGTAATGCAGACGGGAGTGGACGGTATTGCACTGAGCGGCAGCATACTCCGCGCCGATGACCCGTCGGGGGAAATGGAACGCACAATTGAAGAAGTAAACAAATATAAAACAAGCGCATAGTTCAAATAGAAAAATGGAAAAATTAGTGATAGCAGGCAGGGAGTTCAGCTCCCGACTCTTTTTGGGAACCGGTAAATTCAGTTCCAACGCTCTGATGGAAAAGGCCATAGAGGCTTCAGGAACGGAGATGGTGACAGTTGCGATGAAAAGAATCGAGATGGGCGAAGGCGAGCAGGACGATATGCTTTCGCACGTGGTGAAGCCCAACATCCAGCTCCTTCCCAACACTTCGGGAGTGCGCAACGCAGAAGAAGCCGTCTTTGCCGCCCAGATGGCCCGCGAGGCCTTCGGCACCAATTGGCTAAAGCTCGAGATTCATCCCGACCCGCGCTACCTTCTGCCCGACTCGGTGGAGACTCTGAAAGCTACGGAAGAGCTGGTCAAGCTGGGATTCGTCGTGCTCCCCTACTGTCAGGCAGACCCGACTCTGTGCAAGCATCTGGAAGAGGCAGGAGCCGCTACCGTGATGCCTCTCGGAGCCCCCATCGGTACCAATAAAGGCCTGAGGACCAAGGATTTCCTGCAGATTATCATAGAGCAGGCCACCGTTCCTGTAATTGTTGACGCCGGAATAGGAGCTCCAAGCCACGCCGCTGAGGCAATGGAAATGGGCGCGGCAGCCTGTCTGGTAAACACAGCCATCGCAGTCGCCGGCGACCCTGTAGCTATGGCTGTAGCCTTCAAGGACGCAGTGCAGGCCGGCAGAATGGCTTACGAGGCAGGTCTGGGCGCAGTGTGCGACTCCTTCGAGGCCGAGGCCAGCTCCCCTCTCACCGCTTTTCTTGACGCTCTTAACTAACGGATACTCAGACTTATAACTAGCACAATAATGTTCACAGACGAACTATCCAGAATAGATTGGGACGAAACCACCGCGCGAATTGAAGCCAAGACCGAAAACGATGTGCGCAGGGCTCTGGCCAAGGAGAGGTGCGATGTCGAGGACTTTATGGCTTTGATTTCCCCGGCAGCAACTCCCTACCTTGAAACAATGGCAAGGCTGAGCCGGAAGTACACCGAAGAGCGTTTCGGCAAGACCATCTCGATGTTCATCCCCCTGTACATCACCAATTCCTGCATCAACCACTGCGTGTATTGCGGCTTCCACGCCTCAAACCCGATGAAAAGGGTAATCCTGACACTCGACCAGTGCGAGGACGAATACAAGGCCATAAAGAAACTGGCGCCCTTCGAGAACCTGCTCATCGTCACCGGCGAGAATCCCGTCAAGGCGGGGCCCGACTACCTGGCCGGAGCACTGGACAGGGCAAAAAAGTACTTCGCAAACCTTAAAATTGAAGTAATGCCCTTGAAGGCAGAGGATTACAAAATGCTCACAGAGCACGGTCTGAACGGAGTGATATGCTTTCAGGAGACCTATAACCGCAAGCACTACAACATCTACCACCCCAGAGGCATGAAGGCTGACTTCGACTGGAGATGCAACGGATTCGACCGTATGGGACAGGCAGAGGTACATTCGATAGGAATGGGAGTGCTAATAGGACTCGAAAAGGAATGGAGGACAGACATAACTATGATGGCCTACCACCTCAGATATCTCCAGAAGCACTACTGGAGGACCAAGTACAGCGTGAACTTCCCCAGAATGAGACCGGCCGAGAACGGCGGTTTCCAGCCCAACTGCATTATGAGCGACCGGGAACTTGCCCAGGTTACCTTTGCGATGAGGATCTTTGACCACGATGTGGACATATCATACTCGACAAGGGAACCTGCCCATATCAGAGACAATATGGCAACCCTCGGAGTGACTACAATGAGCGCCCAGAGCAAGACGGACCCGGGAGGATACTACACTTATCCTCAGTCGCTTGAGCAGTTCCACGTAAGTGACGAACGCACGGCAGTGGAAATAGAGCGCAGGCTGCGCGAGTTGGGAAGGGAACCGGTGTGGAAGGACTGGGACAGCAGCTTCGACCTCTACAGACAATAGCAGCGCTGGAATAGATTTCTCCACGCGCTTCGCTTGGTTGAAATGACAGATAGCTGCGCTGCTGGATAAAGCTGTCAGACTGCCACAAGGCGGACATATCCACCCCCGGAGAGGGAAGGGGGAGGGGCCCTGAAGATACAAGTTATCGTGAAGCGATGACGCAGTAGATTCTGGGAGGGGCCGGAGTGAGGCGCAGCCGAACGGAGCTCCGCCGGTGGCAGCCTGAAAGCCAAAAGCAGCGCTGAAATAGATTTCTCCACGCGCTTCGCTTGGTCGAAATGACAGGGAAGGCTTCGCTTGGTCGAAATGACAGAGGAAGGCGCTGCGAATACAGCCTGGCTGCCCATTTCGAATGGGACTTTGCAAGCGCAATACGAGCCATCGGCGAGCTAAAGCGGTCCCTGAGAAAGGGCAGACTGGCTGCAGCAGCGCCGAAATATAATGAATTGATATGGATTGGAAAGAAAGATATTCAAGACAACTAATGCTTCCGCAGTGGGGAGAAGAAGGACAGCAGAGCCTGGGAAAAGCGAGTATTCTGCTCGTCGGAGCAGGCGGTCTGGGCTCCCCCATCGCCACCTATCTATGCGCCGCCGGCGTCGGATGCCTGGGGCTTGTTGATGCCGATACAATCAGCGAATCCAACCTCCAGCGCCAGGTCCTCTATGACGAAAGCCAGGTAGGACAAAGCAAAGTCGAATGTGCAAAAAAAAGGCTGGAAAAACTCAACAGCAACGTTAAAGTAATCAGCTACAACTGCTTCCTCGACGCTTCCAATGCAGAAGAAATTATCAGCCGCTACGATATGGTCGTGGACGGATGCGACAACTTCGCCACGCGATTTCTCATAAACGACACCTGCCTCAAACTGGGAAAACCCTACATCTACGGCAGCATTTGCGGCCTCACCGGCCAGGTTTCAGTCTTCGGCTACCCTTGCGACAATGGAGTTATCCACTCATACAGAGAACTTTACAACGAGACCGAAGTCCTTTCCATGCCCCATCCCGGCAAAGCCGTCCTCGGAATCACTCCGGCAGTGACAGGCAGTATCGAAGCATCACAGGCACTGATGATCTCTGCCGGACTGAAACCCTCTCTCGCAGGCAAACTCTGGAGCATAGACCTCGAGAGTATGGAAAGTTTCATAATCGAGCTTTAATGAACCTGATCGTAATCACAAAGCCGGACTTCTTCCCCGGCGAGAGCGAAGCAGTGAACTCGCTTTTCGGATGCGGAATGCCGAAGCTGCACCTTAGAAAACCAGGCGCAGACGAGCAGAAGCTTCGGGCCTGGATTAAATCCATACTTCCCGAATACAGAAACCGCATTGTGCTCCACGACCATTTCGGGCTCTGCCGGGAGTTCAATTTGGGCGGCATTCATCTCAATTCCCGCAACCCTTCCGCCCCCGAAGGCCTTCTGGAAAACTGCCACAGCCTCACCCTCTCCCGCTCATGCCACAGCCTGCAGGAAGTACAAAGTGCGCTGGGCAAAAAAGAGGACGGAGGGCGCTCTTGCGATTATGTATTCCTAAGTCCAATATTCGACAGCATATCCAAACAGGGCTACGGGAAAGCTTTTACATCTGAAGAGCTTCAAAATGCCAGGGACCATGGACTTATCGGAAAACGCACTTACGCTCTGGGAGGAGTGGAACTAAACAGACTCCCGGCATTGCGGACCCTCGGATTCGGAGGGGCGGCAGTGCTGGGAGCCTTATGGAATGCCCCTGACAGGGAGCATTATCTCAGATTGCTTTTTGAGGAGTGCAGCCTCGGCTAACTGTTATAGGCAGTCTCCCCGTGCTCGTAGATATCAAGACCTTCCGCCTCGACCCTGCACTCAACCCTGATACCGACAGTCTTCTTGAGAAGCCACATGACCAACAGCCCGGTGCCGAATGCCCAGAGACCTATACAGAGTATGCCAAGAGCTCCGCTTTTTCGGAGAGGTAAGCAATCATTTCTTCAAGCTCCTGCTGCGAATAGGCGTGCAGAGTGTACATTTGATTACCCATAGCGCCGCTTATTGCCTTCGGCATCCTTTCATGCATTGCCATATTGGAGAAATACTTCGAAAGCACCTCTGAATCAGAGTGAGCATAGCGGCTTTCGTCCCTGCGACCGTAATAAAGGCAGAAATGGTTGCCCGGAAGGTCTTCGTAACTCTCAGGCGAGGGAGCATCAGGGTCGGAAGCCTTCTTACCGGCTATCATATCGGCCCATATTGAATAGACATCCAGCGAATGGGCAAAGTTCATCATATCCGGAGTATAACCTCCGGCAGGTCTCATATTTACCTCAAGGCCTATGAAATCGCCCTTGCGGCCAAGACCTTTCTTAGCCTTGTCGAGACGGAAGAACTCAAAATGCACGAAGCGGCTCCTGACGCCAAACGCCTTGGCAGTGGCGCGGCCACGCTTACGAAGCTGCTCCGGAACCTTATCAAGGACATAATATGCCATATCCAGATTCTCCAGCACCACGTCCATTACTGAAGGAGGGAAATGGGCAGAAGACTCGAACAGAGGATTGCCCTCCGAATCAATGATGGCGTCGTACGAATAGATGTCCCCACAGACAAATTCTTCCATTACGTAAGGGACTGACGGGAGAGAGCTGAAGAAGTCTTCCAGAGCCTTTTCGTCACTTATTTTATAAGTAGCCTCAGCGCCGACGCCGATTTCGGGCTTCACTATCACAGGATAGCCCGCCTCCGAAATAAACTCCTTCGCGGCAGCAAGGTCGCTGAGCTTTATCTGCCTTGCAGTAGGCACTCCGGCTGCGGCGTAGAAAGGCTTCATTGCTGCCTTGCTCTTGAAAGAAGCGACCTGGGAGCTCTGAACCCCGCTCTTGATATTGAAATCAGTGCGCAGCGCCGCATCCTGCTCAAGCCAGAATTCGTTGTTGGACTCAATCCAGTCAACCTTTCCGTAGCGGAAAGCAAAATATGCCACCGCCTTGTAAACCTGCTCGTAGTTGGACAGGCTGTCCACCCTAAAGTACTCCGTGAGGCAGCCTTTCAGCTCAGGCAGCAGACTTTCATACGAAGCATCGCCGATGCCGAGAACATTGACACCTCTCTTCTTGAGACGGTCGCAAAAGTTCCAGTAGCTGTGTGGAAAATTGGGAGAGATAAATATAAAATTCATATAATCAATCTGTTAGAGTTCTCTATTCTCAATCTCATCCAATACGAAAGGTAGGAAATAGCGCAGCTGAGGCTTCCACCAAATCCAATCGTGGCACACTTCTTCTCCCCAGCGGTCGGTCCAATGTTCGATGCCCTTGTCACTCAGCGCCCTGTCAAGCAGTGCGGTGGCATCCTGCTCAATCTGCTCGTCCCGGGCTCCTCCGACGCACAGCACGATGCTGCGCCTGCGGAGGAGTTCCACCCTCGTATCGTCAGAGCCCAAAGACGGCAAAAAATGTACCGTAGAGTTCTGTTCCCAAAGCTCATTCATCCTGCCCTTTGTAAAATAGGAGGCGTCATAAGCCCCTGAAAGGCCTATCATTCCGCTGAAAAGGTCGGGACGGCGCATAAGCACGTTGGCGCTGTGCGTAGCTCCCAGGCTGCAGCCCAGGACCAAAGGCCTGCAGCGCGCCTTCGAGAGTTTTGTGATTACGGGAAGCAACTCCTCTTCTATAAAGAGAGAGTAGTTCTCCGCGCGGCGGGAGCGGACCTGAACAGAGACCCTGGAAGTCGACCAGCTGATGCGGTCAATCGTATCGACAGTGAAAAGCATCACCCGGCCATCCCGGATGTAGTCTTCAAGCAGATCCACCATTCCGAAGTCCTCCCACTGGTTGCACATACCGTCCTGAGTCGGAAAGGCAAGCAGAGGAAGGCCTGACTTCCCATACACCCGGTAGTGCATATCGCAACCCAGATGGGCGCTGTGGATGGTTCTGTTTCTCATATCGATACAAATATAACACAAATCAGTACTTCCTGTACGGACGGAGGACAAAGTCGAACTCGTAGTCCTGGTAAGGCAGGGTGTACTCGGGCCTGGGAAGGGCACCCCAGCTGTTAACGCAGCCAAGGCCCATCTGGACAAGGTCAACGCAGACATTGGTAACATCGTCCTCTTCCAGCTCACAAGAGTGCCTCTGGCTCTTCTCCTCTCCGTCGTCAAGAGTCTCTATGCGATAGTGCAGGGCTGAAGCGGAGAAGGGAACACAAGAGACAATCTCCAGTCCCCTGCCGCTATCGTCAAGCACCCTGTACCATCTGATATCAGTCTTGGTGCCTGTCTCCTGAGGTCGTATATAGGGATAGAACTGCTCCGTCACGCTCTGCTCATAGATCCCTAGCGGACTGGCTCCCTTGCGGTCCGAGTAGTTCTCTACGGGACCTCTTCCGTAATACTCCAGCCTCTCAAAAGCATAAGGCATAGGAATCTGCATTCCGAAGCGGAACAGATTGCTGACCTTGAGGGATTTGTCGGAAATCATCCTTTCGCTGACTTCCACCTTTCCGGATCCGTCCACCCTGTAGGTAAACTCGAGCATCGCGCCCGTCTCTTCCATTTTCAGGCTGGCCTTTATCACTGCCGCATCTCCTTCCATCGCGGCTTCAACTGTCTCTGTGCGCATCCGGGGATTCTTCCATACGGCATACTTATTCTGGAGTCCTGCGCCGAAATCGTTGTCGGTAGGAGCCCTCCAGAAAGAAGGACTGATGCTCTCTCCGTCCTTGAGAAGGCTGCGGCCAAAGGCCTCGTAACGGCAGATAAGGCCCGTGGCGCGGCTCACTTCCAGAAGGAAATTATCCCCCGATACTATATAGTAGTTCCTGTCGTTGGTTTTCAGGACAGGCGCAGGGACGCAACGCTCCGCGCAGGCTGAAAGGCACTTTCTTTGTCCGGGTTCATTTAAGACTATCTGCTCGGAGGCAATAACAGTTCCCGCCTCCAGAAGCATCTCGGCAGCTTTCAGGGAGTAATCGAGGTTCAGCAAAACCTCGGCATCAGGGTTGATATTTCCCAAGGGAAGCTGGACAAGAGCCTCTCCCTGAGGCGCAACGTTCAGATTATCAAGACTTCCGCTACGCACCTTGCGCCCATTTTCGAGCAGCGTCCACTCAAGGCGGAAGGCGGAAAGGTCGCGGAAGAAGTACTCATTCCTGACTTTAAACTTGCCCTCGTCCTCCAGAGAGGTCCAGATATTCTGGTAGTAATGCCCCACTTCATACATATGGGGATTGGGCTTCCTGTCGGGGCTCACCAGACCGTTGTCGCAGAAGTTCTGGTCGTGAATATCGTAGGGGTTGAAGTCTCCTCCATAAGCATAGATGGTTTTGCCCTCGTCATTGGTCCACCTCAGGGACTGGTCCACAAAGTCCCAGATAAAGCCGCCCTGGAACTTGGGATACTTGCGGGCAAGGTCCCAATACTCCTTGAATCCGCCCTCGGAGTTGCCCATCGCATGGGCGTATTCGCACAGGATCAGGGGCCTCGTCTTGCTATCGTCAAGGCAGTACTGCTCCACCCTTTTATAGTCCATATACATCAGCGAGGTGATGTCAGTCTTTCCTTGAGGATCGGCGTCAGCCCTTTCATACTGAACAGGGCGCGTAGGGTCCTCTGTCTTCACCAGGTCGTAAGCCGCCGAGAAATTGGGACCATAGCCGGCCTCGTTGCCCAGCGACCAGATGATGACACTGGGGTGATTGCGGGTGCGCTGGACGTGCCTGAGATTGCGCTCCAGGTGGGCCAGGGCATAGTCTTCCCTGATTGCCAGGGTCTTTTCCTTGTATCCCATACCGTGGCTCTCCAAATTCGACTCGCTGAGCACATAGATTCCATACTCATCGCACAGCTGGTACCACAGATTGGAATTGGGATAGTGGCAGGTTCGTACCGCATTGATATTGAAGCGCTTCATAAGGGTGATATCCTGAATCATACGCTCCCTGGAGACTACATAGCCTCCGTCGGGGTCCAGTTCGTGGCGGTCGGCACCCTTGATAAGCACAGGCTCCCCGTTGACCAGAAGCTGCGAATTGACAATCTCGACCTTTCTGAATCCGACTTTAAGGGGTATGGTTTCCGCGCCGCAAGACGCATACAGAGTGTAGAGATAAGGACTCTCGGCAGACCATTTTTTCACTTCTCCGGCTTTGAGCACAACTTCTCCTCCCGGGCAGCTCTGCGAGGCCAGCTCCCTGCCTTCGGCATCCCTCAGGCTCAGGTTCACATTGACCTTGCCCTTGGTCTTCAGTCTCACCTTAAGCTCGGCTGTCCTGTAATCCTTGTCAAAATCGGTTTCGACATTGATGTCTTCGATTCTGTTCTTCTGACGGGCATACAGGTAGCAGTCTCTTCCCACACCGCTAAGGCGGAAGAAATCCTGATCCTCCAGATATGAGCCGTCACACCAGCGGAATACCTGGAAAGCAAAGCAGTTGACCTGTCCGGGCTTTACGTAGCGGGTGATATCGAACTCTGCCTCCAGCTTGCTGTCTTCGCTGTATCCGACGAACTTACCGTTCACCCACAGGTAGATATTCGAAGTCACAGACCCGAAATGGGCAATGATATCCTTTCCCTTCCAGTCGGCAGGTATGGTTATATTCCTCCTGTATGTGCCGGTATGGTTGTTCTCCACGGGCACTTCGGGAGGATTGCTATTGAACTGGTTTTCCCAAGGGTAGCGCATATTCACATAAGTCGGGTCGCCGTAGCCGTTAAGCTCCCAAAGACCTGGCACGCGCATCTCGCCCCAAGCCCTGTCGTCGTAGTCCTGATTCTGTATGCCCTTCGGGAGAGCATCCGCGTCGCGGGTCCAGAGGAACTTCCACTTTCCATTGAGAGTCAGGTAGTTGGACGACCCTTCAGGCTTGAAATCAGAGGCTTTGGACTCGGACTCGTAAGCGAAGTAGTCGGCGTGCATCACAGAGCGGTTCACTTCATTCACTCTGGAATCCTGCCACTCGGTGAAACTCTGGGCCGAAGCGGCAAGGCCTAGCGCAGAGAGCAGGGTAATAAGGGTTAACTTTCTCATAATTATTGGTTTATTCGTTTATACCAGTGGTTTTTCAATTCATTCCAATCTACATAGCCATCCTCATCGGGAAGAGAGCTGATACGCGCCGGACGTTCGTTCAGCAGCAGTTTCACCTTAACGTCGGACGCCTTTTTGCCACGCACAAAATACAGCTGCAGGTTTGCAGCCATAGGAGAGAGCTCGAACTCCTGCCATACTCTCCAGAAATTCTCCCCGTCTGTGCTTTGCGCATCAGCGCCTTCAACCCCCATAAGGGCCAGCAGGCGAAGAAGGTTGGTATCGTGCCCGAAACGAAGGTCCAGTTCGGGGCCCTCGCCGTTCAATGCGCTGTCGGTCCTCGAGATGATGTCTTCCAGAAGGCTGCGGGCGCTCTGAAGGCCGACTGAAGAGTTGTCAGGGCAGTCAGCGTTAATCTTATACATACGATAATTGACTGTCCTCCAGACAGAAAACAGTTCTTCGGGAGTGAAGTAACGGATAAAATTCTCGTCCGAGGGGATATCCTGCATACCTACAGCCACCCAATATATCTGCTCCATCAGGGTCCTGGGATCCCGGATCAGAGAAGGGTTCTTGAAAAGCGAGCGCATAAGCCTTTCAGGGCGCACGTTGCGGTTCCTGAACTGCTGCCATTCGCCCTTGCGCCAGGGAGCATCTTCACTGCCGTAGGCTTTGACTTCAGGGCTGTTGTAGGCCAAAACGGCCATATTGGCCTCATCCGAGTTCTTTTCTATGCTGAGACTGCTGTCAAGCGAAGAGAGAGTGCCGCAGAAGGCCTCCATACTCTCAATGCAACGCCCGGAAGTGCTCGAACGGGCATACACCCTGGCCCCGTTCATTAATGCAGCGCCGCGGTCAAACATCCTGCGGGCAATCTCGCTGTGCTGCTGTCGGCCTATCTCGGAGAGCTCTCCTCCCCTACCGCTGACTTTAGGCCACAGGGAACGCATATCGGAAAGCAGGCTAAGGCCCTCGGAAGTGAGGTTACGGCCCCTGTTCTGTTCCTCCAGAAGGTCCAGAAGGGTCTTATAGCGGCTGTCCTCAGTAAGGTAGCGGGAGCCGTGGCGCCCGTAATGGCTTATATAACAAAGGGAATATCCGCGGGGGACATCCAAACTTCCGCAATCAGCAAGGCTGCCTGGATAGGAGCGATAGATGCCGCCCGAGAGTTCGGGATCAGAAAGAATACGCACCCGTTGCGGATCCTGGGAGGAGAAAGTCCAGTCCACCTCCAGAGGGTTGGAGCTCATCTTCCAGACCAAAGGCAGCTCAGGATTGTCAAGAATCCATACCTGGGCGCCTTCATTAAGGTCCCGTGCGTGGATAAGAGGCAGGCCCAGGGCCATATCAAGGCTGTCGACAAGAGCCCAGTCTGTATAGGAGAAGCGGCAGCGGCCCTTTATTTTAAGCTCCTGCAGGCTTCGGGTCGGGAACACGGCAAACAGGCTGGCATCATCCAAAATCTCAGTGTTTCCATCTATCGGCATACTGAACGAAAGCTTCGAGGCTTCTTCCAAAGCCTTTGAGCTCATCCGGTATTCTCCCTTCTGATAATGCAAGTTGCGCTCTATCCCCCATTTGAAAACAAGCGTGGAGCCGGAGCGGAACAGATCCACATCATAGCGCCGGGTCTGACCGTGAAGCGAACAGGTCATACGGAGCTTTTCAAGCACCCTTTCGCCGGATATTTCTACCACGCCCTGCTTTTCTTCTTCAGTATGGGTCTTTGAGGCAGCCGCGCCTTTCATCCTGCCCATCTTCAGGACCAGCTTCCCGCCATTGAGAATATCTTCGTGACTTAGGCGAAAATCCTTGATTTTCTTGCCGTTGAGAGTGGCGCTCACGACCCTTGTACGTCTGTCGGAAAGCCCCCGCGCCTCAATTGTAAAGGTCTTTCCGTTCGGAAGATTGAAGACAGTTTTCTTTACTGAAGGAGTATGGATAAGATACACACTCTCCCCCGCCAGAGGATACAGGCCGCTCAGATGGAAGCACAGCCAGGAGGACATAGCTCCCGAATCGTCGTTGCCGGGAAGCCCGAGAGGCGAATCGCCGAAGTGGTTGCGGATAATGTCCAGCACTCTTACGGAAGACATCTCCGGCGCATCTGTCCAGTGATAGAGACAGGGACTCAGGAACGAAGGTTCATTGTTTACATTGTAGTAGCCTCCCTCAAAGAAGCGGTCCAGCCTGGAGCGGAAAGCCTGCTCACCTCCGCACATCTGCTTGAGTCCCTCAACATCGTGGGGTATGCTCAGAGAGTACTCCCAGGAGCTGGCCTCATAGAAAAAGCTGCTCCACCATTTGGTGTACCAGGGCCCTTCGAAGGTCGTAGGAGTATATAGGTATTTGGGACTGCGCAGCTGTGAATGCCCGAAAGTGAGGCTGTCCAAAAAGTTGCCCTCAGCGTCGCGGGGCATGATGAAGCCCCTGACTCCGTCCATCTGAAGATCTTCCCTCCAGAGATTCTTCCAGTTCGAAGAGCGCTGAAGATATTTGTCCGCAATAGCGTCCTGTCCCAGGCCGCGTGCCACAGTCGCAATGGCATAGTCACAGAGGGAGTATTCTACCGTACGGTTGCCTGCGCGGGGAATGCCCCAGGGAATGTAGCCCAGGGTGTTATACTCTTCAAGTCCTCCCCTGCCGTGGGCCTCGTCATCCTCGGGGGCGACTTCTGCATCCTTAATCATCGCTTCGAGCGCCAGGCGATAATCTATGCCTTCTATGCCCTTTACAAACGCGTCGGCAATCACGATTTCGGCGTTCGAGCCTCCCTGGGTGCGTCCGTTGGAGTTGCCGCTGCGGGCATCGGGCATATAGCCGTCCATCTTGTAGATATTCAGAAGTGAGTTCACAATGTCCCTCTCCCTGTCGGGGTCTAGAAGAGTAATCAATGGAGTTGATGTGCGATAGGTGTCCCATATCGCATAGTAGTCGTCGTAATATACTCCTTCGCAGCCTTCGAGCTCGCCTGTCCTACAGGCAGGCATCAGCATAGTGTGATAAAGACCCGTGTAGTACATCCTCAGGTACTGTTCGGAGCTGAAGGAGTTGAAGTTTTTCTTAGGACTGATTTCGACCCTGGACAGGATGCTGTTCCAGCTGTCCAGGCACTCCCGGCGCACGGAGTCGAAGTCCTTGTCCAGCACTGTAGAGAGGTTTTCTCTCGCTTTGTCGATACTCAGGAACGAAATTCCTATCCTGATGTTGGCTTCTTTTGCTTCAAGTTTCAGGTCTGCCCCGCTTTTACCCTCAGGCGTACGGAAGGACTCGCTCGAAGCAAAGGGAACGTCGCTTTTGAGACAGAAATACACGGTGTACTCGCCTCCGTTGTTCCAGCCTCCGCTCAGACTCTGGCTTCCGACCACGGTAGTGCTGTCTTCCACGCGGCATTCGGAGCGCACAAACTGCTGGGCCTCACGGGCTTTAGGAACGGGATTCTCGCCGAGGAAAAAGCCGCAGTCCACCCTCAGATATCCGCCCAGGGCATCCGGATAGCTGATGCGGTACACACTTGCCCTTTCTGCAGTGGTGATTTCTGTCTTTATCGAGTTCTCTTCAAACTCTGTCGCATAATAGCCCAGCTCAATCTTCTCCCATTTCCTATGGGCCCAGACCTCGGAACGGGGCTCCCCCGTATAAGGCTGGATGAGGATATTTCCGTATTTGGGGCCACCACCTGTGCCGCTCACGTGTACCTGGGCGAAGCCGTCCACCCTTTCGGGCATAGGCAGCCAGCCGGAGTTTGGTTTGGATGTGCAGTCGGGCGACGGTTTAACCATCCCGTAAGGACAGCTGGGACCGATAAACACCCTCCCCAGCCCCTCGGAGCCTATTTTGGGGTCTACATAAGAAGCAGGGTTAGCCTGGGCGTAAATGTTAAGGGAAAACGCAAGGCAGCAAAGCAGCGAAGCAAGGGCAGAGAGGAGTTTCATCGTATTTTTTGTCCGTCAATATAAATGTTCCTGGCCTGTTCAATGTAAAGATTGCCTTCCGGGGCTGCAACGAAGCCTTCACCCTTGCAGGGACGGCGGTCATACACTCCCCCGGGATATTTGTCGCTCTGGTGACGCTTGAAACTTACATTCTCAAAACGTATGTCGTTGACCTTGTCCGGGGTATCACCACCTATAAAGGCTCCGTTCTCACTGTCGCAGAAGATGTTGATAAAGCTGATTCCGCTTACCTCTCCGCAACTTCCTTCAGTTGCGCCAGCGGGAAAGCGCCAGTTGGCATCCTTATGGTTAGCCGTAGCGCGCGGATAGCTGGTGACATAGATGGGCTCGGCCTTTCCCCACCATACGTCGCTGAACAGCCTGCCTTCCACCTGCATATTGCTGAACACTATATCTTTTACTGTGCCCTCGTCGCGGTTCTGGATGCCGATACCGCGGTTCGAAGCACGTATGATGCAGTTGTCGAAGAGTACATTGCTGATACGGTCCATATTCTCCGAACCAATCTTGACGGCGCAGGAGCGGCTGGTCATTATACAATTGGTGACTACCACATCCTCGCAGGGGCCATACTCCTCAAATTCACGGCGGTTCTTCAGGCAGATGCAGTCGTCTCCGCTCTCGATAAAGCAGTTGCTGATGCGCACTTTGCGGCTGTGGTCTATGTCTATGCCGTCTCCGTTACGGACTTTAAGGTTGTTCAGAAGGCTGATTCCATCGATATTCACGTCGCAGCAGCCCACCAGATGGACGGTCCAGTACGCTCCGTTGCGTATGGTCAAATCCCTGATATTCAGCTTATTCACCCCATATAAGGTAAGCACGTGAGGGCGAGGGTCAAAGCCGGGGTCCGCAAGAGGCTTGAGCTCATAGCTGTCCTCAAGCTCCGCTCCCATAAAGGCTATGGCATTGCCGTCTATCGTTCCGCTGCCGCTCAGGCTGATATTCTCCGCATCACGGGCGTATAGCCAAAGCATACCTTCGCCGCGGTTCTCTCTGAAAGCGCTGAGCTTGTATATGCTCTCGTCGGGATTTGCCTTCAGTACGCTCCCCGGCTCGAAATGATAGTCGATATTGCCCTTGAGCTCCAACGGGCCACAGAGGAACTCTTTCCCGGCAGGGAACAGCACCGTTCCGCCGCCTGCACTGCTGCATTTGTCTATGGCTTTCTGAATGGCCGCGCAGTCGTCGGCGAGTCCGTCTCCTTTGGCGCCGAAGCGGGTCACGTCATACACGCTCCCGGTCTCTCGGCAGCAGCCCAGCAGGCAGACTCCTGCGGCAATGATGGTCAAAATGCGTTTCATATCTTTGGAAACATAAGGGCGGATGACCGAAGCCGTCCGCCCTAATAGCGTTATTATCAATATATTAATATCCAGGGTTCTGCTCCCAGCCAGCGTTGAGGTCAAGCATCTCCTTCTCTATAGGGAAGATTCTGTGGCGCTTGTCGAAGTTTGCGTCAGGGAAGTCGCTGTAGTGAGGGAAGAACTGATCCTCAAAGTGGCCGAAGCGGATCATGTCGTTGCGTCTCCAGTTCTCATCGAAGAACTCGCGACCTCTCTCCTGGTAGATATCCTCAAGAGTAGGTTCTTTCGAGATTACGGGAGCCTTGGCGTATGAGCGGATCTGATTGAAGAGATCCATAGCACCATCCTGACCCGAGCGTACAAGTGCCTCTGCCTTGGTAAGAAGGATGTCGGCGTAACGGAAGATAGGAAGGTCGTTGCTCTGGTTGCGTCCGTTGTTGTAATCGGTAGGAACGATGAACCACTTGATTGAGTGGTAGCCCTGCATATATGAAGCGTTAGTATTGCCGACGTCGATGGTGTTGTCGACTTTTGCAAGGGTGATTTCCTTTGTGAACACTACGGGAGCATCTTTGTACATAAATACCTCTTCTGTAGGAAGCAGGGTCTTAGCGTCACGGTTATATACCGTTCCTGCGAGAATGTTGAGATTTCTCTGGTCACCTTCGAGGCAGTAGAGCTCAGCGAACTCAGGGGTTACAACCATATTGCCACCGAAAGACTGGGTAAACTTCTCGCTGGAGCCGTAGTAGTTCGGAAGCATATTCTTAAGCTGCTTGAATGAACGTGGACGGGCATACTGTAAACCGGTGCGGTTGATGGCATCGTAAGGCATTGCGTAGATGAAGTCTTCTACGTGAGGACCGTTGTTGGGGGCAAACTTGAAGCGATACTCCATCGATCCGAGGTTGAAAAGACCGCTGCCTATGATTTCGTCGCAGTGGGAGATACAGTCGGCAAGCTTCTCGTTGTAAGCGGTGGCTGCATCGTACTGGTCAACCGAATCAGCGGTATATACAGCCCAGTTGATATAGAGTTTCACGAGCAAGGCCTCAGCCATCCAGCGGGTCGGCTTGCCATAGGTGTTGGCGCTGACCTCGGTGGTAAGTACAGGGATAATCTCAAGGAGCTCTGACTCAATCCAGCGGGCAACATCAGCTCTGGGTGAACGCTGAACGGTCTCACCTTCTTTAGCTGTGCCGTCAAGGATAGGAGCGTCACCGAAAGAATCCATAAGGATCCAGGTGAAGTATGCCCTGATGGCACGGGCAGGAGCGGTCATCTTCACAGAAGCTCCGCTTCCGAGGTTCTTGATGATCTCGTTAGCCTTGGTGATACCTGCAGCAACCTCTGAGTACCAGTCGAGAGAAGCATCCTCGTTGGTGTTGCAGTGAAGAGCAGTATGAGCGTAAGTACCTGAATCATAGTAGCCTCCGTCAAATGCCAGGGCGGTAAACTCATCGGAAGAGAGGCACTGGGCCTCCATATAGCGGCGTCCGAGAGTACCTGCAAGGTGGAAATAAACATCAGACATCTGAGCCTCCACCAGAATCATAGGATCGACTCCGCTGTTCTCGCTGGGGTCTTTGGTGTACTGGGAATCCGGAGTCACATTAAGGTCCACACAACCCACGAGGGACACCAGTACTGCAGCGAACAATAATTTAATATTTTTCATATCCTTGCTGTCAATTAGAAGTTAATCTTGGCACCGAGCATTACAGTGCGTGTGTGAGGATAAGTGCTCCAACGGAAGTCCACACCGGGAGCAAGACCTCCGAGGTTAACCTCAGGATCGAGTCCCTTGTAATTGGTGATGGTGAACACGTTGTTGCAGGTCAGGTAGAGCTGGAGATTCTTGATCCACTCGCCGAAGTTGTTGAATGTGTAAGAGAGGCTCAGGGACTGCAGACGAAGGAATGAAGCATTCTCGATGTAGCGGTCTGAAGGAAGAGAGCTGGTTGAATCTCCTACAGGGAAATCAAGGAACTCCTTGAGCACGTTCTTTCCGTCAGAGAACATCTGGGCGGCAGTGTAGTGGGCGCGGGCGGAGTTGTAGGCCTGGGTACCGAATACACCGTTGAAGAACATAGAGAGGTTCCAGTTCTTGTAGCTGAAATCGTTGTTCCAGCCGAGGGTCAGCTTAGGCTGGGCGCAACCGGTCACGGCGCGGTCCTTGTCCGTAGGCTTTGGGGTGACTTCTCCGGTGGGATTGCCGTTCTCGTCGAGCTTATGGTAAACGGAAAGACCGTTCTGTACACCTGCGAACTTATAGGTGTAGAAGGTCCCCAGAGGGTATCCTTCCATGATGCGCTGGGTGTAACCGGCAGCGGATACGCCTGCTACCATAGGATCGCCCTGGTTGAAGTCGGTGGTGAAGTACTTGTCGTTGGAGAGACGAAGCACAGTGTTCTTGTTATGTGCAAGATTGAGAGTGGTGTTCCAGCTGAAGTTCGAGCTCTGAACCGGAGTAGCGTTGATGCTGAACTCTATACCGCGGTTGTTGATTTCACCCACGTTTGCATCGATCGATCCGAACGGATACTGGGTGGTGGATACAGGATATGACCAGATCAGGTCGTTGGTCCTCTTGTTATAGAATTCGATGCTACCTGAGATGCGTCCCTTGAGAAGGCTATAATCCAGACCCACGTTCAACATTGCCGTGCTCTCCCACTTGAGGTCGGGGTTGGCGTTCTTGGTGGCGCCGTAGGTACGGTACTGGTGTCCGTCATACTCGAAGATACCGGTTGCGCCGTAGGTAACCACGGAAGAATAAGGATCGAAGCCCATTGCATTACCGGAGATACCATATCCGACACGCAGCTTGAGCTGCTCGAAGATATCCTGCTCCTCCATAAACTCTTCCTCCGCTATGTTCCAGGCTGCTGAAACTGAGGGGAAGGTACCCCAGCGGTTGTTCTCTCCGAAGACAGAAGAACCGTCACGACGGATCGTAGCCTGGAAGAGGTAGCGGCTGTCGTAAGAGTAGCCGACACGGCCGTAGAAGGAGATGTTGCGTATATTCTGCACGTAACCGCTCTGTACAGAGTTGATACCCAGAATAGTAGAAGCGTAGGAAAGATTGTACCACTTCAGGTCGTCGTTGTAGTATCCTTCGACTGAAAGGCCGAATCCGTCACCTATCTTCTTCTCCTCCCAGGAGTAACCTGCCATAAGCGAAAGCTTGCTCTTGCCGAACTCGGCATCATAGTTGCCGTAGGTCTCGAAGATGTGCTCCTTATCGAAATAAGTGCTGCGGTTTGCGAGGCCGTTCTTGTTGCCTATACCCTCGAGCTGAGAGTTGCGGGTGTCGTAAGAGCTATAGACGTTCTGATAGTTGTTGAAAGAGTAGTTGGCATTCCAGCTCAGGCCGTCAATGATGTTGAGGGTAGCCTTTGCGAGGAACTGGTTGCGCTTCACGATGTTCTCGGAAGTATCCTCTGCCATAAGGGCGAGAGGGTTGTAGTTCTTGGAACCGCTGCCCGTAGTCCAGCTTCCGTCAGCGTTCTTCACGGCATTGGTCGGTGAGAAGTAGTTCATCGCGTCGAGAACTGAAGCTCCCTCATTGCCGGTAGGAACTCCCTGATGCTTTGCATACATCATGTTCAGTCCGGCAGCAAGTTCGAGATGCTCCTTGAGGACCTTGGTGGAAACGAGCGAGCGGACATTGAGTCTCTGCATCTGGGTGCTCTTCACAACTCCCTGACGATCAATGTAGTTGACACTGGTCATATAAGTGGAATTCTTGGTTCCTCCGTTGATTGAGACATTGTGATTGTGGCTGACAGCTGTGCGGAGAACCTCCTTCTGCCAGTCAGTTGAAGCGCCGCCGTCCTTGAGGGTCACGCCGTTCTTCTGTGCATACTGGCGGAGCTCGTCTGCGGTGCAGACATCGTAGGTCTTGAGAATATTGTCGAGAGCGACATATCCGTTATAGCCCACGTTAACAGTCTCTCCACCCTTCTTGCCTTTCTTGGTGGTGACGATAATCACGCCATTGGCTGCCTTGGAACCGTAGATGGCCGTGGCAGTTGCGTCACGAAGCACGTCGATGCTCTCGATATCGTCAGGAGCCACCATAGAGATGTCAATGCCGGGGATGCCGTCCACAACATAGTAAGGACTCATCGCACCTGAACGCAGGGAAGAAGCTCCGCGCAGGGTGATGCTTGAGCCGCCGTTAGGGTCTCCGGTAGTGGTAACCACAAGTCCGGCCACCTTTCCCTGGAGCATATTGGCCGCGTCAGTGAAGACTCCCCTGTTGAGGTCTTCGCTCTTTACGGTGGTTATGGAAGAAGTGATATCCTTGCGGGACATGGTACCATAACCTACGACTACCGACTCGTTGAGGAAGTTCGTATCCTCTGAAAGCATTATGAGCATAGGGCCGCTCTGGGCAGCGATGGTAGTGGTGGAATAACCGATGAAAGACACTTCCAGGGTTGCGGAAGGCTTCACATTCAAAACAAAGTTACCGTCGGCATCCGTCACGGTTCCGTTAATGGGAGACACACCTACCTCGACAACGCTTGCGCCGGGAAGGGGAAGTCCCTGAGAGTCGACAACGGTACCGGATACTCTGGTCTGTGCCATTGAAATCTGGCAGCAGAGCGCCAATGCAGCTACGAGAGATAGCGTCTTGGCAGATCCATTTAGATTAAACATTTTTTAATAGTTTTATTAATAGTAGCGTGTTTCTTAAAAAATCAAGCAAATATAATAATAAGATAACTAAAATCTATAATTTGATGATTATTTTTTTCTTAAATAAAGGTAAAGCGAACAGGTAGCACACCAGCACGAACAGTAGCGCATAAAGAAGGTCGGCGAAAGCGATATTCCCGATCAGGGAACGCAAGCCCTCGTGACAGAGATTGGACAGGCCGCTGCGGGAGAGTACCAAGGACAGAACCTCACTGAACACATAGACCGCAAGGGCATTGAGTCCGAAAGCCTTGAAAAAGGCAGTCCATTTATTAATATTCTTATAATCAATTATATAACATAGAACCGCCAGCACCATATAGGCGTAACCGCTGGTCACAAGAGTAAAAGAGGGGCTCCAGATGCGTTTATTCAGGGCTTGAAAACAGGACAGAATATAGCCCGCTGCAAGAAGAGAGACACCGAACAGAAAGATCGTTCTCAGCTTTGAAGACCAAGATCTGTCCGACTTCAGGATGAAGGCACAAAGAAAGCCGAGCATAGCCTGGGCAAGGGCCGGTAGGGTGCCGAGCAGTCCCTCGGGGTCAATGGGCTTCTTGCTATACAGATGCTCCTTGCCGAGCAGGAATGTGTCAACCCGGGAGATGATGTTGCCCGCGTCGTTGCTGTATCCGTTACCGAAATGCAGCAGCACACCATACAGTATAAGTATCAGCGCTATGATATAAGGAAAATGTTTTGGACGCACCGAGAGGGAGATGAGGCTGAGCAACATATAACATAGGGCTATCCTTACCAGCACGCCTGTGAGCCTGAGATGTGAAAAAGGCAGAAAATCGCCTTTCAGAGCCCATCCCAAATATGCTATCGCCCAGCAAATCAATATTATGAGAGCAGTGCGCCTGAATATGTGCCCCAGCAGGGACTTATCTGCCCTGAAATCCTTTTTGGACAGGGACAGATAGGTAGATACTCCCATAATGAAGATAAAGAAAGGGAATACCATATCGCACAGTGTGAGCCCGTTCCACTCACTGTGGTGCAGCTGGGCGTAAGACGAGCCCGAGTTATTGACAAGGATCATAAAGGCTACAGTAAGCCCCCTCATCACATCAAGTGATTCAATCCTTTTCTTTGCAGCTGGAAGCGTGCGGGACATATCTTTACAGATTCATCGAAAACACTTCATCATAAGCTTTGCGGGCAGCCAGTACCGGATCGGTTTGGGCCTTGACGGGATAAGGGTTCCTTTGAAGGGCCCAATCTTTTTCCTGCTCATACCAGTCCACTTCCTCCAGGGGACCTCCTTCCAGAGCCTTGTCTAGAGTATCATAGAACTTCTTCCATCTCGGATAATAGAAATCCTTCAGAAGTCCGTTCCATTCTTTGTGAGCATAATCGTGGAGTTTACCCTTGTTGGCGCACTCCCTTCCTGCCCAGGTTGTAATCTGCACCCTGGCATTGAACTCATACAGATCTTTCTGCCCTTCGTCAGCTCCAAGAGAGCGGGCAGAACTGATCCAAGGCCCTACCATAAACTCCTTGCGGGAAGAAAGGAGCTCATCCTGAAGCAGAATCGCCTGAAGGAAAGCGTCCCTTTCCCTTCTATATGAGGACAGATTATAGGAGCGGTAGTCGGCCATACTGCGCTGGTATATGACTCTGCCCCTGTCGGCTATCGCCTGACGCACGATGTCAATCAGATCATATTCGAAATTATCGTTCCCCTCGAACTGGTCTGATGCTTCAAGGAAGAGCTGCGCAGCGCGACGGGTGTCTTCAGGGTCGTAATAGTTCTCCAGCTTCGAGCGTTCATATACCCAGAATGCATTCTGGGAAGGTCTTGCGCAGAAAATGGACTCGTGACATCCCTGCTGATTATTGCCTCTGGGACAGTTGTATATGCTGGAGCAGAGAATAAGCCAGGCCTTTTCCAGCCTTTCATCCCTTGCGCCGTAGCGCGCGAAGCAGTAATCCTTAATCCACTGCTCCTTGCTGAAGTTTTCTTCCCTCCAGGGCAGCTCACTCATCAGCTCAAACATCACCGGATTATTGCCACTACCCTCCATCGTAAGTCCTATACCCTTGATATTCTTTGCCATAGGATGTGTCTTGGCAAGGTAGAAATTCTCTATCAGCTGATCCATCCTTCCGTGGAGACCTACTCGTGCTCCGAAGTTCTCCAGCAGACAGAAGAGCCAGTCATGCTCTCCGAATCCGTCCGGCTTTTTCCATATCGAGTCCATGCCCCACATAGGGCGGCACTCGCTGAAAAGGTCCAGAATCAGCAGATCTCCCTTTCCAAGTGATTCGATCATCTCATCTCGGGGATTCTCGCTCCAGGCCTGAAGCACCCATACAGCCTTGGGATTGCGCTTTTTCATCGCCTTCATTATCTCGGCTCCGGCTTTGGCGAAGTCCACTCCCCCGCTGGTCGCAGTCTCGTGAAACGGATCCATCGAGTAATACTCAGCCTTGCCGAAAAGCTTTTCCTGCTCCTCGTAGTAGATGTCTGCAATTGTCGCAAAGTGCTCATCTTCAGGATTCAGCACACAAGGCCTCAAAAGCCCGTTCCAAAGTCCAGGATCGGAAATCTCAACAGAGAACTTCTCGTCGGCATCGTGAGGCACCATTCCGGAGTATCCGGGAAGAACAGGCTTCATACCCCATTGCCTGAAACGCTCCAGTATCTTTTTCTGTAAAGCCTCCTGAGATGCGTACCACTCTTTCGGAAGCGGGCCGCCCCATCCTTCGATATTATTCATCTCGAACCAGGCCAGAAAGGCAGGTCCGGCAATTATCTTCTCGATTTCAGACTCAGAGTAACCCAGTCGGAGGAAAAAGTTCTTCCAGACACACTCGGCTCCGACAGCGGCAAGAGGCATATTGATACCGTGCAGGGCCATCCAGTCTATCTCCCTTTCCCATTCTTCCCAGCCCCAGAAGGCCATAGAATAGGAAAATGTGCAGTAGTTGAAGTCATAGCGCTGCTTAAGAGTCGTGCTGCGCCTTATCTTGGAGCTCACTGCCGGCAGAGGTTCGGGCAGGTCGGCGGTCATGCAATTCCAGCTCAGATGAACCCCGGCATAGTATTTCAGATACCAATTGAGCCCCGTTGCTATATTCACATACGAATTGCCTCTGATGATAATCTTGCCAGAGCGGCTTTCGAGTTCGAAATAGTCTTCTTCCGAGTTAGGACTGCCCTTAAGCTGAATGACAAACTGCGAACTTGACCCCGGGCATATCCTCTCCAGCATTCCGGATACCGGATCTTTCGCTGAACCGATAAAAGGGAGCAGACAGAGAAGAACTATGAGCAGCGACCGTAATCTACTCATATAAGTTTAACTGTTAGAATGATGTGGTTATAATGTGTTTCGCCTTATGTGAGAGCGAAAAAATAAAAAAAGGGGCCGGCGCAAAGACCGACCCCTTAAAGAAACTACATAGCCTGAGCAACAGCCACAGCTACAGCAACGGTGGCTCCAACCATAGGGTTGTTACCCATTCCGAGGAAGCCCATCATCTCAACGTGGGCAGGAACAGAAGAAGAACCTGCGAACTGGGCATCGGAGTGCATACGTCCAAGAGTATCGGTCATACCGTATGAAGCGGGGCCTGCGGCCATATTGTCGGGGTGAAGAGTACGTCCGGTACCGCCGCCTGAAGCAACTGAGAAGTAAGGCTTGCCGGCAAGAACTCTCTCTTTCTTATAGGTACCTGCAACAGGATGCTGGAAACGGGTAGGGTTGGTGGAGTTTCCGGTGATGGATACATCCACATTCTCCTTCCACATAATGGCCACTCCTTCACGTACATCATCGGCGCCGTAGCAGTTCACTCCACCGCGAACACCCTCGGAGTAACGGGTTCTTGAAATCTCCTTCACCTCTCCGGTGTAGTAGTCGAACTCAGTCTGGACATAGGTAAATCCATTGATGCGGCTGATAATCTTGGCGGCATCCTTTCCCAGACCGTTAAGTATTACGCGAAGGGGCTTCTTGCGCACCTTGTTTGCCATCTCAGCAATCTTGATGGCTCCCTCGGCGGCAGCGTAAGACTCGTGTCCTGCGAGGAAGGCAAAGCACTCGGTCTCCTCACGGAGAAGCCTTGCGGCGAGGTTGCCGTGTCCAAGTCCCACCTTGCGGTCATCAGCGACAGAACCGGGGATGCAGAATGCCTGCAGACCCTCGCCTATAGCCTCGGCTGCATCAGCAGCAGTCTTCACGCCCTTCTTGATAGCTATGGCGGCGCCTACTACATAGGCCCACTTTGCGTTCTCGAAGCAGATTTTCTGGGTATCCTCGCACATTTTGTAAGGATCAAGACCCTTTGAATCGCAGATGGCCTTAGCCTCGTCGATGTCCTTGATTCCGTATTTGTTGAGAGCGGCGTTGATCTGATCAATTCTGCGCTCGTAGCTTTCGAAAAGTGCCATAATCTCTTACTCTTTACGTGGATCAATATACTTAACAGCTTCATTGAAGCGGCCGTAGGTACCCTTTGCCTTCTCGATGGCCTCGGGACCGGTAGCGCCGGCTTTGAGAGCATCCATCAGCTTGCCGAGGTTCACGAACTCGTAACCTATAACCTCATTGTTGGCGTCAAGAGCCATACGGGTGCAGTAGCCTTCGGTCATCTCGAGGTAGCGGCTGCCCTTTGCCTTGGTGCCGTACATCGTACCTACCTGGCTGCGAAGGTTCTTTCCAAGGTCCTCGAGAGAACCGCCGATAGCGAGACCGCCTTCTGAGAAAGCGGACTGGGTGCGGCCGTAAACAATCTGGAGGAAGAGCTCGCGCATTGCGGTGTTGATTGCATCGCAAACGAGGTCGGTGTTAAGAGCCTCGAGAAGAGTCTTGCCGGGGAGAATCTCAGAAGCCATAGCGGCAGAGTGGGTCATACCTGAGCAACCGAGAGTCTCGACGAGAGCCTCTTCGATGATGCCGTCCTTAACATTGAGGGTAAGCTTGCAGCAACCCTGCTGGGGAGCGCACCAGCCGATACCGTGGGTAAGGCCGGAAATGTCCTTGATTTCCTTTGCATGCACCCACTTTCCTTCTTCGGGGATGGGGGCATTGGCGTGATTTGCGCCTTTTGCAACGCAGCACATATGCTGCACTTCGTTTGTGTAAATCATATTCTGGATAATGAATTGTATTTCGCGACGCAAATTTAAGATTTTTAGTTCAATTATTTCTACTTTTGCAAAAAATATCTTTCACAAAAACACAGGGAATGAGTAAAACCGCCATCATAGTCCTGAGCCTGGCTCTTTTGAGCGCAGCAGGAGTTATTTGTTCAGGAGCCGTCAGAAAGAACTCCAATAAGTTCAAATCATTATCTACCAAAGAGTTTGAAAAGGCCATCAAAAGTAAGGATGTACGTCTGATAGATGTGCGCACCGCTGAAGAATATGCCCAAGGCCACATCCCCGGCGCCATCAATATAGACGTGAATTCATCCGATTTTGCCGAGCGCTGCCTGAAGGTCCTACGGAGCGGAGAGACAGCCGCCCTGTACTGCCGCAGTGGCCGAAGAAGCAAGAACGCCGCAAATATCTTATCTTCCAGATGGACTTCCATCATAGAATTGGACGGGGGCTTCTTAAGTTGGACTTCAGATATTGAGAGATGAGCGCCGAACTCTTGAGCAACGATACCATCTGCGCCCCGGCCACCCCTGTCGGCGGCGGTGCAGTCAGCATAATACGCATCAGCGGTCCGAAGTGCTTCGAGATCGTCGATTCAGTTGTCGAATTCCTTAACGGCAGCGCCGTCGGGGCGAAAGGATATACCCTCAAGCGCGGACGTCTTGCCGAACTGGACGATGTTCTGGTGGGAATATTCAGGGCTCCGAAATCCTACACTTCAGAAGACTGCGCCGAAATCTATTGCCACGCTTCCCCGTATATAGTCCGCAGCGCCCTGGATTTGCTTTGTTCCAAAGGATGCCGCATGGCAGAGCCTGGCGAATTCACCAGGCGGGCATTTATCAACGGAAAGATGGATCTGGCTCAGGCAGAGGCAGTAGCCGACCTTATCGCGTCCTCTTCACGAGCCCAGCACAGGGTGGCCAGCAGTCAGCTTCGGGGAGGCTATTCTCAGGAGCTTCGCCTGATACGCGCAAGTCTGGTCGAACTATCCGCCCTGCTCGAGCTGGAGTTGGATTTCAGCGAGGAAGAAGTCGAATTCGCCAACCGTGAACGGCTCGCAGCCCTGCTGGAGGACGCTCTCAAGCGCTGCGAGACTCTCGCTTCCAGTTTCAGACTGGGCAACGCCATTAAGAACGGGATTCCCGTCGCTATTGCCGGAGCGCCAAACAGCGGGAAGAGCACCCTGCTGAATGCCCTTCTGTGTGATGACAGGGCCATTGTGTCTGACATTCCCGGAACCACACGAGACACGATTGAAGAAGCCCGAATCATTGGCGGAGCGCTGCTGCGCTTCATCGACACAGCCGGCCTCAGGGAATCGTCCGACACGATTGAAAGGATGGGAATTGAGCGCAGCCGCGAGGCTATCCGCAAAGCGTTCTTCGTGCTTGCGGTGATTGATATCAGTTCCCCTCATGCTGCCGAGAACTGTCTTGATCTGCTCCGGCTGTGCCGGGAAGCAGGAGAGAGAGCCATTCTGGTTTTGAACAAAGTTGACCTGGGAGAGACTGCCTCAGAGGGGAAGGAAATGATTGTCGATGTGAGAGCCGCTTCGCCAGCCATTTCGTCACCCGATATCTCTTCTCCAGCCATTTCTTCTCCATCCATTTCTTCGCCCGACATTTCTTCTCCCAATATTTCTTCGCCCGCATTCTCTTCGCCCGATATCTCTACTCCAGAAATAGAAGACTCAAGTATGGTTTTTGGGCTCCACGAGATTGTTAACAAAAATGTTTCACTAATCAACAAAATTGTTTCTTCTACTGATTATAAGGATGTTATAATAGGCATCGCCAAAATAAGCGCAAAAACCGGTTTTGGGCTCGAAGAGCTGAAAGAAATGATTGTATCTGCCTGTGATTCGGACTCCGAGACTGACGTTCTGGTCACCAGCCAGCGCCACGCCGATGCTCTTCTCGCCTCCGCCCACGCCCTTCGGGCCTGCCTTGCTGGCCTGCGGTCCTCCCTGAGCGCAGACCTTCTCGCCGAAGACCTCCGCGAGGCCCTCCGCCATCTCGGCTCCATCACCGGCGAAATCACCTCCGACGAAGTTTTAGGCGAAATTTTCAAAGGGTTTTGTATCGGCAAGTAAGATAACTGATTAACTTACAACAAGTTACAAACAAATATCCCTAAATATCCAAAGGTAAGGCAGTTACGGGCCTTACCTTTTTTTGTGTAATTGGCCTTAAATGGCATAGAAATGCCCTGTTTTGACGGTTTTTTTAGCGCATTTTTATCGCACCCATCTATGAAAGCCTAACGTTCCGAGACGAGAGTGAAAGTGGGACACCACGGGACACTGTGGGACACCATGGGACAAAATTGGATACATAAATGGGAAAGCTAAGGTTCAAAAAACACTGTGAATTCTGCGGTGCAGAGTTCACTGCGCAGAAATCTTCTACAAGATTCTGCAGCCATATGTGCGCCTCGCGTGCATACAAGGCGAAGAAACGGCAACTGGTCGAGGACCAGGTCAGTGAGAAGTTCTCGATGGAGGAGGAGCACCAACGGAAAATCAATCTGGACAATGTCTATGTGATGACACCCCGGGATGCCGCCGCATATCTTGGGGTAGGAAAGACCACAATCTACCGCTATTTATCAAACGGCCAGTTCAAGGCCTTGAGGCTTCAGTCCAAGACCCTTATCCGGAAAGCGGATCTGGACAGCCTCTTCGTAACGGAGAAGAGGAAGTGTTCTGACTCCCCTGTCATAAAGGGCCCTAAAGAGGTGAAAATCGATCTTGCGGACTGTTATGACGTCAAGGCCGTGATGGAGCTGTTCGGTATGTCGTACAGTGGCGTATCAGATCTTCTCAAGAAAGCAGGAGTCAAGGAGCAGCTTATGTTCGGACGCAGAATCTATCCCAAAGCTGATGTAGACAAGATATATGCACATCGCCAGGAGGATCCGCATCCCGAGATAACTGAATGGTATTCCACAGCCGAGATAGTCGAAAAGTTCGGAATGACCCCTTCTGCAGTATACTCAATGGCCTATGACTACGTGGTTCCGAAGAAGATAGTCCAGAGAAGGACCTACTATTCCAAGCTTCACGTGGATGCCATCAAGGGCGGATTCTATCTGGACCTGCTTCAGCAGGCTTCCGGACAGTATATAACGTATGAAGATATCATGACCCAATATGGTATGAACAGGGACCAGATTGACTCATTCCTCAAGGGACATGATATCAAAAAGGTCAAGGTCGGGAAGATTGTAAAGATTCTGAAAGCCGATTTCGAGAGGGAATTCTGCGTGCAAAATTGACGAAAATTTGATTAAATACCAAATATTCGTTGTATTTACGAAAATATTTATCAACTTTACAGCGTGAAACCTGCAAATATTACGAAAAAGCGATGAACAGCATTTATATACGAAAACGTACAATGAGAAGCGGAAAGATGTACCTCTATCTCCAGTATTATCCGGCTATCCGGAATCCACGGACAAACAAGGCCATCAGGTGGGAGGCACTAAAGTTGGAACTGTACCCGAATCCGAAGACAACCTTCGAAAAGGAGCACAACAAGAGCATGATGGAGATGGCCGAAGTCATCAAGGGCAAGAGAATGATGCAGCTTGCCGGAGAATCTTACGGGTTCATTGACAAGTCGAGGAAACGTGAGGATGCTATCCCCTACTTTGAGAAGGTCTGCAAGCAGAAAGGCCATAAATGGAACGCAGCGCTGATGCATTTCAAGGAATTCATGGGTGGCCATTGCCGTTTTGAGGAACTCACGGAGGAACTGTGCAACAAGTACAAGGAATGGCTCATGGACTGCGGGACAAACAAGCAGGACAGCACAAAGCTCAAGAGGAATTCGGCCGCCGCATATTTCTCACTTTTCAGGGCAATGCTGAAGGTGGCTTACCGTGAACATTGGCTGACGCGCAACCTGAACGACTTCATCACACCCATCAAGACAGTAAAAGTCAGCAAACCTTACCTTACACTGGAGGAATTGCGCAGGCTCGCAGACACTCCCTGCGAAATTGATGTGCTCAAAAGGGCTTCCCTGTTCTCCTGCCTGACCGGTTTGCGTATCAGCGACATAAAGACCCTGTGCTGGGAAGACCTCATCAAAAACCAGTATGGCTGCTATACAATACACAAGACCATAGTCAAGACAGGAGAGGTCGCCGACAATCCGATAAGCAATGAGGCAAGGTCCTACTGCGGAAAAAGAAGGAAGGGCATCATCTTCAAGGGGCTGAAAAGGGAGATGCTGTACAAGGACCTTCCGAAATGGATCAGTGATGCCGGAATCAGCAAGCATATCACATTCCACTGCTTCCGCCATACATACGCCACTCTCCAGATTGCAGCCGGGTCGGACATCTACACGGTATCCAAGATGCTGAACCATGCGAATGTCCAGACGACACAGATATATGCAGACCTGGTCGGAGAGAAGAAGGTTGAAACAATCGGCAGAATAACATTGAAAGATAAATCAAAACAGAAGAAATTATGAATGAGCAAAGGACATCAGGGCAGGTGGACCGGGCACTGTATGATATGGTTGTCCGGCGATACTTTGCAGAGAAGGCTGCCAGGGAGGAACTACAGAGGCAGCTCCAGGAGTACAGGAATCCCCAAAGGGCAGATGACATGAAGTTCATGAAAGGAATACTGTGCTATCTGAACAAAGTCTTCCTTCCGTATTCGACACAAGAGGGAGTCGCAATGCTGTACAGGAACATCAAACGGTACCACGATGACTTTCCCAATGAAGTTGATGCCGGCAGGTATCTGGAAGTATGGGCATCACCGAAGCTTAGGGGACACGACCTGGGACGGATGTTCTGGGCCATAAACAAGGCTATAGGGTACAAAATCGATGCTGCCGGCAAGTTCCTGAAGGTGGTGTTTCCGACACACTTCAGCAACGTCACTCCGCAGACGATATCGTCGAATCTTACCCGGGATGACGGATTGATCATCATCGACCAGCTAAAACTGAACAGGATGCAGCCAAGACAATATTTTGAAATGCTATACGATAAAGAGAACAAAGATGAATGAGAAGATTACATTCGAGCAGCTTCCGTCTGCCGTAGGGCAACTTCTGGAGGGATTCCAGAACTTGCGCAAAGAGGTTTCCGACATCAGCGACCTCTGCAAGTCCATCGCAGACAACAAAGAAGAGATGGACAGGAAGAAAACAAACGATGACTCGGAAGGAGTCTATATGAATGTCAAGGAAGTCAGCCGGCTGCTGAACTGCAGTACGTTCGCCATCTACAAATGGGTCCAGCACCGTGACATTCCGCATATCAAACTTGGCCGCAGGCTTGTTTTCATCGACAAGGAGGTCAAGAACTGGTACTACGGCAATGAAAGCAGGCGTGTCTATCCTGAACAGGACAAACACGCCAGAAACCGATTGCAGTATGTCGGGAAAGTGGATTAGGGTCTGTCACCCCTCGCGCTGTTGATGTCTTTGGGAATCAGTGAGAGCGTGAGATTCCTTGAGCCGCCTTCCTCATAGATGAAGATTCTCAGGACCTGGTCTTCCGCAAGTGTCACCTTCTCAAGTACACATACCATCTTTGAGGCAGAACCCGCATCGGAGTCCAGGCTACCGATAACCTTTACAGGAGTCAGCGTCTTCCCGTATTCCACGCTGCGTTTCGCTTTCTTCCTTGACTCGAGCACAAAGCCGGCATCACTGCATCTGTAGTTGATGCCGGACTTGTTTTTGAGGGACAGGATGAACCAGGTGCGGTCATCCCGGACGAAGACATCCTCACAGGCGGCGCTGATACCGTAACGTCTGTCAGAGATATGGAAGAGCTTCTGCTTTCTTCCCGACAATTCCGGGGAATCCTGTCCGGCATCGGCCGGCGCGGGTTCTTTACCTGCATTTCCTTGTATAGTGGACGTTCTTCTATAGTCCAGTATCAATTCTTTAGGTGATTCATCATAAATGACGATATATGTGTGGATTGCCCCGTCTGTTTCAAGAGCCGTCACCGTGGTCTCGTAGTCAAAAGGGGTCCTTGCCTTCACAGCAAGAACGTTGCGGCTCTGGTCCAGAACTTTTCCTGCCAGAGCCTTGTTTGATATGTCAACATATTCAAGTTCATTCCTGAATATTATATGGGTTGTAAAGCGGCTGGAGAGCCTCAGCGTGTCAGACTCCTGCGCTTTCAGCATAGAGCCGGCCGACAACAGGGCCAGAACTGCTGCAAGTATCCTTTTCATTGCTTCTTCATTATATAGAATTCATAACCGCTCCTGATGTTGACATAGCTCTCGCCGGAAGAATTCCGGAACAGGCTGGCGCCTGTCCTGACAACAGCATTCGCTACACTTCCTATCCGGCCTCCGATGATTGAGGTACCAGTGCTTACAGCCTGGTCAGCAGCTGTCCGGCTGTTTCTTGACGCAGACGTCTCAGGGCAGTAAATCCCTTTGTTTCCGTCATAGTCATAAGCCTCATAATCAAGATATAATATGCGTCCATTGAGTTCAATGCTTGAGATGGCAAGATTGAGCCTTTCACTTAGATTGCATACGGCCGACAGATGGGTGTTGGCAGGAATGACGGTTCCGTCGAGGACGATTTCCTGAAGCGTCCTGACCGTAACCCTCTGCCCGTTACGGACCTTCTCATCCTTGGTGAACATACATTTGACTGCAGGATTGTCGGATATGGCCGGAGAACCGTCACCCTCAGGGAAGTCATCATCCAGGGAGGAAATAATGCTGCTTTTCCTTACCTCGGTCCTTAGAGGGACAGGTTCTTTCTCTTCATCCTGCCCAGCGACTTCTGCCACATTGATGGCAGCGGCAATCCTTTGGGCGCGTTCAAGGTCCTGGATATACTTCTCGTCAGAAGACTGTTGGGGCTGCACAGCCTGGGACTTTCGGCCTCCGGAAGAGACTCTGGACGTGCTTGTGGCGCCTTGAGGTTGTGGGCTTGTTCCCAATATCCTGTCCATCCTGTCATCAGGCCGGGATGCCGGTTCCGGAACCGTACCGCCCCCAACCAGACTCACGTCTCCATTTTCATCCTCCTCCGACTCCGGAAGGAGGGACTCGAAGTAAGCATCCATAGGGTTTTCCTTCTTTCCCCTTGACTTCCTGTAAGCTTCCGACTTGCTTGTCTCCACCTCTTCGGCCTCCCCTTCCGGAACCTCGACCATCACTCCGTCAGGACTGTCTTCGTTTGCCTTCGGGCGTATCAACAAAAGCATTAAGATACCGATGATAAACAGCACTATTACAATGAATAGCGCAATCCTTTTTCCTTTATTCATATCAATTCAACTTTGCTATCAGACATATGATTCTCACCAGCAGCAGGAGTATGATCACGCCGGCTGCTATCCAGATTTTCAGCTTATCGCTTGCGTGTTTCGATTTCATCGTTCTTCGTCACTTTGAACTGTTCGATGATAAGTCCGTGAGGATTGGATGAAGACCTCTTGGTGTCTATCACCCTGCAGGTGCTTTCAAAGGAATACACCGTTATCCTGCTTTCACGGACAACATACTGCCGGGCGTGCGTGGTCACCTGGTATGGATATACTGAAGTATCCACATCAACAGAATCCACCATCATCTGCTGGCTTATGTTCGCCGAAACAAGCCGTGAATAGTAGCCCTTCTCTGCAAGGTCCTCCGAATACTGCCACACACTCTGGTCGGAAAGGTTCAGCGCCTTGTCAAGGTTCTCCCTGATGGACTGGGCATTCGGTGACATCGAGAAGAACAGTTCGTGGAAACGGGTGACGTGGTCCTGGACCTCCAGTCCCTTGTTGGATACTTCGTCGGTCTGCAGGGCAATCAGGGATTTGCCGTCGTCAAGGATGTAGATCTGGTTGTCCTTGACATTCGCATACCAGATGGCTGCGCCTGCCGATACTATTGCAATCAATGCACTGAAAACTATTGATGCAATGCTGATTTTGGACATTCTATTGAAGTTTGTGTTTATGTCCGAGAAGTGTTTTATGAGATTGTTCATTGCTATTTTGTTATTACTCTGGTTGCTACATAGGCAGCCTTCTGCGTAAGGCCGCGATAGACATTAGACGCACCTGTCGAATGGATGATCCAGGTGGCCATCGAAGGCACGGCGAAGAGCATTCCCAGCATTACGATATTGACCAGAAGCTGGTGGAAAGGGAACGTCACCATCGTGGTTGCATTGCAGTTGAAGAAGAAGTCAATCATCCCTTCCCTGAATTTGCAGTTGACAAGGTCCACGAGGGAAATCAGCGGAATCCATAGGGAGACCTGGATATACCGGGCGAGCCACTGCGTCAGGCTGTTCTCGAATGTCGGAATCAGCGAAACGGCCAGCACCAGCGGGCCAAGGATGCCCAATATGGTCAGATAGACACCGGACGCTCCGATCAGGCAGTATCTGACACAGTTCATAAGGAAGGACACGATGAAGGAGAATATGTTTCCGCTCATCGTAATGGCACCCTGGGCCATATTGCTCGCCCACCCTTTGAGCCTGTCCCAAAGTTTGCCGTACCAGGGCTTTTCGTCAGCCCTTTCCGCCGCAAGGTCAGCGGCAGCCTCCCCTGCTATGGTCCCGCTTCCGTTGACCCCTTCAATGCTTTCGTTGCTGGAAAACTGCGACTGTATGCTTTCCAGCCAGTTGTCGCTGCCGGCGATGGATTCCACCTTGGCGACGAGCTGGTTGTACTTTGCATCATAGTTGTCGCTGTCATTTGAAACGCCCACCCATATCGCATCAGCAATCAGTCCTGTGACCCTGTCAAGGGCAAGGACACAGTTCCCGAACATAGGCAGGATAACCAGTACTGCAAGAGGCTTGACTATCTTCCATATGCTGATGCTCTCACCGCCCATCATATCCTTGGTGATGGCAATCACGGCAAAACAGGCGAAAATGGCGGCAGCTATCCCGGCGACAGACATCACAACGCTGTTGTCCCCCGCAAGAATCTGGCTCTTCACCTCGCTTATCATTCCGTATACCGTGTATCCTTCCATTGCATCAGTGTTTTACTGCCTCTTCAAGGCTCTTTGCACAGGCAGTCATCATATTGATGTCCTTCAGTGCAGACAGTTCCTCCCGGACCTCCTTTGTCATCTGGACATTGATGGCCGACATCTTCCGGTTGCTCTCCTCGAGAACCTTGAGACGTTCCGCCTCGCTCATCTCGGATGACGAATCAAGAGCCTGCCTTACCTTCTTCACCTCCCTGCTGGAAAGCAGAAGATAATACCAGGCCTCGTTGGCCGCATTCCGTACGTCATAGTAGGATGGCTTTTCCATCTCCTTCAGACGCTTGACATATTCCTTGAACAGACGTATGGTATACTCGTAGTTATTGACGGTGTAGATCGCCTGCTGGCCCTTTGAAAGGTATGAAGAGACCTTGCGGTAGCGTTCGTTCCATTTCTTCATATTGTCCAGCTGTTCCTCTATCAGGCCGAGGTTCTGCAGGAACTGGTTCGCATTCTGCGCCATATTGTCCCCGTCCTGGATATACGAGATGATGGACTGCAGGAAGTTCTGCTCGTCAAAGGTGAACAGCTGTGCGCTGACCCTGTGGCTGGACACGAGGCTGAGCACCATAGCGGCAATTATTGCAACTGTACGTTTCATTTCAAAGTCTCCTTTATCGCTTTTACGGCACTGCCGTATCTATCCACATTCTGCAGGAATACCGCCTTCGCCTCCTTTGCGGACTGGTACGCCACCTGTTCCTCCGGGGAGGTCTCGATGCCGTACACGCCGCTCTTTCTTCCTCCGAGGCTTATGAAAGCCTCACGGTAACGGTATCTCGGATTGAGGCCGTGCCTCTTGACACTGAGGGCCAGTGCGGACTCGATGGCGTTCAGCCCGAGAGTCTCCCGGACGACATCGAAACTGTTCTGGCTATTGCTGTGGTCCAGCAGTATCTTGACGGCCGAGTTGTTCACGATTACCGTCTTTATCACATCGTTGTTCCTGATGTCGGCTACATCCTGGGTAACCACGAAAGCAGCTGCAGAGTACTTTCTCGCAGTTCTCCAGAGTTCCATCAGCTTCGGGCTCATAGTCTCGTTCGAGATGGCCTTCCACGCCTCGTCTATGACAAGCATCTTGAATCCCTTCTTACGGCGCATCATCCTCTCGAAGTCGTGCATTATCGTGCTTGTGACGACGGAAAGGATCAGTTCGTCGTCGCATACGCTTGAAAGTTCGTAAACGACGAAACGGCAGTCCGAATGGTCCACCGGTGCCGGATTGTTCAGCAGTTGCGGATACGTTCCTTCACTTGAGAACGGGAACATGGCCTTGCAGAAGTTCTCGCAGTCAAAATCGTCCTTTCCCACCGGAGAGCCTCCGCATTTGAACTTGCCCTTGTCTATCGATTCCTTGAGTTCCCCTCCGACATAGTTCCTGAACTGGTCAAAAGTGGGAATCTCCACCTTGTCCTTCCGGCACTTCTCCATAAACGAGGTCAGTACAGATGTCAGGACCGGGCTGTTCGACTTGTTCCATCCCCTTTCCGGCACCCAGATGGTCTTGCACAGGGCCTCAAGATACTGGAGCGAGGCATTTTTCCCGTCCACTTTTTCCGTGTATCCCACAAACGGGTTCAGGCTCAGCGGATGGTCCCCGTCATACACGTTGTATATTCCGTCACGGCCTTCAGATTCCTCCTTTATCACCTTGCAAAGTCCTTCATAGGAATCACCTATATCGACCACGAAGATGCTGTTGCCGGCGTCATAGCTCTGCCTCAGGAAGAAATTCGTGAAATACGACTTGCCCGAACCTGAAGGACCGAGGATGAAGCCGTTGAAATTGTCAATCAGGCCTGCCTGCATCGCCACCCCGCCCATATCAAGCGTGATCGGAATATTCCGGAACCTGTCGCAGACCTTGAACCGGCCGCCGTAGACAGGAGCTTCAAAGCTGTCCCATATCCACGGGCAGAGTGCCGATTCCAGTTCCACGGTCATATAGTCATCCCTGCTCAGTTCCGACTCCCCTCCCGGGATGCCGGCAAAGTACAGGACCGGAGTGTTGAAGTTGTTGTACACCCCGTTGATACCCATATCGGAAAGTGCGGAACCGATGATGCCTTTCAGTTCGTCAGTGTCTCCTTCTTCCGTCCAAGCCATCACGTTGATGTGTGACTTGACGAAACGGACCGAGCCTCCGTTGGCGGCCTCGAGCACCTCTGTCATCTCCTCCGAATTGCGCCTGTTATCAACGGACTGGATTCCTCCGGATTTCATTTTCTTCCGCCTGCTGTCAATGTCCCTGAGGATGCTTGCCTGCGGCAGGACAGCTATGTACTGGTTGACAATATGTTCACAGTTCAGTCTCAATCCGAATTCCGAGCCCAGGCCTGTCACAACCCTTGTGTTTGCGCTGGCAAGCTGCCTGTCATCAAGGACAGACGGTATCTCCGAAGGCATCTGGTCCGCATCGCTGACGCTGTAGCAGATCATCTTCCTGTCGAAAACCTTTACGCTGTCCGGCTCAAGCATTATTCCCGACAGTTGGGTATCATCTCTACCCAGCATCATATACCGTTGGATAAGCCCCGGGTGCGTGCTGTCTCCTGTCAACTCCTCTCCGGCTATCGGAGTCACAGACAGGCCCGGGCACTGGCCCAGGAATGTCTGGAACTCCTTTGCCTTGCTGAAGAAACCACCGATTGCGGTCTTGTCCTTGACAAAAGGCTTTATGCCGAAGAGGGACGACGATACGGGAGAATGCCACATCGCATCCTTCGACGAGAATGTCAGGAAGATGCGGCATTCGTGGCAAAGATATGGCCGGCCGTCAAAATGCCTTTCATAGGATTCCGCGAGGAAACCGTTGGCAGTTCCGGCCTGATACTTTCTGTAAAGGAAGGAATCCTGCTTGTGCACTATGGTGTACGGCGGAAGATTCCTAATCGCCGCCGAAAGACGGCCTATCATAGCGTCATACGCCGACTCGCCCTGTGTCGTGATTGCCGGCAGGCTCAGTTTCCAGGCGAATGTGATGTCGCCTTTCTTGGAAACGACGGCTCCGTCCAGAACCCCGTTCAGGGGAAATACGTCAGCCAGGTATGACTTCGTGAAATTCATTTCCATTGTCCTGTGAATGTTTTGGGCTTGACTTCAATGAAGTTCCGGACTCTTCTGGAGCAGATGAACTTCATTATATCCCTCTCGGACCAGAATGTCTGGAGCATGGTTGCGGCGAAATACGCCAGCACGGCGATTACGATGAACAGGGCCGATGCTGCCATAGTTCCTACGAATGCGCCTGATATGAACGACAGGACAGCTCCTGCACCCAAAGCCGCGAGAAACAGGAACACATACCTGCCTTGAAGTCCGAACAGCGAGAACGGCCTGTCCAGGACCCTGTAGACCTTGCGTACCATAACTACACCGTCAAACGGACCAGACTCAGCAGCACCACGCCCAGAATGAAGCCGGAGCCCCATTTGAGCAGTGCGTCCTTTGCCTCATGTTCGGATATGATCCACTTGCCGATGGTCACGCAAAGGCCGACGGCGCATATTATGGTGATCACCACCGACACCATGTCGATGATTCCTATCACCATACCCTTGAGCGACGATGTAGCCGAGTTTATGATTGTGTTCCCGTCAGGAGCAGCCAGACTGACAAGCGGAAGCAGCCAGGCCACCATTGCAACTGCATATCTTTTCCGTTTCATAGCCGTCTGCTTGTCATTTCAACCTTGAAGCCCTCTCCCTTCACCTTTTCGATAAGGGCGAGCCTCTCCTTCTTCGGCCTCTGCGGGTCGAACAGTCCTTCGGCATCCTCAAGCGGCAGCATATCTCCGCATTCGCTCTCTTCGTCCGGGTCTTCCTCATACGGCTTCCTCTTGGGTATGAACTCGGTCTCGATCAGGGAAATGTCATCCCCGTCGCCTTCATCCGGGACTGCTTTTCTTGACTTCCTTTTGTGAAAGGCCGATTTGGCCAGCCAGGCGGCTGCTATGATACCTGCCACGCATACCGCGATTGCAATTGTCCTGTACATAATTCTTCAGCATTTTATGTTATAGGACGCTAAAGTATACGAATATTTTCGTAAAATAAAAATCGCTTTTAATTTCCGGTGAATTGAATGATGCTTGCCTGTTGTCCGTCCTGTAGGTGAAAACACCTGTATCACTCTGCAAATCTACGGCGGCACGCAACCCGTCAAGGTCCGCTGTGCTCTCCACCTTGTCTTGAGTTGCTCCGGAGCCGCCGTATCGATTGCGGCGTAATACTTAAATGTTTCACCCTAATCATTCCAGACAATGAAAAAGCAAACATCACAGAAACAATTCGCCGCAGCAATCAGCGATTCCGATTCTGCCGCAAACTTCCTCCGTGAAGACCTTAACGACCTTGACCACGAAGAAAGCTGGGTCTTGTACCTGAACAATTGCAACCGCCCGCTCGGCAAGCTGATGATTACAGTCGGCTCCATCGCAGCGACCATCATCGACCACAGAAGGATAGTCAAACAGGCCCTCCTGTGCAACGCGACGAGGATCATCCTCTTCCACAACCATCCCAGCGGCAACCCCCTGCCAAGCAAAGCCGACATCACGGAGACCGAGAAACTCAAGAAGGCCTGCGACCTTTTCGAGATTTCCCTCCTCGACCACATAATCATTGCCGAGGACTCGTTCTACTCTTTCGCAGATGAATCCAGAAAATCCTTCAGATAATGAAAACTTACTGCTACAATGGGCTCAAGGTTTATCTCAGACCTACCACTTACGCCAACAACGGCACCCTCGCAATCGAAATGCTCTGCGAAGACGACGATGAATTCTACGATGTCATCACGGTCAACCTTGGCAGTTTCCTCCAGTCAGAAGAACTTGCCTTCGTGGATGACAACAACCTTCCCGGCATCGGGCAGTGGCTCGAATCAAACGGAATTGCTGCTCCGACAGGGTTCTGCCAGGCAAGCGGCTTCTGCAAATACCAACTATATGAGTTCTACATATAGACATATCCTCACACTCGGTGACTACTCCCTGCAAAGGGAGTTATGTCATCGCGTAAAGACTTCAAGCCTCCCAAGCCTCAGGGAGGCAGCAGGCAAACTGGCAGAAGGCATCTGCTTCCACGCTGACGGAGTCCTGATTCCTGTTCCCTCCCATCTGGGCATCGCCACGGACACTCTCCTTCTCTGTAACGAGCTCTCGCGACTCACAGGACTCCCCGTCTGCGACGTCCTTACCTGCCGCAGGCACGAATCCCTCTACCTTCTCAAGAAGGCCGGCTCTCCCCTTCCCGACATTACCTCGATGGACTTCCGGCTCAAGGCGGAACTGCCGGCCGGTCTCAGGCCTCTCCTTGTAGACAATGTCATCGGCACAGGTACGACTATGAAGGCGGCCCTTTCCGCTGTCCTTGACGGCATTCCATGCTCCATTGCCGTCGACTATGCCCGGCTGATGCTGTAGATGCTCCTGTGTATTCTGCTGGATTACTTCCCCATTTATTGATGCAAAGGTATTTCCGGACTTCCGCAGCCTGTAAAGGGTAAATGGCACAGTCCGGAAAATCTCCACACCTGCGGGTAGTATTTTCCTCCCTGCCCTTGACCGGCTGCCCGTCCGGCGCTGATGCGGCATCAAAAATTGATTCAGTAACCCTTTAACAGAACACATTATGGAACATCTCAATTCAGTCACCCTCAGAGGCTTCGTCGGAAACGTCAGGATCATGGACGTCCAGGACCGCAAGGTCGCCAACTTCTCAGTCGCAACCAACTACGCCTTCAAGAACTCCAACGGAGAGGCCGTCATCGAGACCACCTGGCACAACGTCACCGCCTGGAGCGGCTGCAAGTCCGCCGACATCACAGCCATCAGGAAGGGAATCGCCGTCGAGGTAGAGGGCCGTATCCGCGCCAACCGCTACACCGGCTCCGACGGAGAGACCCGAGTCATCTACGAGGTGCTTGCCCGCGATGTCAAGATCATCGACACGCAGGCCACCTGTGAGAATGGCCAATAAGGAATCGGGCCGGTCCATCAGCGGCCGGCCACCTTTTGGTTTCTGTTTGCTTGCTTTTGCCTCCCGGTCTTGGGAGGCTTTTTCATTTTTGGGCGAGGTGCATAGAACTACTTGGTTATTGCATTTCGAAGGTCTTCGTAGTTGGTAACAACGTCATACATAACATTGGAACCACTGATTGTTTCAAAATGCTTCCTTGCACATTCTATCTTTGACTTTTCGGATTCTCGAAGCTGAGATTCCTTCAGTGACCCCTTTGTTTCAGCCACAAAATAGATATGCTTGATATCTGGCCCCTCATTGAAAACAATAGCCCAGTCAGGATTATAGTGGCCTACTGGCGTATTGATATAGAATCCTCCTGGAAGCTTTGTATAGACAACAACATCATTATGATGTTCAAGCTCTTTTGCGAAAGACATTTCTGTTCCTGCTGAATCAACAATGACGAGGTCATACAATGACTTCTCAGACTCAAGGGCATTAACACCAAGCTTGCCCTTCAGGGTTGAATTGCTGAAGATATCCGACTCAAACGCTTTATTGAGCTTATGATACTTCACGTGCTCAATGACAGCTATGGCTTTACACTCATTGATGATGTTGCTTGCCTTGATAATGAACTCTTCTGGATTCTGCTTGAATTGTTCAAAAGTGAGTGGCTTTATCCCCTGAAGAATTGCAACAACAGCCTTCCTGGTAAGTTGAGTATTCTCAACAAGCTTACCAATCAAATCATATTTCACAGAAGAACCAATAACCTCATTTGCAGATTCTTCACCTGTTGAAATGATTTTCATGGCTTCTCCAGACTCAAGTTTGCTCTTGCTCTCAATGCGGTCCATCCTTCCAGTAACGACCTGAACAAGGATATCTGTCACCTTCAAATGCTTATCAAGAGCGCAGATAGACTTCTCTATAAGTTCTTCCGTCTTGAAGTCAACAGTATAGTATGTCTGCTGATTGATGCTCTTCCATAGCTTTTGGAACTCAGAACTCTGAAATCTCTTCTCCTTGAACTTCGCCTCAGAAATCTCACGGCCATTACTAATCTTGATGGCAGAAGGATTGAATACAGAGTCAAGCTTCTTTACAATGTCATTCTTGAATTCATTGAATGAAATATCGTCATCGTCGAAATCCAGAGTCCCATTCTTCTTATCCTCGTGATATTTTTCAGTCAGCTGTCCTTCTTTGGTGATGTATTTCTTTAGACGCAGCACTGTTCTCAGATCGTCAGCATCGTCCTCATTCAATGTCTTTTGCTCACCGTTAGCAGTTGTGACAATAAGACCAATAAACAGAGACTTATCAACCTTGATAGGACGGTCTCCAACAGCTTCTGCAAATTCTTTCTGCAGCTTGGAAGCAAAATCAGCATAGGACTCACTAGCAATAACGGTAAGGTCATTGATTTCGAAGATACTGCCGTGAAGGACGTTCTCATCTTGCCTTTCACCATTCTTATTGACGCAGAGACGCATACCACGGCCAACCTCTTGACGCTTCTTTGTCGTGCTGTCGCTATCCTTCAATGTGCAAATCTGGAACACATTAGGGTTATCCCAACCTTCCTTGAGCGCAGAGTGGGAGAATATGAATCTGGTCGGTTCTTCAAAAGAAAGAAGGCGTTCCTTATCTTTCATAATCAGGTCGTATGCAGAGACGTCCGAACTGCTTTCACTCTTCAGCTCTGATGCCGATGGCTGAATGTAGTGACCCTTCTTATCACGAGAAAAATATCCGTTGTGGACTTCTTCTGCAGAGAACTTTTCGAGATAACTCAAGTAATCCTGGTCTTCATCCAATGTAAGCTGGAGAGAGCCGATATAATTATTATACTCTTCCTCGAACATCTGAGCATACAAGCCATTCTCATAATGTGAGCCGGAGCTGTACACACGGTAATTATCAACGTGGTCAATGAAGAATAGGGAAAGACACTTAATACCAAGTTTATACAGCTTGCGCTCCTTATCAATGTGAGCTTTGATTGTCTCACTGATTTGAGCTCGACGAATTACCTGCTCATTAACAGCTCCGATGACATCACCTTCATAGAGGGTAATTCCATTCAGAAGGGTGATACACTTGTTATACCCATCGATTGTCTCGATGCGATAGTGATTTGAGTACTCCTCAAGCTGACCGGAATTTTGGTAAATATCAAAGCCATCGCTGACTAACTGCGTTACCTGCTTTATACCGGTTGATATCTTCTTGTCAAAACCAATCCTGGCACGCGGATTACCTTCTGACAGTTCAATACTCTCAAGATAGAGATAGCCATTTGTGGCCGTGCTGCCTTTCTGCTGGACGGCTTTAACAGTAATCTGCTTTACAAGTTTCTGGTTATAGGCATCCATAGCATCGAGACGATACACCATATTTACAATATCGTCAGCTCTATGAGTTGCACTGTACAGGAGCGTAAACAGCGGACCAAATTCCTGAAGCCTATTTCGGGTGGCATTATTTTTATCGGCACCAAGAACAGACTGAGGTTCATCGATAATCAATATAGGACGTGTTGATGCAATCACATCTATAGGCTTGCGGGAACGGAATGCATCCAACTTCATATAAATACGTCGTGCATCTTCGCCTCTTGCAGCAAAAGCCTGAGTGTTGATAATCATCACGTGCATGTTGCTATCGCTGGCAAACTGATCTATTTTTGTAAGCTGTTTGGAGTCATACACAAAAGACTGAATACGCTTGCCATATTCAGCAGCGAAATGCTCACTCATTATCTCAAAAGACTTGCAGACACCCTCGCGGATAGCTATAGATGGCACTACGATGATGAACTTGCTCCAGCCATAGAGTTTGTTGAGTTCATACATCGTCTTGATGTATGTGTAAGTCTTTCCGGTTCCGGTCTCCATCTCGATTGTAAGACGAAGGTCTGACATACTTACGGTCTCAGATGGCTTCAGCATATAGCTCATCTGCACCTTACGAATATTATCAAGAATCTGGGACTGAGAAAGTTCTATTTTGCTATTCCTGTAACCAACCTCCTCAAACAGAGTTGAACCTGCTGCAGAACCTGCATCAAGCGTGAAGTCAGCCATTGAAGCATTGCGTTGACCGAAAAATACGTCGGTAACAGCTTTGGCTGCATCGGTCTGGAATTTTTGGTTTTTGAATTTAAGTTTCATCTGTGCCATCACTTAAATCACTTTTACATTGTTAATTACATCTTGCTCTGTCCAGTTGCATTTCTGCTTGAAAAGTTCAAAGAGATTCATTTTCTGAGATGCCTCGTCAAAGTTGCTGTCTCTGAATACGACACGAAGCGGATTCATATCAGCAATCTTGTCAATGACAACATCGGTAATCTTACCATCAAAGCAAGCAACGAGGTCTCCATCATTGACGTTGTGAATTGTACAGTTTGCCTCTTTGATGGATGAAACAGGCAGTGTCAATTCCACACCCCAGCGCAGCATACAATCAAAGAGTAAGTCAAGGTCTGTTCTGTCTTTCTTGATGTTATCCTCCAAGCCAGTGAGCAGTGTCTGTGAGTACTCTGTCGGCGAGAAATACACATCCTTCATATTTGAAGAATCACACTTAAATACACGGAAGCCTGTGTCAAGATTATGGACATCAGAATGTGCTTCTTTTACCTTTTTACCAGCCCTTGAAATACGCTCCTTTGCTACTTCACAGATACAATGATTACGGTTGATAGAATCGCAAAGTGAGATCGCATTGTTAACGACAACGCGTTCTTTGTCCTCTGCTAAAGAAAGCATTTCGTCTAAATCTTCTGGGTATTGCACCATAATGAATTTCCTATTTCCATTATCCTCGGAATTTAATTCAAAGACTGCCTGTGCAGTTGTAGAACTTCCTGAAAAGAAGTCCATTACAATAAAATCTTTATCATCAATATACCTAATAAGATACTTGATTAAGGATACAGGTTTCGGATATGAAAATACTTTTTCAGAGAATAGTTTTGACATCTCAGCATTTGCAGACAAAACATCACCGACTACTGAATTTGGGATTAGTTTTGTAGGGCTCATTACACTATCGCCAGGTTTATTTGAATAAGGGACAAAATTATCTCCTTTGATAATAATTTCAGTACCGTTAGCAATCTCACGTTCCAGATTTTCTTGTCCCCAAATCATATGGCCTTTAAGACGAAAGCTATTGATTATCTTACCTTTTTCTACTATTGCATCGTCAAGAAGGGTGTAAGAATCTCTTACTCCAGCTTTATATATTCCGTCACCAAGAAAGGTCTTTACAACTCCAGCCGGGAAAGAAAGCACGCTTTCCTTCATACTTGACTTAGTAAGTGAAGGTAATCCTTCTTTTGGTTTAATCTCCCCAATTAGTTTTGTTATATTGGATTTATCTTTGGCAATACAAAGTACATATTCTCCATTCCGTCTCATTATTTTGGAACTATTATCTGGCCTGAATGTGCTTTCCCAAATATAAGTCTCTATGTAATTTGACGTTCCAAAGACTTCTGTAACGATTTTTTTGAGGTTGTCAATTTCCTGCTCTCCAATTGAAATGAAGATAATTCCATCCGGTGATAACAATGAACGGGCGACTAGAAGTCGCATATAAATCATACTACACCATCTAGAATGGAAACGTCCTGAAGATTCAAGATTTTTAATTAATTTATTACCTTTTTCGTCCAGAAGATTAGCTTCTTGTACATACTCTTTATCTGACATGTCATATCTGTCAGGATAAATAAAGTCCTTTCCGGTATTATAAGGAGGGTCAATATATATCATCTTCACTTTCCCCATATATGAGTTCTGGAGCAGTTTTAACACTTCAAGGTTATCTCCTTCAATGTAAAGGTTTTGGGTAGTATCCCAGTCAATGGATTCTTCGGGACACGGCCTTAACGTCTTGTTGATTGAAGCTGCAGCATCGCGTTGCGCAGCACGTTTCCCAACCCAATTAAAATCGTATGACTCAGGAGCACTCTCCTCCGCATTATCTCCGAGGAGAGAACGGAGTTTATTAAAATCTACTACTCTTTTTACCCCCCCCTGATTATCAGCCACTTCCGTAAAGCAGGAAGGACAAATCTGATAAAGTGCGTCAAGATTAAATTGAGACCCTTCTACAGTAGTCATATTAAGATGTTCCATACTATATCACTTTTACATTGTTTATTACTTCCTTGTCTGACCAGTCACATTTTTGCTTGAAAAGCTCAAACAAATTCATCTTTTGAGAAGCCTCTTCAAAACTTTTGTCGCGGAATACAACTCGAAGCGGATTCATTTCAGCAATGGCAGAAATAATATCTTCAGTTATAATGCCGTCGAAGCAGGCAACAAGATCACCATCGTTAACGTTGTGAATTGTGCAATCTCCAACAGTTTTCTTTGATATCGGTAATGACAATTCCACACCCCAGCGAAGCATACAATCGAAAAGAAGGTCAAGGTCTGTACGGTCTTCATTAATATTATCCAGATAAGAATCAAGTCCTTCCTGGCTATATGCATCCGGTGAAATCATTACATCTTTAAAGTTTGATGAATCACATTTGAAAGCCCTGAATCCTAAATCAAATGAAGTTGTAAGGGTCGGATTATCTTCCTTTATTTTATTGCCAGCCCTGCGAATGCGTTCTTTTGCTATTTCAGGGATTGTCGCATATCCTGCTTGGTAAGCTTCACTATCTTCATTGGTTGTTTCAGGAAGTTGGACCAGAATGAATCTACGAAGTCCTCCATCTTCAGCATTCAACTGAAGAACAGCATCTGCTGTGGTCGCTGAACCAGAAAAGAAATCAAGCACTAATGCATTTTTATCATTTAATATTTTCAAAAAAAAGCGAATCAGAGAACTTGGCTTTGGGAAAGAAAATATCTTTCCTCCCATCAATGAAGTAATCTCTTTCGTCCCATCTTGTGACATTCCAATATTATCATCCAGTTTAGTAGAGACAGCAACTCTTCCAAAATCATCTCCTGCTTTCTTCATATCATCCTCTTTCCAATAACGAAGAACAGGTTTGCTAATCTTCAAAAAGTCATAATCGTTAGGGAACACGATTCGGCTTGCAGCATAATACTCTTTGAATGTTTCCTCTGTAATCGCCCAAGTTCGATTAGGATTAGCAGGGTATTCATCACCTGTTTTAGGATTTACGATTGTAAAATAACTATTTGGACGCTCGCTTGCCGTTGTCTGCTTTGTCAAATCGTGCACTCGCCAAGGACGATTCGGAAAATCAGGTGTTTCATAATATTTTCGTCCTTCTCCCTCTATACTTGCCAAAAATTGTTCTGATTTTGCATAAATAACAATCCACTCATAATCTTGTGATATGCCAAATGGGACATCAGATTTTGCGGTTCTTTTTCGCCAAGGAAAAGTTGCAACAAAATTTGTTGGACCGAACACCTCATTGCATATCTTTTTCAAATTGTCAATCTCGTTGTCATCTATTGATATGAAGATGGCACCATTATCATTTAAAAGAGTTCTAGCTACCAATAGCCTTGAATACATCATACTACACCAATCAGAATGAAATGCTCCATTCGAATAAGTGTTCTTTACAAGGCGACGTCCTATTTCATCAACTATAGAACTTTTATACTCTTCTTCGCTCAGAGAATGATTATCATTATACACGAAATCGTTTCCCGTATTGTACGGCGGGTCAATATATATCATCTTGACCTTACCCATATACGAATTCTGAAGAAGCTTCAAAACTTCAAGATTGTCACCCTCTATATAAAGGTTTTGAGTGGTGTCCCAATCTACTGATTCTTCTGGGCAGGGGCGAAGCGTCTTGCTGATTGGGGCTGCTGCTTCTCTTTGGGCAGCTCGTTTGCCAACCCATGTGAAATCATATACCTCCGGCTCATTATCTTCTATATTGTCTCCAAGGAGAGAGCGAAGCTTCGACCAGTCAATAGCTCGTTTTATGGAGCCATCTTCTGACTTTGATTCTGTAAAACACGAAGGACAAATCCTATAAAGCGCATCCAAGTTCAGTTGCGCTCCATCAGTAGTTGTCTTGCTTAAATGTTCCATATTATGCAGTTTATTTCAATTTATTCAATTCTTCTTTCAGCAAATCAAGCTCTTTCTTTTTTGCCTTCACCTGTTTGTTCATCTCAATCTGAACATTGAATTGAGGCTCTTTACGGACTTTGGTCTGCAAGGCCTTCAGTTCCTTCTCAACTTGAGCGATGTTTTTTCGCAGCTGAACAATCTCGGCCATCGCTCCTGTTTTATGCTCCCCAATACCGCTGACCTGTGCTACGAAATTGTCATATATGGTCGGAAGTGCTTGGCCTTGTATTTCAAGATGAATATCTTCTGTCGGCACCCAGGGAGAGACAAAATTCTGGCGTATGGTAAACTTGCTGTGCGTCTTATCAGTCCAGTCCTTATAGTTGACCAGGAGCATCGCTTTGTCTTCATAGGTGAGTATGAAGACAATGTGATGAGGCATATTTGCATCAATGAAAGAGAACAAATCTGGAGGACAGTCAGGTCCTTTCAGTGTAGCAACGAAGACTTCGATTTCGTTGACATCTTCCGTTCCTGAAACATTAAGTGTGGCCGGTGAAAGCTTATATAGCCAAGTTATGCTGACAACATCGTTGACAAAGCGTGTTTTCATCTTAAGGTTGACATCCATAAACTTGTAAAACATAGTTTTGGGCACAACCTTATTGACAATGCAACTCTGTGGATATTTCAAGATGTTGTCCATATCGCTTTACTTGATTACAAGGAAACAGATGAGTTCAAAGTCATCAAGACCGGCGATATCTCCGACAAGGGCAGTAGTCTCTCCGGAGAAGAAGAGGCTTTCAAGGTCTGAGGTCTCTTTCTGCTCAACGATGCTGGCAACAGCTTTCTGAAGAAGTTCGCTGTAGTGCGTCATAGAACGGCCATCATCAGTTTCTTCGTTGAACTGTTTGCAAAGCTCCATATCAGGCTGTTTCTTTCCTTTGCAAGAAACTCGCATAATATCGAGCAAGTGCTTAGGTGAAAGATGGTCACAAAGAATCTCTCCATCGTGTGATAGATAGACCATATAGAACGGGTGCAAGAGATTCTGTTTGCCTATGTTGATAGCGTTATTTCGGTTCTTCAGAATATAGATAACACCACTTTCTGCGGCATTGCTTGCTGGAACAACAGCACTCATACCGAATGGGGTATGCTCGATGTTAGGATTGCTGTTCATATATGAAATCAAGTCCATACGGAACTCGTTCAATCCAAGATCCATAATGTTGATGCCGGTATCCATATCCTCAAGGTCAACAACTTCTTCCTGAAGCCTCTTAAGCTGACTCCTTCTGTATTCAAGGTCAGCCTGCTCTTCATTCGACAAAAGAACGTTGCTGGAGCCAGCTCCTGTAATATCCATTCCGGTCATTCTTGCCTCGACGCGGCCTTTCAATTTCAGGTAATCATCCAGTTCAATATCTGGCCAGTAGTTCACCAGCTGTATAACATCATTCTGTGAGCCAATACGGTCAATACGGCCAAATCGCTGAATGATGCGGACTGGGTTCCAATGGATATCGTAGTTGATGAGATAGTCGCAATCCTGAAGGTTCTGACCCTCAGAAATACAATCAGTTGCAATCAACAAATCTATCTCATCATCAATTTTTGGCATCAAGACGGCTTTCTCTTTTGACACAGGAGAGAATAGCGTCAGAATGTTGTTGAAATCTGCTCTAACACCTTTAACCGTTGACTTTATACCATCACCTGTAATGAGACCGACTTCGATATTGTGCTTACTCTTCATTACAGATGCAAGGTTATCATACAAATACTCAGCTGTGTCAGAGAAGGCAGTAAAAATGAGAATCTTTCTGTTATCGCCGTTAATTGGGTTGGCAAGTTTCTCACGTATGTTCTCTCGGAGCATCGTCAATTTACTATCGTGCTCAGGAGTGACATCCTTTAGCATAAACAACAGCAGACCGAATATTTCCTGGTCAGCCATAAGATCGCGCTTCCAGGAACGACAGTCCATATCAGAGAGGGCAACCTTGGACTTCTTGCCTCCAATGAGGAAATCATTTTCTGATTCATCAGAATCAAACATTCCATCCAAACTAATTGTCTCAAGAATGGCATCTTGGCGAGTCTGGAGGTAAGTATCAATGACTGAAATTGTATCATCAATCTGCTTCTTTACTCTCTCCAGAGTAAGGCGGAATGAGTTTACAGAAGACTCCAGACGCTTCAGAAGATTGATGGCCATCAACTTTTTCAGTCCTTTTTCTCGTCCGGACATTCCTACATTGCGACCTTTTCCATCCTTATCAATATCATATTTGTAACGCTTGGATGGAAGGATGTAATCAGATGGCGCATACACGCCGAGATTCATCAAATTGAGGTGATCTGAAATGTCTTTATATGTGATGGCTTTATCGAGGTCTGTCAGGTGAGGGCGCTTCGAAATCGGCTTAAGCCTCGTAGGAAACTTGCCGATGTCTGTGGTGTCGTAGTACTTCTCGATATGCTTCCTTGACCGTGCAATAGTAACGGCATCAAGAACGTGGAAGAAATCGAATGGCAGCATATCAATCAGCCGTTGTGTTGTCCTTTCTTTCGGGTCCTCTATCTTTGCCCAGGCATTATATTGAGCTTGTGCCAAACGAAAGATATCTTCGATAGGATGGTCTGTTTTCAGCTTGTCGTTAATCAAATCCTGGTCTCCTTCATATGCAAGCTGAAGCTGATTCCTCAAGTCATTGAATCTGTTGTTGACAGGGGTAGCTGAAAGCATAAGGACCTTTGTCTTTACTCCGGCCCTGATGACTTTGTTCATAAGCTTCAGATACCTGTTCTCACGAGGGTTTTCATCGTCCTCATCTGTCGTAATCTTACCGCCATTGCGGAAGTTGTGCGATTCATCAATGACAATCAGGTCATAATTGCCCCAATTGATTGCAGAAAGGTCAATATCATTCGACATGCCATACTCTCTGGAAAGGTCTGTATGGAAGAGGATATCATAACGAAGGCGGTCCTTCTCAAGAGGGTTATTCTTGTAGTTCTTCCTAAAAGCATTCCAGTTGGAGAACAATTTCTTCGGGCAAAGCACCAGAACAGATTTGTTCCTATTTTCGTAGTATTTAATTACAGACAAGGCGGTGAAAGTCTTACCCAAACCAACGCTGTCTGCAAGAATACATCCATTGTATGTCTCCAGTTTATTGATGATTGCAAGTGCTGCATCCTTCTGGAAATTATAGAGTTTATTCCAGATTATTGATGACTTGAACCCGGTGGCCTCATTTGCAATATTGTCTTCTGAAATATCATCCAGAAACTCACTGAAGATGTTATAAAGTGTGATGAAATATATCAGCTCAGGACTATTCTCTCGATAGATATTAGAGATATTGTCAATAATCTGGTCAGTGACATCGTGAAACTGCTCGTCATTGTTCCATAATTCGTTGAAAGTCCTAAGATACTGCTTCGAACTTTCTGCATCAACCTTAATAGCAATGTTGCAAAGATTATTGCCTCTCTCACATCCAAGGTCAGTAGTCGTAAATCCATTGATAGGCATATAGGTAAACGACTCTTCATCCTCAACATTGATAAAACCAGGCATTCCAGCTGATGTTACATTGGACTTAAATGTAACTTTTTTTCGAATCCAATCTGCACACTCTATGGCTATAGCCTTTTGCGTCATCTTGTTACGCAGCTTGACTTCAAATTCAGAACCATATAGGGCACGTTCTCTATCGAGTTTAGGGATATAAAATTCCCTGCGCTGTTTTGCCTCTTTCTCCTTGACAAAAGAAGGGGCAGTGAAAATAAAACGTAGCTCTTCTATGTTCTGCAGCTGTTCTTTCAGCTCCTCAAAGGCATATATAGAAAAGCAGGCTGATGCTATGCTCAACTTGCTTCCCTTTTTAAGGGATTCCCGAAGGTCATCAACGACCTTCTTATTTATATTATCGAAAAATTCTTGCATTGCTTGCTATTGAAATTTCAAATATAGTAAAAAAATCGCAACTACTTAATCAAATGTAAGATAAGTCATAGATTATGAACTTTAGCTTTATAACTCTATCAATAATTGAGATAATAGAGTTATATTTGAAAATCAATGCACATATATTATCCAACTACATTACGCGTCCAAAATGGAACACGCTTCAATTGAGAGGGTTCTGCGTCTGATGCGCCTGATGGGAGGAAACATCAATTTCACCATAGAGGAGCTTGCGACAAAGCTGCAGACATCGGAAAGGACCATATACAGATATATCGACACCTTGAAGGAAGCCGGCTTCGTCGTGCAGAAGCTGCACGGAACGTATTACCGTATAATGAAGATGCCAAGTACCTTAAAGGACCTGGAACGGCTCATTTATTTCTCCGAGGAAGAGGCCCGTGTGCTCACCGCACTGATAAACGGTCTGCACGAAAGCAATGTCCTCAAGGGGAACCTGTTCAGGAAACTGTCCGGGATCTATGACATGACGGATGTGGAGATGTACCACGATAACAGGAAGGCGGCAATGAATGTCAAGCTGCTGGGAGAGGCCATCTCGAACAGGAAACAGGTCATTCTCAAGAACTACGAGTCAGCCCATTCCGGCACGGTCAGGGACCGGATGGTCGAGCCCTTCGACTTTACCGGTGAGTATGTCTCAGTCTGGGCATATGACCTGGAAGCAGAAGAGAACAGGCTGTTCAAGGTGACGCGGATAGATGACGTGCTTGATCTGGATTCCGGATGGCAGTATGAGGGACTCCACCGGAAAGGATACCTGGATGTGTTCCGGATGCAGAGTTTCGAGCAGATTCCCGTCAGGATAAGTATGACGCTGCGCGCCAAGAATCTGCTCCTGGAGGAGTTCCCGATGGCAATGGAGGACCTGCACGAAGAAGATGGCAATTGGATACTCGACACGAAGGTCAGCCGGCTGGAGGGTGTCGGAAGATTCGTAATAGGTCTTGCGGCTGATGTAAAGATCATCGACTCCCCTGCCCTTGAAGAATATGTACGCAATTATGTAAACAACTACTTGATTAACTGATATAATATGAATTCTGACGAACTGATACTGGCAAACGAAAGATGTGCTGCCGGACTTATTGAAGTTATCTACAACTCCTCGGAAAGTGTTGAAGAGCTTAGGAAGAGGTATTCGGAACTCGGCGAATGCGAGAAACTGGTGATTGCCAACTATGTCGCTGACCAGTTGGGAAGGGAGAATGCTGACGTCGACCTTCTTGAAACCGGCCTTCAGAATGCCATCGACCTGTGGCAGATGAAAAAGGACAATATCCTGTAAGTTTGCTCTCCACTGACACTATGTGTCAAATATCCGCTATACCTTTGGCCTCCAGTAGAACAATACACTTTAACATGGCCAAGGTGACGGATACGCTTTATGACAGTTTCGTGTCCTTCCTGAAAGAGCTGGGATGCGAACGTCAATTCAGGAACAATTTCTATTCCTACAACCGGTGTACGGCATTCTGCCGTGACATCTGGGACATTATGTGCGGGGACGAATACTTCATCAACAGGGCATTCTGTTGGGAGGAGACCGAGCAGGGAAAGGAATATTGGAAAAGTATTTCGGAAAGTTGGGAGAAAAGATGCGGTACGCCCATTCAAAGAGTATAGGCGGTCTACGTATGTCATCCGTATCCCACCTATACAAGACATTACCATCAGCAGTAAGTCCGTCCGCGGGCGAGATGCCATTGCACGAAAAAAGCGGGGGCTCCTCTCAACTGCAACGAAGGCTCTACCAAAGCCCGGATACAAAATGAGCATTGCCCACGCTAATGCGTAGGCGTTGTGCCCATTGCTTTCCCGTATCCATTGAAAAGTTGGTAGATTTTCGTTGCCGGTAAACAATAGCAAAACGCTGTTATATGTCAGTGTCAGTAGATATCATACTACTTGCTTCCACAAAGGTAGACATTTTTTTCGAATATGGCCGCAATTACGGCCACAATACGCACCGGGGTTGATGTCAGCCCCCGGTGCAGGATTCCCGTATAGGGAAGGCTCATTCCGGCTTTATGCCGATGTAACCGTACGCAATGTGAATTGCGTTGATTCAGATTCTGAATACTTCATACTGTCGCGGCAGGACCAGTTCAGTTTCAATCACTCATAAGCAATTAGCGTATGAAAAAGACAATAACATCAGCAGAAGAACTTGTCCTCGAAAACAATACAACTGAGGCGAAGTTCGCGAACCTTCTTACAGACCTCAGCAACATCAGAACTTCCGGCAAGAAGATCATTGCCCAATCCTGTCCGGATGTCCTGCGCGGCGAAGCCGACGACTTCGTCTACGGCATCAACAGCGCCGCAGCAGCCGTGGCACACATTGCAGCACCGGGAGATTTTGAACGGAGCAACAGAATCCTGAAGTCTGCAGGTCTGGAGGACCTCGCTGAAGATCCAATCGAGGACTAGTTCAATATGCATGCTGGAGGCGGACTTTCCGCCTCCTTTTCTTGATATTCCATCAGTTTTTCGTTAAATTTGCATTGGTAAACCATGCGTGCCCGACCCAGTTCCAGAGGTGGCACATCAGGTATGGACCCGTCTTGCGGCATTCTGTCCGCCAAGGCGAAGATGACATTTGGAACCGGCAGCACGGGGTCTAGGCCGTGCGTCTGGTGTTCATCCGTCCCCAGTGAATTATACATACCGTCCTTTGCCAGGTGGCAGGACTTTGTCAAACCCAAATCTGTTTTGCCATGATCAGGTTCATAAAGGGATTCTTCAAGATTCTCTGGAAAATGACTGTAGGACTTCTTGTCTACGTGATTTACGCCGTCACCGAGTAGTCCGGCCAAAGTAATACAAAACAAGACAGGTCTCCCCTATCAGGAAGACCCGTCCTTTCGTGTTCATACCTGAGGATTACTTCACGCTTTCCTTGCGGTATGCCTTGCCGAGTTTCTCAAGAACAAGAGTGGCCTTGCGCACTCTTGCACGTGCCGCCTTGTTGTCGACCTTGTCGATGTCGGCTGAAATCGCGGCCACCTGGGCCTTGATCTGGTTGATGAGTTCTGTCATGATTGTAATATGTTTGATTTATGGGTTGTTTACAGATTGAAACGGTTCCAGCTGTAGAGATTGAGGAATTCGAACCCGACTACGTATGTTGCAGTGGCGGATGTGTAGTCGGAGTACTTTGTTGCCTGCGAGCTGACCGAATTGTCCTTGCCGCGGCTTGAGCCGTCAGGATTGGTCATCGAGGAGGTATCGGCATAGGTTCCCTTCGCCGTATGGGAGTAGAATGTGTAGTAGGATGCAGTCACCTTTCCGCTGTACTGCTGTATCTCTGTCTTTATCGGGACCCAGACCGAGTTGGCATTCTCGACGAAGATCGAGATGTAGTATGTCACGGATTCCGGCATCGCGAGTTGCGAGAAACGATTGCTCTTGAGGTTGATGGCGTTGGTGCAGTTCTCATGCCAGTAGGTCTTGTTGATGGCTGCGAACTTGCTCTCCACGGTGGACGCCCCGGGAAGGTCCACGCTCGCCGACTGCCCGCTCAAAGTGTACGAGTACTTGTAGGAGGTATTGTCCACCTCCGGTTCATACACGGTATACACTGTTGTTGTGGGACTGCCTGCTGTGTTGTAGTCCCAGCTGCAGGAGGACTTCCAGCCCATACCGACGACACACTTGAATGTGCAACCGAATGTGTTGCCGCTCATCTCGAGAAGCGGACGCTTTGTGGATGTGTTCCATCCGACCTTGAAGGTGACGGGGTCCGCGATGATGATGTTGTGCAGGTTGCGTCCTCCGTATCCGTCGTATGAAGCCACCTGGCTGTCCTTGTTGGCACTGACGGCTTCCGCCATCCGGGGACCGGTGTACCATCCTGCCCCGTTGTAGTAGTAGCCGTCCTGAGCCCATATATAGCTGTACGAAGCATCCGACCCGGGAGTACCGTCGGATGAGACATACCCGCCGTTCAGGTCGCAGCAGTCATACCGGACAGCCCTGTCTCCCAAGGTACATATCCCCACATCTGCCCTGATGTAGCGGTTCGGGATGGAGAGGTCCTCGCTCATTGCACATATGCCCTTGTCGGTATCCATCACATAGATTCTGCATTCCTGGCCGTCGACTGTGGCAGGGGTGCCTGATGTGTTCCTCAGGGTCATTGAACAGCCGTCGCAGAAGTACGGTTGCTCGATCGACGTCCTCGAGCCGGGGACATAGCTGAATGCCGAATTCCCTCCCTTCTGGAAGAGCAGTGGCGTTGCATTGGAGAGGACCGGACTGATGATCGTTGAACGTAGCTTGCCGACAAGATAGACGTCGCACAGGAAATCTATGTACGACGGGTTATAAGCGGCGATGTATGTTTCACCTCCAAGGTTCCAGCCCTTCGATGACGGGAAGGTGTCAGCACTGCCGAGATAGAATTTCGGGGTTACGATGTCGTAGTCGGCATAGCAGGACACGGATTCGGCCTTTGCCGATGACAGTGTCACCTCGAACGGCGTATTGAACCCGCTGTGGTATCCGTCGAGGTGGTATCCCAGGGAAAGGGCCGAATTGATTGAGGCTGCGGAACCTGTGTTGCTCATCTTGAGTGTAAGGACAGCAGAAGGTCCGTCGTCCATTGTACCGCCCCAGGCGACATTTCCAGAGAAACAGCTGCCTGCTATCCTGTCGGAAATGGAGCCGGCCGTGCCTGTCATCTGTTCTGTCGGAGTTACCCTTGTGCCGATCGGAGAGAACAGCGACAGGTCAAACCCGTACTGTCCCCAGTCCTCCATAACGTTGAGATTATACCCGTCACGGTCGGTAAGGTATACGTACAGCTTGTCACCATTTCCGTTAACCACAGGATAGGGATAGCACTGGGGATCGGCTATCACTTCGCCGGGACGGGCCCTGCCACCGTCACCGATGACCATCAGAGGATAGTGTCCCACAAGGGAGCCGTCCTCTAGGGTGAAGTCCGTGACGAGGTTGCCGTCGGCATCGACCAGACAGAGGGTGTTGGACTCCTGGGTGGCATCGATGCACTTGATGGTGCAGAAGTAGTCCCCGGACGAATATGTGATCTCACCGGTCTCGAAGTCCGGGCTCGCATTTCCGTCTGCGCCGAACACTGCGAGGGAATGTCCCGGAAGGCCCTCCCCTATGAAGTCCTCGAGATAGCCGTTTATGCCCAGGCACAACAGGGAGCTCTCGCCGACATAGATGTTGTCCAAGCCGTGGAGTCCCAGTTCCACATAGGCCGAGCAGAGCGAACCGTTGTAGTCCACGTCTGGGTCAATCTTCCACGAGACGTTGTCGAGGTTCTTCGTAAGGCACAGGGCCACGCCCATATCCACGTTGCGTATGATGTCGAAGTTCGAGCAGTTGTCCTGCCCGAGGTATATCCTGTATGTGATGGTGCCGGAGAGCGCGAACCCGCTCTGGAACTCGCAGTCCACCTCGATATAGGTGCAAAGGTCAGCCACGGAGATATTTGACGGGGTCTTCTTCCACGGGTCGCTGTTCCCCGGAAGAAGGGTCCCCTGGCAGTTCTCCAAGGCATAGAAATACACCTCTCCTCCCGCATTGAGTGTCTGCAGGTCGGAAGACGAGGCATAGTCGCCGTCGGTGATCTCCGATGTGGAAGTGACCTTGCTTCCGCCGTGGCCGTTCATCCGGAAAGGAGTGACGGCAGCAGCACCGTTGCAGAGCCTTACGGCAGTGACCCTGAGTCCCGCAAGGGCGTCGGTGTCGATGCGGAAACGTATCTTGCTGACCAGCCTCACGAGAGCTACAGGCAGTTGTACCAGAGAGCCGGACGGTGTGTAATCCTCCCGGCTCCAGACCATCGGAACACCGTGGCTGTTGAGAGTGCCGACATAGCCCGAAGCATCCATCTCCATCCTGTAGGAGAGAATGTCGGACTCCTTGTCCGGAGGGTCCATCCTGCCTACGTTGGCAACTGCGTAGACGTTATACGGGACATCCTTCGCGAGGAGGAAGGTCGCCACGGAAGGCGTGGTGATGTACTCCGAGGCGGCAAGGAGGCCGTCCCTGTAGAAGAAGATGTTGATGTCCTTCACATCACTCTCGCCGGAAGTCACAGAACTCCTTGTATCCACGTTATCCATACCCTGTATAGAAGGAACAACCTGAACCTTCACCGTCTCCTCGCCCTCCCTGACACCGGGAAGGTCAACCTCGTGCAGTGTGCACGAGCTTATGGCTGCAAGAGCGGCAGCCATCAGTGTGATCTGTCTTTTCATCGCTGTAATCTTGTTTGTTGATATTCTGTCAGAGCAGCTCGTCATAGACGAGTCCTTCCTCCCACGGGATGACGGAGACGCTGACCTCGCCCGTGGCGTAGTCCACGCCGAGGAATATGTCGTCGAGGTCTTCGGCGCTCCAGTCATAGCCTGTGGACCTTATCATCCATCCGAGCTCGTAGGGGACGGTGTGTCCGTCGCGGCCGGTTATGTCCATCACAAGGGAGTCATCCCCCTGCCGCATCAGGCGGAAGTACCACACCCCGTCATCGGTCCTCCCGGGAGAATGGAGGAACGTGCCTCCGACAGGCTCAAGAGTATCCAGATCCAGTCCTGCCCATCTTCCCCTGACGGTGACTCCGAAACTGTCATCGGCATTTTCTATCCTCACCGCCACGGCGGCGTACTGCTTGTGAAGGGACACCCTGTCGGTGACCGTCTCCCCGTAGGCAGAAACATCGGCGCGGTAGGCATAGAGCCTCGGGGCCTGCTCCCCTTCCCTGACCAGGACGGACATTCCGGAAATCGAAGACTCTCCCGGGTCGGAGTGCGCGCAGTAATGCACCATACCCCTCGGGACCTCCTCCTCGTGCGTGAGGGGGAATTCCTCCTCAGGCACATGGACCCCGAAGACGGACTCCCTGTCCGTCCAGCCCTTCAGGCATACCTGGTCGGTGTACCTCGAACAGGACGACAGGTCTATCTGCATCCAGCAGGGACAGCCGTCCCTGTCCTCCTTGACCGAGCAGGAGGAAGGGATAAGCAGCATCAGGGCTGCGGTGAATGGAAGTATTCTTTTCATTTCTGTTCCGTTTTGATGGTGCCCGTGAGGGGTGTCGCTCCCCGGTTTCTGCAGTGCCCGTCGGCACACTGCTTCCGCCCCGTCCTCCGGTCCGGGCATTGGGGCCCCAGCATCTCACGACGCCGGGACCGGATTTAATCATTATCGTTTATGAAAATCAGATTGTCTCGTCATATACTTCTCCTGCAATCCAGTCACTGACGGTGATGGTTGCCGAGAGCGAGCCTTTCTCCACTGGCTTGTTCGGGTCCTCGGAGCCGAGGCCGGTGATGGTCAGGCCAACGGTGTAGGCCTTGTTGCGCTCAAGGGTGGCATTGTCCAAAACGACCGGATAGTAGTAGGTCTTGCCGGAGATAGTTGTTACTACGGTAAGCACTGTCCTCTGTGCCGAGAAGGTCGACTGGAAGCCGCTCGGAGCAACCGTACTGCTGTTCGGGAAGGAGTAGAAGAGGTAAGGGGTCGACGGGCTGTGGGTGGCTCCGTTGGCTACGCTCTGTCCCACTCCCTTGTAGGTGAGAGCTTCACAGGATGCCTTGTAGGTGCTGCCGTTGATGATGTGGGTGGTATTCCTTGTGGTCTCGTCCGCACGGCCGTTCTTGTTGTACCAGGTCGATGCTGCAGCATTGCCGGCAAGGTTCTGGTTGCCTACCACATTGGAGAGGAACACCCTGTCGACGGTGATGGCTCCGTATGACTGCGGGAGCTTGTTCACTATGCTGGACAAGGCCACTCGGCTGACAAGCCTTGACACCGTGATGGCGCAGTTGGTCGTTCCTCCGCTGGTGACCGTAATGGTATTGCTGCCGGCCATCACGAAGCCTGTCGAGGCTGTGGTGCTGTTGGCAGAGAGGTCGACAGCAGACGCCTGAAGGGCGGACAGAGTGCCGATGGTCGAGAGGTCAGGACCGTTGACGACCGCCCACACTGTCTTTGCTCCGGCAGTGGTCGAGATGGTTCCGGAGGTCGCGGTGCCGAGGTTCTGGTAGAAGTTGATTGCACCGTCGCTTCCGAAGACGAATACCTGGACCTTGTTCACCTGTTTCTCGTAGGTCTGGGACGTGGTGTAGGCTGTGACAGCCCTGGTGGCTGCCGGCTCATCCCCGGCTACGGTGAAGACGATGCTTCCCTTTTCCTGTGTGACGATGGCGGAGCCTACCGGCTCCTTGCTGCAGGCCGCGAGTGCTGCACAGGCGGCCGCCATTGCAATGATTGTCTTTTTCATCTTTAAGCTAATGTTTAATATTTGGGTTGATGGTTGTTCTTTATTTGTCTCTTACGCCTGATTCTGAGTACGAGACCGGTTAAATACCTTAACAGTCTTATGATTATTCCGGTTATTAAGAAGAGTGCCGAAAAGAGTGTGACAAGCCATAGCAGGGCAATGAGGACGGCTGATATGCACTCCAGCCACAGGATGTCAGGTGTGATGCGCAGAAGCCCGAATCCCATCAGCAGGCTGCTCAGCATGATGCAGACTGCCAGTAAAATGTATCCGTAAAAACTGTCTTCTTCGTAGAGGTCCAATCCGGAATCCGGACCGAAGCCGGTTTCTTCCTGTTCTTTGTTTTGTTTCTTTTCTTCCATATCAATTGTCAATTGAAATAATCATCCTGTTCATCCTGACGGTTAAGGCCGTAGGTCTTGATCAGCGCGGCTATCTCGGGGTCGAGATTGCCCCTGTGGACGTATGCCGGGTTGAGCTCGCAGGAGTTCACGTAGCACTGCACCGCCTCCTGCACCTGGCCCAGCCTGGTGTAGACTACCGCCCTCATGTAGAGGACCTCGGCGGTAGGTTCAAGTGTTTCAAGAATGCTGAGCGCACTGGCGTTGTAGTCAAGGGCACAATAGGCCACAGCAGTGTTGTAGTCAGCGTAGGTTCGAAGGTACGAGACCGCTCTTTCATAGTCCCTGTCCCTTATCGCCTGCACGCCCAGCATATATGTCGTGTCGAGTTCCGTAGTGTGTACCGTATCCTTCACCATCCCCTTGCGGTGCAGGTGGAAGTCGAAACGGACCGTCCTCAGCCGAGGATAGACCATCTCACGAAGGTGCCTGTAGTATGGTTCCTTCTGGAGCCGGGCCTCAAGCCTGTCCGGGTCTGATACGGTATTCCTAAGTTCGCCGTATTCATCTTTCTGTGTATCCGTAAGGATGCTGTCGCTCCTTACCAGGGCGTCGAGCATAGTCCAGTTCTCGCCCCCGTTGCGGGCTATGAACTTGATGTCGGGACGGTGCACGCCGTGCACCACCTCACCGTCCTCGCCGATGCTGAATCCCGTCTCACGGTCAAGGGAATCCCGGTAATGCCTGATGTAGTCCCCGAAGTAGCGGCACACACCTTCGCTCCTGCGCTGTGCAAGGGTTCGGTTGGTTGCCTGGCTGCCTTCAGGTGAAGCGGAGGCAGTGACGACTATGGAGTCGAGGTCATAGACCGTATCCTCGATGAGCTGTGCGAGGTTGCCGCAGATGCGTCCGATTTCGTCACGGTTGTTCGAGAGGGAGATGTCCACCTCCGCGCTGCCGGAGGCGAAGTCCACATAGCAGGCGGTGTTCGCCTGGGCCCTGCGCTCGATGATCCGCGTGAGGTACCTTTCCCTGCCGTCCACGAAGGACGAGAGGCTGCTGATGTAGAAGGTCAGCGGCTCGCTGCGGGACATCAGGTACACCTTCCGGTCAGACTCCCACACCTCCCCGGAGAGGACGATGTCCACCTTGCGGAGCTTGGGTCTTGTGGCTATGGTCTGTACGTAGTTGTAGATGAAGTCGCCGTTCACATCCCTCAGGACGGTGTCGAGGCGTATCCCTTCGGTTACGATCGGGACCTTGACGTACTTGCGGTACATACGGCCCGTAAGGGTCTTCTTGCGGTTGTTCCACCGCTTGGCTATCTGGTTGGTGTAGTGCTCCACAGCCTGCTGTTCAGTAACACCGTACACCGATGCGAACTGTTCGTCGGAGACCTCCGAAGAATCATTGCAGAAGGCATATACCTCAGGGATATTCCTCTCAAGGAACAGCTCCAGCTGCCACAGGTTGATGAAGCGCGTGGTGTCGCTGACTATGGAGGCGAGGAACCGTTCGTACTGCTGGTATCCCTTGAGTTGTGCCCTCCTGTATTCCCTGCCGGTGATGACAACCGGCTCCAGACGTATGCTGTCCCCGAGGACATACATATCGGGGAAGAAGCGCAACTGCCATTTCGAGTCCTGCATCGCTTCAGGGACGATAACCTGGAACTCCAGGTCCACCTTGCCGTGACGCTCCGCCACGTTGCGGAAACGGGCGGTGACCACGGCCGCGTCGATGACGTCGTGCGCCACCATCTCCCCGTCCTCGTCCTGTACGGCGTTCATGAGGAACATCTCCTCCCCGTTCAGGCCCGTTACTTTGATGGTGTCACGGGAGTGACGGCGCACTTCCTCCAGTGTCGGCAACAGCGGATCTTCGTCACCCCGCAGCTGCAGTCGCGCGGCGACAGCGTTCTCCGAGAGGCTATGGGCCTTGCGGGAAACGGCGCAGGCGCACACTGCAATGGCACATGCGGCAAGAGCTATGGCACTTTCTCTTCTCACTTCCCTCCTCCGGATATGGTGTATGAATATTTGCCGTTCTCCACCGGGGTGCCGTTCAGCACGACGGTCTCATCGGTGCAGGTCACGTTGACCCTCACGCCGAGAAGAACCTCGAAGTCCAGGGTGATATGGTGGACTGACGACTCCACAACATAGTTGGAATAGCCGTCATCGACCTCGTACCACTGTTCTATTCCGTCGAAGGCGTCAATCCACTCGGATACCCATTTGGTATTCTTGATGGTGATGTTTGTGAGCGTGGTCTCCAGCAGCTCCGTTGCGGTGAGGTCGTACCAGTGTCCCGTCTCCGGGACAAAGCGGGACAGATCCACCACGTCGCACATGTCCTTCCACTCGGTGAACTTGTCCAGGTAGCCCTCCCTGTTGCTCGCACGGTGGTAGTCACACCGGCCCCTCACGGCGAGGGAGTCCCTGACGGCAACCGACAGCGAGTAAGGATTGCTCCTGACCATTATACGGGTCTTTCCCGTCGACGGGCTGCGGGAGATTTCCACATCCACGTCAGGATAACGCAGCGGCTCGGTGAACTTGAAGGCGGCGTTGCGCACGATCTCGCCGCAGGTCAGGGCCACGGACACCTCGTGGGTGCCGGGACGCACCAGAGGCAGGTCCAGTTTCAGTATGGGTGTCTGCCTGAAGTTCACCTTGAAGTCAAGTCCCTTTATCCTCTCACCGTCCAGGCTTACCGTTCCCTCATAGTTCCTGTCAGCGATACCCTCTGCAAGGGTAAGGAACAGGGTCGATGTCCCTTTCTGGCTGTCGGTGGAAACCTCCGCGTGAAGGGTGAAGGGCTCGTAGGTAACGGTGAAGGACATCTCCGACTCACGTGAGAAGAGCCCGGTATCCAGCCGTAACGAGGCCCTGTGCTCCCCTGCCTTCAGGACCGGAAGCCGGAATGTCACCGGCCCTCCGGAGAAATCTATGCTTGAACCCGAACTGATGGTCTGGCCGCCGTCGACGGTCAGGACCAGTGACGGGTCACTGTCAATGAGATAGGTCAGGGTATATTCCTTTTCCGGACATCCCTTCTCAAGGGACAGGGTCATCAGGTTGTCCTCACCGGAGAGAAAGTGCTTCGCCTTGAACTCGAAGGAGTTGTCGCTGACCTGTATGGGGTCGTTGCAGGCGACGGCCGCAACAAGCGGCACGATTGCAGATAGGATTGTCTTTTTCATTGTTGTGATATTGTCAGAATGTGAACATCAGCGAAACCTGTACGTCATTCGGTAGGATGAAGGCTTTCGAACCCTGCCCGTCGATCCTGCCGCAGGTCGGGCACAGGTAAACTGTGTATTTTTTCCAGCCGCCCCAGAATCCCAGTCCGAAATCCATGTTGATGTTGCGGTGCAGCATCAGGGAGTATCCGGCGGACAGGCCGGCCCCGAAGGCATCACCCTCCTCCGTACGGGGACTGCGTATGCCGCCCCTGTTGTATTCCTCCCACTGTGCCTTCGCGCCCAGCCACCAGCCGGAGTAGACGTTCCAGAACCAGAAACGCGTCCCGGCATTCACTGTCCTGCGCGAGTCCCGCATCTTTCCCCATTCTCCGTTGAAGCTCCAGGGATTGTAAAGGAAGCCTGCATTGACGCTCCAGTGGCGTGCGACCGCCACTGATGCCTCAGCGTTTATGGTCAGGAACTCGGCGTATCCGAGCGCATTGGTCGACACCGACAGTTTCTGCGCCTTTGCCGGGAAGACAGCAAGCGCCAGAAGCATTACAATGAATATGATTCTCCGTCCCATTGCTACTTTGATTTTTCATTCCACCACGCACCTTCGAACACCGGTGTCTCCGTCCAGACCGTGAACCGGTCCTTGTCATAGTCAAGCAGGGTCAGGCTGATGCATATGTTGTGCACATAAGGCCTTTCCCTCAGCTGGGCCAGCTTCCTCTTCACCTCGGGCAGCTGCACCTTGGTCCCGGAACGGAACCATCTTGACTTGTATTTCTTGTGTACCAGGATGTATTCGCTCTTTCTTTTGCTGGTGAATTCAATCAGTACTGCGAAGTTGTAGTCCATCTTCTCCACGGAGTCCATACTGACCCACATCGCTTCCGGATTCCCCTCCTCATCGAAGGTGGCCTCGATGGTCGCGAAGCAGTTCTCCCTCACACGGACCTGGCACTGGCTCTCTATCTCGGGATAGCCCTTGGGCCATATCCGTATGGAGGTGTCTCCGGTTTTCTTGCCGCGCAGCTTGAGTTCACCGTCGATTGCCTTCACGTCGATGACCGACGGGTCCGAGACCTGAAATTCAATCGGTATCCTGTTGCATTCACGGGGAATCAGGGCTACCTTGACCGAGATGTACTGATGGTAGTCAATACAGACGTCCCTGTCGGCGAATATTGCAGTGGGAACGGTTTCACGCTCGGGAAGAACTGAGTAATGCAGCTCTTCATCAACAGTCTCGCCTGTCGATTTCATGAATGAGAGCCTGAGCACTCCGAACCCTTCAAGACTGACCGGATCGGTCTTTATGCATACCGGCTCGGTATCCAGAGGACGGAATACCCCCGGAGGAAGCAGTTCATCCCTGAGGTAGACTCCGTATCCGTTGTCCCCTGCGGCGACGCTCACCAGCGGGTTGAGAGCAGTGACATAGATGAAGAACGGAGAGCCGAGGTTGACCCGGTCCGTCTTTGTCACTATGTAATACTCCGGAAGAGGTTCACCACTCTGAACCGGGGCTTCCGGGCTCTTTCCTGTGAAGCCCTTCACCAGCTTCTGGAAAGACATTTTGTCCGATGTTTTCTGTTCGCTCATATCTCGTTTTCTTTGTTTCCGTTTTAACCGGGCGGCCTTCACAGGTGGCCCGGAAAGGTTTATTCGTTAGTTTTTGGATATATAAATGGGTGCTTGCCCTAAAAGTCGTAATGTATGTTCATGCTGCCCTCATAGTGTATCCAACCCATCGGCGAACCGAAGGTAAGCGGGACAGTTCCCCTCAGGCCGATGCCGAGCCTCTTCAGAGGATAGAATTCCAGCTCGACGCTCGCCTGGACTCCGTAGATGAAGGAATTCCTTGCGATTCCGGTGTCTATGTATTCCGGCAGCCTCCTCTGCGGATCGCTGATTTCATCACCGAGGAAGATTCCACCTCCGCAGTAGAGGCTGATGACTCGTGACCTGGCGGAGACCACCCTTGCCATAACATTGCCTTCAGCGCATATTTCGGTGTACTGGAGAGTCTCCACGGAATCAGTCAGTGAAGAGAAGTTCCTGTTCACCGCACCTGCAGACCAGGCTCCCCACAACTCCCATCCCTGCCATCCGGCCCTCACGCCGAAAGAGGATTCGTTGATGCTGGCTCCTGCATACGGCGCTCCCCTTCCGGGAACGGTCCGCTGTGCCGCTGCGGTGAGATGGACTCCCGCCAGAATTGCAAATATGATCACCAAACGCTTCAACTTTTCTTGCTTTTTATGGCGCAAATATATGATAAATTATCTTTGTGCGAAAATATTCGTTGATTTTAATCAGATTTTCGTTAATTTTGCATTATGAAAAGAAGCAAGCCGGAACACATAGCACAGGGTAACGGGATAACCTATATGACCAGCGATCTGTCACTGGTCCAGCTGAAGGTCCTTATGACGATAATCCGTGAACTGCAGAAGCCGATATCGATGATGATAACCGATATCGGGTTCGGACACCTCAAGCCGGACGACGTCCTGCCGGCCAAGGAGCAGTTCGGGGAAGGCGACCTGCTGCGGATTACCCGGAAGATTACTATCAGCGTGAAGGATGTCGGGCTGGGGAAACAGAACACCGGTTACCTGCTCAACAGCCTGAACGCCCTTCGCCAGAAGAACTGCTGCATTCCCTACAATCCCGCCCGTCCGACCAGGTCGAAGGTCCTGGTCACAGGTCTCATCAGCCATTACACCTATGACTGTGTGACCCAGACGGTCGATGTTTACCTTCTGGACGCGGTTGCGAACCGTCTGCTGCTTGTCAGCGACGGATTCACCAGATACGACTACACGCACGCGATGGCATTCAGCAACAAGTACACGGTGCGGATGTACTGGATAATCAACTCGTGGCGCGGGCGCAAGGGGTTCCGCATCAGTATGGAACAGTTGCGCTATGTGATGTCGGCAGAGGACAAGTATCCCCGTAACGACAACTTCATCAGCAAGGTGATAGGGACGGCATACAGGGAACTGAAGCAGACCGGGGACATCTGGTTCGAATACTCGAGGGACCTGCGTGAAGGCAGGGACATGTTCTCGTTCCGTGTCTACCAGCGGATGGACAGGGACAGCCGGGAGAAGGTTCTGAAGAAGCCGCTGCAGGTTGCCTACAGTATGCTCTACAATTTATGGAAGATGCCGCTTCAGGATATTGAGCACTTCATCAGCCTGGTCACCGTGGACAATGTGCAGGGGTTCATCTGCGAGCTGGACTACCTGAACAGGACCATTGACAGGAAGAACCTCAAAGACCCCGGAGCCTATATGAGGACCGTCCTTACATCATACTTCGATACGCTGGACACGGTCTCCCAGGAGGTGAAACTCGATGACCGTGACTGAACTTCTTTCTTTTTTCATTCAAGAACTGTCCGTATCCGCGTGCGCATGTGCGCATAGATATGTTTCGGTTTTTCTTCAATTGATTCTATAATTGTTCCCTGTCTGGCATTTTGGGCCTACAGTCAAGGTTTTCAGCCAGTTATGACTTTGTGGCGTCCCGGCTCAAACACCTTTTATAGAGTCCGGAGCCCAAAAGTCCCACCTTTTATAGAAACTGATACACCCGATATAGAAAGGCGGACCACCTTTTATAGAACAAGTCCCACCTTTTATAGTACCGGTGCACCGCGTGCACCTGTCCCGACATCCCGGGTACCTTCCCGGAGACTGCAATTCTGAGGAAAAAATGATGAATTTTGCTTCCATCTTTTTTCCGTCAAATCGGTTTTGCATCTTTGTGCGGAGCGGTGCACACTTCCCTGTTTACGGAAACAGGCAAGATGTGCTTAAGTTAAACAAAACTTAAGTCTTCCGCTCCGGAGTCGCCATGGGAAACAGACGTACAACACGACCTCAATTCATCGGAGTCCGGCTTACGGACAACGAACTTGCGGACCTGGACAGGCTGATGGCCGAAGCCGGCTACAGGAACAGGTCCCTCTTCGTCCGTGACCGCATATTCGCAGTGAAAGTCGGGAGCAGACGTATCAGCCGGAAGGAAGATACGCCCGCCCCTTCCGCCGATATGGAGAAACTCATCTGGCACGTGCGGCGCATCGGGCATAACATCAACCGCAGCTGCGCTTCAATCAACACGATGATGGCAAGAGAAGGCAGCAGCCTCCAGAATGCCAGGGCGCTGGAATACTGGCTGAAGAAGATAAGCGGCTATCTGTACCGTATCGACACCCTGCTGGATAAGGAGAAGGACACAACCCAATAATACAACACAATATGCAGACAATCACAATCAGCGGCTACCTGGGCGAAGACGCCCAGCTGCGCAGGTCGGACTCCGGGACGGAGTTCGTCACATTCACACTCGCATCCAAGGACTCGCGCGGAGAATCCCACTTCTTCCCCTGCACCTGGTTCCAGACACGGTCGAAGATGCTGCAGCACCTTGTGAAGGGCGCTGCCGTCATCGTGACCGGAGAACTCCAGATATGGGACTGCGAGAAGGACGGGACCAAGTACCGGAACTTCCGCATCAGCTGCGACCGCATCGGCTTCGCGCCACAGCAGAAGAAGGGCCCGGAGGACCTTCCCGAATAGCCTATGGTGGTAAAGATCCAGCCTCCGTGCGCCTCCCTCTCGCCAGTGCTCGAATACAATGACCGCAAGGTCGACTCGGGCACCTGCGAGACCGTTGCAGTCTGGAATGCGGGCACGTCCGACCCGGACGAGGCATACCGGGTCATGCAGGACTACGCCCGGGGTTCGAGGAGGACCCGTGACGTGGTCTTCCACGCTTCCGTCAACCCGTCATCCGCAGACAGGATGGACAGGGAAAAGACGCTGCGGTTCATACGGGACATGATGGGCCGGCTTGGGTACGGGAAGCAGCCGATGGTCATATTCGAGCACAGGGATACCGACCGCATCCACTGGCACGTAGTGTCGGTCCGCGTGGACAGCGACGGGTACAAGATCAGCGACCGCTACGAGAACAGGCGGTGTCACGACATCATCACGGAACTGTCCCGGGTCTACGGGTTCAGGGTGGGCCGCTCGGAGGATGTCCCCCGAAACTCCACCGAATACGACCTCAGCCACGACCTTGCATCCAGGATCGAGAAGGCACTCAGGTACAGGTGCACATCAATGCCGCAGCTCTTCATGGTGATGCAGTCACTTGGAGTGAAGGTTCATGAATCGCCGGCGAAAGAATTGTCGTTCAGGCTGCTGGACCGCAACGGAAAGGTATGTTCCCCGGCCATTGACGCAATGGACCTGATGATTCCTACGAGGGAGGATATGGAAAAGAGTGTCGCTTCGCAGAAATGGAGCAACGACGACACATTCCGCCGCAGGCAGAGGGTCAACGGCTGCGTGAAGGCTGCATTGGCCAACGCTCCGACCGGGGATGACTTCAGGCGTATGCTCGCCGCAAAAGGAATCGATGTCGTGTATTCGAGGACCGACGAGGGACGTGTGTTCGGGGTCACCTTCATCGACCATACGAACCGGTCGGTCTTCAAGGGGTCTGAACTGGAGAAGGGACTGTCCGCATCGACGTTCAACGACCTGATGCAGGGACGATGGAAAACTGATGGAAACGACATCGGCCAGCCGGCTCCAACCGTTGCTTCGGCTACAGTATCCAACCGCAGGACCTTCAGCGAGAATGTGGGCGCGGAGGTGGCGGCGATGCTGATGGAATCCCTTATGGAATCCAAGCGCAGGAACGAGACTCCTGAAGCGAACAGGAGAAAGAAAAGGAAAAGGAGGATGTGAATATGGCACGAAGGGACAACGAAGGATATTCGATTGCGCTGATGGCCGTCGGGACGGTCCTGATGATGTACACCACATACTGTCACGGCCACCCGTTCTTCCACCGTCTGGGACTGACCAACCACTACCTGGACCTGTTCATCGCAACGGTGCGCCATTCCGGGCTGAAGGGGCCTCTCATCATAGAGAAGCTCCTTTCGCTCTTCCTGTTCACCTGCGGGATGTTCTTCCGCAGCGTCACTACCGAAAGGAAGGTTTCCATCAGAAATTCATCGATAATCGCACTTCTGGGAATTGCCGTTTTCCTTGCCCCCACGGATGGATTTCCGACGGTTTTCATATTGACGACGCTGGCCGGGTTCGTATCTTCCTGCGTTGGGCTGTCTCTTCTGTGGAAGCACTTCCGCTTCGATGAACTGAAGGCAGACCCGATGAACGACACCTTCGAGCAGTGCGAGGAGAAACTGGAGGACAGGTACTCAATCAACATCCCGATGGAATACCAGTGGAAAGGAAAGAAACGGAAAGGGTGGATAAACGTCGTGAACCCGTTCCGTGCGACGATGATACTCGGAACGCCGGGTTCCGGAAAGTCATATTCAGTGTATGGCCCGTACATCGAGCAGATGGTCCGCAAGGGCTATTCCCTGTTCGTCTATGACTACAAGTACCCGGACCTCACGAAGAAGGTGTACAACGAGGTCTGTGCGAATATGGGAGGCTACAAGGTCAGGCCGGAATTCTACACCATAGACTTCGACCATCCGCTCTACTCCCACCGCTGCAACCCGATGGCCAAACGTTACATAAACGACCCGGCGGACAGCGCGGAGATAGCGGACATCATAATGCTCAACGTCTGCCCCGGAAAGGAGCAGAAGAACGATTTCTTCGACATGTCGGCAAAGGTGTATCTCGATGGGGATATCTATACCCTGAGCCAGTTCGAGGACGGACGGTTCTGCACCTTCGCCCACCTGGTCGAACTGACGACGAAAGACTACAAGGACGTGCTGAGGATACAGAGCCATATTCCGGAGTTGGAGGCTAAGGTTGCACCGTTCCTGAACGCGCTCACGGCGAATGCGCAGGACCAGCTGCAGGGACAGATAGCCTCCGCCACCATTCCTATATCCAGATTCGCGTCTCCGGACCTGTACTGGGTACTGTCCGGGGATGACTTCTCTATGGACATCAACGACCCGGAACATCCGAAGATAATCTGCGTGGGAAACAACCCTGACCGTCAGGAGATATACGGTACGACCCTCGCCCTGTATGTTTCACGCCTCTGCAAGACCATCAACAAGCCCGGCAAGCTGCACAGCGGCGTCCTGCTGGACGAGCTCCCGACCATATTCGTGAAGGGCCTGGACAACCTGGTCAATACCGCACGCTCGAACAAGGTGGCTGTCGTCCTGGGTGCCCAGGACAAGAGCCAGCTCGTGAGGGACTACGGCCAGAAGAATTCCGACGTGGTGTTCAATACCGTCGGCAACATCTTCGCCGGTCAGGTCAACGGCAAGACGGCCGTGGACTTGAGCCGCTCTTTCGGAAAGGAATTCCGCGAGCGCACGAGCCAGAACCTTTCGACGGATTCTGAATCGGAGAACAGGTCGCTACAGCTGGAGGACCGCCTTCCTGTCCACCGCATAGAGACCCTCTCCCCCGGTTACTTCTGCGGAAAGGTGCAGGATTCCAACGAGAAGACAAACGACTACAAGTTCTTCTGCGGAAAGATCATCCGTCCGGATGCTCCGCAGAAGGACTACTGGTCAAAGCGAAAGCCCATAAAGGACTTCGAGGGTGACTACCACGACGAGATAATGGCGAACTTCCTGCAGATCAAGGCCGATGTAGACTATATGGTCCGCACCCTCGCCGAGCGCTACGGCATCGAACTCGAAGAGGACCGCAAGGTCCGCGAGGCTATGGAGAAGGTCAAGGAGGCCGGGAAAGACAAGCCTTCTCGCAAAAAGAAATGATGAGTTGGGCCGGCTAGCGTTGAAAGCCCCCTCAAACTCAACAAACTCCGCCTCATCTTCACCCGCTGCGATGACGCAGCCAACATGAATTACTTCAACTTAAGATTCAACAACAATCTCAAGATTCTTTAAAATTATCACCGGAAAACTACAAGAGGCGCCACTGTAGCGGCTATTATTACAAAGGAAATAATTATGCCTTATACATAAGATAAGCTTGGACTTCATCAGCCATTTGCTCATCTGTATATTCGCTTTTCTTAAATTTCCACTGTTTTAATGCGACATTATCAAGTGCAAAAGCAACACATATCATATCAGAGAACTGTTGAATCACAACATTTTTCTTTATGCGATCCTCAGAATTGATGTAACGAATCGAGTCTGCACGTTCAAACTCAACAGCATAATCCGGAAGAGATTCGATATAAGCAACAAGGGTTGGATAATTTTCGCGGAGATAGAAAGCCCTTCCGGGAGTGTTGATAGCTTTCTCGTAATCCTCATCTATCTTCGTCATCCTTTTTTTATATATGACAAAGATTACAATGACAGCAATGATAAAAATCAACCACCTCATCTATTTACTTCTCTGGAGAGATAAAATAATCATTAACGGTCCAAACGGTTAATAGTAAAGATGGCCCCCAAAAGATAATTTTTGAAAACGCATTCCATTCTTCAATCGTAAAAGACAAACTAAATAGAGAACCGATGAGATATAAAATTAACCAAGTGATCGCAAGAAACAGTAGTGCCTTGCCTTTTGAAATCTTGTTTCCCATTGTATTTACCGTTAGAAAGTGAGGTTCTGCTTGAGCAGTCTTTGTTTTTTATCCTCAGACAAAGACGAATCAACCTTATCAAAAGCATCCCCTCCGTTGATAATATCAAGTATATCTTCTGAATCTTGATCAGACATCTCTTTAGCAATCATCGATAATCTGCCGATACTTTTAATATAGGCATCTTGGACTGTCATTTTTTCAAGACGCTGATTTACAAAAACGTTAATTGTATGCACAGGGCTAAGATTTCCAGCCGCAACAACATCTTGAATTCCTCGTTTACATAACCATGCAGCAATAAGTAAAGCATAACCGTCATTCGTTTCATCATAACGATCAAGAAGGGCAATCACATTGCCAACGGCAATTGCCATATTATTTAGGTCTTTAACATGACCTGCTAATCTAGAAAAGAATCCCATATCAAAATTTATAATTTATAGGTTGCATAACAAGAAACAGCTCTTTGTTTTAACTGTTCCGGATTTAGTAAATACAATGATTGATTCACCTCCTCATCCCATTTCTTTAAAAATAGAACTGCAGCACATACCTGAGTCCAATTTGAACGAAACATGAAATAAGGTACAGTACATAGGCAAGAAAATATATCGGTTGCCGTAGGTGCTATCATTTTATATCTGGACTGGCTAATAAGACCACTCAGTTTGTTAGAAGTCGCTACCTTTTCATATAAGGCATGAAGCTTTGCTCTACCATTCTCATTGCTGTACTTTTCTATTGTAAAGTCAACAATCTCTTCAAAGGTCATGTTTTCAAAAATATTATACATATCTTTCTAAGCAAAAGGATTACCAACTATCTCCAACAGCCACTTACGAATATAATATGAGGCAGTATTTGTTTTTTGAATATTATAGCGAATTGCTTCTTCAGTCATCTTATCTGTCGTAATTTGGACAATTTGCCTAAGATCGTCATCACAATCACCAATCTCAGCCTTAAGGGTTTTCAAAAAAGTTTCTTTAACCTCTGTGATAGAACAATTATTGTTCTCTGCCATCCGTTTAAGAGAAGTAAATTTTTCTTTCGCATCCTTGTTCGACAATAAAGAAAAATTTTCACCAGTCATTAGTTCAATAGATCTGGCTTCATTCTGATGAGTCAGTTTGTACTCCCCCCAAAAATCCCCATTATCCTTCGGGGCAAGTAAGTTACGTAAAAATCCCATATTCAATCATTAAAATGAATTTTCGAGATCTGCAATAAGCATGTTCCAATACTTAATGAAACTATCCGTAAACTCAATAAGTTCTGCGCTTGTTTCATTATCATGTAGATCAACCCCTGCTGTTGGTTCTAAAGACAGTTGATTTTTATAGATTGTGCAATAGATACCAAAGGGCAAATACTGTTTAGTTCTTGGATAATCTGAATTTAAAAGTCCTTTAATATCTGATTTAAATATTTTGAATCTGCTTTTGAAGACATCAAAGAACTCCGCGATATCGATCTTGCTATCAAAACCGGAATATACAAATGTAGAGGCAATGTATTCGGCAGCTACATCATTGCCTTTTGGAAGGCAATCGTGGTTTAAACAGTAATCCCAAACTGCCCAAGAAGTAAATATAAAGGCAGCACTTTTAATGTCTGCACCTTTTCGTAATGCGAAGCGATCCAAATACACATCTGTCCATGCAGATGCTTTTTCCATCAATTCAACCATTGATCGGTTCTGCTTTTTATTAAGAAAGTCAAAAAGGCCCATGTGATAAATTCAATATAACTTAAAGGAATTGACTCTTTTATGAGTTTATCCTTTGATGTAAAGTGTGAATAATCATGATGTTAAATGCAAAAATACGAATTTCCCACGAGACCACAATGACTTAGCATTCGTAATTTTACCTGTAAGTTACTTCCCGTTAAAAAGCTCCGTCCCCGTCTACCTTTACAACATAAATAAAACGACAGCGGCATGGCACAATTCGGACTCAGATATTTCGCACAACTGCGCTCCAAGTACAAGGGCGTCTTCTGGCGCGTGGAGATTGCCGAGCGCGACTACAGCGGCCACAGCGAGTAGATGGAGTTCGCCGGCGGCTCGCCCCTCTCCATCACGTGGGAGAACCGATGAGTTCTACGTGCCGGTGAAGACATCCAAAGGAATGAGCGAGAGCCTCTTACCTCTGCTTCAGGCCAATGTCGTTATATATCACCTATACATAAGAATTAGACTTGAGTTTATTCTATGCAGATACAGGCTTATATGAAAAACCCTTCCATGATACTTTGTAGGCCGATTCAAACGTCAGGGCGAGGTTGGTCGATGGAAGAGTATATGCAAGAAGAGCCTCGCTCAACGAGTTATGGATAATAAAATCCCTACTCACTACATCCTGAACGTACTTTGGCGAAAACTCTTCAACCACAAAGATTCCTATAAAATTCAATCTAGCAATATAATGTTTTCGTATATACGCAATAATTACATTAAAGTGGCAATAGTGAGTACCTCACCTAGTATATATGTCCAGAGAGTTGTCAATCAATTTAATATACCTACTGACTTCATTGTAGATTACCACGATGCAAAGCCAATAAAACCAAATCCAGCTCCAATGATAAAGGCTATAAATCTTTTAGATATCAGCCCTGCCGAAACTCTTTCATTTGGAGATAGAGCAATTGACATTTTAGCATCTAAGAGACCTAAAATAGAGAGTATCGCGTGTCTGTGGGGAACAAAGGGAAAAAGTACGTTGTTGGATTCTCAATATGATGCGCTGATTGACAATCCGAGAGAAATAATCACTCTTTTGTCAAGAAATTAACGATTCAAGTATTGTTAATATGAAAGCGGTCAAGTTTACTGACTCCCGTAATGACGTCCTCATCCAGATTGAAAAACCTCCCGGAACACCCATCTGCCATTGAACGGGTCTATTCCCCTCTCTATCAGAAGTACCTTCAGGTACCTTCCGTCATATCTGAATATCACGCAGCCCGTGGAGACCCACAGGACGGGGATATTCGTATGTATAATTCCTATATCCGCCAAACGTGTAATTTTTACACAGATGCAGATGCAAAAACTACTCTTTCAAAGAAGAATGTGTAATCATTATACATCTACGGGACTGCCTTGGATACCGCAGCGACAATACGCATTCCGCTAATAAGGTATTTCGTACATTATTTTACGATTTCGTCCAATATGTCACGTCCGTGAGCTCACACGAAGTTGTTTTTGTGTATCTTTGCAAGCGACAACAGGATAGCAGTGAAATTTATCGTAATCAGCAAAGGAACTGAACTGGTCAGGGTACCGCTTGACCGTCTGATGTACATCACATCGGACGGCAATTACTCGAACGTGGTCAGTCTCGACGGCCGCTCAAGGCTCGTTTCCTTGCAGTTGGGACAGATAGAGGACCTCATTGCGGACCAGGTCGGTGACAGTTTCGGTAGTTTCCTCCGGCTGGGAAGGGGTCTTATCATCAATCTGGACTATGTCCATATCATAGATGTGGCCAAGCAGCGGATAGTCCTCTCGGACTGCGCAGGGAGCTGGCATGAGCTGACCGCCTCAAGGGAGGTCCTGATAAAGTTGAAATCCTATCTCGAATCTTTAACCAAAATGACAGATGAGCAGAAATGACGACATAAAGGACAATGAGTTCAGGGTGATCGGCAAGGGCCCGGATACCGGGACGGATTCCGGAAAAGGCCGGAAGCCTTGGCGCGGATGGATAGTTGTAGCGGCTGTTGTGATGTTGCTTGCGGGGGCGGGAGCATTGTATCTCTATCAACGGCAGTCCACGATTGCAACCGAACCGGAAGTCGTTTTCGAGCCTTTGCCGGAAAAGGATGATGAAGTTAAGGGTATCACCGAGACTCCGGTACCTCTGGGCAACCAGAAGGACTCTACCTCATACACCGAGCACCTTGAGATTGACATAAACGACATAACGCTCGACATATACATACCACATCACGGCATCCCATCCCTTTCAGTGGGAGCTCCGGACATCAATGACGGCAGCGTCATCCTTGCTACCCAGGCCGCGGACATACGTGCGGACAACGGAAAGATTGTGGGGGCGTTCGTGCTGAAAGGCAAACCTCTTTCCTGGGGCCTCAGCAAGAAAGGCTTCTGCGGCATCATCGACGGGGAGATAACAGTCGGAGTGGCCGACAATTCCCCTCTCTTTGAGAAGGCAACCGAGACCGGGGGCTATTTCTTCAGGCAATTTCCTCTCGTGGACAACGGCCAGCTCGTTGAGAACGAATACAAGGGAAAGTCCATCCGCAAGGCCCTGTGCGACAGAAGAGGAGAAATATTTGTGGCAATGAGCCGCACGCCGGAGTCGTTCCACGATTTCGCCCAGGCCCTGGTTGACCTCGGGGTCAGCAATGCAATCTATCTTGTCGGCAGCCAGTCTTACGGTATTTACCGCGACTCCGCCGATTCTCTTACCGTCATATACGACAAATACGGCCACAGGTACAAGTATGAGAACTACATCCTGTGGCGGAAGGACAGCTGACCAGGCTTCAATCTGGAGAGGCTTGGACGAATGTATGAAATCCAAGAATAGTGTATGAACCGGCTGGGTTGAAGCCCGGTCATACATCAGGGCGGCGGTTCATACTTACGCGCTTGAAAATGCTTGAAAATCCGGAGTTTACTGTCGAAATTCGTATCCGGAAACCAAGCATTTCAGATGAAGCGTCACATTACATTCATACTCATTGCGCTGCTATTCTCCTCCTGTGGGAGGAGGGCGCAACAAGCACCGTCATCACCTTCCGGTGCCTCCCATTCGGCTCCCTCCGCCGTGATTATGGAGACCCCGGAACGTGCCATTTATTTCTGGAAATCGGTCTTCAAGATAAATGACTACGAGACGGAGTTCCTGAAGGGACACGATATCACAACCCTCTACATCAAGATGTTCGACGTGGCTCCGGACCGTGACTGGAACACAGGGGAAACCGGGGTGTTCCCCGTCGCCACCACAAGATTCGTTTCGGAGGTTCCTGAAGGAATAAAAGTTGTCCCTACAGTATATATCACCCTCGAGGCTATGCTGCGCTCGGCCGGGAAAGAGGAGGACCTGGCGGAGAAGATTGTCGCCCGCGTTCTTGCGATGGCCTCATTCAACATACTCGGACCAGTGGAAATGGTGCAGTTCGACTGCGACTGGACGGCATCCGCCAGGGACAGCTACTTCGCGCTCTGCAGGCGGGCCAGGGAGATTCTCGGCGAGAAAGGCATATTGCTCAGCGGGACTGTCAGGCTCCATCAGGTTGCAGAGCCCGAGTATCCCTTCGATCACAGAGTCCTGATGCTATACAACACCGGCTCAATCAAGAATCCCGACACGCGCAACTCCATCATTGACTATGACGAGGTGAAGAAATACCTCAAGCGGGGCAAGTGTCCGCATTCCTTCGATATGGCTTACCCCACATTCGGCTGGACGGTGAATTTCAAGGACGGCCAATTCACCGGTCTGACACACGGGACTAACCCTGACAGCCTCAGCTATGGCCCCGGAGAGACTTTCCGCATCGAGACATCGGAGATTTCCGAGATCCTCAAGGTCAAGACCCTTGCCGACAGGGCGGCTGGAAATCCTCCGCACTCCAACATAATATATCACCTCGATTCGACGAACCTCTCAAAATACACCTTCGATGAAATTGAAAGAATCTATTCTGATTAGCATACTGCTTCTGGCTCCCGTGCTTTCCCGTGCCTGCGGACCTTATGAATGGCAGGCCGCGGACTATATGCTTCCGCGGATATGGGACCCTGCGCAGCCCGGGAACCCGGAGGATGACAGGAGACTTCTCCGTGACTGGCAGGATCTTGCGGGAACACCGGCCATTAGCCTTGAGGACATTTCCAATGTGGTCTTCAATTATTCCGTCGAAAGGTTGGACGGGATTGGCCCAAGGGAGCACATTGAAAACGGCTTCGAGAGGTATCTTGCGGACAATGACCGCCAAGACATCATCAGATACCTCAAGACAGCGAAGGAATGCGAGAAGGCGCGCGGCTGCTACTATTCACGCTGGTATTATCCCAGTGCGGGGGACGGCCTTTCATCAACAATGGAAGAGATAAGGGACAGATGCCTCGCAGAGGCAGCAGCAGGGGGACAACTCAGTTCCCGCTATGTCCTGCAGGCGCTCAGGGCAATGACGACGCTGCAGGAATATCCCCGGATGGACAGCCTTTGGCGGGCCGCAGATCCAGCAATCCCGGACGGCATCATAAGGGAAATGTGCCTTGACTACATGGCAAGGGTGGACTTCGAGACTGGCAAAAAGGAAACCGCCCTCAGACATTACGCAGAAAGGGGTGACATAAGTTCATTGCGGTTTTGCCTGAAGCGGATGAACGGGAAATTACCAGGGTGCTGGGATATCCTGGAACAGATGGCCGGGTTCGACCCTGACAACATTGAACTGAGGCGGATGATGCAGGAGTGGTTTACAGATAACGTAATGCACAGATATACCGGAGACTCGTACTCCGAACGGATGTCAATGCGGATTATCAGCATTGCCGATGCGGACAGGATATGCAGGATATGCGACACCGCCGTTGGCGTGAAGTCCTGCCGCAATCCTGCTGTGTGGCTCTACGTGAAGGCCCTTGCGCTTGATCTGAGCGGACGCAGCCGTGAAGCCGGGGCGGTAAATGACAAGGCCTCCCTGTCCGCAGGGGATGATTTCATCTGGGACTCGATAAGGGTTCTTTCCATATATCTGGATGCGAAGAATTCCGTTTATGATTCAGCATACGAGGCGCGTCTGCTGCGTGACCTCCGCTGGCTCGATGCCAAGATTACAGGCAACATCACTGACGAAGTGCGTAATGTCATAAAAGCGGGGGCATGGGAGCTCCGGGTCAACAAGAGCTTCTACTATTGGAATGACATGCTCAAGAAGATTATTCTCGGGGAGGTCTGCCCGAGGATGATAGACAGGGGTAAGGGTACGCTGGCCATACGGCTTGCGAATATGGCGGACAACCGTCTCCTGAATTATGTCGATTGCCTGGAGACAAAACATCACAGCAGTTTGACGATGACGCAATATCGCAACAGCAGCACCATATTCAATTGTTTTGACTACTCGAATGGCCTATTCCAGATTATAGACCGGAAAGTCCCTGTTAAGGATATAGAGAAATACGTGCGGTCGCTGGATGGAAGCCTGACCGGTCTGGAGAAATTTCTGGATGACAGGAGTTACAAAAACAAGACCTATTTCCTTGAGGTGGCAGGGACCCGCTACGTAAGGGAGATGAAGTATGAAGAGGCCGTAAGGGTACTTGAGAAGTTGCCGTCATCATACCAATACCGTCTCAATACGAGCGTATATATGGACAGGGACCCATTCCAGACCGCATTCAACGAGTCCGGACTCCCATACCCCGACTACAAGCTCGGTTTTGCCAGGCGGATGGCTGAGGACAGGCGCAGGATGTCAGGAAACTTCGGCCCTGACGAGAGAGGCCGTGCGATGATTGACTACGGTCTGGGACTCAAGTCCTCATTCTCCTATGCCTGGGCATTGACTGCCTACTTCAAGAGTGGCTGGGATGACCACGAATACGATGAACTCTTGCAAACGGGAGACCGCTATATCAGTAACGGCCTTGCCATGATTTGCGACAAGGAAATCAAGGCCCTGGAACTGCTGAGACTTCAGGCCCGTCTTGAAATCGTCCAGCACTACCGGAACACTTCCGCATGTGACTATGTCCTCAGGCATTGTGATGAATACAGGGACTACAGGAAGAAGAGATAGACTATGTTTACGAATACTTGGAATATGATCCTGGACTGGTTCCGCGACAGAAGTGAACGCGGAAAGTTGATCCGTGGATTCAATGAGGCTGCCAGGTCTGCGTTTGTCCTGGGGACTGCTCCCACTTTGATGAAGGCATCAGTCTCCAAGGGAGAGAGAACTTATAGACATAAGTTCTCGGACTGGCTGAACACCGGATTCAGAATACAGGCCTTCAAGGGCCGTCAACTCTCCAGGGCCGAATTGGTCCAGATAGGCAGTGTGATAATGTCCGACTCCATCCTTGTCAGAAAACTGGTAGTACTGGGCTTTGATACACTCGAGGTTTGTTGTGATGCCGGAGACTATGGCTGCAGATGGCAGATAAAGGATTATATGCAAATTGAAAGATAATATGAATGAAAATTTTTTGGACTGGAGCATCGATGCATGGACAGTAATTTCCGCATTGGAATTTGCAGTTATCATGTTTCTCATTTTCATGGCATTGAAAAGAAAGGTACCCACACCCCGTATGTCAGCGATGAAGAAAAACATAATTTCAGAGAAAGTTGATTTTGGAAACATATTGGACAGCGCATTCCATGCGGAGGAACTATATGAGCAGTTGAAGGTCAAATGCCATCCGGACCGATTCGTCGGGGATGAAAGGAAGAATGCAGCCGCATTGGAAATCTTCCAGCAGGTGGGGCAATACCGCCACGACATAAAGGCTCTCGAGAGGCTCAGACAGCGTGCAGAAGATGAACTCGATATCAATATTTAATTCTATCATATTATGGAACAGTTTATTACAATTCTTTTCGGCATCCTCCTAAGCTTATTGGTTGCCCTGCTCGGCAAGAACCGGAAGATCGGTTTCGGCTGGAGCTTTGTACTTTGTTTCTTCCTCAGTCCTCTTATTGGACTGCCGATTATCCTTCTCAGCAAGAAGAAGGATGTGGAATTCATTGATGTTCAAAAGGATGAGTAAATCAACAGGGTTATGAAAGGATTCGGTATTTTCTTCCTCGTTCTGGGCATTCTGAATGTTCTGGTATTCTTCATAGCCGCTGGGAGCGGTGAGGCCCAGGCTGCAAGGGGACAACTTTCGGGCGGTATTATGTTCGGCGTCATTGGCCTGTACCTCATTCACAGGGCAAAACAGAAAAAGGAAGCATCTGACAATAAACATAAATGGGAGAACAATGAATAGACTGATTAAAAGGCTGTTATGCCTGATATGCCTTCTCGTAGGAGGTTCAAGCGCATTTGCGCAGTCAGCACAGTTGGCGAATACATATTCAACGAGATATTATTCCGTCCGGTATCCGGCCGGGTGGAAGTACTATGAGCACATCAATGCAATTACCGATGTATATGTCGGCCACCAGGCGGAAGAGTTCGGATTCACGATTGTCCGCTTTGAGACAGATCTTTCCCTTGCTGAAGTCAAGGCGGAAGGTGTCAGCAATCTGAAGCAGTCCGGTGTGAAGATTCTGGAGGAGAAACTGATGACTGTTGCTGGAGTGAAATGCTACCGGATTGTACTTGAGATCCGTGCCATGGGGCAGGTTGCCAAGCAGATTTCATATACTTTCAAGCGCGGCGATATGCTCTATGACATAAAGTTCGGCACCATCTCCAAGGCATCACACGAAAAGATTGCAGCTGACATCATTGCTTCATTCAGGTTCAAGTAGTATCTCGGGCTTCAGTCTTTTATATTCTCACTCGATAAAGATCTCCGATGGATTAAAGAATTGGGAGAAATGCCCGCTACAAGAATGTTGACGGGAATGGATACCATAAAAGGCATCTGGCTTTCAGGAGGAGGATCTCTTCTGCGGGGTATTGCTCGGCGGTTTTCAGAGAAGGTCAATATCGTATTCCGTGTTGCCGAGGACCCGCTCAAGGCAGTCGCCAGAGGAACCTGCCTTGCTTTGAAAGGTACAGACAACTATCCGTTTCTTATGAAGTAATAACTATCCTTGCAAGGAGTGGAGTTTAGTTGGTCCACTCTTTTCAGCGCAAGTGCAAAATATGAATAATATTACCAAAACACGAGAAAATATGAAATACAGGGCATAGTGAAGGTCATCTGATTAGAGCTGAAGATGTCGCTCTTTCGGCTTCTTTCGAGGTGAAGGATGGAATATCCCATATGAGAATTGAATCTTGGATTACAGATGGTATAAGATGGGATGTATTATATCTGGATTTCTACAACGAGGCTGAATTCAAAGATCTGATTTCATCCTTAGACTATAACCACTTGGAAGAGTTGTCCAATTCAATTATACAAGATTACTTCAAGAAACAGAGAGACAAAGAGGGAATTGAGGAACTGTTCAAATAAAAGATGATGGTTTCTCCATTAATCACTTTCGGACTTCGCAGGAAGAAACTCTGATTCGATTGTATTGCATCACTTTAGTGATTTTTGAAGTAAAACACAAAGCATTAGCCAGCATTTCATACAAAAGAGAGAATAAGATTTTTATTACCTTTGCACTAGGTTCCCGGTTCTGTGGAACCCCTTGCTTTATAATGCGTCTCAAGACGCATAATCCCCGGGACTTCTCTGCCCGGGGATTTCATTTTTTATCGGATGTATTCAGTCATCCGGCAATATGCCTCTTCAAGATTCATCAACTGCATACTGTCAAAAGAATCCTGATATTCCTGCAGATGGATAGATGCCGACTCGGCTGAGAGGGAGCCGTCCCTGTTTTCAGTCAACACAATCCGAACCGTCGAGCACGGGAATGATCTGTTCCGGTATGCCCTTTCGACGTCAATGGAAACAATATCCATAAAGACCGTCACACAACGGGAATCGGAGCTGAACGAAAAGGCAGTGACCTTGAGTCTGTCGAGAATCCCTCGCGTTGTCAATGGCCAGGCCATAAGAAGCAGACGGCGGCCAATCTTACCGCACCTGCGCTCAAGTTCGATGCGGGTTACCGGTTTCCGCAGGCCGTCCTCACGCGGGCGGCCTGCATTCTTTGTATTCATAGGCTTCTGGATTTTGATTTCTGGGGTTCATATTCAAGTACATCGAAACGGCTGCGGCTCTTGACCGGCTCCTTCTCGGAAAGGATTTCAATGTCAGGGATGATTTCCTTCATCTTGAGGTCCTTGCTGAGCTCCTGGCCGATGCCGATTGTCTTTTCGATGAGTTCTGCTGCATAAGCCGCTTCAGACACTGCCCCAGTGATGATGCCGGGGTCATTCCCGATCGCTTCTGTCCAATTCTTGAGATACTGCAGGTTGTCTTCCTTGATACTTGTAGTTATCCCAGTCATTGAGGAGAGGATAGCACTTCCGAGTTCAGCCACCAGTTCCTCCCTGGCATAGCTCTCCGTTCCGAACAATCCGCTCATGTCGCGGTCCAGACGCTCTTTGGTTCCTGTGGAATGTACCATCTCGTGACTTAGGGTCCCGTAGAAATCCCTCTGGTCAGGAAAATTCTCCTTCCTGGGGACTACAATCTTGTCTTCAGCAGGACTGTAGAAGGCACTGTTGCCGTCATTCTGGATGATGGGACAGAGCCACGTCTGGTTCTCGAGTGCCTTGTCGAATGCTTCGCTGCTGTAGCGCACCTTGGTCTCGATGACGGTCTTCACCTTATCTTCAAGAGCCTGCCACTGTTCAGGGCGTTCAGTCCTGAAGTTGGTCTGGCTTATATTGAAGACATTGTTGTAGCTTAGGATATACTTTCGTTTCCAGTCCTTCTGCTCATCTGCCGGAAGATTGAGATACTCCTGATTGCTGATGCGTTTCCGGTCCTTCTCGTACCAGTCCTTGAACCACACGACCGGAAAGCTCTTCTCCCCTTTCGTGACACATACCCCGAGCTTGTTAGCCTGGTTCCAGGTCATGAAGAAAGGTATCTCCCAACCCTTGTAGTCGCACAGGAAGGAGAGAAGCAGCCTGTTGCTCCTGGTGTATTGGCGGCCCGAGATATTCCACGCACTTGTCGCATTGGAGGAAATCCAGGGCTTCCTCCAACCGTTGGGATCTATCTCATCGAACTTCGCGATGAACAGGTCGGCATAGCGCTGGGCCACTTCCCTTGCATCTGCCATATCAGCGGCTCCTCCCTTTCTTCTTTCCGTTATCCTCGCCCTGGTTCTCTCCAAGGCTTTCCATCTTCTTCAGGGCTTCCTTTTCGGCCTTTTGAGCCTCCTTCAGCCATTCCGGATGGGTGAAGTCGTTCTTGCGGGTCCACGCACTGAACTGCACACAGGCATCGAACTTCTGTCCGTCAGTTCTTGTCATACCCTTCAGGTAGACCGCCTCTCCCTTCAGGTATTTTGACATCTGCTCATTGTCAAGCCTGACTCCTGCGACCATTCCGTCTTTCGGTCCGGTCACGCTCTCCGCCGGCATACTGACGAGTCTGTTGGTTTCCCTGTTCAGGCTGACGAAATACTGCTTGCTGCCGTCCTTGCTCGGAACAAGACTGCCGGCGTGGCCGGTTTCAGCAAGGTTCCTGACCTGGTCCCTCGTCAGTTCTACGCCAAACAGGTAGAGTTTTGAATTCTCGGTAATCGGTTCCCCGACTCCCTGCAGCTCCAGCTTGACTGAACCGTCCTTTGCCTTGTAACAGCGTATTGCTGCCTGGCCTTCCACCGACAGACCTTCTTCCTTGCGGTAAAAATTCATCGGAGGAGTGTACCTTCCGGCCATCAGCCGCTGCATTGCCTCATGATTGGCTTCCAGCATCTTCTGCTGAATGCCCCACCCTGCCAGCTTCTGCCAGGGGATTTCATTTGCTTCAAGTTTTGCCATATTCGTATGTTGTTTGAGTGTAGTCACAATCCCCTGCCGAGCGAACGTTGCTGCAGGTCACTGCCTTTGATTGCCTGGGTCAGGTATTCATTCAGGTCATTGTTCCGGCAGTAGGTCGGAGACATATCGGTTACCTTCCATTCCCCGCACCGGTCCCTGATGAACTCCAGACACTGTCTTCCGGCTTCGTCATTGTCCAGCCAGCATTCGATTCGGCTGTGTCTATGCAGGAAACTGACAGCATCCCCGACGTTTACGGTCGAATTCAATACAACGCAGTCACAGTCCGGTTTGCGGACTCCCCTCATTGTCAAGAGCGACAGGTAATCCATAAAGCCTTCAAACACCATCACCTTGCCTTTTCCCGCATCCGGATGTGAATGGCAGAATTCCCTGTCCTTCCAGGCTTCCCCGACAATGGGACTGTCCTTGACTATGGTCGATATGCTGTTGACATTGGTACCCTTGAAGAAACTGTTGCGCAGAACATATCCGTCCCTGTCGTTACGGAAGCCTATGGCGAACATATGTTTGCCCGAAGCCCCTATCCTGAAATCCACTTCATCACACCATAGGTTTGCAAGATCCGGATTGATTCCTCGCCCCCTCAGATAGTTGCGGAGTGCCCGGTTCGTAATCATATTCAGGGAGCTGAGGATTTCTATTCCGGGCTTCTTTTCGCTTTCCTTCTTGACCGTCCTTGGTGGTTCGTAGCTCTCACAGAGTCCACCGCAGATGTCGATGATCTTCTCCGCCGCTTCCTTGTTGGAATTCAGTCCGAACATCAGGCGGACAAGTTCTATGTTGCCGCCACCGGCCCGTCTGCCGTCAGGAAGGATGCTGCCGTAGTCACACCACATGTTGCGACGTTCGTCGACGTGCATCGACGGGGTCCTGTCCTCACGGAACGGTGCTTTGTACATATACCCGTTATGGGTCATGTCGCATCCGAGTTTCGCCATGATCGTGAGGATTGAATACTCGCTTCTGACTCTGTCAAAATCCATTTCGTCGGTTTTTCGTAAATTTTGCACGACCTATGAATTATTTCTTTATATTTGCATAGGTTTATTTGACAAAGTTTGAGAGTTATTTCCTCAAAACAAAAATTCGTTAGTTTTTAATTCGACGAAAAATGGATGAAAAGCTGAAACGGCAGCGACCGATGGTCAATGCCGCGACTATCGAGAAGTGCAAGACCCTGAAGTTCCTCGGCAACTTCCTCAATGCCACCGGCGCAAAACGCGAAGACCTGACTGCGCATATGGGCATCACCACCGCCGCTTTCGGGCGCTGGTTCAGCGTTGATGACATACGGTATTCGAACCTCGTCAGGATATATGACTACTTCGGATACGATGTGAAGATGGTGTTCACATATGCAGATGACAAGGCACCGTCAAGGGCGATGGCATATGCAATCCTGAATATGCTGGACCCGACGAAGAAGCTCAATCCCCTCTTCGTCGAGATGAAGCTCAACAACTACAACTTCGAAACTATCGGTGACAAGCTCAATCGCACCGCCCAGGCCGTCAACCACTGGTTCCTGGAGGACGAGATTGCCGTCTCGATGCTCTTCAAGTTCGCTGCTGCGATGGGAGCGACTTTGGAGCTCGTGCCGGAGGTGAGAGGGTAAGGATTAGTGTTATACAGCCTATATTTTAATTTTAATAAAAGTCAAGAGTCTGTGATTAGCTGACCAAAATTATAGAGCATAGAATGATATGATACGACATTTCTCAAATAAGATTCAAAATGAGATTCAGAAAGAATTGTTCAATGCGAAATCCTCTATAAGGATAGCGGTTGCCTGGTTTACCAATGAACTTCTATTTCAACCCTTATTGATGAAAAGTCAATTAGGTATACGTGTTGAACTCATCTCAAATTTCGATGAGATCAATATGTCCAGTTCCAACAAGATAGCATTCAAGCAACTAGAAGATGCCGGTGGAATCGTTCATTGGAATAAGACCAACAAATTGATGCATGATAAGTTCTGCATCATTGATGATCGAATTGTCATTACTGGTTCATACAATTGGACCAACAAAGCGGAAGATAATGATGAATCCATTTCCATTTCGTATGATGAGGACGAGACCATTAACTTCTATAAGCTTCGTTTTGATGCATTAGCCAACAAGTACCCAGCCAATACGATAACCAAACCTGAACATTCAACAGTCTCCACTAAAACAGTCACCCCGGCACCTCAGATCGAAGTCAAAGTCGTGCAGCCTGTTCCTCAAAAAATTGAAGAAAAACCAGACCCTAATGTTTTAGTAAAAAAAGAATGCGGTGATGGTATTGTATTCAAGCTATACAAAGACGGTCGGTTTGTAATTGAAGGCGAGGGAACTATACCGAATCAAGATGATTCTTCCTATCCATGGTCAATCCTACGACCAAGGATTACCAAGGTTATATTTGATAGATGCATTGTTGATGTCCCCAATAATGCTTTCAGACATTGCTCTAACCTTGAAGAAGTCGTGCTTGGAGGAGGTGTAAAGAATATTGGGGGAAGAGCTTTTGAAGAATGCGAGTCACTTAAATCAGTTAAATGGGACCATGTTAATGAAATTGGCGATCATGCTTTTCAGCAGTGTACCTCTCTTTGTTCTCTATCAGGGTCATCACCGAAAAAAATAGGGTTTCAAGCTTTTCTGGGATGCTCATCATTGACTCGCTGCATTTTGGCCGAAGAGGTTGGCATAAAGGCCTTCCAAGAATGTACATCATTGGTTTACATAGATACTGGTGTCTTCCCGGAGAAAGGTTCCTTCTCAGTAGAAGAAGATATACCTTTACCATCTTTTTTCACGGTCAAATTTCCCCGAGAATCAGATCAAGAATATATCAGGAGAATTCATTCTAACATGGAATTTGAAAAGAGGAGAGAAAAAAAAAGGGAAGAATTATTAAAGCATGTCACATACTCATCTGGATGTAAGATTATTGGCGAAGGTGCTTTTTTACTATGTACTAGTCTTAAATATGTCTCTTTGTCAAAGAGTGTTCAGACGATCGGAGATTTTGCATTCGAAGGATGTTCAAGTCTAGCGAAACTATATATCGGTGCTGCAAAGGAGATTGGACATAAGGCATTCAAAGACTGTTGTTCTCTAACTTATATTAGGGTAGGAGAAGGAATTCAATCGTTAGGATATGATGTTTTTGGAGGTTGCGTCGCAATCAAATCTATTTCTTTTCCTTCCTATCCTTCTTTTCCGGAATCCGAGTTCGGTAATAACGCAGACAAAGTTGAATATTTCCATGTTGACAGCCCATTAGAGAAGAAAGCAAAACAGTATGGATTATTGGGGTTACCAACTAAATATGATTGCACAGAGGTTAAGGACCTTAATATTCCTATTGATAAAATATTAAGATATAAAGCCAATTCTCACGTACCAGGAGATATTATTACTATTCCTGACGAAGACCCTTTTATTGTTTCAACTACAAGGTATAATGATGGTGTTTTCCCATCACCTAAATATTTCCTCAGAGTAATAAAAAATGGATATAATACCTGGTTAAATTTAGGAGGAATCCTTCTTATGTGTGACAAGGACGGCAAGCCCCTTGGACCAGTTCAAGAAACCATGCTCAGGTGTTCAACTCTAGGAGAGATGGTAAGTATTATTAGAGGAAGAACAATTGCATTTGGTGATTTTCAAGAATTCCAAGTTCTTATGAAAAGACGCGATGGTGAAAGCATTGAGGTTAGGAAGTACCCAGAGCTTCAGATATTGTAAGTTAATGATAACTGCTATTTTAATAAACTGATCATTATAGAATGCCATACATAACATCATTAATAATCGAGGTTCTGATAAAGGCTAAGAGACCTCTATCCATAAACGAGATTGTAAATGGCATAAATAGTCAGTTTTTCAACACCGCTGATTACGATACAGTCTACGGTGCAATATATAGGGAATGGGAAAAAGACCACTACGTAATTTTTGAAGATATCGATGTCTCACCGCATACATTTTTCATTGACGAAGACTATATAGACTCTAATGGTGACCCTATTGTTGGGCCATAAATGATAATAAGGAATATTAAGCACACAGTATATGATTTGTCCGAATTGTGGAAATAACAATGTTGAAGGAGCTAAGTTCTGCATGCATTGTGGAACAAATTTGAGTGAGCTACCTGTATGCTCTTCATGTGGATCTATACTCCCTCAGGGAGCAAAGTTCTGCATCAAGTGCGGTAGCCCGATTGCCTCTGTAGAGGCTGTGATTCTTCCATTCATCTCAAACGGGAAGGTAGGATTAAAGGATAAGAATAGCGGAAGAATTATTGCGAACGCTATATATGATATGGTATATGGACTCCACGATGGTGTTTATAAATTCCGGAAATCAGGCTTGTATGGCTTCTTAAATTCCGAAGGTTATGAGATTATTCCTGCGAAGTATAAAGAAGCAAACGACTTTTCAGAAGGACTGGCTGGTGTATCAGTGGACGGTTCTAATTGGGGGTTCATAAACACAAATGACATTTTCGTCCTCGATGCGGTTTACTCCAGTGTAAGGGACTTCCATGAGGGTTTAGCCTTTGTTGAGATGGAAGAGGAAGACTATATGTTTAGTGAAACTACATATGTTGGAAAACTTATTGACAGTAAAGGCACAATTATCTCTGACTATTTATATAGTTCAACATATGACTGTTTTAGACACGTCGTTTATACGGGAGAAGTCATTTGCGATTTCTATAATGGTTATGCCGTAATGAAGGATATTGACTTGTGGAATGGTGAAGAAACATTTATACGTTACTATATTCTGACAAATGAAGGAAAGAAGATTCCAAATCCAATTCAAGAATACTCAGAAGAAGACAGCATTAAAGAGTTTCAGAAAAAGAACCCTGACTATGATCCGGATACCGCAAAATATGATGACTGGGGATTTGAACCTCATAAGGGTTTCAAAATATACGGTGATTTCGGCAGATGTACTAAAGGAGTGCATAAAGCATGCATGATGTCATATTGTGATACGCTTGTGTAAAAAGCAACTTTTTCTTCAGCACTTTTAAGAAGTTTTCATTTCAGCTGATT